>CAJXSF010000048.1 GCA_913061515.1 uncultured Gammaproteobacteria bacterium | reverse complement strand
TTAATATGAACCCCGGACTCTAAAGGCAGGTGCTACTGATTAAGGGGTGACGTCGGTAGCACAAACCGAGCGGAGGCGCACCTCTCAACAAGCACCTTGACCTTTATCATAGGAATAGGCACCCATTAGAAGTAAGATAAATCACTTCCACCCTTCGAGACTGCCAGCCACCAGATGGAACACAACACTCCGCTTTCCACCCACTTTAAAGACAAACACATCTGGTTTGACATCGCGGTTCTAGCTGGCTTTTTTGTCATCGCGCACTTTTTCCCATTACTCAAAATCGTGCCCCTTGTTGGCAGTTTAGAGCTTTTCAGTTTTTTCGCCTTCCATCTATTAAGCAAAAGGAGCCGTTTTCAATTACAAGGCTTCCTCGGTGGCTTTATTTCTAGCACCGCAGTCTTTCTGCAAACTCTTAATGAAAGCAAATTCTCGTTGGCCAATGAACGCGAACTACTTTTGACCTTGTTCTTTGCCGTCTGCGCCATGCTTCTCGAATGTCTTTTCATTATCTACTTTCTCTCTGATGACACCTCTATTGTTTTCTATCTCCCTTTTGCAATACAGCTTGGGTGTATGGGCATCGCCATCCTCTATGTCAGCTATAGCCCCAAGTTTGCGAAGTTAGCGCCTTCTACCGTGCCCGCCGACATTGAACTGCTCAATGATCACCCCATCATCTGGAAGAATGTAGCAAAGTTCTCGGCTTTGATATTGGTGCTGGTGGCAGCCATGAACTTCATTGGTAACGAATTAGGCTTGTCGCAAGGCATCAGCACATTCATTGTCTCACTCTTCGAAGCACATGCTATTTTGGCGTCAGTGATGACTCAGTGGGGAATGCAGGCCCAAGGGGCCGACCTCATGACTCTGCTCTTTATAATCCTGCTCGGCAGTACCGTTAGTAAATCTTATCTTGCCTACAACGGTCGCAATCTTGCGAAAAAGAGTCTTTTCATCGCTACGATGTTTATTAGTCTACTAATTAGCTTGACACTAACTGCTGCCTTCTTCAGTGCTTACCAGTAAATTCGGCAAAGCAATCCACAACACGTACACCAATCAAACCCAATAGGTTAAGATGGACTCAAACCGCCATCACAAATCTCAAAAAAGGTTTTGCACAAACTGGCTTTAACCAATAGCGTTATGGTTTATAGTCCATATCTTCAAGCCTTGCGTAAAGATCAAATGATGAACCCACTCGAGATTAGCTACAGCTTGCCCCTACTTGTTATTTCCGTGGCAACGGCAGTGCTGTCGTCTTATGTCGCTCTCGAATTGGCTAGTACTGTCATAAACTCGCGAAAAAAAGGAGTGTTAAACGTATGGCTGTGGACTAGCGCCACAGCTCTCGGCCTTGGCATCTGGACCATGCACTTCATTGGCATGTTTGCTTTACAACTCCCCATGCCAATGCGCTATTCAGCCGGGTATACCATCATCTCTTTATTGATCGCCATTGCCGCGAGCTTCAGCGGCTTCTCGTTTGTCTATCTCTTGCGTCAGCCTTACTGGGTGTTCGCAGGCGGCCTAATAATGGGGCTTGGCATTGCAGGAATGCATTATTTGGGCATGTTCGCGATGCGCATGGATATCGACATGAGCTATGACGCGACGATAGTCATACTTTCAATTTTCATTGCGATAGCCGTATCCACTATTGGGTTATGGATTTTGATGAGGATGAAACAAGGCATTTTTGCTGAGAGCTCTTCCACGAAAATACTCACCGCCATTGTGATGGGAACTGCTATTTCTAGTATGCATTACACCGGGATGGCAGCGCTGAGCATTGTTCCAAGCGATACCCCCTTAGCCAGCACAGGTGGTTTTCTTATTGAAGGCGATGCGATGATCGCGACGCTTTCCGTTGCGGCCATTCTGCTAATTCTATTCCCGCTTTACTCTGTCAGCTATGAAAACCGCTTTTCAAAAAGAATTACCGCAGAGCTAGCACTACTTCGCATCAATGAGGCGCGCTTGCGTATGCTCATAGAAAACGCGCCTGATGCCTTTTTTGTCTATAACGAAGAGGGCAGATTTCTTGACGTCAATAATATTGCCTGTAGCCAATTAGGCTACACCCGTGAAGAGCTACTGCATACAAATATTAGTGAGATTGAAGATAGCGCTAACGATAGTGAAAACCTTTGGCCATCGTTAGATGCTGGCGAAGGCTGCACAGTAAATAGTGTGCACGTGCGTCGCGATGGAAGTAAGTTCCCTGTTGAAATGAACATCATTGGCATTGTAGTTGGCGGTAAAAAGCAAATGTTTGCCTTGGTTCGCGATGTAACTGAAACTGAAAAGCTCAAAGCGCATTTGTCTCAACTTGCAATGACCGACGAGTTAACCCAGCTGTACAATCGACGCGCCTTTCTCATGGCGTTCGACAAAGAGATCGCCAGTGCAAGGCGCAGTAAAAAGCCGCTTTCAGTCATCACTGTCGACATCGATTACTTCAAAAAAGTTAATGATACATACGGGCATTACGTAGGTGATTTGGCTTTGCAGCATTTCGCCAAAATTGCCAATCGCTCAATAAGAACAGAAGACACTATTGGGCGCCTAGGCGGAGAAGAGTTTGCCATCATTCTTCCTAATGCAAACGAGATGGCCGCGCAATGCATGGGCGAGAGGCTAAGGAAAATGACGGAATCAGAGTCATTCGTTTATGGCGATGTCAGTATTCACTACACAGTGAGCATCGGCATTGCTGAATTAACAGAGCAAGTGACCCAACCAAGCAAATTGCTAGATAATGCTGACAAGGCCCTTTATGAGGCTAAAGGCGCCGGCAGGAACCGTGTAGTCCTATACACACCCTAAGCGTTCGAAATCTAGTCAAACAAAAGCATTATTTATTAAACACTGACAATATCGCTAAACAAAGGAAGAACAATGAGAGTCTGTGGAGTTGAACTCGCCGCCAACGATGCCGTGATTTGCATATTACAACAGGAGAATTCCCAATTTACATTACCCGACTGCAGAGTGAGAAAATTGTCTCTTCCTAAAGAACACACTCGCGCAGACTTGCAGCAGTTTCAGTTTGCATTCGAAAAGCTAATGAGTGATTACAAGGTCGAGAAAGTCGCCATAAAAGAGCGCCTAACAAAAGGGAAGTTTGCTGGTGGCGCAGTGAGTTTCAAACTAGAGGCTGCCATCCAGTTGCTAAAGGATCTTGATGTCATTCTACTTACTTCCTCTCAGATCAAGTCGGCCTTATCGGACAACCCCTTACCCATCTCCGCAAGCAATGCCGGCCTCAAAGCCTTTCAAGAAAACGCCTTTACAACGGCCTATGCCGCTCACTTTTTAGCGTAGGCGAGTTTATTTCATCCAATCTCAAATGAGGAACAAGTAATGTTCAGCCATATAATGATCGGCGCCAATGACATTCAAGCATCAAAAACATTCTACGATGCCACTTTGGGTGCCCTTGGGCACGCGCCAGGCGTAATAGATGACTTAGGACGCTGCTTTTATGTCACTGATAAAGGTGTTTTCAGCCTCAGCAAACCAATCGATGGCAACCCTGCCTGCCATGGCAATGGATCCACAATTGGCTTTGCCGCAAAAAGCACCGAACTCGTGGATGCTTGGCACGCAGCCGGCGTCGCTAGTGGCGGCACAAGCTGCGAAAACCCACCCGGCATCCGTGAGGGCGCAAATGGTAAACTTTATCTAGCGTATTTACGCGACCCATCAGGCAATAAAATTTGCGCCTTGCACCGGGTTAAATGACATTAGGTAGAGACTTTGCACGCGAGTGAGACGCTAACATTAAAACAAGCGCAGAAATTGGTCCTGCTTGCCCAGCGCTTGCCGCCGACGAAACAGTCCGGCAGTGCGCAAGCAGCGACCCTTTCAGCAATTGAACATCTATCGTATGTGCAAATTGATACGATTTCAGTCGTACAACGCGCCCATCACCATACCTTGTGGAATCGCAACCCTCGCTATAAGCCAGAACAGCTCGATCAATTAGTTTCAGAGAAAAAGGTCTTTGAATATTGGTCACACGCGGCAGCCTATCTGCCAATGCAGGACTATCGCTTCAGTCTCCCCCGCAAGCTTGCCATTGCCGATAGAGAGCAAAAGCATTGGTATGTGCGAGATGAAAAACTCATGCAAGCTGTTCTGAAAAGAATTACTGACGAAGGGCCATTAATGGCCAAAGATTTCGATGATAGCCACCTAGCAACAGGACATTGGAAGAGCAAACCCACTAAGCGCGCCCTAGAGACCTTATTTATGCAAGGCGAGCTAATGGTGCCAAAACGCATCAATTTTCACAAAGTCTATGACCTAAGCGAAAGAGTTGTTCCAAAAGGGATCGACTTGCGGGTGCCAAGCCCAGAAGAACATAGTCGCTTTCTCATCACTCGTTATCTACAAGCCAATGGCATTGGCCAGCCGGCTCATATGAGCTATTTGCTCAAAGATACTAAAGGAAGAATCACGACCTGCCTGCAAGAAATGCTTGCAAGTGGTGAAGTATTATCACTTCAGGTCGATGGGCAAATATACTTCGCGCTTCCCAGCGCCCTATCACAATTACGCAAATCTCTTGCGCGTAATCAACTCAAGATTTTGTCGCCGTTTGACAATTTGCTCATACAGCGCAAACGCATACAGGCTCTATTTGGGTTTGACTACCTCATCGAATGCTATGTCCCTGAGGCAAAAAGAAAGCTTGGTTATTTCTGCCTTCCCATTTTGTGGCAGGGGTTGCTATGTGCGCGCATGGACTGTAAAGCGGATAGGGCTACCGGAACACTGCATATTTTGCAGCTTCACTTGGAAAGAAGTGTTAAAGATATCGAGGCATTTGCTCAAGCATTACAGAAAGAGTTGCGTCACTACATGCAATTCAATCTTTGTCTGAATTTAAGTATTCACCAAGCCCCTCCCTACATCAAAAAGCATTTGAATGCTTGAATAGCGAGCGAACTATGCCACGCCCACACAAAGTCGTCATTGGCCTCATCGACCCTAAAAGTCCTAGTAATGTCGGTGCTGTCATGCGCGCAGCAGGTTGCTATCGGGCCAACGAAGTCCGTTATACGGGCGTGCGCTTTGCGCGTGCCGCCAAATACCATACTGACACCCAAAATAGCGCTAGCCAGATCCCTTTACTCCAGGTCGAGGACATCCTTGCTCCTACTACAGTCCCGATGAAAGTCGTCTGTGTTGAGTTTGTCGAGGGAGCATCGCTGCTAACTCAATTTGAACACCCTGAGAACGCACTGTACGTCTTTGGGCCGGAAGATGGCTCCATTGCTCAGTCTGTGATCGATCGCGCTGACAGCGTCGTCTACATTCCCACAACGGGGTGCATGAACCTAGCCGCCACAGTCAATGTCGTGCTCTATGATCGATTGTCAAAATTAGCGCCGAGCGGGCATGATGACTCAGCGATCACCCGCAACCGAGACACCAATAATCGTTTGCTAATCAATCGCTAACTACGAACGTTTCTATGCCAATTATTGCTATTGAAGAAGATCATTGGATGCAAATAATGGCGATACAAGCGCAAGCCTATCGCAGTATCGCCCCAGAACCTCTTGCCACACTCAAGAGTAAGTGGGAGCACTCGCCACAAAGCTGCTTTGCATATGCGCACCACGGCGAGATCACTGCTTATCTGCTAGCGCACTCCTGGAATAGCCACGAACCACCAAAATTATACGCTCCAGTAGATAAAAACATCGCAGGAGACATTCTTTTCCTTCATGATCTCGCTATTATGCGTGAGAGCGCTAAACGAGGTATTGGCACGCAGTTAGTCAAGCACTTGCTTGACTATGCGCAGGCCCAAGGCTTCGCCCGCGTCTTACTAGTGGCAATTCAAGACTCATGCACGTATTGGGAAAAATTTGGCTTCACATTGCAAGAACACCCTCCCGCAAATGAAACTTATGGAACAGGTGCCATGGTCATGGTAAAAATATTAAACAAATGAATACAGAACAAGCGAACAATCCACTACACGGCATCACTTTAGCGACGATAGTCGAACGCCTACAAGAACACTATGGTTGGGACGGCCTTGCGCAGCGCATTAATATCAATTGCTTTAGAAGCGACCCGTCTATCAAATCATCACTGAAATTTTTGCGCAAAACCCAATGGGCACGCGAAAAGGTAGAAGCCTTATATATTAGTACTTTTGCAACTCCCTCGCCTTGGAGAAAATCTCAATAGCCGCCAAATAAAAGGAGAACAAAAATTCCACCGCTATCAGGAGATCAACTTCGCATTCTTATCAACCGAATTAAGGAAAAGCTCTGGGTAAAACCATTGCTCATGGCGATTCTATCTATTGCCGCAGCCTTTGGTTCTAAGTTTGCTGAAACACTAAGCTTTGCCGGTGACCTCCCTGAGGTCAGCGCAGACTCTGTAGAAACCTTACTGACTGTAATGGCTAGCAGTATGCTTGCGATAGCCACCTTTTCGGTAGCCTCAATGGTCTCGGCCTATGCCTCGGCTAGTCGCTCAGCCACCCCGCGCTCTTTCACTTTAGTCGTAAGTGATGACGTTTCCCAAAACGCCTTATCTACCTTCATCGGCTCCTTCATTTTTAGTATTGTCGCGCTCTCCGCTGTCACTAACGATTTTTTCGAACAAGCCGGCCTGTTCTGTTTATTCGTTATCACAATCACTGTATTCGCCGTAGTCATTCTAACCTTTGTTCGCTGGGTAGATCGCATCGCACGTCTCGGCCGCCTTGGCGAAACAGTCGACAAAGTTGAAGATGCCACTAGTGCCGCCCTAGCTCGGCGCCGCCTTGCGCCTACCTTCTCCTGCAATGAATGTGACCAAGATGATCGACAAGGGCAGGCACTAGTTAGCAAAAAAATCGCGTATCTTCAACACATCGATTTCGAACAGCTACAGTGCTGGGCGCAAGAACACGATGCCAAAATTATTATCAGTGCACTACCTGGCACCTTTATTACGCCAGAGCGCCCACTCGCCTATATTAAGAGCGAGCTAAACGCTAAAGAACTACACAATGATGAGGCTTTAAACAAAGCGTTCACACTCGGTGATGACCGTGTGTTCGATGACGATCCTCGTTTTGGTCTGATCGTATTGTCAGAGATCGCGGGCAAAGCTCTATCTCCGGCGATCAATGACCCAGGCACTGCCATTGATGTCATCGGCACGCTTGTTCGTCTTTTTAGCCAGTGGAGCAACCCTTTATCGGAAGAGGAAAGAAACGAGATTAAATTTGATCGAATTGCCGTTCCAACTCTGTCTATTCGCGACATGTTTGATGACGCCTTCACATCACTTGCGCGAGATGGAGCAAAAACAGTAGAGCTAGGAGTGCGTCTTCAAAAAGCCCTTGGCACACTGGCTACAATAAACAATGGCCTTATGGGTGACGCAGCCACATTTCATGCGAACCTGGCCCTGCAACGCGCAGAAAAAGCGCTGGAGATCAAACACGACTTCGAAACCGTGCGTAGTGCCGGAGCCCAGGAAAACTAGGCCCCGGCGAACATCACAACGCAAATGTTCCATCGATACAAACGGCGGTAATCGATGAGTTTAATGTCATCCGTATTGGTAAATCCCCTGTATAGCGCAAGGTAATATTCCAACCATCGCCATTAAATGTTGGCGTTGAGCGAATCACCGCCAGGTCATCAATGCCGTTATACACTGCATCAATATGGCCATCAGAATTATGATCAACATAGTTCAAATCCGTTGAAAATTCGAACCCCGCATTAACGGCAACCTGCCCAGGAAAACACCCCGCTGACAAGGTTTTCTCCCTTTGATTATCCGAATTAATTAACCAGTTTTCCCCGATTGTACTGAGAGTGCCTAAACTATAGTTATTGGAAGGTTGCGGACCTTGGGGACCCTGAGGACCCTGGATTCCTTGAGGGCCCTGCGGGCCTTGCGCGCCTGCCAATCCAGTTAGACCTCGCTCACCTTGAATCCCCTGAACTCCTTGCGGACCAACCTCGCCTCTAGGACCTTGAATACCTTGTGGGCCGACCTCGCCCTGTGGTCCTATCTCGCCTTGTGGTCCAGCGATCCCCTGTGGCCCCATCTCGCCCTGCGGACCTACTTCACCTTGCGGGCCGACCTCACCTTGTGGGCCTACAGGTCCTATCGCTCCAATACTAAAGGCAAATTCATGGTTTTTTTTGCTACCATTGCCTGTACTGACATTAAGCAAATAATCTCCGGCAGTTGGCATTCCATAATTATCAAAACTACAAGTGATCACTTGCGGCGTTGCCGCCAAATCCGATATGCAGCTATCGCTGATATTGCCGAGTGCGCCTAACTCGACCTGCGCACTGCCACCATTATCAAAGCCTTGACCTATGATATAGATTGCTTGCGCCTCAAAATCTGCCACTGCCCCTAAAATAGCGAGCGCTTTGTCCTTACTGCTCTTTTCGCTCTTCTCGCTTTTTTCACTTTTGGCGCTTTTTTCACTCTTATTATTGTTTGCCGCATAGGTATCGTTAGACACCCCCATAAGCCCAATTCCCACTCCTAGCGCTAGGGCAAGCATGCTGCTAGAAAATACTGTTCTTTTTGTATCCATTCTTATTATCCCTTGATTTTTAGTTGATTATTTTTAGTGCTCCAATTGTAATAACTGACAACTCATTGTCCACCCAAAGCCTTAATTAAGTCGGAAGCAAATAGAAGCTGTCGGGATTTGCCACGCTTGTTATGATGGCTTAGCCAAAAATTGAGTGAAATACAGGAGCAACAGAATGTTGAACAATGAGCAAATTCCTTCGCTTGTGTCCACAGCATGGCTAGAGAAAGCGATGCAGAATGAGAACAAACTCATTGTTCTTGATGCTAGCTGGCACATGCCCGCGGCTCAGCGCGACGGCGAGCAAGAATGGCAAAAAAAGCGCATTCCTGGCGCTAAATTTTTCGATTTCGATCGCCGCATTTGCGATCATGAGGCAAGCCTTCCCCATATGATGCCCAGCGCAGAGCTCTTCAGCAGTGAAGCGCAGCGATTAGGAATAAACCAAGACAGCTTAATAGTGGTTTACGATAGCTATGGTATACAGACGAGCCCTAGGGCTTGGTGGATGTTAAAAACCATGGGACACGCCAACTGTGCCATCCTCGATGGCGGCCTACCCGCTTGGGAGGCTGCAGGACTAGCAGTGCAGAGCAACGCTACCGACGACAATTTGGCAAAGCTGGGCAACTTTGAAGCCCATGCTCGTCCAACAATGATTAGCGCTACACATGAAGTCTTACTCGCCACTACCGCACCAGATGTGCGCATTCTAGATGCTCGCTCTGCAGATCGATTCTATGGCCGCGCGCCAGAACCACGCCCGGGCCTGCGCGGCGGTCATATGCCAGGGGCATATAGCCTGCCTTTTGACGAACTAATCGCCAATGGCCATATGCGCCCAATCCCCGAACTACAGGCAGCGTTATTCACGCTGGCGCCAAAAGACAGCAGAATCATTGCGACTTGCGGCTCAGGTGTCACTTCCTGCGTCATTGCCTTTGCAGCCCATCTGGCGGGATACAGCGACATCTCGATCTACGATGGCTCGTGGTCTGAATGGGGAGCGGGAGATTCACTACCCGTCACAACGGTTTAAGCACATTTCTCATGGGACAGTGGGTATTTATTTCGTATACTCCAAGCCTTACTAAAATTGTCCATGAATACCGAGCCTAAAGATGAGCCAAGATAAACCTGTCGAGCAAGCATCCCCTTCTTCAAACGAGGCTGCGGTCACGCCACCTCCTAAAGGTGGTTTTCTTGCTAATCTTGCGTTTAACATCATTATCCCGGTATTCATTCTCAGCAAACTTAGTGCGGACGATAGCCTTGGCCCAGCACTAAGCATTGTCGTGGCTTTAGCTTTTCCGATCGGTTATGGCTTGTGGGATTTAAAACAGTCGGGAAAAGTAAACCCTTTCTCAATATTGGGAATCGTCAGCGTCTTCCTGACAGGCGGCATTAGCCTTTTAGAATTGGACCCGCAGTACATTGCCATTAAAGAGGCAGCTATCCCTGCCATTATCGGTATTGCTGTGCTGTTTACACAGCGCACGCGCTTTCCGTTAGTAAAAACACTGATTCTCAATGCACAACTTGTGCGTGTGGATGCCCTGTATGCGGCATTGGCAGAGAATGGTAAAACGGCAATGTTCGAACGCCGCATGGGGCAGGCATCATTCATTGTGGCTGGCTCGTTCTTCGTGTCATCAATCCTGAACTATGTACTCGCCAAAATCATCTTGGTTAGCCCGCCCGGGACGAGTGAATACAGCGAAGAGTTGGGAAAAATGACGGCTTTGAGCTACCCAGTGATTGCCCTGCCGAGCATGATTATTTTGATGCTAGCGATTTGGTTTGTGTTCTCGCAGATCAAAAAGCTCACAGGGGAAAGCCTAGAAAACTTCTTAGTTGACCAAGAAAAATCCTGATTGAAATCTAAGCCCTATACCAAGTTGAATGCGACTAAGTGATCCATCTCTATATGGATGCCTATCATCTCGCCCTGCTCGTGGCGATGATGGCTAGGCACTAGACTTAAGATTCGCGTTCCATCACTTAGCTCTAAGGTATACAAATACTGCGAGCCTCGAAATGCTTTCTCGATTACTTTTGCAGTACTAGTACTGTGATCATCGTGGATCACATCATCGGGACGGATTAGCACCATCACGGTTGCGCCCAGCTCATAGCCATGGGGCTGAGCATCTTCCAAGACCCCCAAGGCCGTCTCAACTCGATACGCATCAAGCACGGAGCCATTGAGAAACACTCCTTCACCAACAAAGTCGGCCACATAAGGACTGCTAGGTTGATGGTATAAATCGAAGGGGGTGCTCCATTGCAGCAACTGACCAGTGCGCATCACACCGATCTCGTCAGCCATCGCGAACGCTTCATATTGATTGTGGCTAACTAAGATTGCGGTAATGCCGTCTTGCTTTAAGACATGACGAATCTCACGTGCGATCTCTTCTCGTAACTCAACATCGAGACTAGCAAATGGCTCATCAAGCAATAAGATGCGCGGCTTAGGTGCCATCGCACGCGCAACAGCCACACGCTGCTGTTGCCCACCGGAAAGCCTGTGCGGATAGGTATGTAAATATTCGTTAATTTTTAACATGACCGCTAGCTCTTCAACACGCGCGTTCTTTTGCGCATGGCTCATACCATTTAATCCAAAGGCGATGTTCTCTTTCACCGTTAGGTGCGGGAATAATGCGTAATCTTGAAACACCATACCAACTTGGCGTTTCTCAACAGGCAAACAAGAGGTTTGATTACTGACCGCCTGACCAGCGATGCGAATCTCACCCTCTAAGGCTTGTTCAAACCCCGCAATCGCTCGCAGCAACGTAGTCTTACCACAACCGCTTGGCCCTAATAAGCAACCGATCATTCCTTCGCGCAACTGCATCGAGACGCCATGGACGATGACATTCCCCTCAAGCGCTACTGCTACATCATTAAGTTCAAGTACTGGATTCATAACCGGGCCGGGATTTGGAAATGGTTAAACTGAGAATAATAACAGGGATAATCCCTGCCAACACAATCATTAAGGCCGTGCTAGAGGCCTCCGCAAGTCGTTCTTGGTTTGCCAATTCATAGGTACGAATGGCCAAGGTATTAAAATTAAAGGGTCGCAGAATCAAGGTGGCAGGTAGCTCTTTCAACACATCCACAAATACTAAAAGTGCCGCGGTCAACAAAGAACCGCGCATCACGGGTATGTGAACCCGACGCAAAATCTGCAATGGACGCAAACCTAAAGAGCGCCCAACATCATCCATTGTAGGTTTAATCTTGCCCAAACCGGCATCGAGTGTATTCATCGACACCGGTAAAAAACGCACAAGATAGGCAAATACTACCGCAACCAAAGTGCCGCTAAAGAGCAACCCCGTACTAACATCGAAGGTCGCACGCATCCAAGCGTCTAACGTGTTATCAAACCATGCAAAAGGTATCAGCACCCCTACCGCGACCACCGTACCAGGAATGGCGTAGCCCATGCTTAGGACACGCACTATGCTGCGCAGCAATAAGCCAGGCCGCAAACGTTTACTATAAGTAATGAACAAAGCTAATGCCAAAGCGATACCGGCAGTTATTGATGCCAGCTTCAGGCTGTTGGCAAAAAGTGTTAGAAAGCTAGAGCGATCTAGCAGATCCCAAGTCTCAACGGCCCAAAAAGATAGCTGGATGAATGGAATCAAGAAGCCGAGCAATACAGGCAAGTAGCAATAAAGCATCGCCCCAATGCGCTTCCAGCCACGCAGTTCGATACGCGGCAGACGTGTGTATTTATTGCTCGTGTGGTGATAACGCGCCTTGGCCCGAGACCAATGTTCAGCTAAGACTAGCATGAGGATAAAGATCATTAGCACTGCGGCTAATTGCGCCGCCGCTGTAGGGCTACCTAGGCCAAACCAAGTGCGAAAAATGCCGGCAGTAAAGGCCGAAACACCAAAATATTGCACGGTGCCATAATCGGCTAATGTCTCCATCAGAACCAAGGACAAACCAGCAATAATCGCTGGCCGAGCAAGAGGTATGGCCACTCTTGTGAACGCCTTGAATGGGCTAGCACCAAGCGTGCGCGACACTTCAAGCACACACACAGATTGCTCAATGAATGCGGTACGCGTCAGCAGATAAACATAGGGGTATAACACTAGCGATAACATGGTGATTGCACCACCAATAGAGCGAATCTCTGGGAACCAATAATCCCCATAGCGCACATCAAAAGTATCTCTTATCCAGCTTTGAACCGGGCCACCGACGTCCAACATGCCAGTGTAGGTATAGGCAATAATATAGGCTGGCATGGCAAGAGGCAGCACTAATCCCCACTCCAGAATGCGACTGCCAGGAAACTTGGTCATAGTCACAAGCCATGCCGGGCCAATCCCAAGCACGAGTACACAGACCCCGACACCCACCATCAGCAATGCCGATTGGGTGATGTAGTCGCTAAGAACGGTATTGGCAAGATGTTCCCACACTCCTTCACTACTGCTGAAGACCGAGTAGAAAATAGTGAGCACTGGGATGCTAAGAATAAGGCAGAGAAGCAGAATACTGAGCGTCAGGCCGTGCCCGGAGAATCGGGTCCTAAGAGACGACAAGGCCCCTTGCGGGGCCTCGGTAATAGAAGTACTCAATATGGGCATCGAACGTGAGACTTACTCAATAAGGTGTTTATTTCCAACCCGCGCGATCCATAAGACGCACAGCCTCGGCATTGTGAATGCCTAATTGATCTAAGGCAATGTCATCAGCCTTAAATTCACCCCACGACTCTAACACATCACTGACTGGGACGTCTGTGCGTACAGGGTATTCATTATTAGTCTCAGCATACCAAGCTTGTGCCTCATCGCTCACTAGATACTCCATCAAGGCCACTGCGGCCTCTTTGTTTTTCGAAGCCTTAGTCACGGCCGCGCCACTGATATTGATGTGCGCACCATTACCTTCTTGATCCGGCCATAACACCGCTACAGCCTCACCGGTCTCACGCTCATCGGCATTAGTCGATGTCAGCAAACCACCCAAGTAGTAAGTGTTTACTAGCGCCAATTTGCACTGCCCAGCCTCAATCGCCGATATCTGATCTCGGTCTCCGCCTTGTGGGCTACGAGCGAAATTAGCCACCAAGCCCTTCACCCACTCTTCAGTCTGCGCAACGCCATTGTGACCGACCATCGACGCGACGAGTGATTGATTATAGATATTAGATGAGGAGCGCACACAAACCGAGTTGCGCCACATCGGGTCAGCTAAATCGGCATAACTGCTGATTTGCGAAGGATCAACACGCTCTTTGTCATAGACGATCACGCGTGAGCGTAAGGACATGGCATACCAATACCCTTCCGAGTCACGGTATTGCGCAGGAATTTCAGACTCCAGCAATGACGAGCTGACCGGCTGCAAAACCCCGGCGTCTTTCGCTCTATGCAAACGCCCAACGTCAACAGTCAACAACAAGTCCGCAGGTGAGTTATCCCCTTCAAGTGAGAGGCGTTGAATCAACTCATCCGCGCCACCGGTAACCAAATTGATCGTTGTTCCAGTCTCTTGCGAATAAATATCGAGGATAGGCTTAATCAGGTTTTCCTGACGCGCTGAATATATATTGACCTCGTCCGCCTGGGCCACAGAAATACTAATGAGAGTACCAAGGACTGTGAGAACTTTTCGCATGACGCTGCGCTCCTAAAAAGCTAAAAATGAGACAAATCTACAGCTCAAATGATAATACATCGCATTTAGCTTTACAATCGAAGTCGCGTGTAATTCGCTTGTCATAGCGCAAAGAATTGTTACTGAGTCGAAGAGTCAATATCCTCTGCCTCATCCTCATAGACTTGCTCTTGTTCATACTCGGATTCAGCATCTTCGTCCACCTCTTCATTACGAGGGTCTAACTCCAAAGACATCGGCGTAGTTGCACCGGCCACAGCACGGAACGGCTCGGTTTCGTCATGTACAGGCAATACATGCACACGCCGACGAGCCGCAATGGCAAAAGCAAATCCAGACAAACAGATCACCGAGAACAAAAACAGGCCGCGCGGACCAAACCATTGCATGAAGAAAGCGGCTATGACAGACCCCAGGGCTGAAAACACCCCCATCGAAAGCAACATCACGCTACCCACCATCACAAAGTCCTCAGGAGCTGCACGGTCGTTCGCATGGGCAAGACTGATCGCGTATTGCGTCATCACGCAGCCGCCCCAGAAGAACGCAAGCACGGCCAAGCCCCAGCTATCTAAACCCGGAATGATTGCCAGCAAAGCAGATAACACTACCCCTAGAATTGCGGTGTAGAACAACACCAAACGTCTATCGTAACGATCCGAAAGCCGCCCAATAGGCAGCTGAAAAATAGCCCCTCCAAGCACAACAACACTTAGGAACATGGTGAGCGCCTGAGTATCGAGCCCAATCTCGCGCGCATAGAGTGGACCAAGCGACCAAAATGCCCCCGTCACAAGCCCAGTAGCTATAGCGCCAGCAACCCCCACTTGCGACAGATTCCAGACCTTGCGCAGATCGATGCGCACGGTGTGGATCGGCGCCGGCGCAAGCGCAGTGGTCAGACATACTGGTATTAGCGCTAAAGACAACAATACCGAAATTACGATAAAGAGGGTCTGCCCAAGCGGATCGGAAAGGTTCAGCATCTGCTGCCCAACCATGGTCATACTCATGTTGATGACAACATACACCGACAAGATAGTGCCACGAGTCTCAGATGTGGAGCGCTCGCTGAGCCAACTCTCAATCGTCATGTACAGGCCCGAAATAGCCAAACCCACCGTAAAGCGCAGGAACAACCAAACCAATAGCACAGGGAAAGCATAAAACAGCAGGATAAGCGCCGAATAGCTGGTCGCAAGGATGGCAAAGCTGCGGATATGGCCAACCCTGCGCACTAATAAAGGCGTCAATATACAACCGGAGACAAATCCGAGGTAATAGGTAGAACCCATCATCCCGATTTGCCCAGCAGAAAAGCCTAGCAGCTCGGCGCTTACAGGAAGTAAGGTCAGTTGTAGTCCGTGGCCAATCAACAATAAGGCATCGGACAACAACAACGCCGCTACTGGTAATAACATTCTTCGCATTTGGTGAAGGATAGTGGAGCCGCCACTGAGTCTCAAGGGACGTTGTGCGATACATGCGCAATAGTTTCGCGCCCAAGCATTTCGCGCACTAGACCAACGGAGCCTAAGCCACTGACATAGCTCAATCTTTCTGCGCCCCATTGGGGTAAACTCAGTGATGCTATTAGATTAATGCGTAAAACTTTCGGAGGAGAGCCAATGATAAAAATAACACTACTCGTTGCACGCATCTCAGCACTCGGCTTTGCCGCCAGTCTAATGATGGCTTGCAGCGACCAAGCCTCTACTCAAGTCGCCAATTCAACACATGCAACGCCAAATTTCGACCTGCAGCTAGATATGCAGGAGTATATGAATTATGTACTCGAACCTGTCGCCGACGTCTTATGGGATTCCGCGGGCTGGGTCGATGATATCCGCACGGGCTATGAGGAGCTTTACCCGGAAACGGACGAAGAATGGCTGTTCGTTAAACAAAAAGCAGCGCAATTGATTGAGGCCGGCAACTCACTGGCTCTGCCAGGGCGCGCCGTCGACAATGACGGCTGGTTGACCTATGCCAACGCCTTAAGCACTGCTGCGGCATTGGCCTATCGCTCTGCCGACACACAGAATCAAGAAGATTTTTTCCAGGCTGGCGCGCAAATTTACAGCGTATGTACCGCCTGCCACCAAACCTATAACCCCGAAATCTCGCGCTTCGCGAGCGACTAAGCGGATTGCCTTCAATGCGCCTAAGTGTTTTAGCTTTGCTTATCACTTTCTTTGCACCGATAGCAGCACTCGGGCACACCATTGCCGGCAGTGATGCGAACTACGTGCAGGGCATCGATGGCCAAGCCATTGCCCCATTTATGTATTTAGGGGCGAAACACATGGTAACGGGCTATGACCACCTACTTTATCTTTTTGCCGTAGTATTTTTACTTTCGCGCCCTTTTCACGTACTGCAGTTTGTATCTTTGTTTGCCTTAGGGCACAGCATTACCTTGCTCAGCGGCGTATTGCTCAATCTAGAAGTGAACCCCTTCCTGATCGATGCCATGATTGGTTTTTCGATCGTGTACAAGGCGCTCGAAAATATGGGTGGGTTTCGTAGCCCGTCACGCTGGCACGTCGAGCCCAAGCTGGCCGTTTTTGTGTTTGGCCTGTTTCATGGACTGGGCTTGGCGACAAAATTGCAAGCATTCAACCTCAGCCCCAACGGGCTCATTGTGAATATTATTAGCTTCAATATCGGCGTCGAGCTAGGTCAGCTGTTAGCCTTATCGGTAATCCTGCTCGCTCTAACACTTTGGCGAACTCGCGCCAAAGATTTGCAGTATGCTTTCACGATCAACACCGTGCTGATGACTGGTGGTTTTTTATTGACCTCGTATCAACTCAGCGCCTATTTTCTAAGCACTTCCTACTAATTTAGTCACGGAGCAAGGGCATGGAATCACCAGCCAATAACCGCAGCAAAATCGCCTTAGCCGTTGGCGGTGCGGTGAGCTGCGCACTGCTCACTCTCTTTGTTGCAGTGTTGCCTGCCGAGTTTGGTGTTGACCCATTAGGCACAGGGCGAGCGCTAGGCCTTCTTGATCTCGCCGATGCAAGTGCCAGCCCGTTCGAAAAATCCGAACAGGCACATAAGCTTGATAGCGCCGAGTTCATATTGGAGCCTTTTCAATCCGTTGAATATAAATACTATCTGCAAGAAGGCAGCACGATGGTATTTTCATGGACCGCCAGCGGTGATCTTGTATTCGACATGCATGCTGACCCAGAAGGAATGGTCGAAGAAGAAGGGGTGGAGAGTTATGAGCAAACTACGGGAAGGGGCAGTGCCGGGGTATACCATGCTAATTTCACGGGCATACACGGCTGGTTCTGGGAAAATCAAAGTTTTAACGAAGTCACCGTCCGGCTCGAAAGTGCCGGCTTCTACGAGCGCTCAGTGGTCTTTCGAGATGGTGGCAGCTTTGATCGAGATATAGCCCCCGTTTTCTAATTCTTTGACCCAATAAAAAAGCCTGCATTGCCACAGCAGCGCAGGCTTTTAGCCTAGAGTGCATTATTAGCGCTCGTTAGGATCAGAGCCATCTGGAGGCGCACCGGTTCCAGAAGAGCCCATAAACAATTTACGGCCGTCGGGGAAGGTAATATCGCGGCCATTGCCACGACACTCAGGCGTACATAGACGGTCTTTACTTTGGTAGCCAGTGACCACAATTTCAGTTCCTAACTGCAAAGAGTTACGGTTAATCCCGCGACGCAACAAGGTGTTAGGCGTGCCGCCCTCTACCATCCAAGCTTGCTCAGTGCCGTCTTCATTTGTATGCATTAAATGAATCCAAGAATGCGGGTTGATCCACTCAACACGAATGATTGGTCCGCGAAGAGCTATCGGCAAATTGGCGTCAAACTCAGCGGAAAACGCGTGGTGCGCAGAAGCAGGCACCGAAATGGCAGTCATCGCCCCGGCCAGCACTGTCGCTGCTAGAATTCGTTTTGTCTTCATTATTACACCCCTTTACGTTAATTCAGAAATTCGACATCAATTTCCATCTTGGCCGAAAAGTTCAACTTCGCGTCCTTTTCTATACTTTCCGTACATTAATTCTTCAACAAATTCGACACACTTGAATTGAGGTAGCTCAAAGCCTTCTTCAAGACGTCGATAAATCGGCATTTTTATCGTCCACGGCCGCTCAAAAATAGTCGGATCTTCCATCGTTGCTTCGTAGGCAATCGTGTTCTCATTAAGCAGTGTGTAACGCTCGGTCACTTTTAACTCATAGGTATGGTAGTTACCCGCTCGATCAAACCAAGTTCGGTCGTCCAAGCCTGTAACCTCAACTACGAAGGTATCGCCATCCCAGTAACCATAAGACTGCCCCATCCAGGCATCTAACGGCGGTGGTCCTGGGTCTTCTAGATAGATGTTACGCACAGCCCCAGCGAAGGAGTAGGCAAAAAATACTGCGCTATCACTATGGAAAATTTGAAACGGATGCGGCAAATAAGTAGCGCGCGGCACCCCGGGCATATAACACTTTATCTCTGGGTCACTTGTTAGCCAGTTTTCTTGATTTCGCTGCCGCTGTGCTAATGCTTCTGGCTTATAGGGGATGACACCCCCTTCTACAACACCAAAACTTGCAGGCACGGCGCCAACCGCGCCCAGCGCAACAAGTTGCGGATCTGGCACTGGCACAAAGTCACCGGGCACTAAGGCATAAGCCGCTTTAGGTGCCGAGGCCTCGAGATTCGAATTGGCATTACTGAGCACTTGCCAAATTCCATTTAAATCAGGCTTTCCGTCTGGGCGGCGGGGGATATTATCTGAGGCTTGAACTGAAGAGTCGCTTGTAAGCGAGGCCTCACTTTGCCGCGCAGGATCACACGCGCTTAACGCTAAGACCAGCGTGGCGAGACAAGCTATTTTGTGTTGTTTTAGCCCCATGGCTCCCCCCATTTGCTCGCTCGATATAAACACTAAGCAAAAATAGTGTCAAGCCAAACGGGGCAAAGGGAGGCGCCACTCTAATGGGATGAAGAGGATCAAGAATGAACGATATTTTAAGGCCTTAAGCGAAAGGGCCCGTAATCTCATAAGTAATGCCGGGACCGTCTTTTACGAAGCCAGTTTGCGAACTAAAGTATAGCCGCGTGTAGCTTGGGTCAAATGCCGGGCCAACTAGCTCTGAATCATCCTGACCGACTACCTGTAGCAAAGGCACAACTTGGCCGTCGGGTGTTAATGCCACCAGCTGATTATCACCCCCATCCTCTGCAACGATCACGTCACCTGCCGGAGTGATTACGACATTGTCTACGCCCTTCAAAATAGGATTCGAACTCGTGTTTATGTCATAGATCACCGTTAAAACGGATGTTTTCACATCGTAGGCCCAAACACGATTATCTCCTTTAGTCGTGAAATAGATGCGCGTATCGAAGAACGCGATGCCTTCCCCCCCATTAAAAGGAGTAGCCGCGGCCACTTGTTTGCGTGTTACGAGGCTTGTTGCCGCAGGATCTGCCACAGGGTGCCATTGCACGTATTGCACACCATCACGTGTGCTCACCTGCGCGACCTCTAACACGCCGCTAGTCAAATCTGGCAGCGCTGCATCAGGACGGAATCGATAGAAACACCCGTCCGGCTCATCTTCTGTTAAATAAAGGTGATCATGCACCGTATCGACAGCAACGGCTTCATGTTTGAATGCTCCTAATGCTGGACGCACCTGGGCAAACTTTTCACCGAATGGATCGCATTCATAGACAAGGCCGCGATCAGTCTCTTCGCACGATAGCCAAGTGTTCCATGGCGTTTTTCCGCCGGCACAATTGTTTGTCGTGCCCGAGAGGATCGAATAAGCATCGACTACCTCGCCCTTGGAATTGAAGCGCAACGCGCCAACCCCACCCGCATTGTCCTTAACCTCACTATTTGACACATACACCCATCCCCCATCGGGAGTCGCAAAAGTAGCGCCCCCATCGGGGTCGGCGTGCCATAAGTAATCGCTATCGGGCAATGCTGGCTTTCCTGTCATGGCGAGCACACGTGAGCGATAACCCGCAGGCAACATGATGCCATTTTCATCAGGCGGCAAGAGGGGACCGAGATTTTGCAAACCAGCAAACGTCTCTTGGCTCGGCTTAGGTTGAGCCACTAAACGTCCTGAGGGAAGTATCATTGACCCACCGCAGAGCAAACTCCCCCCTGCAAATGCGGCGAGGCCTTTGACTCCTAATCGAACAAACTCTCTTCGCTGTGCACCAATATCTGCCATGTTTAAAACCCTTTATATAAACTGTTCTTAACAAAGAAGCCTAACATTGCTGTGTTGCAAATTTTTTACACTTCCCCGCCAAGCGGGTAAGAAACTTAGCGCGGTGGGTCTATTTGCTGATTAATGGAGTTATTAACACGGTACCAACCGGCAATACTAAAGCGATCACGATTCGCTGCTCGCACTTCATGAGGAAATTCTTCACTGAGAAAAACAACCAGTGTGCCATAGGCGGGTGTCACACATAAAAAGGGGTCAACCTCTTCTTCATGGAACATGGCTAACTCGCCACCATCCTCAGGCTGCCAACTGGGATTAAAATAGGCCACTATCGACAAGACTCGATTGGTGCTGTCTTTCAGTGGATTGCCTTTAAATGCGTCCACATGCTTTTTATAGAAAGCACCTGAGGGGTAGTGTGAGAAATGGCTTTCGAAACTAAACAAGCCCAAAAACAAACGCCTATTCAAGAACAAACGCAGTCGATTAGACCATTGCAACCATTGTTGCTCGGCGTTAGTGTCCCCCTCGATCCAAGCAATGGCATCACGACGCACAAAGCGATTAAGCGTGTAGTCCACCGCACGCCCAACCCCTGCGGGGACAAACTCTTGTGCGCTAGCGCTTAATAATTGCTGGTGCAATTGCTCGCTTAAGTGTTCGGGCAATGCATTGGGGATAACGCTCCACCCCTTGTCGCGCAAATTATCGGCAATTTGCGTGAACAGCGGATCATCACCATCAAAATCATACGTCCCAACATCAATTGCTAATGACATCCGCGTAGTACTCACATAAATGGCGAAACATCACCAAAAGGGGCTAGATTAACGAGAAGGTTTCTTTTTGAAGCTACGAGCTTTTTTAGGACCAAGACGAGTTCCGTCTTTTTTCAGTCGAGCACTCTTTGCCTGGGCGTGTTCGTCTGCTTTATTACTATCGGCAACGGCGTCTTGCGGCTGAGTATCCGCTGCAGAGTCTAGTGATTCGTCTTTAGCGGTAACCTCAGCTTTCTTTACTCGCATCTTGGATCCATTGCGCTCAAGTCCATTGAGGGCACGGATGGCCGCTTTGGCTTCGTGGATCACGGGCATATTGGCAAACCCAAAGCCCTTTGAGCCGCCAGTGGCCTCATCCATCACAATCGTGCAAGATTGCACCCGCCCATGGGCCTCAAATAAGGCCAAAAGTTCAGGCTGGGTAATGTCGCGAGCTAAATTTCGTACAAGTATTTTCACTGATTTTCCTCAAGCACATCGCAATGCGGCGCGCACAATACTGCAATTTGAATTGAGAGTCTAACAAGACTGAGTGCAAATAAGCAGTAGTCCCTTTTGCACAGCTCCTTTATAATGCGCCCCTTTCGTACTGACCCTCACCGTGCCACACGGTAGCATCCGGTCAGATCTCTGCGCTGCAGGTAGCAGCGACACAATGTCACATCTTTAATGTAAACGGATATCGCCTTGATTAACGCCGCCAATATCACCATCCAGTTTGGTGCAAAACCCCTATTCGAAAACGTGTCTCTGCGCTTTGGCAGTGGCAACCGCTATGGCTTAATTGGAGCGAACGGCTCCGGCAAGTCTACCTTCATGAAAATCCTCAGTGGTGACTTAGAGCCCACTTCGGGCAATGTGAGCATCGATGCTGACGAGCGCGTTGGTATCCTGCGACAAGACCAGTTTGCCTATGAAGAGTTCAGTGTTCTGGACACCGTCATTATGGGGCATGAGAAGCTTTGGGAAATCAAACAGGAAAAAGACCGCATTTACGATCTGCCTGAAATGACTGAAGACGATGGTATGCGCGTTGCCGAGCTGGAAATCGAATTTGCAGAGTTAGACGGTTATTCGGCAGAAGCGACAGCTGGCGAATTACTATTGGGCCTTGGTATTCCCATCGAGCAGCACAATGGGCCAATGAGTGCGGTAGCCCCTGGTTGGAAACTCCGTGTTCTGCTAGCTCAAGCCCTCTTTGCTGACCCTGACATCATGTTGCTCGACGAACCTACCAACAACTTGGACATCAATGCTATCCGCTGGTTGGAAGGCATACTTAGTCAGCGCGAATGCACCATGATCATCATCTCGCACGACCGCCACTTCTTGAACAGCGTCTGCACACACATGGTGGACTTGGACTATCAAGCACTAAAGCTCTACCCGGGCACTTACGACGACTTTATGCTGGCCTCCACGCAGGCCCGTGAACGCATTCAAGCAGACAACGCCAAGAAGAAAACCCAAATGGCCGAACTGCAGAACTTCGTAAGTCGTTTCTCGGCCAACGCATCGAAAGCGAAACAAGCCACCTCGCGCGCTAAACAGCTTGAGAAAATCAAATTAGAAGAGATGAAGCCTTCCTCGCGCATCAGCCCCTTCATCCGTTTCGATATGGAGAAGAAACTGCATCGCTTGGCGGTTGAGACTTCGAAGCTTTCACTCTCCTATGGCGACAACACACTCATTTCCGATCTTGGGCTAATGGTAGAGGCCGGCGAGCGGGTTGCTATCTTAGGGGCCAACGGGATTGGTAAAACTACTTTGCTGCAAGCCCTTACCGGCAATTTCGGTAATGAGGCTGACGAAATACTCACTGGCAGCATCAAGTGGGCGGAAAATGCCAATATCGGTTACTACGCTCAAGATCACTCTCATGAGTTTGAAGAAGATATTAATCTATTCGACTGGATGAGCCAGTGGGGCAGCCCTAGCGATGACGAACAAGTCATTCGCGGCATACTTGGAAAGATGCTGTTTTCGAAAGACGATAGCTTGAAGAAAGTCAGCGTAATTTCCGGGGGTGAACAAGGTCGTATGCTTTTTGGCAAAATGATGTTGCAAAAGCCAAATGTACTGGTCTTAGACGAACCCACCAACCACTTGGACGTTGATGCCCGAGAAGCCCTTGTTCAGGCACTTAACGCGTTTGAGGGGGCTGTTATTCTCGTTAGTCACGATGCGCACTTGATCGAGTTGGTGGCGGACAGTTTGTGGCTTGTCGCAGATGGCAAATGCGAGCCTTACGATGGCACGTTGGATGAATACAGCGCAGAGCTTCAAGCGACCAGGCGTGCGAAACGCAGTGCTGAAAAGACTACAACGGATGGCGGGCATAGTCGCGACAACCGTAAACAAGCACGGAAAGAACGCGCAGCCCAGCGCCAGGCTTCGGCTGATCTCAGAAAATCTATAAAGAAGGCCGAGACCCACATGGCCAAGCTGACCGAAGAGAAAACGGTGATCGAAGCCCAGCTTGCAGATCCAAACGTCTATAATGGCTCAACCAGTAAGTTGATGGATTTGCAGCTCATGCACGCGAACGTCAAAGAAGCGCTCTCAAAGACCGAAGCGGAATGGATGTCTGCACAGGAAACGCTAGACGGTATTGCGTAAGTAAACATGGTTGGGTCTTTTAAAGACTACCTTGGCACCTCACACGTACCAACTACCAACGCGCGTATTATCTCCCTTGTTCCAAGCCTAACTGAACTCCTCTTTGACTTAGGGTTGCGAGATCAACTCGTTGGGCGCACTCATTTTTGTATCCATCCCAAAGATCAGATTGATGCGATCCCCTCTGTTGGTGGCACCAAGAAAGTGAATATGGAGCGCGTGCTGGCTTTAAAGCCAACCCATGCGCTCGTAAATATCGACGAGACCCCCCGCGACATGGCGGATGCATTTCGTGATGCAGGTATTGAGGTTGTCGTTACACATCCGATGGTCCCTGATGACAATATCGACCTTTATCAGTTGATCGGGGGTATCTTTGGCGCATCTGACGTGGCGAATAATCTGGTTCAGCAATTTGAAATCGCGAAAGCGCGTTTACAGATTTTGAACTTAAGCGAGCCTAAGAACGTTCTATATTTAATCTGGAACGAACCATGGATGGCAACCACAAAAAACACGTATATCGGGAATATGTTATCATTAATAAATTGGCATGCCGTCACTCCGGGTGCAAACTCATCGCTTAGCGGTGATGCAGCGAGGTATCCGGAAATTATGCTTAATGATGCAGGTTTATGCAGGATCGACCTCGTCCTGTTTTCCTCAGAACCCTATACATTTACGCAAACCCATATTGATGATTTTCGACGTGAATTTCCAGACCACGCCGCGAAGGCATATCTGATCGATGGAGAGATGACATCGTGGTACGGATCTCGGGCGATCAAAAGCCTGGGTGAGCTTGGCGAATTTGCAAAATCGATTAACTCATGAACGCGGCTTTTCGGCTCTCACTCTTGTATGGCGGG
>CAJXSF010000047.1 GCA_913061515.1 uncultured Gammaproteobacteria bacterium | reverse complement strand
ACGAGATGTAGAGAGGTCTCGTGGGCTCGGAGATGTGTATAAGAGACAGGGATTTAGGGGTTGTAGTTAATATCTTCTCTTCTTTAGGTAACGCAGGCTGCGTTACTTTTCCGTTACCATCTTTCAACTTGTGTTTTGCCACCCTCTTCGCAGTAAGCGCGCGGGTCTTAGCGGTTTCGCCATTGTGTCTGTCGAAGTTAGAAAGCGAAATTACACCGTCATTTTCTAACATCCATCCTGCTTCAATTACTGTTTTACAGAAGTTTGGAACGCCAACTAAACGGTCGAGTAACATTTTGCTAACGCTCGGAGCGTTACCATTTTCCGTGTGCTGATCGAACCATCCCCAAACACGCAATAGCTTTCCAACCACGGCATCAGGATCGATATCTAACGCACCAGCGATCAGCCATATTTCAGGCTTGTCTGGTGTCGCAGTTTCAAACTTGATCCAATCTCCAGCCATGACTTACCGCTCTTCCTCGTGCGCGTCGATCTGCGCGCACTCGTCACAAATTTGTGTGCCTTTATGCTTTATCTGGCGCTCACTGCTTATCAATTTGTCGCAATTAGGGTTAGTGCAACAATCTGCACTTTCTATTGGATGCAATACGCTTGGGCTAGATAGAGAAGCGATAAAGTTCTTTTCTTCCTGGGTGACGGCTGTTGTGCTCATTTCGGATTCCCTAAATAAAAAAGTGCTCGCTGAAGTGGTCTTAAAATTTCTCTAGCTTGCTTGCGAGTGCTGATAATGCTTTTACTGACTCGATGTACTCGCGCTGCAATCTCGCCTTTTCGTCTTCCGGCTCAATCGTTGTTGGATGGCTTAAACCAATGTCGTCACATTCATAAAATACCGCCGCAAAACTCCCTTGAGCCTTGGCCAGCTTTTTGATCATCACAACTTGTTGAGGGTCTAGCTTTTCGGGGCGAGTGGTATTTAGACAGGTGCTTAGAAGCTCCCCTGCTTTGTCCGCAGACTTCTCTGGGAATAACAAACTACCAACCTTCTTGAAGCCGCCAGAGGCCATTACATCGGTTCTCAAGGCTTCGTATATGTCTTCGTGAAAGAGGCTGTTTTGCTGCATCTCAAGTCGCTCCAAGTTACTTGTAAAGCCTTGTAAGGCTAGTTTTAGTTAAATAAAAAGCGTTTTAGTAAACGCTTTAATTAAGCAGCTTGATTGGGGGTTGATTTTGATAATCCAGACTGAAGGCGCTGAATATCAATACCGGTATCGATATGGATTTCAGCAATAAGAGATTTAGGCAGACCTCTGGATCGCCAGTTGTAAACGCCCATCGGCTCACTGTAGTTGAACCGCTTTTGCACTTTGTCGACGCCACCGTAGGCGTCTATAACTTCATCAACGATTTCGCGCATTTTGTAACCTCGCTACATTTGAGCGAATTAAAACATGTTGTTTTAATCAGATCAACACATATTGTTTCTAAAACTGTTTGTTTTATGTGGAATAATTCTCTTATGGAAATAAATTGGATAGAAAAGCTAGAAGAGTTCCGAGCGAACAGCGACCTAAAGAAAGCTGATATGGCTAGGATTTTTGGCGTTGATCTTCAGCGGTACAATAATTGGGTTTACAGGAACAGCTTGCCCAAGTCGTTTTATGAAAAAGCGCGGATAACTATTGAGAGACAGAAAAGCAGAGTTAACCTAATTGCAGAGCCTAATACGCAGTATGAAGACCGGGGAACTATTCGAATCCCCAAGCTCGATGTTGCGGCCTCAATGGGAAACGGGCTTACATTGCCTTCGGATTATAGTGAGGTAATAGAAATACTGGCGATAAACGAGGAATACCTTCGATCTGCTGTTGCTTTTAGCAACCGAGACAACTTGGCCATGATTACTGGCTATGGCGATTCAATGCAAGGAACTTACAATGACGGGGACCTATTGCTTGTAGATCGCGGTGTTACGGAGATAAAGATCGATGCCGTTTACGTATTATGCCTCGATGGAGAGCTTTATATTAAACGTATCCAGCGTAGGCCAGACGGTACGCTATTGATGCTTTCGGACAATAAAAACTACCCTCCTTACGAGATCAAGAACGGTGAGCTTGCGACATTTCAAGTGTTGGCTCGCGTTCTCCTTGTATGGAACGCAAAGCGACTATAGGGCAGCATCATGGAACCAGGCTCGCCTTTCAAAAGCACGTTGAAAACCTTTCTACTAAATCTGCTCAAATTGATCATGCGGGTAATTGCATTTGTTTTTATTGGCATGGGGTCATCTTGGATGACTGCTGCTGGCGTATACCTTGCGCTCATTCTAAACAATTCACATATTAAGAAACACTTCCTCCCTTAGCACCCTCAAACGAAGCAAGTATTGCAACCGGCCTCCTATGCTGGAGAGCGTGAGTGTGCGCCACTAAAACAAAAATATGCACAAATAAAACATTTTGTGTTGACCTAAACTAAAACACTATGTTTTAATTTCCCCATCGACCACCAAATCGAACGGGGATAAGAATGAACAAAGACGAACTAAGCACAATTTTAGAGAATCACAGAAAGTGGCTGCTTGGCGATGGCGGGGAACAAGCCAACCTGAGCGATGCCAACCTGCGCTATGCCAACCTGAGCGATGCCAACCTGTGCGGTGCCAACCTGTGCGGTGCCAACCTGAGCGATGCCAACCTGAGCGATGCCAACCTGCGCGGTGCCAGCCTGAGCTATGCCAACCTGAGCGATGCCAACCTGAGCGATGCCAACCTGCGCTATGCCAACCTGAGCGATGCCAACCTGCGCGGTGCCAGCCTGAGCGATGCCAACCTGCGCTATGCCAACCTGAGCGGTGCCAACCTGTGCGGTGCCAACCTGCGCGGTGCCAACCTGCGCTATGCCAACCTGAGCGATGCCAACCTGAGCGATGCCAACCTGTGGTCTGTATCAGGAAACCGCAACCAAATAAAATCAATCTTTGCTTCAGAAGACTATGCAATCGTCTACACGTCCGACTACCTACAGATCGGTTGTGAGCGCCATCCAATAACAGAGTGGTGGGAATTTGAAGACCGTAGAATTCTGGAAATGGACGGAAAGCGCGCGCTTGAATTTTGGAAAGTTTGGAAGCCTGAGATTAAGCGGTTGATCGAGATTTCTCCCGCGAGCGCAACCGGATTTGTTGCGCAGCAAGTAGAAGGTTCTACCGAGGTGTCGGCATGAACGAGACAATCGAAAACGCAATCGGCGACATGCTGTTCTGGCGCAACGCGCTAACAGAGCTAAAGTGCGGCAAAAGCATGCCTGTGCCATTTACTGAGGCTCACGCCAAAGAGCGCCTTGATAGCGCGACTCGCAAGCTAACACTTGCAATAGAAGCCTTTGGTAATGTCCATAAAGGCACCGCAAAAAACATCGAGATCGTGGCGCTTACTTGGAATTTATACCAAGACGGCAAGATCACTTTCGACCATCACAACAACGCTCACTTTTCGCCATCGGCTGCAAGGCAGCTTGGCGAGCTAATAACTTCAACAGATTTAATCAGCTATCCGTTTCAGGAATCGCTTGCCTTTAAAAGCATTTACAACGAGCACATGAAACGTGTGCGCTCAAGCGTAAAACTTTCGGCGGTTCACTAATGGAAATTTTCAGACACGGCAGGAGAAAACCATGTATGGAAGTTACGAAGGTGAATTCGAAGATGTTAGAGAAGATTTCTTGCGCCAAAGAAAACACCAGCGACAACTCAAAGCAAGATGCGATCACCCCGCTCCGTGCGAATGCGCCTATTGCTGCCCAGACGACGAAGAAGAAAGTGAACACTGATTTTTGCGGAATTTTTGGAACGGATATGGAGTTGATGCCATGAGACTAAATATCAAGCTAACACAGGACCGAGAACTAAACTGCGTCACTCTGGTTGGTGGCTTGCCTTCTGACTTAAAGGGCCGCAAAACAATGCCATCTAAGCGATTAGATGATCCTGACTTTAAGTATCGACCAGCTTGCAAAACCAATATTAGAGAGACTTGGGATCGGGCGCGTAAGCGATAGCGCCAGAATCTGGAGCGTGAATTAACTTATATGTAAACGGGGAACGGGGAAATGGGAAACGAAATAGCAAAAGCAAAGAGCGGCTTCGCTCTTGAGCCTAGATCGATGCAAGAAGCCATGACAATGGCGGACATGCTCTCTAAGAGTGCGATGGTGCCACCGCAATACAAAGGCAAAGCCGAGGACACGCTTGTAGCAATGATGCTAGGCGCAGAGCTTGGGCTTAATCCAATTCAATCGCTACAAAACATTGCAGTGATAAATAACCGCCCATCGATCTATGGCGATGCACTGGCAGCACTTGTTCAGAATCATCCTACCTTCGGCGGCATGGAAGAGTCATTTGATGATCAGTCCATGACCGCAACCTGTACCGTTTGGCGTAAAGGTGGCACCAAGCACACTCAAACGTTCAGCCAACAAGATGCAACCGTTGCCGGGCTTTGGGGTAAGACAGGGCCGTGGAAGCAGTACCCAAAAAGAATGCTGGCAATGAGGGCTAGAGGCTTTGCGCTTCGCGGTCAGTTCGCTGACGCCCTGGCAGGGCTTATCACCCGAGAAGAGGCTGAGGATATTCCCGCTGGTGAGATTGATATCACTCCTCGAGAGTCGGCAAGACCAGCAATCACGCACTATCCGGACACCGACTTTGAAACCAATTTCCCAAAGTGGCAGCAAGCCATTAAAGACGGAAAGCGCACACCAGAGCAGATCATCACAATGGTTAGAAGCAAGGCCGAACTCACTGATTCGCAGCACGAACAAATCCTAGCTTTGGCTTAACTCTCATACACAAACGAACGGAGAACCGTAATGAATATTATCAACGATATGGTGCAAGGCAGCGATGCGTGGATTGAGTTACGCGCAAAGCGACACACCGCTAGCGAAGCGGCAGCAATTTTTGGCGACCATAAATATATGTCGCGCGAAGAACTACTAAAGCAAAAGACAACAGGCTCTACAAAAGAGATCAGCAGTGCGCAGCAGGTTATCTTTGATCGCGGACATGCGGCAGAAGCGGCGGCCAGACCGATAGCCGAGCGCATTATTGGTGAAGAGTTATTTCCCTGCACCGTTGAAGATGATGAAGGGCGACTTCTTGCAAGCATGGACGGACTAACAATGCTTGGCGATGTTGGATGGGAATGCAAGCTGTTCAATAAAAGCCTAGCAGAGCGCGTAGGCAACGATGATCTGGAAGAGCACTACAAGTGGCAGATGGACCAACAGATGCTTGTTAGCGGCGCTGATCGAATCTTATTCATGTGTACCGATGGCACGGAAGAAAATACCGTGTGGTGCTGGTATGAGAGAGACGAATCAAGATTTTCAAAACTTGTTGCAGGTTGGGATCAGTTTGATATCGATCTGGCTAACTATACGCCAATTGTTGAAGACCAAAAGCCAGAAGCAGACCCTATTGAGGCGTTCCCTGCTCTATCAGTGAGTTTGGTGGGCGAAGTGAAGTCTACCAACCTGCCAGTGTTCAAGAGTAAGGCGATTGCTTATATCGAGAGCATTAGTACCGACCTGCAAACCGATGAAGACTTTGCTAATGCGGAGGCGGCAGTGAAATTCTGCGATAACGCAGAGAAGGAAATAGAGGTCGTTAAATCTCAGGCCTTATCGCAGACAAGCACCATTGATGAGCTGTTCCGCACAATGGATCAGATCAAAGAGAGCCTTCGCCAGAAACGTCTCACGCTAAACAAGCTGGTGAAGGAGCGCAAAGAGTCGCTTAAAGCAGAGATTATTACCGAGGCTCGCCAAACGCTTATAGGCGAGATAGCAAAAGCCAACGAAGAGTTTTCACCTGTAGTGATCAATGGTGTTACTGCAGATTTCCCAGCAGCGGCAAAAAACAAGCGCACCTTCTCTTCATTGCGATCATCGGTAAATGACGAACTGACCAGGGCGCGACTAAAACTATCTGAGCGACGAGATCATGTTCGCAGCTCAATAAGCATTATTGGTGGCGTAGGAAAAGAATACTCATTCCTGTTCAGCGATATTCAGCAGCTAGTGGACAAAGAGCACGATCACTTGCAGCTAATTGTTAATCAGCGCGTGGAAGAGCACAAAGCCGAACAGCAGCGCAAGATCGACGAAGAGGCCGAGCGCAAGGCGCAGGAAATTGCGCGCAAGGAGCGAGAAGACCGAGAGCGACAAGAGCGCGAGGCTCAAGCCAAGGCGGACAAAGAGGCGCAGGACGAGAGAGAGATGGCGGACAGCAAGCCCGCACCTGCGCAGCAAGAGAACGTCGTCTCTATGCCTAGCAAGCCTGCTGAAGAAGGTGCTGCGCCAGTTGTGACCAAGCCTCATGTGAAGTTGCAAAGCGCTGGCGGCACCTCACGCCCTTCTGACGATGACATTATCGAAGCGCTCGCAAACCACTACAAAGTAAACGAGTTCAAGGTAATCGGATGGCTGCAAGGCATGAACCTTGAGGCTGCAGGCCGTCGCATCGCGCAAAACGCTTAATCCGGAGAAAATAATCGAGGTGAAGGATGAGCGAAGTTGAAACGTGGAAAGCGGTACCCGGATTCGAGGGGATATACGAAGCTAGCAGCGCCGGCCAGATTCGCTCGCTCGCGAGGAACCGTCTTCTTGTGGGCGGACCCCATAAATCCGGCTACAACCTTATTCACCTCTATAAAAAAGGGGTGCGCACCGTGACCACTCGACACGCAGTGGTGGCCTCCGCTTTTCTTGGACCAAGGCCGGTCGGGATGGATGTTTGTCACAAGGATGGAGTTAAGAGCTACTGCAGCATAGAAAACCTGATGTATGGAACAAAAGCTGAGAATGAGCAACACAAAGTGGAGCACGGCACGTTACTAAAAGGCGAGACACAGCCAGCTTCTAAGCTAACCGAAACTCAGGTTATAGAAATCCTGATGAATGATATCGATGACAACAAGGCGCTGGCCGAACGATATGGCGTTACGCATTCGAATATCAGCGCAATCCGCCGGGGAAAGTCATGGATGCACCTTGGTGTCCAGAGCGCGATGCCTCGGCAGAAAACCGGACCGAAACAAACCCCAAAAACCAAAGAGAGAAAATTAACATGACGGACTATATCGAAGTAAGCGAAAAAACCATGCTAGGCGACTTGATGAAAACAGTTGTCGAGCAACTAAAAGAGCTGCCCAAGCCTTGGGAGTCTATGTCAGAGCGAGATCAGCAAGAGTTTTTGGATCGCATTGAGTTGCAGGTATCAAGCTCGGTGCGCCAGGCGGTAAGCATAATTGCTGCGCATGGAATGATTAACGTGCCTTGCGTGGTCGAAAGCGTGACCTATAAGGATGGCTGCAAAGTTGTTCTGAAGGCTGTGGGAGAGATCGCTAACACAATTCATTTGGCTGAATCGTCTGGGCAACCGGTGAGCGTGATTATCCCAGAAAGCGAAGAGATGCTGGGCGATGAAGGAAAGCCAGAGGCCGACCCAGATCAGCGCGGCATGAATTTGAACGAAGAATACGACGAACAGGCAGCCTAATCCCTGTAGGCGTAACGGTGTGACTTGTCGGCCAGTTGCATTCGATAGCCCTAAGCTCCGAGGACCGACACCCATTAACTACAGAGAGTGATTGATATGTCAGAACATGAGATCGAGAACAAGATTCAAGAGAAAGGTTTGAATGCTCCGCGCCTCACTCCTTCGGCAATCGACTCGGTAATAGCGAAGTCCGAGTATCACGTTTTCCCAGGCACAACGCTGACCGTGTGCTGCATAACGCTGGAGAACGGATTTACCGTCACTGGCGAGAGCGCAGCGGCAAGCCCTGAAAACTTCAATGAAGAGATCGGTCGTGAAATCGCTTTCAAGAATGCGCGCGAGAAAATTTGGGCGCTTGAGGGGTATCTCTTAAAGCAAACATTGCACGTTGGTAATGCTACAAGCTAGACGATTCGCCCATTCCAAGAGTGGGCATCTTAATGCCGATTGGAGACAGTCGGTATTCAGATGAGAGTAATTAACAGGGTAATCACGATGAAGAAACTACCAGAAAGCGCAACAGTTGAGCAAAAAACAGCCGTGCTGATTCAGTTGGCAGGAAAGGTACCGGCAAGCGAGATTGCCAGAATTACCGGCTGGAAATACAACTCAGTTACGAAAAAAGCGTTTCTATTAAAAATATCTTTGCGCTGCGACGAGAGCGAAAAACTTCGAACAAAAAGACGCCTTGAGGCGATAGAAGCCTCGCAGAAGAAACAGGCAGAAAGAAACTCAATTATCGATAACAAAGCTGATGTTCTTTGGAAGATTCCTAAGCTGCCTAAATCAGTCGCAATGCAAATGAGTAATTTCACACAGGCTGAAGGTGTGTATGGGGCCGCGCTATGAAGAACCAATTAACTGACCTTAACGATCACTTGTTTAGTCAGCTCGAAAGACTCAATGACGAAGATATTAAGGGAGAAGCTCTGGAGCAAGAGATCGAGAGATCGAAAGCTATTGCTGGCATATCAGACAGGGTTATAAACAACGCTGCATTAGTGCTCAAAGCGCAGATAGCAAAGCATGATGGATTGGTTGCTGCCAGTCACCCAATGCTTATTGAAGGTGATAAAAAGTGAGATTCGTTTATTCACAAGCCCAGCTAGCGTTCTTAAGAAAGCATTATCCAATGATGTGCCTGGAAGACTTAGCCGCGGCGTTCAACCTTAGGTTCTCGACAGACAAAACGCCTGGGCAAATCAAATCTACCTGCAAGAACCACAGCATTCTTTGCTACCGCTCTAAGGGTGAGCTCAACAAGGGCCGTGGAATGTTACTAAACGATAAGCAAATCGACTTTGTGAAGGCCAACTATGCCTCGATGTCCAGGCAAGAGCTAACAGATGCGCTGAATAAGAAATTTAAGCTCACGCTCAAGCTCTCACAACTGATTGCATTCGTAAAGAACCATAAGATTCGCAGCGGTAGAACCGGCCACTTCAAGAAAGGCCAAGTTCCGCACAACGCTGGCACTAAAGGCCTAATAAAAGCTAATAGCGGAAGCTTTAAGAAAGGCAACTCACCACAGAACCGTGTGCCCGTAGGGTCCACCACAGTCGACACCGATGGCTACCACAAAACCAAAGTGGCAGAGCCTAACCAGTGGGAGTTCACGCACAGAATGCTTTGGGAGAAAGCCAACGGGCCTATACCTAACGATCACGCAGTTGTCTTTGCCGATAGCGATCGCAGCAATGTCGCTCTGGAGAACCTAGAGCTCATTTCAAGAAGCGAGCTGTCAATCAGAAACAATACCGGCTTTTCAAAACTGCCAACAGAGCTGAGACCAGTAGCGAAGAATATCGTAAAGCTTCGCATGAAGGTTTTTGAAATCAAGCGCAAGAAAAAGAAGGTGGCCTAATGAAAGGGTTTAACACAGAAGAATACTGGAAAGGCGGGGTAAGAAAAGTGAGGGTTGTGACGCTCAAGAAGCGCAGAGGCTCAAAAGTTGTCCACTTCGACACAAAGATCGTGGGCGCCAAAACAGAACAAGGAGCCATCACTACAGCTCGTTATCACTCATTCATGAAAGGCATTAATGATGTCTCTTGTAGGCTGGCTACACCTACCGATCTTGGGTGTGTGCCTGATAATTCTAACAATGCAAAGAGGGTTGCGTGATGAACACCGACTGCAGCGATAAGCACACACCATGCCCCGAGGGTTATGTCCAAAAAAGCAAGTGGGCTAGAAAGATGATCCGCACCCACTATCAAACTAAATGCTCAGTGTGCGGCTTATATGCGATATGGGTTAAGCGGGAATCAAAAGTAAAGGAGACAGCCCAATGATTGATGAAACTACAGCTGCGGAGTTTCAACAGAACTTGCCCAGAAAGACGATCGTGAACTTCTCCTTAATCCACTTTGAAGGAGGGCAATACTGGGCAAAAGAAAGAACGGACCCTAACGCCAGAGGGGAAGCTCTAGCAGCTAATCGTCGCTTAGCAATATGGCAAGCCGCCAAGGAGCTTTATGCGCCTAGAGAGGTGGTTCCTGAAGGATGGCGCGTTGAGAGGATTGCGGGCGGAGGAATCGTGGCGCAAGGAAGTTCTGGGGGCGTTGTGGTGCATGATGGGGATGAAGACAGTATAGCTGCGTCAATATTTTACGCCTTCCTTAACGACATACTTACAGCCACCAAGGAGCCGCAATGAATAAGCCTTACATTCCAGTTTACACGCGGCCACCAAACAAGTTGCAGACATACGAAGAAAGAAGATTCACAGACCGAAGCGGCAATTCAGGGATTGAGCGAATAGCACACTACCTAGACAAAAATGGCAAACCAAAAGAAATGACAGCCCAAGTAATTTGGGATAAGGAGCCGAGCCATGAGTAAAGAGCTTGTAGAGAGAATCGAGGCATTGTTGGCGGTAGGTTTCTCCTGCTCCAATGATGAAAGAATTACATCCGCGATTTTAAAAGATTGCAAAGCCGCCCTGTCTCAGAAGCAGGAGGCTGTTGAGCAATTAGAGGTAGGAATCTACGGCAAGGCATTCGATGCGCCAGGGAAGCGTAGAGCATACACATACGCACACCAGCCAGATAACATAACAGCTTTTAAGGTAGGAGGTGTTGTTGATCTTTGTTGCGCTGATAAGCACGGAGACAACATAGATAAAGGGTTGTCGCTTCTAAGTCACTTATCAGCAGCGGGGTTTGGAATTTTTGAACTCTCCGAAAAAACCTACAGCGCAAGACGGTACGGTTAGTGGGGCATTAGAGCGAGAGCTAAACATGATCCACATGACGATTAACTCATTCGATTCACCTGCTAAGGCAATCCAAGAGCTGATTAGTTGGCACATATCGGTAGGAAGAGACCCTAAAGTGAATGGTGGGAGGGTAATGGTGGATGTTGAGCTTAATCAGCCTATACGTTCAGCAATAGAGACATACGTGCAGATGCGATACCCGCAAGAGAATGAGCATTACAGGGCAGCACATATGTGGAAAGAAATCATTAAAGTAGCAAGCAAGGGGCGCTATGACGAATAAAATCGAGCCATTCGACAAATTCAATTCTGGGATGAAAAGACCGGATCGCACTAGGCACATGGAACTTTGCGGGTTTCGATTTGTTGGAGAGCGGATTGCTGACGAATGGTCGCCAAGAGAAATAGCCGCTCATTATGCAAAGCAGTTTAGCGAAAAAAATGGAGTTAGCGCCCATGTAGTCTATTTCTTGGGAAAAAGGAACATGGACGGGGAGAGAGGGTATCAATTTTGGATAAAGGAGATGCGGTGATGAAAGGGCTTATAGAAAGAATTGACAAACGAATCAACACAGAAGTGCTGCGGATTGGCGCATACGATGGCGAATTAATGACGCTATTGAGCCAGTGCAAAGCCGCCCTGTCTCAGCAGGAGGCTGTTGAGCCATTCGGATATTTTATATGCGACTCGCAGGATTCATCCGAAGACTTCACACGATTCAAGCCCGATTCGATCAACGATAGCGAACAGGTGATTACACTCTACACCTCCCCGCCATCTACAGCGCAGGGGTTTGATGACTGGATAAAGGACAATAAATTTACGGCATGGGAAGCAGACCAAGAGCATGTAGTGGTTGATGTTGGCGATCTTTACGAGTTCCTAGAATCTCAGCCTACAGCACAACCCGCCAAGGTGCCGCAAAGCGTTGAGGAGTTTACGTGGGCGAATTTCGCAAGCTATCTCATTGATAATTGCGAAGGCGAAGCTATAACCGAAGAACGGTTACAACACGCGCTTTCAGACATGATGACAGGCGTGAGGTATTGCCCTTCAATGCCTGCCACGCACCGTCAGGCTGAACTAAATGGAGTTGTAGTAAACAACAATCTAGCCGGAGATCAGATTCTTTTAGCGCACCCACCTCACACCACAATTCCTATCGGCACGGTGATGATCGCTTGCACTCACCCAGATATCTCGCACGATTGCTGCGTTGTATGCGGCAAAAATATGATGCCCGACAGACCAGATTTTGAATGGCTAGCAGCCTCACAGGAGGGCATATGAGCAAGAATCCAATTCAGCCAATTTGCACAGATGAGAATGGCACGATCAGGTTTAAGCAAAACAAAATTGTTAGAGACCTTTTGGACTTTGCAAGCGCGAGAGGCTTTAGTCTTAATGAGATTGCGCGCAAAGACTATGACAGAGACGACCAAATTCAATTGGCGCAATTGATCGGCTACAGCGTAAGCGGGTTCGGTGATCTAAGTTACGTTGATAGAGACACGCTGCTCGCAGTTGACGCAATGGCTGAATCTGGCGAGTCAGAACTTGAGGCCAGATGCAGGACTCTTCAAGAGACTTTGAATTCCTTGAGAGCCGCGCTACGCGAGCCAATTGCAGAATTGTATGGAAAGCACCCGGATGATTTGATAGAGGAGCCACAATGAAAAGCAAATCCATAGGACAAAGCTTCGCAAATGGAACCTGCCTAAAATGCCGACAAGGTGTTCACGTTTATGGCTGTCGTTGGTGCGATGACTGCTACTACCCAGGCATAGATGAAGTTTACAACGATTACCGATCTATGCTCGAAGAGGGGTATCGCAATGTCGATGCCGCTGTTCGATCTGGATGGAAAGGCGCGGAAGAGATTTGAGGAACCATAATGGCAGCAGCGGACTCAATACTAGACTCTCCAACGCTTCTAAAGCTAATGAACTGCAAGCGCGAAGGCGACTGCAAGAAAGCTTTGGAGGCGCAAGGCGTCCACGTATTTCATGGCCGCGAAGGGATATGGACAACCATACAGCTTGTCAACGCCGCCGGAATGAATAAGATGGGTCTCCTAAAAGAAGAAACAGAACCCGAGCATTACTTATGAGAGGACGCCCCAGAAAGCCCAATCCAAAGGCTCCCAAGCACATTGTCCAGAAGGATTTGCCCGATTATTGCTATTGGGACAATTCAGGCGAAGGCCACTGGTACACGATGTTTTCAGACAATGGCAAGCAGCGCCGCAAGAAGATTGGCGATAAAAATTCAAAATTGTCCGATCTGCACAAAGCCATCGAGCAGCGTATTGATGACGATTACAACAACCTGGCATGGCTGCATAAGAAGTTCAAAAAGTCAGACAAGTTTAAATCCGTATCTCAATCACAGCGCGACGCATGGGATTACGGCCTAAGCATTCTTGAGAAGCATCCCACTAAAAAGCCTCGCTTAATGTTGAGCCAGATACCGCTAGAGGCGTGGAACCCTAAGTTGGTCCAGAAGGTCATGGACTCAGTAGGCGTGAAGCACGGTCCCACATCAGCTAAACGAGTTCGAGAGTATCTGAGCAAGGTCTTCAATTGGGGCTATCTGCGCGACTACTGCCCACCTGATCCCGTTGGCAAGCCAGAGATGCCCAAGGAGCGCAAGCGGCAACGACTGCCAGAGATAACGCTTGTGAAGCGACTAGAGGCGTTCGCTAGGCAGATAGGTAGCCAAGCACGAAGGAAGGGAAGCTGTGCACCGTACATCTGGACCGCGCTGGTTATCTCAAGAAAATGTCGATTGCGCGGCATTGAGGTGTTCACCTCTACCGATGCGAACCTGTTAGAGCTCGGCGTTGACTGCCAGAGACGAAAAGGCAGTAGGGCCAATATCACTCAGTATGACGAACTGCTAGAGGATGCAATTGATGCAGCGCTAGAGCGCCGTAAGGAGATTTTCGAGAAACGCCGCATGCCCATACCCATTGACCCAGAAAAACGGCTGATAATGGTCAATACGTCCGGCACTAGGATTTCAAAGAGCGCATGGCAAAGCGCCTGGGCAAGATTTCAAGAGCTTGCTATAGAGCAAGGAGTGATGAAAGAGGAGGAGAAGTTCGGGCTTCACGATATGAAGCGACGAGGCGTAACTGATACCGAGGGCACCAGAGCTGATCGGCTTGAGGCAAGTGGATTGAGTGATTATAAGATCCTCAACACTTACGACAAAAGCAAGCCGATCGTTAAGCCTGCACCCGGTTAATTTTACGGAAACATTTTACGGAAGGGAAAATGCTCTAACCAGAAAACCTCTGTAACCCCTATGAAATATGGTGCGCCCGGCACGATTCGAACGTGCGACCCCTTAGTTCGTAGCCAAGTACTCTATCCAGCTGAGCTACGGGCGCTTAAAGAGGTGCGTATTATATAGAAATTGACGCCAATGCAAAGCGCTTTTTCATTTCATTTTGTCTATTTCTACCTTTTTGGCCTCGCATGTTACCATCAGGGGTATTCCCTGGCCCTTTGGCTGGGCTTTGATTCAACCCCCTGACAGCAGCAGGTAGGTCAGCAGAATATGATGAAAACAATTATTACAGCTCCACTTCTATTTGCGGTGCTCAGCGCCTCTACTGTGGCCTTGGCAGACCTTGAAAAAGGGCTTGCGGCCTTTGAGGCGCAGGACTATGACACTGCGATGGTCGAGTTCACAGCCGACGCCGAACGTGGCGTGGCTTTGGCTCAGTACAATCTAGGCCTGATGTATCACTCGGCCTTGGGCACCGAGCAGGATTTCGAGAAGGCGATGCAGTTGTTTGCGCTATCGGCGCAGCAAGGCATGGTCAAAGCTCAGTATTATCTGGCCAGTATGTATGACAATGGCCAGGGAACTGCCCAGGACTATAAAGAAGCCTATTACTGGTACGAAATGGCGGCTGAGCAAGGCGATGCAGCGGCGCAATATGCTGTCGGCACCATGAACTTCTACGGGCAGGGCAAAGCCGAAGACTATGGGCAGGCCGTGCGTTGGTATGGGCTAGCTGCAGAGCAAGGGCATCGTGATTCCCAGTACAACCTCGCCGTGATGCACGCCAACGGTTTTGGCACGCCTCCGGATGCTGAGGAGGCCCACAAGTGGTTTCTGGCAGCGGCAGAGAGTGGCAGTGCTGATGCGCAGTACAATCTAGGCATTATGTTTCAGGACGGCGTAGGGGTCACTCAAGATGTGGCTGCCTCTGTCCGTTGGTTTACCCGGGCCGCTGAATCCGGCATTCCGGAAGCACAGGCACGCGTAGGCATTGCCTTCGCCTCTGGCCAAGGAGTCGAGCGTGACTACGTGAAAGCCCGCGAATGGTTCACGGCAGCCGCGCAAAACGGCGACGTGCCCGCACAGGCCTTTCTAGGTCGCCTCTACATGAATGGCTTAGGCATGGAAGAGCGTGACTTGGTATCGGCCTATATGTGGTTCAAGGTGGCTAATGAAAATGGCGACGCTGAGGCGACGAATGTCATCGCCACCCTGCGCGGTTATATGGAAGCCGAGGACATCAGAACGGCAGAGAGCCGCGCAGCAAACTGGACGAGCACCCACCGATGAAAGCATTTCTTCAGACCTTAATACTAGGGGTATTCTTGGCCCCTTTGTCAATATTTGCCCAGGAGCCCATCTCTCTTACCGAGCTCACCGAGGCCGCCGAAAATGGTGATAGCCGTGCGCAATTCGACCTAGGCAATCGCTACCTGTATGGCGACGGCGTTATCGCCGATAATTACGAGGCAGCACGCTGGTTTCAAAGTGCCGCCGAACAAGGCAATAACAACGCCCAGTACAATCTTGGCGTAATGTATATGCAAGGCACTGGTGTGATTGCCGACATCCAAACTGCAGTGGAGTGGTTTGGCAAGGCTGCTGACTTAGGCGACCCTCCCGCACAGTTCACACTGGCGACCATGTACGCCAATGGGAGCGTCCTGCCCCGTAACCCGGTATTGGCTCACAAATGGTTTACCCTCGCAGCTTCCGCTGGGCACAGAGCGGCGGAGGTCAATGTCATCCTCTATCAAGAGATGATGAGCAACGAACAAATTGTCGAGGCACAGCAATTAGCCAAACAATGGGCCGATGATTTTATGCAACGCCAAACGCTTGAAGTTAACGAAAACGCTGTGCAATTGCGAGCAGGAGGACGATGAGCCCTTCCCCTCTTAAAACCCTACTTCTAAGCTGCGCGCTGACCGTCAGTTTGCAAGCGCACGGGGATTATGAGGAAGGCTTAGATGCCGCACAGAACGGCGATTTTGCCACGGCATTAAAAGAGTTCACGATAGCCGCCGAACAGGGTCTAGATCTTGCCCAGTACAATCTAGCGATACTCTACTTTACGGGCCAAGGGGTAGAGCAAGATTTCGATGAGGCGTTTAAATGGACTAAAGCGGCCGCCGAACAAGGCCATACCAATGCCCAGTTCAACTTGGGCGCTTTGTACTATACCGGCTCTGGCACTGCGGTCGATTTAGATGCCGCTCTACAGTGGTATAGCAACGCAGCGCAAGCACAACATGCCGTAGCACAATACAATCTTGCCACCATGTATGAGAACGGCGAAGGCACTGATTTAGACTTAGTCCAAGCCTACTTCTGGGCCAACGCCTCGCAATACAATGAGTACTCCGAGGCAACGATTCTTTTACAAGCCCTTGCCGCTAAAATGTCTGCAGAGCAAATTACTGCGGCGCGTGGGGCATTTGCTCGTTGGTTGTTGGAGCAATAGGCTGCACCTCACTGCCCTTTCCTGTTAGCAGACGAATAAAATCATCTAGCACCAGATACAGCGATGGAATCATCACTAGTGTCAACAAGGTGCCAAACACAATTCCCCAACCCAAAGACAAAGTCATCGGTATAACGAGCTGGGCCTGCATACTGGTTTCGAACATGATGGGCAACAGGCCAAGAAACGTGGTCATTGTGGTCAACAAAATCGCGCGGAAACGTTTCGTACCGGCCTCAACGACGGCATCGTGCAAGTCCATTCCCTCAGACCTTGCGCGGTTTACAAAGTCCACCATGATCAAGCTGTCGTTCACGACCACCCCCGAAAGCGCCACCAAACCAAACAGCGACATCATGCTCAATGTCGTGTCGAAAATGATGTGGCCGATCAAAGCCCCGATCATTCCAAATGGAATCACCGCCATCACGATGGCTGGTTGCAAATAGGATTTCAGTGGTATCGCTAGCAAAGCATAAATCAAGAACATTGCTGCACCGAAAAATACCGCGATACGGGTAATCAATTCTTGTTGCTCTTGGCTTGCACCCCCGAGATTGAAATTGACGCTCGGGTACTTCGCCAACAACTGCGGGATGAAATTCTCAGTAATGTCACGAATCACCGTGGCAGACTGCGTCACAGTGACATCCACATCGGAAGTAATGCTCACTGTGCGCTCACGATCGATGCGATTGATACGCGCAAAACCTTCACCAATACTCGCCTCGGCCACTTGTGCAAACGGCACTTCCTCGCCCTGCGCCGTTCTTATCCGCATGGCTTCAAGATTGGCAATGGAAGCACGCTCTGACTCTGGGTATCGCACCATCACTTTTATCTCGTCGCGGCCACGCAGGATTCGCTGCGCTTCTTCACCATAGAAAGCTTGACGCACTTGACTACCCAAATTGTTCGCGTTTAAGCCAAGTTGTTCTGCTCCTGGCTTGATGGTCAAGGTGATCTCTTCACTGCCACGGGCATAGGAGTTAGTCACATCAAATACACCAGCGTAATCGGCAAGCTTCGCTTCTAACTCTGCTGCCGCCAGTTCTAGTTGATCGTAACGCGTGCCGGTTAGACGCAGATTCACTTTGGCACCGCCGCCCACGTTGGTGCTCGAATAGAAACGCAATTCGCGCGTATTGGGGATATGCCCAACTTTGTCGCGCCAGTGTTGTTCTATCTCTGTGGCGGAAACGGTGCGTGACTCGCCAAGCTTGGTAAGCTCCACAACGATCGCACCACCTGTGTCCCCATTCGTAAAGACCATCACGTGATCGATCGGCTGTTCTTCAGGAAAATCTTCGTTCAATGACAAGACGCCATTCTCTATCTTCAACAAAGCATTATTGCGCTCTTCATAGGACACCCCATCATTCATCACCAACTCGGCTTGAATAAAGTCGCTTGGAATATTCGGGAAGAACTCAAAACGCACCAAGTTGCCCGCGATCAACCCAATAGCAATAACCATCATCGCGACAAATGCCGACAGCGTGTTATAACGATTGCGCAGTGTTTTCTTAAGGAAATTGCGATAGGTGTTATGGATGAAATAATCCAAGCGCTTAGCCACTGCATCCTGAAAACGCTCAAGCCAATTTGCTTTACGGGCATCATCGTTCAGCCGCGTATGCGCAAGATGCGCCGGCAGAATAAGTTTGGATTCGATCAAAGAGAATAGCAGGCAAAGGATAACCACCATACCGATCGATTCGAAGAAAGGCGCCGCTTGCCCCCCGACTAATAACATCGGTGCAAATGCCGCGATGGTCGTGAGCACCCCAAAGGTTGCCGGCACAGCGACCCGGTGCGCGCCCTTGATCACATTGTCTAAACTATGCCCATGTTGAGTGACTTCGGAGTGCACGCTCTCGGCAGTGATAATGGCGTCATCCACCACTATCCCTAACACCAGAATCAAACCAAACAAGCTAATCATATTGATGTCGACGGGAAATGGTCCGATAGGCATCAACCAAATCGCGCCAAAAAAGCTAATAGGAATACCCACCATCACCCATAAGGCAATGTTCAAACGTAAGAAGGTCGTCAATACGATGAAAACTAGCGCCGCGCCCATCGCAAGATTGCCGAGCATCATATTCAGCTGACTTTTGAGGTAAAACGCCTGCGAGCCCCAGCTGTCGACATTTATGCCATCCGGCAAAGTGCCTTGTCGCTCTTCAATATAGGCTGCAACCGCTTCTTCGATATCCAAGACATTTTGTTCACGAGTGGCTTCGACTTGAATGCTCAGCGAGCGATTGCCATCAAAACGCGAGAAGCTTTCTGATTCGACAAAACCATCGATCACGGTAGCGACATCACTCACCAATAAACGCGTGCCATCACGATTGGTGCGCAGCACAATATTGGCAAAATCAGCTCCCGTATAGGCCTGCTCTTTAGTACGCAGTTGAATGCGCCCCGTGTCGGTACGAATGGCACCACCGGGAAGATCGATAGAGGACGCGCGCACAGCATTGGCCACTTGCTCCAAAGTTAAACCATATTTACGCAGATCGGTTTCAGACACTTCAATGGCAATCTCGAAATTACGGTCGCCTTGAATTCTCGCTTGGCTCACTTGTGGAAGCGCTAAAATCTCCTCGCGAATCTCGTTCGCAAACATTTTTAGCGCTCGGTCATCTAGATCGCCGTAAATCGATACATTCAACACGGCTTGGGTCACTTCCAACTCTCGTACCGTTGGGCGCTCTACACCCGCAGGAAATGTTGAAATGCTGTCGATGCGGCTTTTAATTTCATCGAGGGTTTCGGAAACATCATAACCCTGCATCACCTCGATCGTGACTGTACCAACCCCTTCTCGAGCAACTGAATTAAGGCGACTGATGCCATTCAGCCCCTGCAAAGATTCTTCGATAGGCACAACGATCGCAAGCTCAACCTCTTCAGGCGCAGCACCGGGATAGGCCATATTGGCCTGAATCACATTAGTTTCGAAATCAGGAAATATCTGTACCTTGATGGCCATCGCTGATGCGATACCTGCCGCCAAGATAAACATCATCATCAAATTAGCGGCAACACTATTGCTGCTAAACCAGGCAATGATGCCTTTCTCATTCGTCGTACCAGAGGCGCTCATTGTTCGTTCACCGAGGCAGTTTCAAAACTCTCTTCCGTGGCGACGCGCATGCCTTCGATAGGCACTGGCACTGGACTGACGATAATTTGCTCGCCATTACGAATGCCTTCATCGATGTAAACGAAATCTTTGTCGGTGCGCAGGACATTGACTGTGCGAGTACGCAAGCGTTGCTCTTGATCCATCACCATCACTTGGTTAGAACTGCGAACGGCGCTATGGGGTAAGGCAAAGACACCCTGAGCACTCACGCCTTGCAAAGTGGCATTGACAAAGCTGCCGATCGAAAGCACGGTTTCATTCATATTGGCACGTAAATTATAGGGGTCGTTCACTTGTGCGATGGCGTAATACACACGCGAGCTGCTATCCACCACGCCATCGGTGCGCACTAAACGCGCCTGCCATTGCACCGGTTTTCCGCCCACCACAGCGCTTAACTGCACTGGCGAACCATGGGGTTTTTCACCTACAGGTTTATTATCCTGCGCACTAGTTCGCGCTAAAACCCCAGGTTGGGGCAAATTCAAAAAGGCGATATCGCGGTCAGCCAAAGGCAATCTTACTTCTGCAAAATCCACTGCAAAAGTGCGCGCAAGCTGTGTGCCCGTCCCAACATATTGGCCAATATCCACCATTTTTTCACGCATCAAACCGTCATAAGGCGCGCGAATTTTAGTGCGCTCTAACTGTCGCTCTGCACGGGCTAAATCCGCTTCAGCAAATAAGACACGTGCCTCGGCTTCAGCTAAGAAGGGGGTACGCAGTGCCAAAGGAGGTGCGTCGGCGCGCGAGCGTCCCGACAAATCCCATTCACGCCCAGCCTGTTCCGCTTGCGCCTGCTCTTGTGCCAACTGCGCTTGTGCCGTTAACAGATTCGCACGAGCCTGCTGCACAGACACCTCGTAGTCTGCCGAGTCTAAACTCAGCAACAATTCGCCGGCGCGGAAAAAACCACCAACCACAAATTTATCAGACACTGACAATACGCGACCGGAAACCTCGGCCACGAGTGTCGTTTGTGTTCGAGGTTCCACAGTTCCTTGAGAGTCCACGGTAAATACCATGTCCTGCGAGCGTGCAGTTTGCACTTCGACTAACGTGACTCGCTCTTCCGGGGCTTTTAATTCCGGAGCAGGCCGGCTAAGTACCAGTACAGTTGCGACCGCCGCCGCGGCCCCTACAATCAAAAACGGCGTTATGATTCGTCTCATTGCTCAAGGTCCTTTATGAGTTGTTCGTTGCTTTGCACTGCCGTTTCAAAGAAATGCCGCATTTGGGCTAGGCGACTGTGAGTCGAGTGCATATTAGCAGGAATGGTATCGTCGGCTTTTTGCAGTAAGTCCTGCATAGCTCGCATACGCAATAAATAGGTTTCGATCATGCGTAGGTATGGGTTATTGGCGAGTTGGTAATAATCTTGACGATCGCCCGGGCGAGCAACCTTATCGATCATTCCTAGATCAGTCAGGGTTCTAACATTGGTGCTCACACTAGCACGGCTGACTTGCAGTTCTTGGGCTAATTGCGCAAAGCTCACCGGTCCGCCATAGACAATGAAGTAGCCCATAATACGCCCTGCAATTCTTGGCACCCCATCGCCTTGTGCGTGGATGCCCATTTGCTCGATAAAACGCACGGTTGGGTCGAGAGCAGCGCTCTGCCCGTCGCTCCACTCCTGGCTAGCCTCCTCAGACCTGAGAGAATCGTCATCCTGAAAACTGTTTTCCATTCTTTAGTGCTCTGTTGATCATGAAAGCGTAATAGTTTGTTCAATCTTAACTGAACGAAGTGTATCGAAAGGTAGCACATAGGAGAAAGCCTACTAGGGTAGGCTGCGGGAGAACTGCGGTGAAATGAGCGGATTTATTGCGCTTTGGCGGCAATACCTTGGATTTTCTGTACCATTGCCTGTAATCCATTGCCGCGAGTGGCACTTAGATGTTTCAACAAATTCAGTTCGTCAAAATAGGCATCAATATCGAATGCAGTGATTTGTGCGGGAGTTTTAGCATTATAGGCGGCAAGAACCACGCCCAATAAACCTTTCACGATAAAAGCATCGCTATCGGCCTCAAAATAAAGCTTATCGCCTTCTTGATGGTCGACCAACCACACCTGGCTCTGACAGCCGCGCACAATGTACTCATCGCTGCGTTTGGACTCGTCCAACGCGGGCAACTCTTTGCCTAGATCGATGATGTACTTATAACGGTCTTCCCAACTATCAAAAAACGACAAGGTTTCAATGATGTCTTCTGGGGTGATTTCAGTGCCAAAGCGGTTTGCTGTCATGGTGCTAATCTTGCCTATAGTCGTAAAGGGCAGCTTAGAAAAACATGCCTGTTTCAAGTTGAGCTTCTTCGCTCATCATATCGCGGTTCCAGGCTGGGTCGAAAACCAACTGCACATCGACAACCTTTACATTCGGTACTCGTTTGACGCGATACTCTACATCACCCACCAAGACTGGGCCCATTCCGCAACTTGGTGCAGTTAGTGTCATTTCAATTGCCACTTTTTTGGCTGCTTGATCAACGCTCACCTTGTAGATCAAACCAAGGTTCACAAGATCGACGGGGATCTCTGGGTCGAATACTGTGCCCAGGGCTTCCCACACTTGCGCCTCATCAATTTGCTCATTGCTTGGCTCAGGAAAACTCAGTTGCTCAGACTCTAAGCCCAAGATTCCGGCGTCCGTCCCGTCAACACGAAGCATTTGCCCGTTGTGCACCACAGTGTAGTTGCCACCCAACGCTTGGGTAATCGCCACAAAACTATTCTTCGGGATAGTGACAGGGGTGCCATCAGGCACACGACGCGCAGGACAATCATCCTGCGCCAATACCATTCGTCTTTCCATATTAGTTCACGTTGAAGCTTTCGCCACAACCGCAATGATCTTTGGCGTTAGGGTTAATAAAACGTAGTTGTCGGTTTACACCTTCAGTCACGTAATCAATTTGTGTGCCCTCAACAATCGCCACACTCTCTTTGTCCACTAGTAGCTCAACGCCATCTTCTAGCTGCAAATGCAAATCGTCGGCATGGGCCTGGGGCACTAGATCTATTACGTATTTAAACCCAGTACAGCCACTTTGTTTGACGCTCAAGCGCACGGCTTGTGCATTCTTATCAAGCGCAAGTTGCGCTCGAAAGTGTGCAATAGCTGCCTCTGTCACATTAACAGTATCACTTTTTTTGGCGTGAACGGGGTCGAACGACTCTACGCTCATCTGAATATCCTCTTAACAACGCTTGCGAATGTTTACATGAGAAACTGTTTGGCTTTCTCAAGGGCCGCAAAAAGACGGTCGACTTCTTCAAAAGTATTATAAAAACTAAAACTGGCGCGCACCGTGCCAGGAATACCGTATTGATCCATGATGGGCTGAGCACAATGATTGCCTGTGCGCACGGCGATACCCTGCTGATCCATCAACGTGCCTAAGTCGGCAGGATGGACGCCATCTAACACAAAGCTCAACACACTTGCCTTATGGCTTGCTGTACCAATTACTCGCAAACCTGACACACCTTGCGCTTTTTTCTGTGCGTATTCCAGCAAGGCTTGTTCGTGTCTTGCGGCTCCTGCTCTATCCATCGCATTGAGATAGTCTACCGCTGCACCTAGGCCGATTACGCCAGCAATATCTGGCGTGCCTGCTTCGAATTTATAAGGCAATTTATTGTACGTAGTGCCTTTAAAACTGACCGATTCAATCATCTCACCGCCCCCTTGGTAGGGAGGCATGGCCTCTAGCAAGTCTCTCTTGCCATACAATACTCCGACACCCGTAGGCCCGAAAAGTTTATGCGCCGAGAATACATAGAAATCGCAACCCAGTGACTGAACATCAACGGGCCAGTGCCCAACCGCTTGCGCGCCATCAACCAAGACTAATGCTCCAGCTTCATGGGCCAGGCGTGTTATCTCGATCACTGGGTTCACGCTGCCTAAAGCATTGGAAACATGCCCAACAGCGACCAGACGCACGTGTTCATCTAAAAGTTCGGTATACGCCTTAAGGTCGATTGTCCCGGAACTATCAACGGGAATCGCCTCAACTGTCGCACCACATGCTTGCGCGACCATCTGCCAAGGCACAATATTGGAGTGATGCTCCATCGCCGACACAAGAATACGATCGCCTTGCTTGAGCTGTTGCCGCCCCCAACTGGCGGCAACCAAATTGATTGCCTCGGTAGTGCCACGGGTCCAAATTACCTGATCTGTAGTTTGCGCATTAATAAAGCTCGCAACTTTCTGCCTAGCGCCTTCGAAGGCAGCCGTTGCGCGATCTGCTAGCGTATGAGCGCCACGATGCACATTGCTATTGTCGTGTCGGTAGTAATGGCTGATTGCATCAATTACCGCATTGGGTTTTTGCGTGGTAGCCGCATTGTCCAAATAGACTAGTGGTGCACCATTTACTGTTTGCTGCAGGATCGGAAAATCTTTACGAACCTTTTCTACATCGAAGGCTTCTATGCTCATGACACAAAATGCTCTTTGGCAAACAGCTGTGCCAAATGCTCGTGCAGGTGTTCACGCACTGCCGCCTGTGGCAAGTCTTGCAAAAGCTCGTTGATGAAACCGAAACTGAGCATAGTGCGTGCCTGTGTCTTGGTGAGACCACGGCTTTGCAAATAGAACATCGACGTTGGGTCCAGCTGACTCACAGTCGCGCCATGCGCACACTTCACATCATCGGCATAGATCTCAAGCTCTGGCTTGGTATCGACCTCGGCAGTATCGGAGGTCAGCAAGTTTTTATTGCTCAGTTCAGCCAATGTCTTTTGTGCATCTTGATGAATATGAATGCGGCCATTGAAAACGGCTTTCGCTTTGTCGGCAATGATGCCGCGGAACACTTCGCTCGTGGTGCAATGGGCGGCCACGTGTTCCACATTGGTGTGATAATCGAGTAGTTGTTCGTTGCGTGGTAGATAGACGCCATTGAGGTTGGCGTGAGCGCCTTGGCCTTGGTGCGTCACCTGATAATCGATGCGTTTGAGTTTGCTACCCTCGGCTAAGGTAAAACCGTGGTACTGCGCATCGCGTTGCAACTGAATATGCACACCACCGATATGGATGATGTGTTCTTCTTCAAGATTAATACGGTAGTGATCGAATCGTGCATTGGCGGCAACGCTGATTTCCGTCAGGCTATTGACGAAACCGTTCTGCACTTGGTCATCAGATATAAAATGTTCGATTAACTCAGCTTGTGCCCCCTCTTCTACAACGACTAACACACGCGCGTTTGCGATTGCAGGCTCAGCCTCTGGCGTTGATACATGCAACACATAAACCGGCAAGTCGAGCTGAGTATTTTTGGGCACATGAACTAACACGCCATCTTGCACCCAGGCATTGCTTAAAGAGGCAAACAAATGACGTTTTGTGTCGACAACTTTTCCGAGGTGTTCGGCGATGAGCGTTTGCTGCTGCGCATTAGCATCGCTAAAACGCACTACCGATGCATCTACCCCGCTTGACGCCTGGGCATCGAATTGACCATTCACAAATACTAAACGTACCGCCTCCAATTTCAGCGCAGCATTGTCATTTAAGGTATGGCTTTGTGCGCTCGCCCAAGCTGTGAAACCGCCGCGCTGTAATGCTTGTAGGGGCGTATATTTCCACAGCTCTGTGCGACGACCAGGCCAGTTCGCCTCAAGCCACTGCTCACTGCCTTGAAAACGCAGGGCATCTAACCATGGAGCGTTGGTTTGATCGCCAGCCAATTGTCTGTCTCTTATACACATCTCCGAGCCCACGAGACCTCTCTACATCTCGT
>CAJXSF010000046.1 GCA_913061515.1 uncultured Gammaproteobacteria bacterium | reverse complement strand
GAGACAGCTACTATATTGCCAGGGCCTGCGCGCATCGCTAAACCCAGTAAAAAAGATGCGAGAGAGCTAATGCCGTCGTCTGTGCGGCGTTGACGCAGCATGATGGGAATGGCTTGGGTGAAACTGAGTCTCTGAACACCATGAGTGCGGATAGTGAAATACATACCAATTCCCATGAGCACCAATACTGGTAAGGACATAAAGCCTAGCACTGGGATACTGGTATACCACGAGTATTGTAGGGGGAAACTCCAGGCGGCATCGGCAATGGGTTGAATGAACGCAAAGAATTCATTGATTCTGGTAAATAGCTCGTTCACGTCCTTCATCCCTCTCGACTATAGATGTCTTTGTTATTCTTGCAATTATTCCATCAATGTAAACGTTCTGAAGGCTATGCGCTAGTTGCGAATATAAAACGTCATATTAATTTCAAATAACTGTCTCGGCGCTGTCAAAAACTTTTATCACACTTGCCTCCCCAACAAGCCTGCAAATTACAAGGGGCAATAACACTTTGACTACTAATCAAGAGATTTTTATATGTTGAATACTCACCTGGCAGTTGCAAACAATTTTATCAGAAAATCACTCGTTCTTGCGATCGCCACGCTTAGCAGCGTTAGCTTGCACGCACAAGAGAGTAATGGCGATATCGAAGAGATTATCGTTCAAGGCTCAAACCTCTCGCGCTTACGGGCGATCGAGCAAAAGAAAAATGATACCCGTCTAATCGAAGCGTTGGGCGCCGATGAGTTAGGACAGTTTCCAGACCGAAACGTGGGCGAGTCCCTTAATAGACTGCCCGGTGTCTCGATGCTTGTAGAGAAAGGCGAAGGGCGCTTCGTGCAAATTCGCGGCATCAATCCAGCGCTGAACAATGTCACGATTAACGGTGTGCAACTGGGCTCTCCTGAGCAAGAGGGCGGTGGTCGAGCTGCCCCGATGGATGTGATCTCCGGCGGTGTGCTTGGTGGTGTGCAAGTGGTTAAAACACCCACTGCGGACATGGATTCCCAAGGCATTGGCGGCACAGTGAATGTGAAAACCACAATGCCTTTTGATCGCAACGAAGAGTTATATGGTTATGTCACTACTCGACTCGGACACGAGAGTTCACGCCCTAAAAGTGCAGCATTTGCAGGGGAAGACCCGCGTGCAATTGACGCGATGGTGTCAGGAAAATTGGCTGATGCAACCGTGGGTTGGTTGTTAGGTGCCACGTGGTCTGATCGTGAATATGTTGGGCAAGGTATTTATCAAGATGATTGGGATACAAGTTCTGGGCAAGGTTTGCCTGTAAATGTGAAGAACAACTATTACATTATTGGCAGAGAACGCACTAATCTCAATGCCGCTTTAGAGTTTCGACCAAATGACAACGCAAGCTATTACGCACGCGCGTTTCTTGCTACTTGGGATGAGTTTCAGCATCGAAATCGCTATGAGCAAAATTTGAGTGCAGGTGTTATGCCTAGCAACGCCAGTTCTGGCGTTTCAGGCCCGAACCGCATTCTGAGCAATGTGCGTTTAGAAGAAGTAGAGAAAGAGCTGCTATCTTTCAGTATTGGTGGTGAGAATGTGCTGGATGCGTTGACCTTAAGCTATATGGCGCAGCGCAATGCTAATGAATTGGCAGAGCCTAACGATTATTGGGAGTTTCGCTCTGGGGCGATCTTTGGGCCAAACACTTATAGCCACGACAGCGATGGCGTAGTGACTATTAGCCCTAATGCAGGGACACCGAATCGTCAGGATCCAAATTTGATTGACCTTCGTCGTGTACGGTTTTTCAATCGTGCCATGGAAGAGGAGGCCAATATTGCTAAGGTAGATTTACAATGGGACCTAGACCATAGCACCTATGTAAAAACTGGGCTGAAATATAGTAACACAGACCGGTCTTTGGATCAGGGGCAGCGGCGCTATAATCCTGGCGCTATTGACCTTACCTTGGGGTCATCTGCAAGTTTTACTAACGGTGTATTCAATAACGATGCCGATAGCTATGATGTGCCTAATATCTGGTTAGATATCGCGGGGATGAATGCCTATTTTGCAAACCCAGCAAACGCAGCGGCTTTCGAAGCGGACCTAGCGGACAACTTCGTCTCTGATAATTCAGCTGACTACGGGGTGGAGGAAAGCATTACCTCTGCTTATGTCATGGGGTCGAAAACCTTTGCAAATCTAGAGCTAATTGCTGGTGTGCGTTTTGAGCGTACCGAGGTGAATAGTTCCGGCAATGTGCTGCGCAATGGTGTGGCGCAAAGGGTGCAAGCGAGTGCGGACTATTCAAACCTTATGCCCTCACTGATCGCCAATTACCGACTGAACGAAAATTTTGTCGCGCGAGCAGGGATAACACGGGCGCTCGGACGCCCTGATTTTCAGACCATCGCTCCGCGCTCAACTGTTTCGGATGATGGTGGCCCAGTGGCCTCGGTCAATATTGGCAACCCTGAGCTCACTCCTCGTAAGTCAACAAACTACGATGTGTCGTTCGAGTGGTATCCAAGTCAGCTTTCCATTTTGTCTTTGAGTGTGTTCTACAAAGATATCTCAGATGAGTTGCTTGGCAGCACGACTTCGTTGACGAGTCAAACTGAGATGAATGCCGCACTTGCCTCGCGTGGTCTTTCTGGTGTGATAGATACCTCAACACTTTCGCGGCTTGATCTTTCGACAACGATAAACGCAAGTGAGGCAAGCTTGAAAGGAGTCGAATTGATGGGGCAAACCCAGCTCGATTTCTTGCCGGGACCGTTCGATGGCTTGGGTATATCAGCGTCTTTGTCGCGTCTAGATGGTGAGACAAAGTTGCCCACAGGAAATAGACCTCTCGTGGGGCAACCCGAGAGCAGCTATGCTTTCTCGGTGTTTTATCAGAATGATCGCCTTGATGCGTCAGTGAGTTACACTTACAACGACAGCTTCTTGACTGACTTAAACGCAAACCCCGATTTGGTATTAGACCAAGGGGAATTTGGTCGATGGGATGCGCGTTTGAGTTATAGCTTCAACGATCGGCTAAAGTTCTTTGTCGAAGGCGTGAATCTCAATGACGAGCCGACTTCTGAATTCCAAGGTGGACGTAGTAATTGGAATACCGAGTATGAGTGGGTAGGCAGCACTTATTATATGGGTGTAAGTTACGGTTTCTAAGGTAGAAAGTTTAGAGAACGTCAAACGGTGAGTCACAAGCTCACCGTTTTCTTTGGGAGTGTATGATGAATACCAACACCTTTGTCTACATTAGCGCACTGCTAATTAGTGTGGCTAGTTTGCAAATTCAGGCACAAGATTTGCCGCCAGTGTTCGAGGGGCGGATTGTTAAAACGTTTGAGACTTTCGATGCACGACAAGCCGTCGCTGTGGATGCCGAGCATTTTTATGCGGTAAACAACTTCCGCATTAGCAAGCACGATAAAGAAAGTGGGGAAGCGCTTCTGCAATGGGATGGGGTCTCGGATGAGTCTGGGCCGTTAGTGCATTTAGATAGCGCGATGGTGCGTAACGGCAAGCTGTATGCTGCACACTCAAACTATCCGCTGTGGCCAATGGCCAGTTCCATAGAAGTGTGGGATACAAAGACGATGAAGCATGTCTCTTCACACAGCTTCGGCATTCAATTAGGGTCGATGACTTGGTTAGACCGCCACGATGGCTTCTGGTGGGGTGGCTTTGGTAACTATGACAAGATCCAAGATGGTCAAGATCATCCCTATGGCGAGACTCGTCGTTCTCAAATAGTCAGGATGGATGACCAGTTTCAAATACTTGAACAGTGGGCGATTCCTGCAGCTTTGCATCCGAAGATGAGCCCGATGAGCAATTCCGGCGGCAGCTGGGGGCCTGATGGCTTTCTTTACTTAACAGGGCATGATTATCCTGAGATTTACGTGATGCAAATTCCCGCTACCGGTGGCACACTAGATTGGGTGGCAACAGTACATATTCCAGGATTGAATGGGCAGGGTATCGCATGGGATCGCACCGTCGAAGAAGCTGTCTTGTGGGGCATCCTCAAGAGTGACAAAGAAGTGTATCGCATCGAAATGCCTACGCTCAATCTGCCACTACGTTCAGCTGCTGGCGTGATACGTGCTCCCGGCGAGTTTGCGAATTAGAGGGGCGTGAGTAACCAGACATGTTCGTTGGCCGCGCATTTGCCCTTTAGGCCGCCTTTGATGCTTTGTACGGCAAGGGTGTCGAGTTTGTAGAAGGGTTCGTAATGCTTCGCCACTTCCGCGGCACTGACGTTGAAGGGTGGGCCAGCTTGTAAACTTTGATCGTATTCTACGGTGATCAATAATTGTTTGGCGGTGCCAGTTAAGTTGCGAATATGTTTGCTATAATCACGGCGCATTGTCTCGGGTAGTGCGATGAGTGCGGCGCGATCGTAAATGGCAGCAACTGGGCCTAAAGTGGTAGCTTGCAATGCGAAAATATCGCCAAGGTATATGTCTAAACCTTTGGCGCTATAACGAGTTAGTGCACCGCACTCGCTGATCGTTGGCGTGATGTGCATCTCTTCGAATAAGGCGCACACCGCTAATTTATTTAGTTCGGCTCCGACTACCTCAAAGCCTTGCGCTAGCAACCAAGCGATGTCCAAAGTCTTGCCGCACAAAGGCAAAAAGATTTTGCTGCTAGGTGCTAAATCCAATGCCTTTAGATGAGCGAGCAATAAAGGGTTAGCCTTTGGTTCGTGAAACCCTATTTGCTGCTTTTGCCATTTGTCGTGCCAAAATTCGTGATTCATTTTGCTAGAGCCTGCTTGTTTTCGAATAGACTACAAGTATGCCATAGGGCGGCGCGCGAAGTATTTAGGCACTGACGCTGTTTGGCGTATCGCTGTTGCCTAAGCGCAAGCGGAATTCTCTGCGCATCAATAGGTAGCTAACAACGGCTTGGGCTGTGACAGAAAGAATCGATACATACCATACCTGATTGATCGTAAAGCCGGGTTGATATTTCAAATACACAGCCAAGGGTAGGAACACGATAATTCGGATTAGCGAGCTCAGCATCGCTGGGCGAGTGTTGCCTAAACCTTGGAACATCCCAGAGCATGAAAATACGATACCTTGGGCAATAAAATTGAGTGAGATCAATTGCAGGAATACAGAGCCCACTTCGATTACCTCAAGCTCTGTCGTGAAGAATCCGACGAGAAGGTCGGATTTCCATTGCATCAGGATCGTCACGATTGCCATGACAATGCTGCTTAATATAATGCCTTTCTTGCTCGTTTCTCTGACCCGATCGAAGCGTCGCGCGCCAAAATTTTGCCCAGCGATAGGCCCAAGGGCGAACGCAATCGCCATGGTAGGCATGAAGATCGATTGCATAATGCGACCACCGATACTGAAGCCAGCTTGCGCTTCTGCGCCGAAGTCTTGAATCAGCCAATAGACCGCAGAGAAATACACAAAAAGCAGAAGCATCTCACCCCCGGCGGGTAGGCCGATTGCAAACATGCGCTTCCAAATGTCGAAACGAGGGCGCCAAAGAATAGTCTTGAATGACACATACTTTTTCTAGCTTGATGAAATAGTAGGTGAGCATCAAAACACCAATAAACACTGAAATTGAGCTCGCCAAACCAGCGCCCAGCACGCCGAGTGCAGGCCCTGGCCCCCAACCGGCTATTAGAATCGGGGCTAAGATCATGTTTAAGATAACGGTGAGGACCTGCACGATCATGCCCGGTTTTACCAAACCAGTGGCCCGTAAGGAGGATGCCATCGCCATTAAGGGGAACTGCAAGGCCATGCTAGGTAGAAACCAATACAAAAAAGTGACGCCTTCGCGCATCGACCCTTCATCTGAGGTAATCGTGCGTAGATAGTCTTCTGCCAAACTGTAGCCGGCTACTAAGACGCACACAGCAAAGACTGCAGCAACCACAAGAGACTGATTAAAGACGAGGTTCGCCTCTTCTTGGTTCTTACGGCCAACTGCTTGTGAGATCATCGCCACAGCGCTCACCCCTAGTATTTGCGTCAGTGCCATAATCATAAAGAGCAATGTGCCGCCGGCCCCAACTCCTGCGACCGAATCGTCCCCGAGGGCCGCCACAAAGTACAAATCTACCAGTAAATACAGAGTCTGGAAGATCATGCCTGCCGCTACTGGGGTGGCCATATTGATGATAATGCGGGTGACTGAACCTTGTGTTAAGTCTTTCATAGCGTCGCTTTCCGAAGGGGGGGCAAAAACTCAAGCGGCGCATTATACACAAGTAAGCTTAAGCGCCTCGGAGAAAACGCCCCATTTGCGATGAATGGCCGGACTAGGCTGCAAATCAATTGCGATAGGATGCCAGTCGAAAAGCGCTTGAGTGGCTTGCCTTTATCGGCATGACCTCCTTATGATGGGCGCATGGATCAATTCATTCCTTATTGGAGGTAGAAACAGATGATACGACTAAGCATTGCTGCCTTATTCATTGCCTCACTATCCACGTTCAGCGTCGCAGATGAAGCAGTTGCAGATGGCGCGTGTATCCAATGGTTAGACCAAAGCATTGGTAAACTTAATAGCAGTCAAGAACATGATCTTTGCGCCTTAACCGCGGGCAAAGCCGTGCTTGTGGTCAATACGGCGAGCTTCTGTGGTTTTACGCCTCAGTTCAAAGGCTTAGAGGCGCTCTATCAACGTTATAAAGACGAGGGCTTAATGATAGTCGGCTTCCCCTCTGATGATTTCAATCAAGAGTCCGATCACGCAGAAGAGACGGCAGAAGTTTGTTTTATTAATTACGGGGTCAGTTTCCCTATGACCTCTGTAGTGAAGGTAAAAGGGGCGAATGCTCACCCAATATTTAAAGTGCTACATGAGAAGGGTGAGCCTTCTTGGAACTTCAATAAATATCTCGTGAGCAAAACGGGTGAGGTCATTGCCCACTACGATAGCTCGGTGACCCCAGAATCTACACAGTTAATTAGCGCAGTAGAGCAGCAGTTATAAACGGGACCTCCCAACTTGGATGATGCATGAACCGCGAGTTTAGTAATACCGATCTGTCAAAACCGTTACAAGTATTGCTTACACTCGCGGCATTTGCATTTGTTCTCACCGCATTTGTCTTCCCATATCGCATCGATTGGTTCGATTCCAAATCCTACTTTTATTTGCCATTAGAGCTTTTTGTGTTCGGGCTAGCCTTGCTTGTGCCTGGGCGAGTGGGGCGTTCTCTGCGAGCGGTTTTAACAATAGTGTTAGCCGCAGGCGTGATTTTTCGAATCGCTGACATTTCAGCGTTTCAGGTATTTTCAAGGCCGTTTAATCCAGTGTTTGATAGTTATCTGTTGGCCGATGGCTTTCACTTTTTAACGACTACCTTTGGCCTTGTCGCTGCCATCGCCGCCGCTTTTGCCTTAGTGATTCTTGCAGTAGGAATCTTGTTAGCCTCTTATTTTTCATTGCGTCGTTTACAGGCTGTGCTTGCGAGTACCCCTAGGGTGTCTGCTCGCGTTGTGGTTGCCGGGCTCGTAGTTTGGGTAATCGCCAGTAGTCTGGGGTGGCCGCGTGCTTCTCGTTATTTCTATGATCAATTGGCGATGCATGTCAGTAATACTGTGGTGAGCATAAAAGATTTTAGTGAGTTTAAAATTTTGGTTGAGGTGGATGCCTATGCGAATGTTCCAGGGGATTCGCTGTTTACTGGGCTGCAAGGTAAAGATGTGTTGGTGGTATTTGTTGAATCTTACGGGCGTACGCTGCTCGATAAACAAGAGTACTCCGATCAGTTTAGGCCCTATTTGACGGCCAGTAGCAAAACTTTAGAAGCGTCGGGTTTTCAGTCGCGTAGCGCGTTTCTCACCTCACCTACCGTTGGGGGTATTAGCTGGTTGGCCCATGGCACGGCGTTATCGGGTTTATGGATAGACAGTCAGGTGCGCTATGACAGCTTGATGATGAGTCAGCGGCCTTCATTGGTGCGTTTGTTCCAAAGGGCGGGCTGGCGAACTGTGGGCGTGATGCCAGCGATCAGCCTAGCCTGGCCAGAGGGCGATTATTTTGGTTACGAGCAATTGTATACGGCACCTGAGTTAAATTACCAAGGCGCTCCGTATAATTACGTCACCATGCCCGATCAATTCACGCTTGCACAGTTCCAAAAATACGAACTCGCGCAAGCGCAGCGTCAGCCAATCATGGCGGAGTTGGCATTAGTGTCATCACATGCTCCCTGGACACCGGTGCCCACGTTAAGAGACTGGAGCGAGATAGGTGACGGCAGCGAATTCACCGAAGAGGCAAACTCGGGTGACGCAGCTGAAGTTGTGTGGCAAAGCCGCGATCGAGTCTTGCAACAGTTTCGCGAATGTATCGAGTATGTCTTAAGTACGATTAGTTCATTCGCCCAAACCTTTGGTGACGACGATCTCGTGATACTGGTCATTGGGGATCACCAACCGATGCCCTATGTTACCGACAATACAGACAATCGTGACGTGTTAGTGCACCTAATCGCGAAAGACCCCGCGGTCATGGACGCCGTCGCTCATTGGCAGTGGACACCGGGCATGTTGCCCGCAAACGATGCCCCTGTGTGGCGTATGGATGAAGTTCGCGACCGCTTTATTCAAGCATTCTCGCCGTAAAAGCCCTATTTACCCCTGAGCGTTTGGCAGTGCCAATAGATCGGTGTGCCCTACCACGCAGCGGCAGTCATCTAGATTATTCAGCCTGAATTGCACCCACTGCTCTAGTGCTTGGTGATCGAGCGAGTCTGCTACCGCATTACGAATGCCTTCGATTAGTTCTTGTAGTAAAGCCTTATCATTACTGTCTAGCTTCCAAGGGCTGCTTGTCACCTCGACACTGTAGCCTACACTTTCCAATGCGTCTTTGAGTGCCGAAGTGGCATTTGGGCCGAGTGCGGGGCCTAAGCCTTTGTCGCGTTGTTGATCTTGATTGAACGCCGCTAGCACTTGTTCGTCGAATGGATGTGCGGGGTGCCAAGTCGTGCTGCCGTCGTAGTTCAATGCGGCATATAGGCCAGTATTCTGTGCGCCAATTTTTGTGCAAAGCGCGTGGATAAAATCTTTCGAGCATAGATCGAATAATGCCGAAGCGGTGACTAAGCGCGCACCCGCCAAAGGCAGCTCATCGATAATCTGTAGATCGCATTGATGATCTTCAATGACAAACTCTTTGCGGTGTCTGCGTAATGCCTCATCGAGCAGTGCGCCGTCGTGATCAACTAGACGCCAGACCACGTCATTGGCGCCAAGTTTCTGCAGCGCCCGCAGGGTGGAGCCCGTGCCGGCACCAAGATCGACCGCTAATTTGGGTGCTTGTGGGGCGTGCGTTTGCGCTAGTGCTGCGATGGCTTTGTTTGCAAGTGCGCCATCGCGCGCACGTTGGTCGGCGTCTTCGCGTAAGTCTAACCAAGTAATTGAGAATCCGCTCATGGGGGTAACCTCGTGCTCATTGAGCAATCTTAAAAATTAATTGTTGGATGATCTGGGCGCTATGCTGCCACTGAGGTAATTGCCCGGCTGCCTGTTGGGCTCCCTTTTGCAATTGGGCTCGTAGGGTCGAATCGGATAAGAGTTCGCGCAGTGCCTGGGTTAAAGCATCGTGATCTGCCACTGGAATTATTCGACCTGCAGTGTGCGGGATGAGTGTGGTGGCGGCTCCACATTGTGTCGCAACCACAGGCAGGCCGTGCGCGATTGCCTCAGCATAGACCATGCCATAGCCTTCATAACGTGATGGCAATACAAAGAGGTCGGCTTGCTGATATTCAGCGCTAAGATCGTCAAGTGCACCAAGAAACTCAATTCTATCGGCAAGGCCTGCGCCGCACACTTTATTCTGCAAGTACTTTGCCCACGCTGGGTCATAATGAGCGCCGCCGGCAAAGCGAGCAGTCCAAGGCAGGTGACTCAGGCCCTGCAATGCGTCAATCAACACATCGTGCCCTTTGCGCTTTGTGAGTGTGGCGACAGTGAGAAGAACGGGAACGGCTCCTTCACACTTTGCAAAATCCACGCGATCGGTGCCAGGCACGGCAATGGTTATTTTTGCGCTGTCGATGGCGAACTGGGTTTTCAGTGTCTGGGCCGTAGCTGGGCTAGTGACGATAATGGCGCGGGCGCAATCGAGCGAGATTTTTTCTGAAAGGCGCAAGGCATTGGCTTGCTCGTCGCTCAAGCCGGTCTCTAGAGCGAGCGGGTGATGACAAAGCGCGATGAGTCTTAGGCGCTGGCAATGTCTGCGGGCGCTCTCTGGTAGGGCGCCAAAGGCAAGTCCATCGACTATAACAATACTGTCAACGGGAAGTGCTGAGAATTTGTGCTCGGCTTCAGCCAGTGCAGCCGCACTTGGGAATGGAAAGCTGCTATCTAGCTCGATCACGGTGCAGTGCAGGCCAAGCGCCGTGAGCTCCTGAAATATTCGGCGATCATAGGCGTAACCACCAGTACGATTTTCTAAGTTACCTGGGATTGCAAAAAAGAGTTCTGTCTGCACGCTAAGGCCTCACATCTGTGGATAGCCATTGTCCCCTGTCTTTGCCGCGATGCCTAGCGGTAGCGGGGAAAAAGTAAATACGCCTTACCTTGCCTAAACCTTGTGCGCGACATACCATTCGCGCATATGCCTAAGACAGTAAGCGACAAGATAGAGCGATGGTTAACGCAGCACCGCCAGTCATTGGTGGCACTCCAAAAACCTCAAGTGACTTTGTGCTATGCCCAAAGCTGGGATGGCAGTATCACAATTCGTCCGGGTGAGGCATTGGCCTTGAGCGGTGACGCTTCTATGCGCCTTACTCACTTGCTGCGCAGCCTGCATGACGGAATTCTGGTGGGTATTGGGACGGTATTAGCAGATAACCCTCAGCTTACAGTGCGCGAATGCGAAGGGGTTAGCCCACAAGCCATAGTGTTAGACAGCGCGGTGCGCATTCCAGAGAATGCTCGTCTTTGCCAGCGACAAGGGCAGAAGTGTTGGGTTGTGACAAGCGTGGACCAACCAGAGATTTCTCGGCAAGACATTGAATTGATTCGCGTTGCCAGTAGCGCTGAAAATGAGCTAGACCTAGAGCAAGTGCTTGCCATATTGTGGCAAAAAGGGGTGCGCAGCGTGATGGTGGAAGGTGGGGCAAAAGTGATCAATGCTTTTATCAAAGCAGGCCTTGCCGATGCGATAGTGCTCACTGTTGCGCCCAGACTGGTAGGGGGCTACAAAGCTATCGACAATCTTGGCTTAAGCCATAAAGCCGAGCTGCCTCGAATCCGTCCTATTCATACACAATCCTTAGGTGATGATCTCATTATGTGGGGCGAGCTACATTACGGGAGCGGCAATGACTAGCCAATCTAAACACCAGCGGCAGTTGTGGTTTACAAAGCCCTATCAAGTCGAAGTACGAGAGAGTGAACACAGTGCGATTCCTGCCGGAAGTGTGCGCGTTCGAACGCTATGTTCGGGGATCAGTGCTGGCACAGAGATGCTAGTTTATCGTGGGCAGTTGCCAGAAGAATTAGGGCTCGACGCCAGCATCGAGGGCATGCAAAGCAAACCGAGCTACCCTTTGCAATATGGCTATGCCTGCGTTGGCGAGGTAGAAAGTTTAGGGACAGGCGTTGCCACGCATTGGTTAGGTAAACGGGTGTTCTCATTCGCTCCTCATGGCAGTCACTTTGTGAGTGCATGCGATGCATTGATTGAGCTGCCTGCTACAGTTGAGCCCGAAGACGCAGTATTTCTAGCGAATATGGAAACAGCGATCAATTTGGTGCAGGACGGCCGTCCCGGCGTTGGCGAGCGTGTGGCGGTGCTAGGGCAGGGCATTGTCGGCTTGCTTCTAACGGGAGTGCTGGCGCGCTTTCCTTTGCAAGAGTTGTTGGCAGTTGAGGGAATAGCGCAGCGCCGAGAACTTGCGCAGTCTTTAGGTGCAACGAGCACTTGCGCTTCTTCACGACTGAACGAACAAGAAGCCGATTTGATCTATGAGGTCAGCGGCGTGCCCGAGGCATTGAATAGTGCAATCACCTTAGCCGGATTCGATAGTCGCATCATCATCGGCAGTTGGTACGGTAAAAAAACTGCGGCCATTGATCTTGGCGGAAAAGCGCATCGTAATCGTATTAGTATCACCACTAGCCAAGTGAGCAGTATCGCTCCTGGCTTAAGTGGGCGCTGGACGAAAGAGCGACGATTTTCTGTGGCATGGCAAATGCTAGAGTCTATTAGACCAAGCCGATTGATAACCCAGCAAGTGCCATTGCTTGAGGCAGAGCAACTCTATAAACAATTAGATGAGACCCCTGAAAAAATTGTTCAGGCTGTCTTTGTGTATGATTACTATCAATAGTACAAAAGGAAACTGCATGTATACGGTTGCTGTAACACGTGAATTTATTGCCAATCATTTTTTGGTTGGCGGTGATTGGGGAAGCGAAAATTTCCCCCATGCACATCATTATGTCGTAGAAATTAGCATTGAAGCGGCGCAATTGGATCAGCATGGGTACTTAGTTGATATCGTTGAGATAGAAGCAGCGATGACAGAAATTGTCGACTATTATCGGGATTCTTTGCTCAATGATAAGCCAGAGTTTGCAGGCTTAAATCCAAGCATTGAGCATTTTAGTCGCATCATCTGCGACAAAATGCTCTCGCTCATTGCCTTTCCTGGTAGCGGTTTTCTAAACGTAAAGCTGTGGGAAAACGATACTTGTTGGGCTGCTTATCGAAAAGAGATAATCGCCTAATAATCAGTTATAGTCCGTTGCTTTTAAGATGACGCCAGGGCGCTCCCCTGTGATCTCCTCATGTAAAAGCACAGCTGTTCCGCCAACGAAAACATGATGTGCCCCTTTGGCGTACTGATGCGGGTCATCGAAAGTGGCGGTGTCTATTACCTCGTCTAAATCGAGTACGGCAATGTCGGCAACCGCACCGACTGCTAAGCGTCCTCGGTCAGAAAGGCCAATACGCTGCGCAGGCAACAGGCTAACTTTATGAATGGCTGTGTGTTGAGGAACCACACCTTCGTCGCGTGCATAGTGTCCAATTAAGCGTGCGAATGTGCCGTAATTTCGAGGGTGTGGCATGCGATCGGTTGGCCCCATGATGCCGCCATCCGATGAAATCATTGTTCGAGGGTGGCGCATAATATTGCGCACATCGTCCTCATCAATAGCGTGGAATACCGCATCACAATTCCCGGCAGCCACTAACTCCATTAGGAGGTCTGCCGCATTTTCCTTGGTGACGTTGATCTCGCGTAAGCGCAGGATCTCACTTAAATTCAAACCATTTAACGTGGCGTCATGGGGGCATACTGCGATGACCACATTCGCAGGGTCGTTGCCGCCGCGATCGACTTCAATATTGTGAACGATGTCAGCTTGCAAGCGCTCGCGCTGAACAGAGTCCTCGATTCTTGCCACTGTGGCTTCATGGCCGCCGTCAAGGCTCCAGCCTGGGAATAAAATTGTTAAGCTTGTGGCTGAAGCTGTGTAGGGGTATTGATCGATAGAGACATCCACGCCGCGCGCAATGGCTGCATCGACCATGCCTAAGGTTTCAACTGAACTTCCCCACATCGGAGCTCCGACGATTTTGTGGTGGGTGATTTGCGTGGGCAGCCCACCTTCCTCTCCAATGCGAATAGTTTCGGCAACGCTCGCCAACACTTCGAGCCCTTCTTCGCGCATGTGGCTGATATAGATGCCGCCATATGGGGCAGCAATTTTTGCGAGTTCGATGACCTCTTCGGTATCACCAAATCTGCCAGGTGCGTAAATCAAGCCCGAAGAAAGACCAAAGGCACCTGACTCCATTGCGAGAGTCACTTGGTCGCGCATGCCTTGCATTTCTTCTTCTGTGGCAGGCCGGTCCTGTTCGCCGACCACTAAGCCGCGAATTGATCCGTGACCCACGAAAGTGCCAAAGTTCACCGCCGCGGGGTTTGCTTCAATCGCTGCAAAAGTGTCTGCAATTGGTAGCGGGGAGTCTCCGTCTGGTCCACCGATTACAGTAGTCACACCTTGTCGAATCAAGTTCTCTGCATCGGGCCAACGAAACATATCGTCGTCCAAGCGGTTGCGCACTGCGTGGCTATGAATATCGATAAACCCTGGCGTGACTGCTAGGCCTGTCACGTCGAGAGTGAGTGTCGCCGGATGCGCACTTAAGTCGCCTCCTAAGGCTACGATACGATCATCGCGAATGCCAACGTCGCCGATAATAGGGAGTGCATCATCGCCGTTGTAGAGCTGACCGCCATGTAATAACACGTCGAATGTCTCTGGCGTGGGAGCTTCGATGCTCTCGCCCGAGCAAGCCGCTAGGAGGGAAGTTAGCCCTATTGCTATTAGTTGTCGCATAGTCGATCTCCGTTAATTTATTTTGCATTAGCCTGTGTGATGGCAGTCAAAAACACATGTTTAGCAGTGCGTTGTAGTACGGGGATGTCAGCCCATTCGTCTGCGAAGCCGCGCTGGCCGCCGCGTTCGCTTGAAATAGCGATAGACAGGGTGCCACCGGCAATTGCCACGTTTAAATTGGCAGAGCCTGCATTGGACAAGCTTGGCGAAGTCCCTAGATAGTCTGAAATCGCAATGGAGTTTTCGACTAAGCTGCTTTCTCGTGCGCCTTCGATTTGGCCCGGTGGTGTTTTCGAGACCTCTTCCATTTCAAAGCGTATGCCCAGTTCGGATGTGACAGTGTCGAGAATGTCCCGAGTTTTTCTCTCCATATTATCGATGTGTTCGGGGTCCAATGAGCGAATATCTAGCGAGAACCAGCCGGTTTCTGGTTTGTGATTGAACACAGCACCACTATTGAGGACTGCGACATTCAAGCGTGTGCGGCGATCGTCGAAGCGTTGTGGATCGTCGATCTGCAATATGCGGTCAACGGCACGGCCGATCGCTTGATTGACATTAGGCAAGCCGCCATTGAGAGTATGGCCTGCTGGGCCAAAGGCATGGACTCGCCACCAATGAATACCCAGTGCGCCGTAGCTTAAACTGCTGCCCTCTCCCAAGACATCGACGAAGGCGAAGGCGCGATCTTTATACTCTGCGTACAATGCACGCATGCCGCGTAGTCCTGTTTCTTCTTCTGCAACGGCGCTGAAGACGATGTCATGTTCTGGTTCGAAGCCTAGTTCGATTAACGCGCGCGCGGCGGAAATAAGAGCGACGGTTGTGAGCGAGGTGTTAGTGCCAGGGCCTACGACGCGCTCTCCTTCTATGCGTGGTGGTGTTCCCGCAGCGCGTTGATGTTCAGCGACAGTGCTAAGGTCATCGAGTGTGGCAACAAAAACTAATGCTTTACCAGATCGCCCAGGGATTCGGCCAGTCACATTTGGGGCTGAAGATATTTGCACATCTTGCAAGCCTATTTCGCGCATTAATGCGGCAACAGCGGTGGCTCGTTCGTGTTCTTGGCCTGAAGGAGAAATGATCCCGCCGATCTGAACAAGCTGCTGCGCCGACAGTATTTCGGTAGCGTCGATCTGTGCTAGCCCTGCTTGGACTGCGGGGTCTTCCAATGCGATCTCTAAATCTCTTTCGGCAAACCCGGAAGCAGAGATTGTGAAGGCAAGACAAAGGCAGAGTGATTTCCAAATTAACTGCACGGTACTGGCTCCTTGGTTTTTTCTTAATAGTGCCCTATCTGCAGCGCCTGTGCCAGATTGAAGGTTAATTAGGGTGAAAGCGACTTCACGGCTCTGAGGCTGACAAAACCAGCGAGCAAAATAGCGATATCACGTAGCCGCATGAGTGCGATCAATGCAAAGGCTTCGCCGATAGGAAGGTCGAGCATTTGGAAGCACCAAAGAAGCGCGGCTTCAATCGTACCGATGCCACCGGGTAATGGTAGAAGCATCGCCAGACGAATGGCGACAGCAATCAGAACGAATTGTTGAGCCGAAACCCCCACGCCTAGCAAGTGCAGTAGAAAATACAGTTCGGCTAAAATTAATCCCCACACTAAAATTGAAACGACTAAGGCTTTTACAAGAGTGCCACGGTGTTGCGAGAACAGGTTCGTAAGATCCCATTCCAATTGTTGCCAAGAGTCGGTGTCGGCTATTAGTTTTGGGTGTTTCAGCCAACGGCTCGCAATGCCCCGGATATTGTTGATAAGTTTTTGCGGGGCATATAAGACATAGAAAAATGCGACAGGCATTGCAAGGGTGATGACAAGCAAAAGTAAGGCGATTTGGCCCCATTGCGCAAATGCCATGGATGGTGTTGATAGGAGGAATATTGCGCCAATAAGCAAGACTGAAAAATTAACCCAAAGCTCAAAGCAACGGTCTAAACCTAAAGAGCTGATGGCTTTATGTAGCGGGAGTGCGCAGCGTCTATAGAGCCAGTAAATCTGCAGTGGTTCTCCGCCAAATTGAGGGCCGGGGGTGACAAAACTGATTGTTTGTCCTGCGAGTCGAATAATCAGCAGCCGTCCTAAAGTGACAGAAGATGAAAGGGCGGCAATTAGTAGCTGCCATCGCAGCGTAGAGATTACGCAAACCAGTATATTGAGGATGAGCCACAGGCAGTACTGCCCAACGCTCAATCTCGCCATTTGCTCCCAAGCCGCCTGAAAGTTGATGTCTCTTAATGCCCAAACGGCGAGTGCCAATGCAAGGAGCCATAAAAGCGCAGTGATAAAATTGGCTTTTTTCATGCGGCTCCGTCGTGCCTTTCTACCCAGATATCGTCACCTTGCCATAGACTGAATTTGCCGCTGCCTAGAAGGGCAATCCAGCAACTACTAAACAGCACGGTAATCAATGCAAGTGAAATAATTTGTTGTTCGCCTTGCAGTGCTAACACTATTAATACGCCCACTGCCGCTATCCGAGCGCCGCATCCAAGGATGATCAATAGCGTGCACGAACAGAGTAAAACGAATGGCAGCCTTGCTATAGGTTCTTGGGTAAGCAATAGAAGTAATGCAATGAGAAAAACGCTTCGAAGGCCAGGTTGCAAATAACGATGACTGTTAAGTGTCAGTACACTAAACAAACTTTCAGTTTTGCGCGCACTAATGCGCCCGCTAACAATGCCCCAGTCAACAATAAAGCCAAGCAAAACCGGTATCATAAACCCAACGCCTGCGGCGCTAGTTATAACAGCTGCGAAAGGTGGCCAAAGCGCTACCGCGACATAGCCCATTTGAAAACCCGCTAAGGTACGGCGTAGTTTGCTCGGGGCGAGATCGAATACAGCAAGCCCTTTGTTTTTTCGCAAGGCCAGCCCTATCTGAAAAACATAAAACGCACCGCTCAGTAAAAGATAGCTCCAATGGACTTTGCCTAAGTTCACTGCAAGAACAGGTGCAACCAATAAGCCCAAAGCATCATAGGCATTGTCTAGAGCACCGCCTAATAGGCTAGGGCGTTGTGTACGTCTTGCAACAAATCCATCGAGCCGATCGAGAATGGCTGCCACGGAATATAAAAATGCAGGGATCCACAGGCTTATTGGATTAGAGCTTTGTTGAAAGATAAACCCAGATGTCATGGCAATCAAAAAGCCACGCAGAAGAGTCATCCGGTTAGCAGAGCCTAAGTCTTGGTACAATACAGTGCTAATAGAACGTCTGTTGAGATTTCGCAAATGCCAGCATTGCCACCAAACGTAAAACCATACCGCAAGCGCAACAGCAAACCACTGAGCGGCGAAGTAAGATGTTTCGATGGAGGCTAGAGCGGCGATACAAAGGAGTAGGCCAGCGACTCCTAACATGCCAAGATTGCGAATTTCTTGGGTCATTGCTGATTTCAATTTGAAGAAGTCATAGCGACAAGACCAACCATAATCGCCCACATTTGCTATGACTACAAGCCCAAAAAATTCCGGTTTTTTTGCGTTGACAGCAATCGAGTTTCTTCTGTACTCTCAAGCTTCTTCAACTGATATACAAAAAGGAGGTGATCCAATGTCGAGTGGTAATAAGGTGTCAGCGGACTTTGGTGGAGCGTTTACCCGAGGGAGAACCTTCTTAGGGTGATCGTCACTACTTTGTAGATACAAAGGTTCCGTTGGGGCCCGATCACGGAAAGGGAGCGTAAAGCTCCCTTTTTTTATTGCTTGAAGAAAGTGCACTTTTCTCTAGTGCGTGTGTTACGCACATCTTTTTTTGGGTTGATAGGTAACAAATAATGATACAAACATACCCATAAAATGATACTTATTTGCACAGTTTGAGTACGCGGTGCTTTTTTTTGGTGCAATGTTTAATGGGGGTTAGGTGGGCCTAAAAAAGTTAACTATTTGATATATAAGGAAATTAAAAGTTGGCCTGGCTATTGCAATATCTTGGGTGTGCGAGTGTAGAGTGCAGTGAGGGAAACCTCTTCTTTAACTCGCTAATTGCTCCCAAATTAATTATTGAAATATACCCGAGGTCTAAAATGTCATTATTCTCAAGCCGTAAAATCGCAGTTTCACTTTCTCTGGCCGCTCTTAGTGTTGCCGCTGTAAGCGCAAGCGCTGATGAAGTCCCAAGCATGTACTTGAGCAGCAAGCAATTGAAAGTAGTTGAGCAAGTTTCTCCTGCTTACCCTCGTTTTGCTGATATGGCCGGTGTAGACGGTTATGTAATGTTGGAATTCACGGTCGCGCCTGATGGTTCTGTTACAGCGCCTGCAATCGCCGAGTCTTCATCTGGTCATTTTGACGAATCAGCGTTGAATGCAATTTCTCGCTGGCAGTTTGAGCCAGTAATGGACAACGGTGTTGCGGTACCAGTACGCACAAACATGAAGTTCAGTTTCGTACCACGCTCATAAATTGCAATATACGGTTGCAGTCGAAAGTCTGTAAACGTTCCCAAACCGATCCACAAGAACAATTAGACACACGGGATTGCAATGGCTAAATGGACTCGCTGAGTCAGAATCGTACTGATTGTTTCTGGCTCAGCTAATCCCAAAATCGTGTAACGTTCTAATTTGCAGGCAAAAAAAAGTGAAACCAAGCAGGGCAAGGTCTCACTTAAACACACATAAATAACACTGAGTAACGTTAAACATTACGACAGTGATTACGCTTTGGATCAAACCATTTATTTTTTAAACCACATTCGTTGAAAAATAGCGTCCTTTTTGATGAATAGGTGGTGTAGTCCCGCACCTATATGCCCCAGCACCAAGATGGCGAGAAGTATCGCGAGAGTTCCATGAATCGAGAATAGCCTTGCCGCTAAAGCCTCATCGTTTGGGATGCCTGGCATAGCAGGTAAGCGTACGCCCGGAATAATCTCCAGTGCTGGAAATGCCGTCACACCAGCCCAGCCGAACAATGGCACTATAAACAAAAGCACATAAAGCAGGTGATGAAGGCTCTTTGCCAATAAAATTTGCTTTCTAGGTAAAGCGTTCGGGTATTCGGGGCTAGTGTAATAGAGCTTAAAGCCGACGCGGACCAGCATGAGCAGTAGCACACTAAACCCTAATGACTTATGAATGCTATAAAGCAGGTTGGTGAAGTCATCCCAAAGATTCGCCTCTGTGCGTGCTTCGATCAGTAAACCAATAGGTATCAAACTCAAGACGCATAGGGCTATCACCCAGTGCAGTATTCGCCAATTTCTTGTATATTGCATGCTTGACTCCTTTCTCTCTTGTCCCAATTATCTTGAAACATCCTGACATAATTAATCACAAAATGGCATTTATGGCGGGTACATCCTAAACAGCAGACCTGTAGCATGCATCCCACTCTATCAAAAGTGGTGGGCCTGACAATAATAGGGCTGAAAAACTTAGAACAACAAAATGCTACAAACGAGGTACAAAATGAAAAACAATAACCTTGGCCCACTGTCAGTGTTGTGCCTGTCACTGCTCAGCGTAAATGCCATGGCTCAAAGCGCCGAAGATACCACGGTAACCTTCCCGAGCTCGTATTTTAGTGAGTACACCCCCCCTGACAGTCAATGACATGGTCAACCGAATCCCAGGCATTGAGTTGATTCTTGGTTCTAGTAGTTCTAGCTCAGGTGGTGACCGGGGGCTGGGTTCTAGCGCGCAGATACTTATTGATGGCAAGCGTTTAGCGGGTAAGTCCAATGAGGCAAGCGAGCAATTGAATCGTATCGCTGCGAACGAGGTGGACTATATTCAAATTATTCGCGGCAGTTCTAGCGACCTTGATGTGCAAAATAGCGGTCAAATTATTAATATCGTCCTGCTAGAAGCTCAGTCTCGATCTAATATTTCCACAGAAATAAGCTCTACCCATTATGCCGATGGCACCACGGAGCCTGGTGGCTCAATCGCTTGGAGTGGTCAGTCGGGGCGATTGAACTATTTGTTCAGTGGTTCGGTTGAGCCTAACTACCAGCACTTGGAAAGTGAAGAAGTCAGTTTGAATGGCGACTTTTCATTGAAAGATATAGTAGAGTTTGATCGCTATCGAGACCAAACCGATTACACGTTCAATTCGAATATTTCTTATGCTCTAACCGATAAAGATCGTATTGCCTTTAACGTGTTGTACACGGAAAAAAACCCTCCGGCCGACCTTGATCGTACGATCACCGATTATAGTACGGGTGCGCCAGTGGTCAGCTATGAACGTGAAGACTTACCGGCTACGACTGACAGCTGGGAATTTGGTGGCGACTATGAACATGGTTTTGATAGCGGTGCGCGCTTCAAAGGCCTGTTCATTGTGAATGAAGAAAGTAAGAATATTCTGCGTGAACGTTTTTCTTCGAACACATTGGGTGGAGCAGAAACTAAAAAACTATATCTTTCTACGAATAGTGTTTATAGCGAACGAATCGTGCGCAGTTCTTACACTATGCCATTGTGGGATGGACAGGGTATTGAGCTAGGGATAGAGGCCGCTCAAACGACTCAAGAGTCGGACTTGATGCAGGGTGTTTTAACTAGTGCAGCCGGTGACCCCGCATACGGTGGTCTTACTCCAGTTGTTTTGCCAAACGCTCACTCAACCGTAGAGGAAATGCGTTATGAGCCTTTTGCAATTCACAACTGGCAAATCAATCCTAAGCTGTCACTCGAAACCACATTGGTCGCTGAGTTTTCTGAAATCACACAATCAGGTGATTTGCGCAACGCCCGTGATTTTGACTATCTAAAGCCAAAGCTAGACTTGCGTTATAACATCAGTAATTCGATGCAATTACGCACGACTTTGGAACGGGTGGTAACGCAATTGAGTTTCGCCGACTTCTCGCGTGCAACCAACGAGCGTGATGAGGATCAAGATACGGTAGCAGGCAATCCAGATCTTGAGCCCGAAGAAAGCTTGCGCGGTGAAGTAACGCTCGATTACCGTTTGCCTAATAATGCAGGCACAATCAATGCTCGTTACTTTCACCACGAATACGAAAATAAAATCTATAAGATTGATATATCAACGCCAACAAAAATTCAGTCGACCAATGGCAACGTGGGCAAGGCAGCGGCTTACGGTCTGGTGCTCAATGGCAGCGTGCGTCTTGGTTTCTTAGGTTTGCCGGAAGCGTTGTTAACAGGTTCAGTAACAGTGCAAGAATCTGAGTTTGACTATGACCCATTAGTGCCGATTGAACACGGTTTTCCACCCTATGACCGAGGCAGTTATCGCGTCAGCTATCGACATGATTTGCCGCAGTACCAGATGAACTATGGCATCACATACAATGCCCGTATTAACGATGGTCGAATGGCTTGGGATATCGATAATCGCTACAACATCTGGGTGCCAAGCAATCTTTCTTTGTACGTTGAGAAGCTAGGGTTCTTTGGGCTGACGTACCGATTTGAGGCGAGCAATCTTGAGAACGATGTATCAACACCCCAGCGTGAGCGTTATGACGGCTATTTGATAGATGGCGCGCTGAAAGAGGTTGAATTCTTCCGAACGACTACTGGTCGGGAGTTCAAGTTTATAATTCGCGGCAACTTCTAACGAGCTCTACCGATCGATCCACTCGATAAAATCGATTGTGGCTTCAATTAAACGAACACGCGGTGTCTCTAGTAGCGCCGCGTGGTCACCTCCTGCCAATACCACCCATTGTTTATTCGGGTTTGCGATTTTGCTGAAAAATCGCGCATGGGCGTCTGTGTCAGCCAGCGGATCGAATTCGGCTTGCAATAAAAGCGTAGGCAACTTAAGGGCTTCGCCGTCTAGTGCATTCCATTGATGCAGCTGATGCCAGTCGGCGCGAATAGGGTCTGCAGCAAGAGCTGCATCGACATAAACTTCTATTGCTTTTGCGCTGATCGATCCGGGTACGATGAAATCTGATGCGGCGGCCGCCCGCGTATTCACGCGTTTCTCTAGTGTAGGGCTAGATGAGGCAACCGGCACCTCTAGATCTGGATCTGTCGGGTAGCCAAACAAAGTGACGCTACGTATATTTTCAGGGTATAGCTGGGCAGTCAGTTGCGCCACCATCGAACCATAGGACCAGCCCCACACATTTGTCGCTGCTTGGTTTCGGCGGACAAGCCAAGATAATACGGTGGCCATATCTTGGGCTGCGCGCTGAGGTGAATTCCATTGGGTGTTGTCGCGTGGGGTGCCGCCGTAGCCACGGGCATCCATGGCCCAAGCGCTATAGCCCATCTTATTGAAGCCGTCCATAAGCGATAAGTTCTCGCCGGGAACTTGTAAATCAAAATCCGGAATGGAGCTCCAGGTTCTACCGTGATGAAGAAGTATATGCCCTTTAGGGTTAGGCACAGACTTCTCCCACACGGCAATTGGATGCCCGTCGGCCATGACCTCATGCTTTTTAGCATTGGTTTCTTGCGCGCAGCTGAAAACAGAAAACGCGAAGAGACTGCCGAACACTAACAAGCGTGTGTGAAGTGCATGGCGCAACATGTGAGTTTCCTTTTTGCTTATAGGCGTGAGCGAGTCAAGCTGACATCAGCATTGCGCCAGAATGAATCAAACTGACGTTTGGCAATAATGGCCTCTTGCTGTTTGCCTTGTGCCTCTAGCGCCTGTGCAAGCCCAAAGGTTGCCCAACCACTTTGTTGGTTCCACTCCATGTCTTTACGGTAAACCGCTTCTGCGTCCGCAGGACGCCCTGCGTCGAGCAAGACTGCGCCGAGATAAAGGCGCATTGATTGCGACCAATCCGGTGGCTCTGTGTAGTTTGATGCGTCCTGAAGCTCAACGGCTCTTGTATAAGCTTCAATCGCACCATCTAAATCGCCGCGGGCCTCTTTGATTTCTCCGTCAAGCGCAAAGGCTGCCAATCTTAAGATATGCGAGGCTGGTGTTGGGCCGACTCCGGTTGAGTCGGCGCCTGGGTCTTCGGCTTGCATACGGATATTGCTCAGTGCGGCGTCAGCGGCAGTAAGGTCGCCAGTGGCCACTTGAGCGCTTCCAGTGACATAGCTCCACATGCCATCAAGATAAGGAGTGCCAGCATGACTTTGCTCGCTGGCTAATATTTTGTCCCATTTGCCAAAAACTTTGTCGACAATCCAGGAGTGCACAACACGTTTCTGGCCGCGATTTACTGCCTCTACTGCCACGCCAACACTTGCTGCACCTTCATCTGCCGCAGCCAGCGAGTTTGCATAATTGCCTTGCAGCATATTGGCATAACGCACGAAATCGAGCGCATGTGGCGCATGAGATTTGTGTGAGAGACCGTAGGTGCCGATGTTCGGGAAATTCGTTTGTCCCCAAATTTCGGAGAACTGCTGGTCAACGATCTGTGAGCGTTCGTTGATGTCGATGGCCTTTTCGTATTCGCCTACCCGTAGGTAGATGTGGCCAGGCATGTGCACCATATGCCCAGAGATTGGTACGATGCTTTCCAGTTTTTGTGCAGCGGGCATGGCGAGTTCTGGCTGTGAAGAGCCTTCCATTAGATGGATATACAGGTGGTTCGCACCGGGGTGGTCATGCTCAAGACGCATGGCTGTTTCGAGTGCTTCTTGGGCTTCTGCAGTCCCGGGCTTGGCACTGCCATCAGCTTCCCAATAATCCCAACGTGTTGTATTCATATACGCCTCTGCGAATATCGTATGAATATCTGGATCATTCGGGTATTTGTCTTTAAGGCTGCGCATCGCGTCAACAAACGCTGCATCGCGTTGTTTTGAGTCCGGTATGCCGTCTTGGTTATAAAGAACGAAAAGCGCATTGATCATATCGCGCTCTTTGGGCGTACCATTATTAGCCAGAGCCATGGCTTGGCGAATAGCGGCAAGGCCGGTGCCTTGAGGGTCATCAGGCAGGTTCTGATAACGGCTATTCGGGTTTGGGCCGGCAGCGTGGGCTAGGCCAAAGTAAGGCATCGGGCTATCTGGGTCTAAACGAGAGGCTTCTTGATAGGAAGCAATCGACTCGGGAAAGTAAAAGCTCCAAGCCATGCGTAGGCCTTGATCAAAGAACTGTTGTGCGGCTTCTGAATTCGTTGAAATGGTGCGTGAGTAGCTACCGCCGCCAGGAACTATGATGGCCAAGGCTTGCTCATCGGTTTGCGCCCATGCCGGACTTTGCAACATGAGCAGGGCGATAGTGGTGCTAAGAATGTTACGAGATTTACGCATTGACTAAGGTCTCCTTTCGATCGCTATTGGCGCGTTTGACTGTTCTCAGCAACGCGCTGGCAGCGATATTTGAGCTAGATTATGAACGTTCTTATTTTGCTGCTAGTTCGAGTGCACTCAATATAGCAGCTACGGGGCTGAAAGTTGAGCTGAATAGGCCCGCTGAACTTGATATGGATCATTGTCCGGTCATGCGATGGTGTAGGCGTCTTCCTGAGGGTCCCATTTGCTTGGTCGGCCAATCCGGGTAATGCGTTGAGGCACTGTAATTTGTGGGACAAGCAGGCTTTGAAATTGAGTGATATCTTTGCAAGTTGGGTCGAGCCAGGCATCTATTAGTGGCTTGTTATCAATAGGCAGCATTAAGGGCATGGATTTTGGGTGGATGTGCTGCCATTGCGGCAAGCCCCCTAAGGTTATGATGCTGGCCCCTAGTCGCGATTCCCCAGTCGCTTCGTTGATGTAGTGTTTGCAAAGACCGCCAAACGCGATAGCTTGATCTAGCAATTCGATTTTGTGATAGGTCTTGCGGTCCCCCAAACCTTCGATAAAGGCGGAGGCGGGAATAATGCAACGACTTTCACGATAGGGCTTATAGGCCAAAGAGCGAGGGATATCCAATTTGTCCCAACGACTATTAAAACTAGCGTACCGATAATTTGGGGTCAGAGTACTTGAATCGAGCATTAGCCACCAAAGGGCATCATGCAAGCGGCGCCCCTGCGGGCTTTCTTTGACGATGGAGATCAGCGCGCCGGGAGCGATATCGGCACTGAAGCGCAAAGAACCTATATCAATATTAAGCGCATCTACAAGGAGTCGCACTTGGGGTGAGTCGATGACATTAAAGCGGCCGCACATTGCAAAGACCTTGAAAATACGAGGTTGGTGATAAGAATCATACAAAGTGACGCACAAGAGGACAATGTCGATGAGACTCACAAGCAAACCACCAGAGCACGTGTTTATCGTAGGGGCGGGGGTGGCGGGTCTTAGTTGTGCGCGAGCGTTAAAAGCTGTCTCTTATACACATCTGACGCTGCCG
>CAJXSF010000045.1 GCA_913061515.1 uncultured Gammaproteobacteria bacterium | reverse complement strand
TGCTTTCACTGCTTTGGCTAGATCTGCTTCTGCTTTAGCCGCAGCAAAGAAGGCGACTGCTAAGAAGAAGCCTGCTGCTAAAAAAGCAGTAGCTAAGAAGCCAGCTGCAAAGAAAGCTGCAGCTAAAAAGCCAGCAGCCAAGAAAGCCGCTGCTAAAAAAGCACCAGCTAAGAAAGCTGCGGCCAAGAAAGCCCCTGCTAAAAAGCGAGCTCCACGCGCCAAAAAAGCGGCGAAGTAAGCAGCTAAGCTAGTTTATCAGTGCTAATACGCTGATCATAAAAATCCCTCAGAGCTGTAATCTCTGGGGGATTTTTTATTTCCTTTCCGTATAATCCTGCCATGCCCAATATACTTGCTATCGATACCTCGAATAATCAGTGCTCTGTCGCCCTAAACCGTGATGGTGAGATCAAAAGTGCCGTTTGCACGCAGGTGCGTCAACACGCTAAACGTCTGCTGCCGATGATTGAGCAAATTTTGCACGAAAACTCCCAAACGCTGAAGGCGTTAGACGCCATTGCCTTCGTTAATGGGCCTGGATCGTTCACTGGCTTACGAATCGGGGCGGGAGTGGCGCAAGGTTTGGCGTTTGGGGCCACTTTACCAGTACTAGCTTTGTCCACACTTGCGGTAATGGCGCAAAAAGCTCGGCAACAAGTGGCTGCGCAATACTTTCTTGTCGCTATGCAGGCGCGCGAGGATGAAGTGTATTTTGCGATCTATCAGTGCAGTGCTGTTGATATGTGTTTGCTTGGCAAAGAGCAAGTTTGTGCACCCGCACAGATTACAATTGCTGAAGAAATACTGCAGGGCAATTGCTGCGCAGTGGGTGATGGGTGGCAGCAAAACCCATTGTTAGATAAGATCGCTGGCAAGTGTACTCAGCAGATTGTGAATTGTGATGCCGACGCGATTAGCCTAAGCCAACTGGCTCAAACCCGTTTCGGTACTGGGGCTGCCCTCGCTCCTGAGTTCGCGCTTCCCGTTTATTTGAAAGAACAAATGGACTATTAACGCCTATGGACTTGGGATTATTCAGGACAACATTTCTAGCCCTGTTGCAGGGATTCACTGAGTTTCTGCCAATTTCTAGCTCCGGTCATATTCTATTACCAAAAGAGCTTTTAGGTTGGCCAGACCAGGGGCTGATTTTCGATGTCGCCGTGCATGTCGGTAGTCTTCTAGCGGTCTTGCTGTATTTTCGTAAAGACATCGCTACATTGTTTAGGGCATGGCTGCGATCCTGTTTAAAACAAGAACATAGCAGTGATTCACGTCTGGCATGGTTTGTAATTTTGGCCACAATTCCCGCCGGCTTGGTAGGTTTTCTGCTTAACGACTTTGTCGCTCAATACTCTCGTTCTATGTTGGTGATCGGTATCACATCGATCGTTTTCGCAGCCCTATTGTATCTGTCAGAACAAATTGGCAGACAAGAATTGGATCTCAAAAAGCTCACATTGAAGACCAGCCTGATCATCGGTTTTTTTCAAATGATGGCGCTAATTCCAGGCACTTCACGTTCAGGTGCAACCATGACTGCTGCCTTGTTTTGTGGCTTGACTCGCCAAGCGGCCGCTAAATTTTCTTTTTTATTGGCGATCCCGATTATCGCTGCGGGTGGTTTGTTAGAGGGAATTGAGATGTGGCAGGTGGGCACAGCAGGGCAATGGGGAGATCTTCTCTACGCCATGGTGGTGTCTGCACTAATGTCGTATTTGTGCATCCATTACTTTTTACAATTGATAGAGCGAGTAGGGTTTTTACCCTTTGTAATTTATCGCGTAGTGATGGGTGTCATGCTTATTGCGGTTTACTACTTAGCATGAACGCCTCTGACAATTCACGAAGCAAATTCACAATCGCGATTGCCGACGCTAACGGGGCGGTCACGAATGACTTGTCTGCGCTAATTGTGCAAACTGGTTTGCCGCTTGTCCCTCCTAATACCGCTGCCAAGGACTTCTGTAATTTCATTTTGTTCTATCAAGACGGACGCCTTAGTTTGCAAAGCACCGATGAGGGGGCCGCAGGGGCTGTATGCGTCGATTTTGATAACGAAAGCTTGCAGTATCGGCAGCGTCGTCCGGTGAAGCCTGAGGCCTTGCTCAAGGCCGCTGGAGTCAAACACGGGCAGAGTTCTCATGTCCTCGATGCGACGGCAGGGTTTGGCTTGGACGCCTTTTTATTTGCCAGTGCTGGGGCCAGCGTGACCTTGATCGAGCGCTCTGTAATTTTGCATGCAATGCTCAGCGATGGTCTTGAACGCGGCGCCGTTAGTGCCGATGAGAAAGTGCGTGCTGCCGTGACAAGAATGCAATTATTGCACGGTGATAGTGCCGTGATGTTGGCTCAACACCAGAGCACTCCAGTTGATATCGTCTATCTCGATCCGATGTTTCCGGAGCGCAAGAAGAGTGCAAAAGTGAAGAAGAATATGGCGTTGTTACAGCAATTGTTGCACAGCGAAGCGCAAGCTGAGCACCTGCTAGCCAACGCCATTGGCGTGGCCAGCAAGCGTGTCGTCGTGAAACGTCCGCGCCATGCTCCTTTTCTGGAAGCGCGCAAGCCGTCGTTTTCGCAAGAAGGCAAATCGAGCCGTTTCGATGTGTACCTTTGCGCGGCGAAATCGCAACTCGCTTAAGCTAAGCGGGTCGAAGTAAACGTTTCAACACTTCTTCGTAGATAACTGACAACTCATCCAAGTCGCTGACTTTGACGTTTTCATTGACTTTGTGAATGGTAGCGTTGCAAGGCCCAAGCTCTAGCAATTGTGCGCCAGTTGGTGCAATGAAACGGCCATCGGAAGTGCCACCAGTAGTAGAGCATTCAGTCTCAACACCGTTAACATGTTTTATGCTCGCACTGACGGTATCGATAAGGCTGCCCTTGGCCGTCAAAAACGGGTTTCCAGACAATTGCCACTCAAGAGTGTATTCAAAGTCATGACTGTCAAGAATGGCTTGGGTGCGTTCGCGAATATCTGCCTCTGTTAATTCTGTCGAGAAACGAAAATTGAATTTCACCTCTAGATTGCCAGGAATAACATTGTCGGTGCCTGTCCCTGCGTGAATATTCGAGATCTGAAAACTGGTAGGCGGGAAGGCTTCATTGCCTTCATCCCAGACCTCATTGGCTAGGTCGTGCAATGGCAACATCGCTTTGTCTATCGGGTTACTAGCAAGGTGAGGGTAGGCAACATGCCCTTGCACGCCGTGCACGGTTAAAAAGCCATGCAGAGAACCGCGTCGACCAATCTTGATGACATCTCCTAACTTTTGCGTGCTGGACGGTTCGCCAACGATACAGTAATCGATTTTTTCCTCGCGTTGCTCAAGGACATCAATCACTTTACGCGTGCCGTTGATCGCACTGCCTTCTTCATCACTGGTGATCAGAAATGCTATCGAACCCTCGAAGGTTTTGTTCTGTGCAACAAAGCGTTCGACTGCGGTGACCATCGCGGCAATACTGCCTTTCATATCCGCAGTGCCACGGCCGTAGAGCACTCCGTCACGCACTGTGGGGGTGAATGGCGCAAAGGTCCAGTCTTCGACAGGGCCTGTCGGGACGACGTCAGTATGGCCTGCAAACGCAAATACCGGGGCCTTGTCTCCTAGGCGCGCCCAAAAATTATTTACATCGCCAAAGGGCATCGATTCAATTTTGAAACCGAGTGCTTCTAAGCGATCGATCAATAATTGGTTGCAGCCGGCATCATCGGGCGTCACAGACGCCTTTTCGATCAATGCACTGCACAAAGAGAGGGTAGAAGTCATATAGCTGTACTCATGCGCTAAGCGCGATTAATTATGGGAGTGAAGTTCTTCGTTCAAGGCGATAGCGGTTTTATTTGCCTTGCACTCAACGGCCCCGGTCATAGAGTTACGACGGAACAATAGATCCGATTTTCCAGCAAGCTCACGCGCCTTTAGAGTTTCAACAACATTATTGCTGCTGTCTAACAGAAGCACTTTGGTGCCAGCGGTGACATACAAACCAGCCTCGATAGTGCAGCGATCTCCTAGTGGGAACCCAAGACCAGCGTTAGCACCAATCAAACAATCTTTGCCGACAGAGATGACTTCAGTGCCGCCGCCAGACAGAGTGCCCATCGTGCTGCACCCACCGCCTAGATCGCTGCCTGCACCAATCATTACGCCAGCGGCAATGCGGCCTTCGATCATTGCTGGGCCTTCTGTGCCCGCATTAAAGTTGACGAAGCCTTCGTGCATGATTGTAGTGCCTTCACCTAAGTAAGCGCCTAACCTAACGCGAGCAGTATGGGCAATGCGAACGCCCTTAGGCACGACATAGTTGGTCATTTTTGGAAATTTGTCGACCGACATCACCTCTAATACTGAGCCTTTAAGTCGTGCTTTTAATTGTCTGGCCGGAAGGTCGGCTAAATCAATCGCCCCTTCATTAGTCCACGCCAGATTTTGCAATACACCAAATGCCCCTGTGAGATTGAGCGAATGCGGTTTGCATAGGCGTAACGAGAGCATATGTAGTTTCAGATAGACCTCTGGGATACTAGTAGGGGCGGTATCCTCGGCGATGAACATCGCGATGATGTCGCGTTGGCCTGCATTTAATTGCACAAGGATCTCAGCGAGTTCGGCATTTTCAGTAATGGCTTGGGCATTGCCGAGTTTTTCGAGTTGTTCAACACTCAATAAATGGTAGGAATTTCCCTCTTTATAATCGGCCGCTTGTGCGAAGGCCTTGCTCAGCTGCTGGGCAGGGTTACGCAAAACGATCGGGTAATACACCTCGATGATTTCCCCTTGGCTATTTCGTGTGACAACGCCAAGGCCGAAGCTGTGTAAAGATAAATTCTGGCTCATAATTATTTCCTATTTTCTGATGGCGCTATTTTGCCAATAAAGTGCGTAATTGAGTTTCGTCATAAGCTGCCAACCATTGCGAGCCATTCTGAATCAAAGGGCGGCGCACGATGGAAGGGTTATTACAGATAATGTCGACGGCGGTAGTGGTGTCCAAAGACTCCTGCTGCGCGCTGGGAAGTTTTCGCCATGTAGTGCCGCGTTTATTAATCAACGTCTCTAATGGCACTTCGGCGATAAAACGTTTAGCCAGCGTTTTGTCGATTCCCAACTTTTTATAGTCATGAAATACATAATCCACTGAATTTGCATCTAACCATTTGCGTGTTTTTTTCATGGTGTCGCAATTTGGAATCCCATAGAGGATCACTGTCTTATCTGGCATCGTCCTATCCTTTGATTAATTGCCGAGCTCTTCTCGAATATCCTCAAGCAGCTGATCGATCTGTGTTTGATCGCTCAGTTTTTCATTCTCGGCAGTGACAACAAAGAACAAATCCTCTACCCGTTCGCCCAAGGTTGCGATGCGTGCATTGAGTAGCTGTAGATTGTGTTCCGCAAAAATTTTACCAATAGAGGCCAAAATACCTGGCTGATCGGGGCAGTTGATTTCGACAGTCGAGTAGGGTGTAGCATCAGAGTTGATGAGCTCAGTTTCGACATGCTTGCTAAAGTGTTTCAGTTTGCGAGCGATGCGCTTATCAGTCACTTTTAAATGTTTCGTTGGTTCAACGAGGTATTCGCTCAGCAGTGCGATGATTTCTTGCTGACGGGCTTTGTTGGCACTGACAGGATTATCATCATCCTCTAGAACCGTGTAGGTGTTCATACAGTAATTTTTACTAGAGGTGAAAATGCGCGCATCTTGAATATTGAGCCCAAGCTTTTCCATGGCTGCGGCACTACTGGCGAACAAATGATTTTTGTTAAGCGTGTAGATGAAAATCTGTGTCGCGCCTCCGCTGAGGCTCTCGCTCGGGTCTTCGATCAAGATTAGCGTTTGCTGGCCGCCACTTTTCGCGATAGCTTCGGTATGCCAAATAATATTCGCGGTAGACTCACGCACGAAATATTCATCATCGATATTGTCCCAAATTTGCTCAATTAGAGTTTGATCGACACCATGCTCTGTGAGTTTTTGTAGCGCACTTTCTTGTTTATCTTTGATTCGGTCGGCGCGATCAATTGGGTTTTCAAGTCCGCGTCGCAACGCTCGCTTAGTGCTTAAATATAATTGGCGCATCAATGACGCGCGCCAGGAATTCCACAGAGTAGGGTTAGTGGCATTGATGTCGGCAACGGTGAGCGCGTAGAGATAATCAAGGTGCAGTTTATCCCCAACCTCTAATGCGAAATTGTGGATCACTTCTGGGTCGGCAATATCCATGCGCTGCGCGGTCATCGACATCAACAAATGTTTGCCTATCAACCACGACACGAGCTTAGTATCCCAAGCACTTAGATGGTGTAAGCGACAAAATTCGGCACCATCGACCATTCCTAATGTCGAGTGGTCGCCGCCGCGGCCTTTGGCAATATCGTGATATAGCCCTGCGATATAGAGCAGTTCGGGTTTTGGAAGCCGTCGCGCGATGTGCGCAGCAATTGGGAAATTCTCTTCTGCTTCTGGGAAGCGAAAGCGGCGCATGTTCTCCACTACCTGCAGCGTGTGGGCATCAACGGTATAAATATGGAACAAGTCGTGTTGCATTTTGCCGGTGATGGCACCGAACTCGGGCAAATAACGACCAAGGACGCCGTAACGCGACATGCGCCGTAATTGTGAGGTTAATTCGTGGGCAGAACGTAGCAGTTCCATGAACAGCGTGACATTGCGCAAGTCTTTACGAAACTTCTCATCGATCATCACGCTGTGCTCGCGTATAGAGCGAATGGTGGCTGCGCGCACACCTTTTATTTCAGGGTTCTGCGCCATCAATACGAAGATTTCGATCAAGGCAAAGGGGAAGCGTTTAAACACGTTTTCGTTGCGAATCTCGATGTAATCGCTACGTGTTTGAAAACGTTTGTTGATGATCTTTATCTCTTCAGTGACATCGGCGCGTAAAATCGCCTCGTCAAAATGTTGCAGCAATACATCGTTGAGGCCGCGCAGATTGGCGACGGCCCGGTAGTATTCTTGCATGAGTTTTTCAACGGCGAGGCTTTTTTCGTCGTCTTCATAGCCGTACATGACGGCAAGGTCTTTTTGTTTGTCGAATAATAGCCGGTCTTCTTTTCGCCCCGCCAAAAGGTGCAATCCGTAACGCAGTTTCCAAAGTAGATGTTCACCTTCGACCAATTGTGCGTATTCCTGTTCGGTCAGAAAACCGAGCCCGACCAAGTCACCCAGTGTGTTGGCCTTATAATAGCGTTTAGCGATCCACGCGATAGTCTGAATGTCTCGCAACCCACCAGGTGAAGTTTTCACATTGGGCTCTAAGGCATAGTCGATGTCATAGTATTTATCATGCCGGGCGACTTGTTCATCGCGCTTGGCTTCGAAGAAAGATTTCGCAGGCCAGACATCTGCGTTTTGTGTACTTTCTATCATGGCATCACGTAAAGCCTCGGGGCCGACAAGGGTGCGTGACTCCATTAGGCTTGTGGTGACGGTGATGTCTTTTAGTGCTTCTTGACGACACTGCTCGATTGAGCGCACGGACTGACCAATCTCGAGATTAATATCCCAAAGCAGGGTGAAGAAGTCGCTAATGCTTTTTTTATAGGTTTCGTGGTTATCACCACGGGTCAAAATAAGCAGGTCAATATCGGAATGCGGATGGAGCTCATTGCGGCCATACCCGCCGACGGCTAATAAACTGATATCCGGTGTTGTGCCCCAGTCGTATCGCTCCCATGCACAAGCCAGGAGTTGGTCAATCAACCAGGCACGGCCGTGCACGAGCAGCGAAATATCAGTATTGTTTTTGTAATGTTCGTCTAAGCGCTGCTGCGCCTCCGACAACGCTTGGCGAAACACTTTGACCGCTTGCGAACTTTGCTTAACTTGCTCACGAAAGGCCGCGACATCGAAAATTGATTCATGAAAACTAGTGTTAGCGGGTAGCGATGAGTCAGTCATAGGTTGAGAGCCATAAGAAGAAAGTGTGGTGAGTCTTAGAAGTTCTCTTCACTGCGCTTGGTGAGCACTTCACAACCGGTTGCTGTCACCGCGAGGGTGTGCTCCCACTGCGCAGAGAGGCGACGGTCGCGTGTTGTCACTGTCCAGCCATCGGCTTTGGATAGTTTGGTGTGACGGGTGCCTGCATTAAGCATGGGTTCGATGGTGAACGTCATGCCCTCTTTGAGCTCTACGCCGGTATCGGGCTTGCCGTAGTGCAGAACTTGTGGGTCTTCGTGAAAGACTTGGCCAATACCATGGCCGCAATATTCACGCACGACTGAATAGTTGTTTGATTCGGCGTGTTGCTGAATGAGATGCCCAATATCGCCCAGTCGCGTACCTGGTTTGACTATATCGATGGCCATATACAAGCATTGCTGGGTGATATCAATCAGGCGTTGGACGTGGGCTGGTGCATCCCCAACCACAAACATTTTGCTAGTGTCCCCATGAAAGCCGTCTTTAATGACCGTGACATCGATGTTGATGATGTCGCCTTTCTTTAAGAATTTAGTGTCACTGGGGATGCCATGGCAGATGACATGGTTGATAGAGGTGCAAATAGACTTCGGGAAGCCGTTGTAATTGAGTGGGGCAGGGATCGCATTTTGTACATTCACGATATAATCGTGGCAAATGCGATCTAGCTCGCCGGTGCTGACCCCCGCGCAAACATGAGGGCCAATCATTTCAAGAACTTCTGCTGCGAGCTTTCCGGCGACTCGCATTTTGGCGATGTCGTCTGGCGTTTTAATGCTGATGGCCATAGTGTGCTGTGTTTTCTCTGTTGTTCGGTGGGCTAAGGACTCTATAGGCTCGCTATTGTAATGCAGCAGGCCTGTGATTGACAGGGATGCAGCGCTTTTGCGCCTAGCCTGAGATCGCAAAAGCAGGGGGTAAAAGTACTGCAAAAGCTTTAAGTTGGTGGTGCTTTGTGGTATAAAGCTGCGCGCTTCGTGGGTCATCGACCAAACGATAGCGTAAAATCATGTAAATTAACGTCGCACATATACCGTCACATGTGTTTTGGGTGCCTAATTGCCGTCAGGCTTGCGGGTTTAACCATGGGGTATATGGAGGCCTAACCCGAATAAAGGAAAATTATGACGACAGTTTCAATGAAAGAGATGCTCAAAGCGGGCGTGCACTTTGGTCACCAGTGTCGTTACTGGAACCCAAAGATGAAGCAATACATTTTTGGTGCGCGTAACAAGATTCATATCATCAACCTTGAGCACACTGTGCCAGCGCTTAATGCAGCGCTAGAGCAAGTGCAAACGCTAGCGGCCAAAAAGAAGAAAGTGCTTTTTGTTGGCACTAAGCGCGCCGCGGGTAAAATCGTGAAAGAGCAGGCCGAACGTGCTGGCATGCCTTACGTCGATCACCGCTGGTTGGGCGGCATGTTGACTAACTACAAGACGATTCGAGGCTCTATTAAGAAGCTTCGCGATCTTGAAGCACAAGAGACAGACGGTACATTCGATCGTTTGACTAAGAAAGAAGCGCTAACTCGCCGCCGCGCCAAAGAAAAATTGGAGCGCAGCATCGGCGGTATTAAAGATATGGGCGGATTGCCTGATGCATTGTTCGTAATCGATGTTGATCACGAGCGCATTGCGATCACTGAAGCCAATAATCTTAGCATTCCTGTTATCGGTATCGTTGATACAAACAGCAACCCAGATGGCATCGACTTCCCAATCCCTGGTAATGACGACGCGATCCGTGCGATCGAGTTGTACGCCACTGCAGTCGCTAACGCCTGTCTATCAGGCCGTGGTGAAGGCAATGCGGTCAATGGGGACAGCGAGTTTATCGAAGTAGACGAAAATGCAGAGGCAGCGCCAGCAGAAGCGGCAGCAGCACCGGCTGAGGCTCCAGCGACACCAGCGGCTGAGTAATCAAGCCTTTATACATCAAAGGCCTATGGGTATAGGCCTTTGATTGTAAGACGTACTGGTTTATCCGGCTCTAAGTGGCCGAAATATAGAAAAAAGAAGGGCTTTGCCCTTTTTTTTTAAGTCAGATTTGAATCACTGAATTTTGAAATTGATAGGGGCATTTAAATGGCGAATATTACAGCGGGTATGGTTAAGGAACTGCGTGAGCGCACGGGTCTTGGCATGATGGATTGCAAAAAGGCGCTTGTTGAGGCTGACGGCGACATGGATAAAGCAATCGACGATTTGCGTAAAGCCAGTGGCATGAAAGCCGCTAAGAAAGCAGGCCGTATCGCAGCGGAAGGCACAGTGCTGACTAAGATCTCTGAAGATGGCAACTTTGGTGTCATTATCGAGGTTAACAGCGAAACTGACTTCGTCGCACGCGATGATAACTTCCTAAACTTTGCGCAATCTGTACTTGACCAAGCATTTGAGTCACGCGAAACAGATGTTGCGAAAGTAATGTCTGCGGGTCTTGAAGATGCACGTGAAAAGCTCGTGCAGAAAATTGGCGAAAACATCAGCGTTCGTCGCATCGAGATGATCGAATTTAAAAACGCAAACGACGGTATCGTGGACACTTACATCCACAGCAACAACCGTATTGCTGTTTTGGTTGCGATCAAAGGCGGCGATGATACTCTGGCTAAAGACATTGCAATGCACGTAGCGGCGGTAAACCCTATCGTTGTTCGCGCTGAAGATGTGCCGAAAGAGTTGCTAGCGAAAGAGTCAGAGATCTATTCTGCGCAAGCTCGTGAAAGCGGCAAGCCAGAAGAGATTATCGAGAAAATGATTCAAGGACGTTTGCGCAAATACGTAGCGGAAGTTAGTCTTCTTGACCAGCCTTTCGTGAAAGATGGCGAAATCACTATCGCAGGGCTTCTCAAGAAAGCAGGCGCTGATGTCGTTAGCTTTACTCGCTTTGAAGTAGGCGAAGGCATCGAGAAAGCAGAAGTGGACTTTGCAGCAGAAGTTGCAGCGGCGTCGCACGTATAATTGAGTCAATTAAATGAGTCAACAGGGCGGAGTGCAAATGGGAAAACCAGATAAAAAATATAAACGCATTCTCCTCAAGCTTAGTGGTGAGGCTTTGATGGGAGATGCCGATTTCGGTATCGACCCGAAAGTCCTCGATCGTATGGCAGTTGAGGTCGGCCAGTTGGTCGGCCTTGGCGTCCAAATTGGTATGGTGATTGGCGGTGGTAATTTGTTTCGCGGCGCGGCGCTTAATGCGGCGGGTATGGAGCGAGTCACTGGCGATCATATGGGCATGCTCGCCACGGTAATGAATGCCTTGGCTATGCGTGATGCTCTTGAACGCGCAAGCATCGCAACACGCGTTATGTCAGCGATCCCAATGAGTGGGGTGGTTGAACATTACGATCGACGCACAGCGATACGTCACCTGCGTGCCGGCGATGTGGTTATTTTCGCAGCAGGAACAGGCAATCCATTCTTCACCACGGATTCGGCAGCCTGTTTGCGGGGTATCGAAATTGATGCCGAATTGGTATTAAAGGCTACTAAAGTCGATGGCGTGTATTCAGCTGACCCTAATTTAGTGCCGGATGCCGAAAAATATGAACGCCTCACCTTTGATGAGGTGTTAGAGCGAAAATTGGGAGTAATGGACCTTACGGCGATTGCCCTGATTCGCGAACACGATATTCCTGTCCGTGTTTTTAATATGAATAAACCAGGGGCGTTGCTTAATAACGTCATGGGCGCTGCAGATGGCACTATAATCGAGAATCCATCCTCGCCAACATAAACAGATAACAAGCCTACTAGATGGGATTACAAGATGATTGAAGAGATAATCAAAGACGCAGATCAACGCATGGAGAAAAGTATCTCCTCACTCGAGATCGCCTTCAACAAGATTCGCACAGGTCGCGCTCACCCTAGTCTTTTGGACACTGTATTAGTGCCATACTACGGTGCAGATACAGCGCTTAACCAACTCGCGAATATCACAGTCGAAGACGGTCGTTGCTTGGTGGTGGTGCCTTGGGAGCGCCCTTTGATTGGCGATATCGAAAAAGCCATCATGAAATCGGATCTAGGCTTAAACCCTTCCAATAATGGCGAATCTATCCGTGTGCCGATGCCTGCGTTAACTGAAGAGACGCGTCGCGACTACACCAAACAAGCAAAAGCGGAAGCTGAGAATGCCCGTGTTGCAATTCGCAATATCCGCCGCGATGCCAATGGCAGTATCAAAGATCTTGTTAAAGACAAGACAATTAGTGAAGACGACCAGCATCGCGCAGAAGAGCGCATCCAAAAGCTGACGGATAAGTATATTGCTTCGGTCGATAGTCATTACGCAGCTAAAGAAACGGATCTTCTTTCAATCTAAGCGCGTCATAGGCATAAATTGTCTGGATGATGTTCAGTAAGTCCTTTATTAGTGGGCTAGTGCATGTAAAACTTCAGTGCTACACGCGCTTATCGAAAAATATAATAGAGACATAGATGTCTAATGCAGAATATAGCCTCGCCCAAGCCTGAATCCTCTCAATTACCGTGTCATGTGGCCGTCATTATGGACGGCAACAATCGCTGGGCAAAAGCGAACGGTTTGTCGGGGTCGGCGGGCCATCGTGCTGGTGCCGAAGCGGCTCGGCAAGTGGTCTACTCTTGTTTGAACCGCAATATCAAATACCTTACCTTATTTGCGTTTAGCAGCGAAAACTGGCTGCGACCGAATAAAGAAGTCAAAGGCCTCATGGCTTTGTTCCTCGCGGTGCTTAAGCGTAAAGAAATCACGCAATTGCACAATAATAATGTCAAATTGCGTTTCATCGGCAATCGAGAGAGTTTCTCACCGACCTTGCAGCGTCATATGTATGATGTGGAAGCCCTAACGGCAAATAATACGGGGACTGTGGTGACCGTGGCGGCCGATTATGGTGGCCAGTGGGATATCGCCAATGCGGCGCGTAAATTGGCAGAGGAAGTTGAGCAGGGCACGCTTCGCTCTGAGCAGATTGACGTCGAACAAATGCAAAAACATATCTCCATGGCGCAAGACCCAGCGCCGGACCTGTGTATTCGCACAGGCGGTGAAAGTCGCATCAGTAACTTCCTACTTTGGCAATTTGCCTACACCGAACTGTATTTTACTCAGTGTTATTGGCCTGACTTCGATGACAAGGAGTTCGAATTAGCGATGCAGGACTATAGTCGTCGTCAGCGACGTTATGGGCATTTGGATAACCCTGAGCACAGCGACGAACTGCCTGTGTCCGGGAGCGCTCGTAGTGCTTAAAACCCGCGTGATTACCGCTTTAGTCATGCTAGCGGTGCTCTATATGGGCACGGTTTGGACGAGCCCTTTCCAATTTGCGATCTTTATCAGTGCTGTCTTGCTTGTGGGTGTTTTAGAGTGGACAGGCTTGATGGGCGCGAAATCGCTGGCCCATAAAGCGGCCTATATTGGATTGTTTATTGTGCTGATGGCAGTGCTCGCCCCAGCACTGCAAATAGCATCGATGACACATTCTTTGACGGCCCCGCTGGTGACAAGCCTCACTGGTATCGGTGTAGTATTCTGGCTAACCGCTTTTTGGCTTATTCGCCACTTTCCTGAGAATTCCTCCCAATGGGCGACTACATCTGGCACCGCCATGATGGGCGTATTCACGTTGATACCCACTTGGGTTGCCCTGATTGCGCTGAAGTATCTCGTTCCTAATGGTGCCTTAGTGTTTACATTAATCGCCTTAGTGAGCATCGTCGATATTGGCGCGTACTTCACTGGTCGTGCATGGGGTAAAGCCAAGCTGGCGCCAAAATTGAGCCCGGGAAAGTCTTGGGCCGGATTCTGGGGCGGAATGGCATCGTGTTTAGTGCTAGCACTGGCATTGCTCTATCCATTGCACTTCTATGTTGTGCAACTCGATCCAGTGCATATGCTGGCATTTGTCGTTATAGCGATGGTCACAGCTGTGTTTAGTGTGCTTGGAGACCTGTTCGAGAGTATGCTTAAGCGCAGCCAAGGTCTTAAAGACAGTGGCAAGTCGCTTCCTGGGCATGGCGGCATTCTCGATCGTATCGACAGCTTAACCTCTGCCGCCCCAGTATTTGTATTCTTTATTTCTATTCTATTTGCAGATGTCTCATGGCTATAGACCCCACTCACACAACGCGTGTCTCTAGCAGTGCGCAGATTACGATTCTTGGGTCGACGGGCTCTATAGGTCAAAGCACCTTAGAGGTCATTGCCTTGCATGCCCAATACCAAGTGTTTGCTCTGACCGCCAATAGCCGTGTTGATATTATGTTGGAGCAGTGCCTGCGCTTTAGTCCTCGCTATGCGGTGATGGTCGACGAATCTGCTGCGCAAAGCTTAAACGATAAGCTCCGTAAGGAAGGATCAAGTACTGAGGTGTTGAGCGGGGCGCAAGCCTTGATCGACGTCGCTGTGCATGCCGATGCTGACACCGTCATGGCGGCAATCGTTGGCAGTGCTGGTTTACCTGCGACTCTGGCCGCTGTCGAACACTCTAAAAAGGTATTGTTAGCAAATAAAGAAGCGCTAGTGATGGCCGGTGATCTTTTCATGCAGACCCTAGCTAACAGTGACGCCGTGTTATTGCCCATCGATAGCGAGCACAATGCTGTATTTCAGTGTCTGCCTCCAGAGTCGCGTTTTGCTGGGGGCGATATTCGCGGTCAGGGCGTGCGCCGCATCGTATTAACCGCTTCAGGGGGGCCGTTTAGAGATTCGCCGTTAAGCGAGTTGCTTGCTGTAACGCCTGAGCAAGCCTGCAAGCATCCTAACTGGAGCATGGGGCGCAAGATATCAGTGGATTCCGCCACGATGATGAATAAAGGCCTAGAGATCATCGAAGCCTGCTATTTATTTGGTGTTGGAGCGCAATATGTCGACGTGCTCATACATCCGCAGAGCATTGTGCACTCTATGGTAGAGTACAACGACGGCTCGATGATTGCGCAAATGGGAAGCCCTGATATGCGCATTCCGATAGCCTATAGCTTGGCGTGGCCGCAGCGGATTGAGTCAGGCGCGCAAGCCTTAGACCTTACCCAGCAAGCCAGTTTGCAGTTTTATGAGCCAGACTTAGAGCGTTTTCCTTGTCTACGCTTGGGGATGGAGGCTGCCAAGCTCGGTGGGACTGCCCCGACTTGCCTCAACGCGGCGAATGAAGTGGCCGTTGAGTCTTTTTTACAGGGTAAGAGTCGTTTTACAGACATACCTGCTATCATTGCGGGCGTCTTAGAACAAATGACTTGTCGCAAAGCCGACACAATCGATATTATTCGCAAAGCAGATACAGAGGCTCGTGCTTTGGCACTTGCGATTAGCGACAGTCTTTAACGCGATATTACGTATAAGCGTTGAGCTGATACATTCATGTGCGTATTTCGGTGCGGTTTACGGCGCCGGGACGGAAGAACAGTTTTTATGGTTCTACAACTGATCATTAATATCATCGCGCTCTTAGTGACTCTTGGCATTCTTGTAACGGTCCATGAATTTGGCCATTTCTGGGTGGCGCGGCGCTGTGGAGTAAAAGTATTACGCTTCTCCATCGGTTTTGGTAAAGCGGTCAAGACCTGGATAGGTAAAGACGGCACTGAATTTGTGATTGCGCCTATCCCACTGGGCGGTTACGTCAAAATGCTAGGGCAAGAAGATACTAGTGTAGACGGGGCCTCAAGCATCCCCGAGAGCCAACAACACCTCTCCTTTGCAAGTAAACCTCTATGGCAGCGAATGGCGATTGTGGCCGCTGGCCCCATCGCGAACTTTTTGTTGGCCATTAGTGTTTTCTGGATTATCAATGTCGCCTACGGCCTCAATGGCACCTCGCCAGTGCTGGCCAATGTTCTAGAAGACTCTCCGGCCTATAGTGCTGGGCTGCGTGCTGGTGATGAAATTGTCGCCGTCGATGGCGAACAAACTGAGATTTGGCAGCAAGTCACTATGCTGCTCTTAGCGCGCCTTGGCGAGACTGGCGAGCTAGTGATTAGCGCTATTCCGGCTGGCCAGTCTAGTGCAAGAGATTACACTATCGCGCTTGATAGCTGGCAATCCAATACGGCAGAGCCAAACCCACTGGGCTCATTGGGCTTTGTTCAATATGAAATTCCCCCTGTTATCGAAGGCCTTATAGACGGCGGTGCCGCTCAGAGTGCGGGCATGCAAGCAGGCGATCGCATAGTGTCAGCGAATGGCGAAGAGCTCACCGGTTGGTTGCAATGGGTGCAACGGGTTCGTGCAAGTCCGGAACTGCCGCTCGAGGTTGTTGTCCAACGTGATTCAATGCCAGTGACATTGACACTTACACCGGCTGCAAGCGTGTTAGATAGCGGTGAGCGCATCGGGGTGATTGGCGCGTATGTCCAGGAGTTCGATTTGTATGCAAGCTTGCCTGCCGAACGTATTCGCGAGGTGAGCTACAACCCAGTATCTGCATTCGTTCCGGCGGTGCAGGAAACATGGGAAAAATCGGTTTTTGTACTCGATTCGATTAAGAAAATGGTCATTGGGCTGATTTCAGTCAAGAATATCAACGGCCCGATTACTATTGCGCAAGTGGCAGGAGAGACAGCGAGTTACGGCCTAGAAGTGTATTTGGGGTTCTTAGCGATTCTCAGTATAAGTTTGGGAGTGTTGAATCTATTGCCTATTCCAGTGTTGGACGGAGGTCATTTGCTTTACTACAGTATCGAGGCAGTTATCCGCCGACCAGTGCCGGAAAGAATACAGGCGATGGGCCTTCAATTGGGTTTACTTCTTATCTCAGGGGTCATGGTATTGGCGGTATATAACGATGTCAGTCGGCTCTTGTAAGTCCCGAGGATCTTCTGCACAACTCTCATTTCAATTCGATAAAAGATAATAGACTCAGGCCTGAAGTACATTCATGACTAGATCCTTTTTAAGTACATTAATATTGTCATCAGTGGCAAGCACTGCCGCTTACGCTCAAAATTTCGTAATCGAAGATATTCAAATCGACGGTCTACAGAGGATTTCCTCTGGCGTTGTATTTGGTCTTTTGCCAGTTGGCATTGGCGACACTGTCAGTGATCAAGTGCCTGCGGATATTATTCGCGCCATTACCTCGTCAGAGTATTTCGAAGAAGTTGAAGTGGCAAGAGAAGGCAATGTGCTCTTCATCTCGGTGCTCGAACGTCCTTCTGTGAGTGAAATCAATATCACGGGTAACAAAGTCTTAAAGACTGAAGATATTCTTGAGAACATGGCCACAGCAGAGATTAGCGAAGGCGGTATTTTTACTCGCGCTACGCTTGAGGCAATTCGTCAAGGAATCCAAGAAGTCTATTCTGGCCGTGGCCGCTATGGATCCACCGTTGAGATCGAAATTGAAGAGCAGCCACGTAACCGCGTTGCGATCAATATGACAATCAATGAAGGCAAAGAGAGCCGCATTCAATATATTAATATTGTTGGCAACAATGCTTTCGACGATGATGAGTTATTGGCTCTTTTCGATCTCGGTTTGAAACCTTGGTATAACCCCTTTAGTGGCCGCAATAAATATTCGCGTGAACAGTTAACCGGTGACTTGGAAAAGCTAACCTCCCATTACATGGATAACGGTTATGTGCGTTTCAATATCGATTCGACTCCGATCTCTATCACGCCAGACAATGAAGAAATCTACATCACTATCAACGTCACCGAAGGTGAGCAATATGTAGTGAACGAAGTGAACTTAGCCGGGGACTTGGTTAACACTGAAGCCATCTTGCGGGCTTACACCGTAGTGGCGTCAGGGCAAACATTTTCACAAGCCTTGGTGACTGCAACAGAAGAATACTTAACACAAATTCTTGGAAATTTTGGATATGCCTTTGCCGAAGTCAACGGCGTGCCTGAAATTAATGAAGACGAACAGACAGTCGATGTAACGTTCTTCGTCGATGCTGGTAATCGGACCTATGTTAATCGTGTCAATTTTATTGGCAACACGGCTACCGCCGATGAAGTGCTGCGCCGCGAGATGCGTCAGCTGGAAAGTGCACCGGCATCAAGTCAGCAGATCGAATTGTCAAAAGTGCGTTTGGAGCGTTTAGGTTATTTCTCTACGGTAGAAGTAGAAACGATCGAAGTGCCCGGCACGACCGATCAGATCGATTTAGAGTACACAGTAGAAGAGCAGAACTTTAGTAATATCTCCTTCAGCGTAGGTTCCGGTGGCGGTGGTAATTTCTTCATTAGTTCATCGCTTGAGGCACAAAACTTTTTAGGCACCGGTCGCACAGTTGGTGTGGGCATTAACAAAAGTACGTTCCAGAAAAGTGTTAATCTTAGTTACCTAGACCCGTACTTTACAGCCGATGGCGTGAGTCGTGGGTTTAATTTGTTTTTGCAAGAACAAGACTCACCCTACAATATCGCAAGTTTCTCGACTAGCTCCTATGGCGGCTCATTCAATTTTGCTTATCCGATTAATGAAATTCAGCAAATTGGTTTCAATGTAGGCTTTTCACATACTGAGTTGAGCTCTGGTGGTATTACTGTTCAGGAAATTGAATCTAGCCCGCAGTTTTTTGACGGGGTTGACCGTTACATTATCGACCCTGCAAATGAAAACCCTTATAACGGCCCGGTGATGGATGCGACGGGGGGCTTTATAGTCGACTTGCCTACGCAATATCTTAACCAAAGCGCCGATGAAGGCTTTATCGACAAACACGGCACAGAATTCGATAATTTTACTTTATCGACTAACTGGATTCGCAGTACTTTGAACCGTGGTCAGTTACCTACTGCAGGTTCGTTCCAGCAGTTATCTTTCGAATTGACGACTCCAGGTAGCGACTTGGAATACTACAAATTCAACTACGCGGCGCAATACTACAAGCCCCTGTTTGGTGACTTCGTATTGGCGCTGCGAGCCAATATTGGCTATGGCGGTGGCTATGGAGATACCGATGGCTTGCCATTCTTCCAGAATTTCTTTGCCGGTGGTTTGTCGGCCAATGGTGTGGTGCGCGGTTTCGACGAGAACAGCCTAGGCCCGCGTAGTACCGATCCTAGACGTTACCAAACCGGACCTGCGGCTTTGTTGCGTGATGAAAACGGCAATATCATCCGTAGCGAATCGGGTTATGCGCAGATCGACCAGACTCAATTCGGCTATTTAACCGTCCCAGTGCTAGATGCTAATGGCGAACAAGTGCTCGATGCTAATGGTAACAAGCAGTACCAATTAGCCGTTGAAGATATTGCCTTGAATCGCGAATTAGACGCTTTTGGGGGTAATATCTTAACAACTGGTAGTGTAGAATTGCTCTTCCCAATTCCTTTTGTCACAGACAGGAGTCGGGTTCGCTCGTCTCTGTTTATGGATGTTGGTAACGTTTTCTCGTCTAACTGTGCCGCCACTCAGGGATTGCAGAACAACTGTAGCGACTTCGATGCCGGAGAATTTAGGTACTCGATGGGGATTAGTGTGACGTATTTGTCACCTTTTGGGCCATTGACTTTCTACGTCGCGAAGCCGTTCTCTAAAGACCCAAACGATGACGAGAAGAATTTCGACTTCACGATCGGCGCAGGGTTCTAATATTAAGGCAGGTCGATGGCTACAAGGCGCATCTTCGGATGCAAGCTTTGGGCTACAACAAGAACAACGCAGTATAACCATGCTGCTAATTTGCTCATTCGGAGATTGGATAGTGAAAACGATTACTAAAGTATTGGCATTTGCAGGTCTGTTGCTTACAAGTGGTGTTGCTTTTTCGCAGCAGCCAGTAGTAGGAGTGGTAAATCTTGAGCAAGCGCTCTTTAATTCGCAGGCCGCTGTAGAACTACAAGCCGTTATTCAAGAAGAGTTTCGTGATGACCAAGAGCGCGCAGAGCGTTTGAACGGCGAATTGCGTGAGCTCGTTGAGCGTGCCCAGCGTGATGAGTCCATCATGAGCGAGTCCGAGAAGCGTAAAATCAATTCAGACGCTCAAGAAAAGCAAGTACAACTGCAATTGATCTCTGAGCGGGTGCAGGGTGCTTTGCAAGAGCGCAACCAAATGTTCATCGACAGCATGCGCCAAAACTTAGGCGCGGCCATTCAGGCCGTTGTTGAAGAGGGTGGTTACACCTTGGTATTGAATGCCGATAGCGTTGCCTTCTTCGACAATGTTTACGATATTTCTGGCAAAGTCACTGCCAAGCTAAACGAGCTGAATCAGTAGTTCGTCAGTGACTGGGTCTCACCGAGTGAGCAAGCAGACTGTGTTTACGCTTGGTGAATTAGCGGCCTTGCTTGATGTTGAGCTGCGTGGCGATCCGTCGATAGAAGTTGACGGATTGGCCACCTTGAAGTCTGCAGGTGCCGGCAAGGTCAGTTTTCTCAGTAATTCCCGTTATGTTAGCCAGCTTGTTGATACGCAAGCCAGCGCTGTGATTTTAGAAGAAGCCTTTGCCGATAATTGTGCTGCGACTAAGCTTATCTCTAAGTCTCCCTATGTGACCTATGCAAAAGCATCGCAATTGTTTGCGCCATCGCCTGCCATTAACCCAGGGGTCCATCCCACAGCCTCTATTGACCCAAGCGCGACTATCGAGGGCGACGTTTCTATCGGCGCGTTCGTGACTATTGCAGCCGATGCCCATATCGCTAAAGGGTGTGTTATTTCCGAAGGCTGCAGTATTGGCGCTCGCAGTTCACTTGGGGAGAATTGCCGCCTGTTCGCTAACGTCAGCATCTACCACGATGTGTGTATTGGTGATCGTGCCGTTTTGCATTCTTCGGTAGTGATTGGTGCTGATGGTTTCGGGTTTGCATTCGATGGTCGGCAGTCGATTAAGATAGCGCAACTTGGCGGTGTCCAAATTGCGAGTGATGTTGAAATCGGTGCTGGCTCAACGATCGACCGTGGCGCGCTTGACGACACGATCATCGGGCAAGGTGTGAAGATCGATAATCACGTGCAAATCGCCCATAATTGCATTGTTGGCGAGCACAGTATTATTTGCGGGTGCAGCGCCATTGCTGGCAGCACCACGATTGGCCGTTACTGTACCATCGGCGGTGGTGTCGGTATTATTGGCCATCTTACTATTGCCGATAAAGTTATGATTAGCGCGATGTCGCTTGTTAGCCAATCTATCGGCGAGGCGGGGATCTACTCATCGGGTACTGGTTTATTAGAATCGAAAGAATGGAAGCGCAATATTGTTCGCTTTAGACAGTTGGATGATATGGCAAAGCGCTTGCGCGAATTAGAAAAGTTAACGCTAGGCAAGTTGTAACGCCACAAGTGTTAAAGAATATTTATAGATAACATGGACGCCTGCGTCAGGATCAATATGATGATGAACATCGAACAAATCAAAGAATATTTACCACAACGATACCCGTTTTTGCTGGTCGACAGAGTAGTAGAAATTGATTTAGGTAAATCTATTCTTGCTTATAAAAATGTCTCTGTGAACGAGCAGTTTTTTGAAGGACATTTCCCTGGTCAACCCATCATGCCAGGAGTGTTGATTATCGAGGCGCTTGCACAAGCTGCCGGTGTTTTAGGATTTAAGAGCCAAGAGAAAAAACCAAAAGACGGTTATCTATATTATTTTGTGGGCGCGGATGACGTTCGTCTCAAACGCCCAGTGGTGCCAGGTGATCAACTTAAACTTGAAGCGACTATCGTCACAAGTAAACGCGGCATTTATAAATTCCAATGTAAAGCATCAGTAGGTGATGAACTCGTTTGTTCAGCAACCATCATTTGTGCTGAAAGGAAGAATGAAATTGATTGATCCTCAAGCCATTATTGATCCAGCTGCCAAGATTGCGGACAACGTGATTGTGGGGCCATGGAGTATTATTGGTCCTGGCGTCGAAATCGATGAAGGGACTGAAATCGCCTCCCATGTGGTTGTTCGTGCCAATACTAAAATTGGTAAAAATAATAAGATCTTTCAATTCGCATCTGTGGGCGAAGAGCCAGCCGATAAAAAATTTGAAGGCGAAGACACATGGTTAGAGATCGGCTCTAACAATGTTATTCGCGAAGGCGCAACCCTGCACCGCGGAACTGGGTTTGGCGGAGGCGTTACGCGTATTGGTGACGACAACTTATTAATGCCGTATGTGCATGTCGCTCACGATTGCATCGTCGGTAGCCATTGTATTTTTGCGAACAATGTAGGGATTTCTGGCCATGTCGAAGTTGGCGATTGGGCAGTGCTTGGTGGTTATGCAGGGGTCAACCAATTCTTAAAAATTGGTGCCCATGCCATGATTGGCGGTATGACTCACATTAGTAACGATGTGCCCGCTTACATCATTGTTAGTGGCACACCGCCAGAGGCGCGCAGCATTAATGCCATTGGCCTTGAGCGTCGTGGTTTTGCCAAAAGCGATATTTTAGAGATTCGCAAAGCATTTAAGGTTCTTTATAAAAAAGGCAATACGCTTAAAGAAGCATTGCCTCTACTTGAAGAGATGGCGAAAGAGAACGCCCAGATTCAAGTCTTTGTGAATTCTATTGTGTCCTCCACTAGAGGCATCCAACGTTAAGTAGTGCAGTGACTAAGTTCACGCTGCTTCTACCAACGGCTATCCAAACGGAGTGTGGCTGTGCGAATTGGCATGATTGCAGGAGAAGCCTCCGGTGACACGCTTGGAGAAGGCTTAATCAAAGCGTTACGACGCCTTTGTCCCGAGGCCACATTCGAAGGCATCGGTGGTCCTAAAATGATCGCTGAGGGCTTCGATAGTTTCGTGCCGATGGAGCGCTTGTCTGTAATGGGCTTCGTCGAACCTCTTGCCCGTTTACCCGAATTACTGCGTATTAAGCGTGATCTTCAAAATCACTTTATCGCCTCACCGCCCGACGTCTTTATCGGAATAGACTCTCCCGGTTTCAATCTGCGCATTGAACAGGTCATTCACGATCACAATATTCCTACGGTGCATTATGTCAGCCCAAGTGTGTGGGCGTGGGGGCAGAAACGCATCCACAAGATTGCGAAAGCCACGGACCTAGTGCTAGCTCTGTTTCCCTTCGAGATTCCGTTCTACGAACAACACAAAGTGCCGGTAAAACTAGTGGGGCACCCACTTGCCGACAACATCCCTATGGACGGTGGGGGCGAAGAAGAACGCATTGCTGCCCGGCAGAGCTTAGAGATCGCGCTGCAGGGGCGTTACATCGCTTTGATGCCCGGTAGCCGACGCAATGAGATTAATCGCCTAGGGCGCAGCTTTATCGAAACCGCGAAGCGTTTATTGCGCAGCGATCCCACATTAAGCTTCTTGATTCCCTGCGCGAATGCCGCGCGCTATGCCCAAGTGCAAGAATTATTGGCAGAGTGTGGGGTGTCAGACGGTTTCTATGTGTTTGAGGGGCGATCACATGAAACAATGCGTGCCGCAGATATTGTCTTACTTGCATCGGGTACAGCGACCTTAGAGGCTATGTTATTAAAGCGTTCGATGGTGGTCGCCTACAGTCTGTCGCCACTGACTTATGCCTTAGCCTCACGGCTTCTAAAAGTGCCTTATGTATCACTGCCGAATTTATTGGCCGGTGAGCGGCTCGTGGCGGAGTTCTTGCAACATAATGTGACCGTTGACAATCTGGCTGGCGAGATACAGCGTTTGCTCACCGATGCGCAAGCGCAAGAGGCGCTAACTGCTGGGTTTCGTAAGATCCATGAGCGAATTCGCTTAGGGGCTGATATACAAGCTGCACAAGCAATACTAGAGCTAGTGGCACAAAAATCGACAAAGAGCCGCTAAGCCATGCAGCTCGGTTTTCCCTACCCAGAAGCCCAACATGCCATTGTCGCCGGTGTCGATGAGGTCGGCCGTGGTCCATTGGCTGGCGATGTCGTTGCTGCTGCAGTAATCCTCGATCCCAAGCATCCTATCGCGCAACTCAACGATTCTAAAAAACTATCGGTCAAGCAACGAGAGCGTCTCTATGATCTCATTATTGAGAGGTCGCTGTGCTATGCTTTAGGGCGAGCGAATGTCGCCGAGATAGACGCGATCAATATCCTGCAAGCCAGTTTATTGGCGATGTCTCGTGCGGCTGCGGCGCTGACTGTGCAACCCGGCTTTATCTATGTCGATGGCCTGCATTGCCCACGTTGGGACTATCGCAGTACCGCGGTAGTGAAAGGGGATTCGAAGGTTGATTGTATTGCCGCAGCATCAATAATTGCCAAGGTAACAAGAGACCGTGAGATGCAAGAGATGGAAGTGCAGTATCCTGGCTATGGCTTTGCGAAACATAAAGGCTACCCAACTTCCGTGCATCTTGAGGCCTTAGAGCGCTTAGGGCCATGTCCTGCCCATCGGCGCTCCTATAAGCCTGTACAAGTAGCCATTGCCCGAGCCAACTCTAATCCTAATAAAAGTTTGTGAGAAAAAATGCCTGACCAATTCATACATTTACGTTTACATACCGAATACTCTGTCGTGGATGGTTTGGGGCGCATTGGTCAGTTGGTGGGCAAAGTGGCAGAGATGGAAATGCCAGCTATTGCCCTGACCGATCACGTCAATATGTTTGGTCTGATCAAGTTTTATAGCTCTGCGATTCGCTCCGGCATCAAACCAATATGTGGCTGCGATGTATTGGTAGAGAACGAAGACAACCCGCAACGCCCAACGCCATTAGTCTTGTTAGTGCGTGATAAAGAAGGCTATCGAAATCTGACTGAACTCATCTCCTTGGCTTATACCGAAAGAGCTAGCAATGGCTTATTAACGGTGCGCCGTGAATGGGTGCAAAGACATGCGAAAGGCTTGATCGCCTTATCTGGTGGCCGAGATGGCGAAGTAGGGCGTACCTTATTAGAAGAAGGCGAAGAGAAGGCGAAAGAGGTATTAGATGGGTGGCGACAATGGTTTCCCGGAGCTTTCTATTTAGAGCTACATCGCTGTGGCCGCGAACGCGAAGAGGCCTATGTCGATGCGGCGGTCTCACTGGCTAGTGCCACGGGTTGCCCGGTAGTCGCCACGAACGATGTGCGCTTCATTGAGCGTAGCGATTTCGAAGCGCACGAAGCCCGTGTGTGTATCAATGAACGACGCACCCTGGATGATCCCCGCCGTTCGCACAATTACACAGAACAACAATATTTGCGTAGTGCCGCTGAGATGGAAGCGCTGTTTAGCGATATTCCCGAGGCGATTGCCAATACACGCAGTATTGCCATGCAATGTAATCTCGATCTCGAATTGGGCAAGCCTTATCTGCCTAATTACCCTATACCTGAGAATTATACGGTTGAACAATTTTTTGCCGAGATTAGTAAGAAGGGTTTAGAAGATCGCTTTAAGCAAATTATGCCACGGGAAAAATTCGCGGATGAAGCAAGCTATCTCGAGACACTAAAACCCTATTACGAACGTTTAGATTTTGAATTAAACGTTATTAATCAGATGGGGTTTCCCGGTTACTTTCTGATCGTAATGGAGTTCATTCAGTGGGCTAAGAATAATGATATTCCTGTTGGGCCAGGTCGTGGTTCGGGTGCCGGTTCTATCGTTGCTTATGCCCTGGGGATTACCGATCTCGATCCACTCAAATACGATCTTCTGTTCGAACGCTTCTTGAATCCAGAGCGAGTTTCGATGCCTGACTTCGACGTGGATTTCTGCATGGATGGCCGTGACCGTGTGATTCAGCACGTGGCAGATTTGTACGGTAAAGAGGCCGTGTCACAGATCATCACTTTCGGCACAATGGCCGCCAAGGCTGTAGTGCGAGACGTGGCGCGGGTGCAAGGAAAATCCTATTCATTAGCCGATAAACTTTCGAAGTTGATTCCCTTTGAACCGGGCATGACCTTGAATAAAGCCTTAGAGCAAGAGCCCGCCTTGCAAGAATTCATCGATGGCGATGAAGATGCGCAAGAGATCATGGAGATGGCGCATAAGCTCGAAGGCATCACGCGAAACGTCGGTAAGCATGCCGGTGGGGTGGTTATCGCCCCCACCAAGCTCACAGATTTCTCGCCGCTGTATTGTGATGAAAACGGCGATGGTCTAGTGACCCAATTCGATAAGAACGATGTTGAAACCGCGGGGCTAGTGAAGTTCGACTTCTTGGGTTTGCGCACGCTCACGATTATCGATTGGGCGATTAAGATGATTAATGCGCAAGAGTTCGAAGCCGACGCGCCAGGGCTGGATATCACAACAATCCCCTTGGATGATCGCAAGGTGTATGAGCTGTTGCAGAAAGGTGAGACCACAGCGGTATTCCAATTAGAATCTCGTGGGATGAAAGCTGTCTCTTATACACATCTCCGAGCC
>CAJXSF010000044.1 GCA_913061515.1 uncultured Gammaproteobacteria bacterium | reverse complement strand
TACACTAGATCGCTCGTCGGCAGCGTCAGATGTGTATAAGAGACAGCAACCAATGAGTTAACCGCTACCGCCAGAATTGCTAGCAGCGTAATCACAAAAAGCGCTGCTGGTATGCCAATTCCGCGTTGTGATTTTTGAGTATTGAGTGTGTCACGGCTAGGGCACATTATGAGTTAACACCTCGTGATCCAAACGCACGGTATCGCCTTCGCTTGTCATATTTAATTGAAACGAAATAATCGCGTTGCGTCGACGAGTCGCCGCTTCTAGCGCAAAGGCAGTAAGCCCAGTGTTATCGATCTCATCTGCTATCAATGAGCGGTCGGGCAAGGTACTAGGTAAGCAAGTCGCAGGGGTACATTGAGTTGCCTCTACACCGTAATTCTCATATCGGTAGAGTTTGTCTTCCACCACACAAAAACTCACCGGTTGGTCTACCACAAAAAGTCGACGAGACGGCGAGCGCCGATTGAAGCGATGTTGTGCATCTAAGGTAATACGCATAACTCCATCACCTGCGTTTGGATCGGTGATTGAATCGATCAATGCGAGTGGGCCGCGATTATCGTTATAGTTATATAAATCAGTGTTATTGATTGGGTAGATCACTGCATAAATACCCGCAGGGGATGCCACAGTTTCGCTTGGATTAAAATTTATGACATCGAACGTTGTGCTGCCACTGCCGGTAAGCGGGGCATTGACATAAGTCGTTGCGCGCAAAGATGGCATAAACTCCAAGCACTGATTGCCATTGGCTGAAGCAGCATTAGCTCGCACACTATTAGGCAAGGCATTATGTATTTCCAAGGTCATGCGATCTAACGCAGAGCGCCCGCTTGTAGCTAAACGACTACGATTGGCGCTCGTCAAAAACCCTTCAGTACTGTCACCGATATAGGTCACAATGCCAGCAGCAAGAATAGAGGCGATAATGATCGTCGTGACCATCTCGATGAGTGTAAAGCCTCTGTTAGAAGTTAGCTTTATAGGCACTATAGCTCACTCCCTCATCCCCGCTAGAAATAAAATTGACTGTCACCGTGATCAGCTTGGCGTCCTCATTGTCGTCTAGATCATTGGCTGCGACCGCGAGATTCTCTTCTTCGCCGCCAGGGTCAATCTCCATATAACGCACTGAAACTCTAACGCGAAAATTTTCATAGCCTGTGCGAGTATTGCCTTCTGAATCCTGCAAAGGCGTCAATTGCCCCTCGCCTTCGTCTAAGCCGTGATAATCATCAACATCATCAAAACGCGCGCGTGTTTCCCCCCCATCAGGCCCGAAATCGACTTCATCAGTGCAATTAGTTCGGCAAGGGGGGATTCCTCGCGGTGATGAATGTTCGTCGAAACGTTTGCCAAGGATTTCATCAAGATAACTTTGCGCAAGGGATGCTGAACGCAGCTCTAGTGTCGTATCAGCACTACGGCCTACGCCACTAGAAAGCATGCCCGTTATGGTAATAATTGAGATAGCGAGGATGACAATCGTGAGCACCATCTCAATCAAGGTCAAGCCCGATTGTTTAGCGTCTGGCCTCATTGGCAACTACCTTGCGAGGGGTAACCGGTAGGGGAGAAACAAATAGAAACAATGGGGTCATTGTTTATACACAAACGTAATCCAGTAGACACAGTCACTGGATAACCCGGCGCATTCGTCACGCCACCGCGGCGAAGACTGCCTAATTCATCATATTCGATCACTAACGGGTTGGCATTACTGAGTAGGTTAGTGCTCACCACACCGTCACAGGCATCGAGCACATTAACATCAGCAGCCATAGAGACAGAGCGCATATCGATAGAGCTAAACTGTAACTCGGTGTAAGTATTCACATCCACGAAGTCTTCTACAGTCCGGATTTCAAGTTCACCCGCATTAGGTTGGATGATCATGGCCACATCGCTACGACCCAAGGCTTTTTGAGCAGATGAACGAGATAGAGAGATCACTTGATCGCGAACGATCGCGGCATTATAGACATCTCCGTCCAGCATACGGCTAAAGGCGACTGCTGCTAGGATGCCCATGATCAAGATAGTGATAACGAGCTCGATGACAGTAAAACCTGCAAGTGCTCTTCGAGTTCTCATAACTTGACCGCTTGCCTTAAACTTACCCTTCAAACGAAGACGCCTTTGAACTCTGGGAGAACAAAGGCGTCGGCAGAACTTACTTTAACTTTTAACTAAATTAAAAATAGCAATTAGTCTTGATCAAACGTTACTTCAGCTGCACGAGTTGTTACGCCAGTTGAGAAGTTATATGTGATCAGCGGGATATTAACATTAACCGTGCTTGTACCTTCTTTGTGCTGACCAACATAGTAATAAGAGCAAGAAACAGTGGCAACTGTAGGCGTTGCATTATCTCGCTCAAGAACAGCTACAAAATCTGTCGTCGCGCTAGCTGCAGCTTCAACTGCAGTCTCTCGTGTGGCAGCGTTGTCTGCTGCAAGACCATCTGCTACGGCAATCGATGGACGCCCACCAGCCTGCAAAATTGAACTGTATACATCTTCACAGATCGTGTCTGAACTCATGCCAGTAACGGTAGCATTGTTAAGTGTTGCACTACGTGGGTATCCAGTAGTTGAGGCGTACAAGTTATATCCAACAGAATCTGTCACCGTGTCTAGCGGCTGGCCTTCACCAATCCACTGAGCTCTAAATAATGCCACACCGGTTGTGAAGCCACCTTCTACCGCATCAACAACGGCGTCATGCGCCTCGTCAGTCACATCCATAAAACGTGGCAAAGCAGTTGCTGTAAGAATCCCTAAAAGGAGGATTACTACTACCAATTCGATGATAGTGAAACCCGCTTGTTTACGTGTTGCATTCATTGCTGTCATGCTTTTCATAATTTATTACCTTAATGTGTTGCTACAAATTTAAACCAAAACCCTACGAGCCATTCAATCATTCGAAGTTGCTCGCGAACTTCATCTCTAAATCAGCAAGTTAGAATGGACATTACAGCTAACTTATCTAATTTAATTTATGGGTCTATGCTAGCACCGAGATTCGTCACTCGCCATAAAAACCCCCGCCATATTCGTGATAATGCGTCTATTTGTCCCTTTTTTGTCCCAAATGCGCTTGAGGCCGCGAAACATAAGGTGATGCAGTTCACGTTATTCCGAGATTTCGACCCCTGGTAGTGATAAACCAGCCCTATCCCAGCGGAACGGCGTGACCTCTTCTAATACCAAACCCTGCCATTTGCGACCACTCGACGCAGCTGAACCGCTCTCATTACCACCGGACGTACGCAAACTAGGATCATTCAGGCCCGTTACCGTGCCTGCATCGATACCAAGCCCTTGCTCTTCGCTTGGCTTTTCATCGTCGTAACGAACAGCAATACGGAAACGCACACTGTTTAAGGTAGAAGTACCATCACCAAGCTTGGAGAATAAATGAGAGTTGTCACTCGCCAAATACACAAGATGCCCATTGTAAGAGTCGAAATACCAAGTACGTTTAGGCATGCCAATCTCATCGATCAAATCAAACTCCCCTGCGTAATTGGAAGGGGTTTCTAGCATCAAATCCATCGGATTAGTGTTTTCTAACCGCCTTGTCTCTTCCCACTTACCCGAGGCGATTGCACTCATCATCTGTATAGTGACCGCTGCCTTTATTTGAGTGGTTATTGCCAAAAAGTTTGCTCGCTCAGCTTCGCCCGGAAAATCTTGAAACCGTCGCATAGAGACTGAAAACACAATTGCAACAATCAAAATGAATGCAACTAACTCGAACAAGGTAAACCCCTCGTTTCGCCCGAGCGCTTTCATCTCTTGTGTGTGTGTCAGTGTTTTCACTATGCTCTCTTATAGCCTTGAATGTAGTCGCGATAGCCGCTAGTTAGCGGATTGCGGAGTTAAGGTCCCAAATTGGCAAGAACACGCCTAGGGCTAACACAAGCACAATTCCGGCAATAAACATAATCAGAATCGGCTCGATAGCATCACCTAATTTTTTCAGGTCATATTCGACCTCGGAGTCGTAGAAATCAGCCACATCGGTCATTAAGTCATCGATGGTGCCACTCTCCTCACCTACAGAAATCATTTGCAGCACTAAAGGAGAGAACATATTGCTATGGACGGCAGTGTTATAGAGTGATTCGCCTCTAGAGATACCATCACGCATGCGCAATACGCGCCCGCCCACGAACTTATTGCCCACAGCCCCAGCAACTACCCCAAGGCCATGCACAATTGGAACCCCAGCACGCATTACCATGCCAAAAGTTCGAGAAAAACGCCCTAGAGCAATGCGCTCATACACAGGGCCTATAATAGGAAGCTGCATTTTAATACGATCCCAAGTAATGCGACCTGCAGCACTAGTTGTCCAAGACCGCCATGCGAATGCGGCTGCGACTACTGCCACCAGCATATGCACCCAATAAGCCACGACAAAGTCTGAAACTGCGATCAATACTCGCGTTTCAAACGGTAGCTCAGCCCCAAGCCTCGCAAAGGTATCTGCGAATGCTGGAATAACAAAATAGGTAATCACACCCAACGCAACGACAATTGCCGACATGACAAATATAGGGTAGCGCGTGGCACTTTTGATCTGTTTACGAGTGTTTTTCTCTAATTCTAGATATCGCCCCACCTCTTTAAAGGCGAGATCGAGTTGCCCTGTATTCTCTCCAACATTGATCAAAGCGAGAAACAACGGGGAAAAGACTTTTGGATGCCTACCAAGTGCTGAGGACAAATTCATACCGTTCTCAAGACTAGTGACAATATCTTTCAAAATTTGTTTGAAGACTCGATTCTTCATCGATGCCTGCAAGCCAGTAAATGCTCTGTCTAATGGTAGGCCTGCTTTTGTAAGACTATGCATCTGCCGGGCGAAAATGATCAATTCATTGATGTCGACTTTTTTGCCGGCAAGAAAACTATTGATCGACTCAATAGCTGAGAGATTCTCTTTCTTTCCGGCACTACGATCATTCGCAGCCTTGGCGGTTTTTGGCGCCGCTTTGGATTTTCGAATCTCAATAGGAGTGATGGCTCTATCAACAAGTTCCGTTGCCGCTTCATCGGCAGAACCGGCGTCGATATTTCCCGTGACTAAACCGCCAGAAACATCACGACCTTTGTATTGAAAGACGGCCATGTTTATTGCGCCTCAGGTGCAGCGAGGTCGAAATCACCTGATTCGTCAATTTGTTCGGCTATGCGGAACACCTCTTCCAGACTCGTAATGCCTTTTTCGGCGTCAGCCAGCGCACTCATTACCAGCGGTACATAACCATGGCTGTTTTTCGCAGCACGCACAAACGCTGATGAATCTGCGCGACGCAAGGCATCGGACATTTCATCATTGAGTATCAAAAGCTCAAAAATACCTATACGCCCACGATAGCCAGTGTTGTTACAGCGATGACAACCGCTCGGACGTTTCAATTGCATCGCCCTCGCTTTCTCCTCACCTAAATGAGCGCCAAGCCATGCGACCTCTCTCGCCGTTGGTGTGTAGTCGATATAGCAATTATCACAAAGTCGGCGAACTAGTCTTTGTGCCACGACTGCTCGCAGTGCGGTGGCGGCAAGAAAGCTTTCCGCCCCCATATCCACAAGACGCATGGCGCTGGAAACTGCGTCATTGGTATGCAAAGTCGAGAGCACTAAGTGACCGGTCATTGCTGCCCGCAATGCGATTTCTGCTGTTTCGGTATCGCGAATCTCGCCGACTAACAAGATGTCTGGATCCTGACGTAGAGCCGCGCGCAAAACTCGCGCAAAACTTAAATCAATTTTAGGATTCACTTGCACTTGGTTAATACGTTGCAAGCGATATTCCACCGGGTCTTCTACCGTGATGATCTTTTTGCCAACCTCATTGAGCTCTTGCAGAGCACCGTAAAGCGTAGTGGTTTTACCGCTACCGGTTGGGCCTGTCACCAGAATCAAACCGTGGGGCATATGAATCAAACGCCGAAACTGACTAAGCATTGCCTCGGGCATACCGACGTTCTCAAGTTGGGCAGCGCCATCGGTTTGATCCAAAAGACGCATCACCACAGATTCGCCATGCTCAATAGGCATCGTTGATAGACGAATATCCAGTTTGCGGTTTTTCACCTTCAGGCTGAAACGGCCATCTTGTGGCAAACGTTTCTCTGAGATATCCAAGCCGGAAAGAAGCTTCAAACGCAGTACAAGTGCTGGCGCAATACGGCGCTCCTTCATCACTTGCTCTTGCAGCACACCGTCGACACGCTGGCGGATTCTCAACACAGATTCATCGGGTTCGATATGAATATCGGATGCACGCACTTGCACTGCATCTTGAAAGATAGACTGCAATAGTTTGACTACCGGTGCATCGCTATCATCAGCGGCCGGCGTTAATGAAGCTAAGTCAAATTGTGTATCGGTAAGCTCTTCGTCAAGTTCTTCGGCGAAATTGGCTATTTCTTCTGTGCGACGATACACCAAATCCAAAGTGCCAAGTAGCTCACTTTCCCGCACGACGGCCTGTTGAATGGGCTGTTGCAATGCGCGCTCTATCGCATCGTAGGCATAGATATCCGTCGGGTCGGCCATGCCAACCAACAACTCGCCTTTATTATCCGAGAGCACAATCGCACGATAGCGCCGCGCTAAAGTTTCAGACAGGCGCTGCACTAACGTTACGTCAAATTTATAGCGGCGCAAGTCTACGAATGGGATCTGCAGCTGCGTGGACAAAAATTCTAGAAATTGGTCTTCGCCTACATATCCTAAAGAGATAAGGGTACGTCCAAGGCGCAAGCCAGTGCTCTTTTGTTTTTCGAGCGCTAGCTGTAGTTGCGTTTCACTGATTACCGAATTGTGGACAAGCAAGTCGCCAATGCGGATTTTCTTTTTTAAGCCGGCCATTAATTTCCTATTTCCGCTACGCGCACTTGGCTGCGTTGACGCAGAGTCGCACTAAGATTTGGCAGATTCATGGCTTGTTCATACGCCAAAGTTGCATCGCGCGCGCGACCAAGGCTGTCCCACGAACTCGCTAAACCGTACCACCAACGCGCTTCGCTGCGATTAAGTTGCACCAAAGACTCATAAGTCTTCGCGGCATTGTCATAATCCTGTGTCGACAAATAAGCAGTAGCGAGAAGATCATGAAATTCCAAATCATCGCTTACATTGGGGATTCTCGTATTGAGTACAGCAAGCGCTTCGCCAGCTTCGCCGGCACTTAATAACAGCCGTGCCTGCAATTTACGAAACGCATCGCGCGATGGCGCGATGGCTAGACCGGCATCGAGCAGCGAGCCGGCTGCCGCGGTATCACCACTCTGTAACGCTAATTTAATAAGCGTTTCTCTGGATTGATGGGCACTAGGATTTTCACTCACAAAATCCCTTAGCCCTGCAATTGCTTGGTCTCTTTGATTTCTGCCAATAAGGCGCATTGCATCTTGTGATTGCAAAAGATCTTGGTCGCTAAAACTCAACTCTCTTGGGCTTCTCACCACACCGGAAACAACGGCTTCTTCAGGCGCTTGTGGAATGACCTCCGCGCTTTCTTGGCTTATTGTCTGAACATTATTCTCATGTACGATAGCATCTACTTGATCAACCGCCGCACTGGCTTGTGAAAGCGCATTGGAACTTGGCTGCACTGGCGCAATTTGTTCGGCTCTTGCAGCAACTGTTTCTAAAGCGGCCAATTCTTCCTCAAACTGAGCTTCTTGCGCTTTCAAAGCGGCTTGTTGTGTCTCGAGCAATGCCCGATTTTCCGCTTCCAAAGCCTGCAATCTTTGCGTGACCAAAGCATGCTCTTCTGGGTCAACTCCAACAATTTGCACAGGCGCAGGGGTGCTTGCTTGCGGCTCAGCTGCTACAGGCGCAGGCGAGAAAGCTGGCTGCATAGGCGCTGGAGTCACTAAAGAATCCTGTCTAAAATACAGAAACGCCATGAAGAGCGACAAGGTGATAGCGATCGTCATAGCAAAGGCAAAAAAAGAGAAACGGCTATTTTTTTTCTCGGACGCGCTCGCCACAGGAGTCAAACGCTCGGCACCTATATTAGCGGTACTAGGCTCTTGGCGACGCTGATCTAAGTCGCGCAACATGTCATTGACTAGACTCATATAGTGCCCCTTAGAGGTAATAGCTCGCGATATAGAACAACAATGCAGCACCTGCTATTACACCAATACTTGCAGCCACCATTGGCTTATATGAAACAGTAGGCTCTATTATTCCCTCTGTATCTTCTACGGCGCGCTTAACGTGCTCCAACTCGACTGTTCGATCGCCCTTTCCATACGCGGACATCATGGCTTTGTGGGAAAGAATATTGACCAAGCGCGGCACGCCAGTTGTTGTTACAGCAAGGTAATCTAAAGCCTTCTTGCTAAAAACTGCGGGGCCATTGTAACCAGCGGTGGCCATACGATGGGATATATAGCGCTCGACACCATCACGATCCAGAGTCTCAAGTCGATACGAGAAGGTAATACGCTGCTGCAGTTGTCGTAGCGACTGCTTTTGCAACTGCTCGTCTAATTCGGGTTGCGCGAACAAAACGACTTGAAACAATTTCACTTTCTCTGTTTCTAGGTTTGTGAGCAACCGCAGTGCTTCGAGAGTTTTCTCGGGCATGGCATGGGCTTCGTCAATGAATAACACGACTTGCTTGCCATCAGCGGAAAGCTGCATCAATCTGCGGGTGATATTTTTTAGCAGGCTATGGTGGCCAGTGTCTGCATCAGCATTTAACCCAAGCTCGTCAGCAAATGCCAAAAATAGGCCTTTAGGGCTTAGCACGGGGTTTGCAATATAGGCAGTCACATAAAGATTGGAATTCTCTTCCAAGGTGTTTAACACTTTACGGCAGAGCATGGTTTTACCTGTGCCCACTTCGCCGACTACTTTAATAAATCCTTCCCTATTTGCAATGGACACCATCAACATATTATAGGCTTTATGGTAGCTCGCCATATTCAAGAAAAACTGCGTATTCGGTGTTAACGAAAACGGTAGTTCTTTCAAGCCAAAATGTTCGAGATACATACTCTTCACCAAATCTTCGTATTACTTTAGCCGACGCTTGTCGAGCTAGAATGAATTTATGTCTTGGTTAATCCGCTGGAAACGCTCATTGCTATCACGAATGAAGCGCTCCTCAGTGCCTGGGTTTGCAATAACAGGTCGAAGCAGAATAATAAACTCGCTTTTCACCGTCTGACGACGGCGCTGATCAAATGCGACTCCAAGCACCGGAATGTCGTTGGCCAATGGAATGCCGGCTAAATCATCAACACTGCGCTCGTAAGCCAAACCGCCTAATACGACAATCTTGCCATCCTCACCGCGAATCACACTGTCCAACTCGCGAACCGATGTGCGCGCCAATGGGATTTGCTCACCAGAAATCGTCTTACTTTGTTCGACCACAGTACTAATAGTAGGATGAACGTGAAGTGTGATCATTCCATCGGCACTGATCTGTGGCGTAATATCCATCGAAATCCCTGAGAAGAACGACTCTAACGAGGCACTCGCATTCGTTGTTGTATTATTACCACCGGCGATGGTTGTCGCGTTGAGACCAGTCTGAAAATATTCTTCATCACCGTCTTGGAATACCGCTTTTTGGTTATTCATCACTTTCAAGCTAGGGCTCGAAAGCACCTGTGTAGTCCCGCGTGATTCCAGTATCTGAAACACCGCATTAAAATCGGTAAAGTTCGTTGCAATCGATAATGGCGATGAATTACCAGAAATAGTGAAATCATTATTAGAACCGAACTGCCCAGTCACTGTGTTATTCGTGCCTGCTTCGCCACCAGGACCAAATGTGTCGAAATCGATCGCCGATTGAAACCCTTTGTTCAAAATTACTTCTAGGAACTGCACTTGGATTGTGACTTCTCGGCTTAGGATGTTTTGCGCACGAGCAACGTATTGCGCAACTCGGTCGAGTTCGTGAGGATAGGCTGTCACCATTACCAAACCAACTTGCGGTTGAACAACGACGCTCTTACCATCTTGCCCTCTAGCACCAGAACGGCTAGCTGTAATTCCAGACAGAATACCTCCAGAGGCGCCAGCATCGTTGTCACGTTCTACAGTTGTGCCGATCAAAGCTGCAATCACCTCTTCAAAATCTTCCCAGAATTTCGATTCAGTCTGAGTCGTTACCTGACCGCCCTGACCACTACCACCTCCGAAATTGCCGTTATTTTGATCGCCAAAATTTCCGTTCTGATTACCGTTATTAAAATTGCCAGAATTATTATTATTGAAGTTTCCGCCATTGCTAAAATTACCGTTGCTCCCATTATTGTTATTATTCCCATTGGATCCGTTTTGCCCTGACGAGCTGACTTGCACGGATGAAGACCCAATTCGGGAAACATTCAAATAATCAACAGAGAAAATTCGCGTTTGCAGCCCACCTGGCTGCACGTGATAGATATTGCCACGGCGCGAAATTTGATAACCATAAGTTTGCTGTACAGCCTGCATCACATCATCAATCGTCACGTTCGGTAGCGACAAACTAATAGTGCCTTCTACCTCAGGGCTGACAGTGACACCAAAATCAGTGCCTGCTACGATATTTGAGAAAAATGTCTGGGCATTTTCATTGTTCGCGACAATATTGAATCGCTCTTCAACAATGACATCCGAGCCATGATCAACAAACACCGAAGGCAGAATCGCATCAATCTCTTCTTGCGAATGCACTTCTGGCGTTTCGACTAATGTTTGCGCCGCGTCATCCAGAGTCGTTTGAATATTGCCAAGCACTTGCGTATCTGGCACTAAATATTCGCTCGTCCCGCAAGCTGACAATAGCAATAACAAACCCACAAGAATTCCCTTGCGAGCAATTGGCATTTTAATATTTGTCATGGAAGGTCCTATAAACATCCACTCTCCGATCTAACTAAATTCTTTATTGAGGTGTTTCAACTCTTGATTTCAACGATCCATCAAAGCTCGAAACTCGCTGCACTATTCCGTTGACTCGCAAAGACACGCTATCGGCGTCTATCGCGATGACTTCTGCGTCGCCTATCGTGTCGCCCATCTTAACGAGCCGTTCGTTAATCATCGCCACAGGCTCACTGCCTCCAGCGCGAATAAAACTTACTGTATAACCACCGCCCAATAATCCAGCTGCATTGTTAAACAGCCCAGACAACAATCCACCTTGATTCTGCCCGCTCGCTGGCAACATAGCGTCCGCTGGTTTGGTTGGGTCACGCAACTCTTCACCATCGATGTTCTCTGCACGCACGACAGATCCGAGCATTAGCACTAGTACGCAAGTAAATCGAATGAGAGAGTTAATTTTAAACACCGATAAACCCCTCTTCCGAACTTAAAGTATGTAACTCAAGGCGTACTCTTGCCTCTGGCCATACCGCTTGTTCAAACTCGAAACCATCCCAGAAGAAACTTTCATCCATCGACTCTAGAAACATTAGGTAGCGTAAAGTACTAAAATAATCGCCTTGAAACTCTAATATCAAACCGTGCCTAAACACTTGGAAGCCGATCGACTGCGCAGTACTAGCAACCGCCTCGCCAACCACAGGCGCCGTTGTCATGGCCTGGGTTAATGCTTGTGGCGGCTTATTTTCAACCTTGATAAGTGTTAACCCTTCCTGCGAGTCAAGTACGCTCGTCAACATTTGCGTCATGCCGTTTGGTGACACTAGATTGCCCGCTAAAGACTCAATGCCATCTTGCACCTGGCTTTGCTCTTCTATTAACTGCGCCAAGCGCTCTCTAATGAAACTGTCAGGGTCTTCGATCCCGCTTTCTCGCAGCTCGGCGGCTCGCAGCTCTTGCTGCTCAATGCGGCTATCAACTGTTGCCAACTGTCTTTCTAAACTACTGATTTGATCGCTAGCCGGCCCAAAGAACATGGTGACATAAACATAAATAATTCCCCCAACGCCCATGACGGCTAGTAGGTATTTCTCACCCTGAGGACGACCATCAAACCAATCTGAAAACTTTCGAACTAGCGATCTTGGGGTCATTTTCGAGTCTCCAGTTCAAATTGGTAAAGCTCGACTCGCTCCAAACCCTCTACTGGCGTCGTATTGATCCGATTACCTAAGAAGCGCGAAAAGTCGCGATCGCGCAATGGACTGCTGCCACCGGATAAGCGTCCAATAAACTCTGGCACCATCGCACTTTGCCTAGCGATCCCTTTTAGGTAGACGTTTCTGCCACCATTGAGTAGATCAAACTCAGTCAGCCAAAGCCCATCGAATGTGGCGCGTGACAAGTCCTTCAAATGCTCAGAAAAGCCCTCAATATTGCCGAGATTCGTTCCACGCAGAAAGTCGAGCATCTCTTCGGACTCCGCCAAGCGTTGCTCACGGTCAGACAGTTCCTGCACCAATGCAGGGTCACTGCTTCTGCGCGCTAAATTCTGTTGCAACTCGTTTGTTATATTCGTTTGTTCAGTCAATCGCGCTTGCGCCACTTGCAGCTGCGCTTGCAGCGAGCTTTCACGAAAGAAATTGGTGCCCGAAATCACCACCATGATCAACAGCGCAATGGCGGCAATCTGCAGCAACTGCACACCATTGATGTAGTCGCGGCTTGGCCTAAACTCAGGCAAATAGAGATTTATTTGCTGATTCATGCGTGCACCGCCGTTTCAACGCGCAGCGCACCACCAATTGCCATCAAACACGTATGCTGCGCTTCATAATCGATTGTGTCTGAAATATTCATCGCCGCAGATAAATCTGCCACAGAGACATTCACCGACATCACACTACTTAGGCTATCTGCCATTTCCTGTGAGTCCGTGGGTCTAGGTGCAATGACGATTTGTGAAATTGGGTTTTGCCCCATCTGGCTCTCGTAATAGTCAAGCGAGCGCTGAACCTCCAACACTAGGCGGTCGCGCTGCATTTCCCAATCAAGCGAAGACATAACATTCGCATCAAGTTGGGTGTTGATCTTCCGGGTTAAATACAGCTGCCCGTTCTTGCTCAAATTCATGGTGCTACCGGTCTTGCGCAGATCGAGAAACGCAATGCCATTTTCGTCAGAAAGCAGCTCTTTAGAAATATTGCGCATCACTAACTCTGGGATATCGATGCTCTGCAGCTTTAAACCTGAGCGACTGACCATTTCAATGACCGACTGTATCCGCGATTTCTGTGCCGCTACGGCATAAAGCATTTTCGAGCGCCCTTGAAAAGCATCCTCAGGGACCGGAAAGATATCAATAACCGCATCCTCTGCAGGCATATCGAGCAGATCTTTGATCTTCCAACGCACTGCTGAGCTTAGCTCGGCAGGCTCAACGGCTGGCGCTTCGATCAAATACAGATTGTAATCACGTGGCGACAGGACGTAATTACAAGCCAAGCCGTCGATACCCATCGAATCGACCTGTGCAGCCAACACCTCTCGCGCCTGGCCCGCAGACTCAAGCGTCTGTTGCGCGCAATTGATCAATGTTGGATACCCATCGGCAGTGGCGCTACGCGTTAGATGCGCAAGAATGACGCGCTCTTCGCTGACGCTTAAGCCTAGGAGGCCCGAGGCCGTATTTTTCTTGGATAACAACTTAAACACTAATAACCCTATTTACTCGCCAGCAAGGCTTGAAGACTCGTTTTGCTAAAACCCAAGCTTGCTTGATTAATATCCAAGAGCGGTATCGAACAGACGATCTCAGTCTTAGTTAAAGTTCTTGAATTATATAGCTTAAGTGCATAAGTTCTATATAAAAACGGGTCATTATTGGGTATATTTAGGGACGCTTTTAGCAAAAAAGGCACATCCGCTACCGCCGAGACCTTCAGCATGCTCCATATCGTTCTCTACCAACCCGAAATTCCACCTAATACTGGCAATATCATTCGTCTTGCTGCGAACACAGAATCAACGCTTCACCTGATAAAACCTCTCGGTTTCTCATTGGATGAAAAGCAGGTTCGCCGTGCCGGCTTAGACTATTTCGAGGTCGACAGAGTTAAGATTCACGAATCTTGGGAAGCATTCTTAGAAGTTGCACCAAAAGGGCGCATTTTCGCTCTTAGCACCAAGGGCAATACGCCTTACACATCAGCGCAGTTTAAGCGCGACGACATGATTTTGTTTGGCCCTGAGACACGCGGACTACCTCAAGAGATAAGAGAGAGCCTCCCAAAGGAACAAGTATTGCGAGTCCCAATGCGCCGAGATAGCCGTAGCTTGAACTTATCCAATACCGTTGCGGTTGTTTTATACGAAGCTTTGAGGCAATTGGACTTTGCCTTTGAAGAGGGATAATCGTTGCGAGGCCTCAATCAGAGCATTGACCGAGGCCCCTAACAATTAGCTAGCTGTATCGCCAGCTGGGGCTTCAGCCTTAGCCGCTTCAGCAGCCTGCTGTTGCTTGCTTTGCGCATATAGCGCATCGAAATTAACTGGCGATAAGTTTACTGGCGGGAAGCTGCCCTTAATAATCAAAGAGTCGATCGCTTCACGCGCGTAAGGGAACAGAATGTTTGGACAAACGGCCGAAAGCACTTGCTCAAGATCCGCATCCGCCAAGCCCGCACAAGTGAAAATACCTGCCTGATGAACTTCTGCTAAAAACGCGGCATTTTCTTCCACTTTTGCTTCAACAGTGATGGTCAGAACCACTTCAAAGACGCCGTCAGAGACACGCGCACTCTTGCTGCCCAAGTTAAAAGAGATTTTCGGGGCCCATTGCCCCTGGAATATCGCAGGACTGCGGGGTGACTCGAATGAAGAATCTTTTACGTAGATTCTTTGCAACGCAAACGCTGGACCTTTGGCTTGCGCGTCTTGTCCGTTAGCCGCTCCCGCTGGCGCTGTCGTGTCATTAGTCTTGTTTTGATCGTCTTGATTCTCTGCCATGTCTGGTTCCTGCAACACTCGTCGGTTATTGTTAAAAGATCTTGTATAGCATTTTTCTAACGGATTTTGCTACTTCTGCACAAGTGGCAAATTGTCTGCACGCCACTCTGTTATGCCGCCACTCAAGCGCAATATTTGGGCGAAATCTGCGCTTTTCAAGATTTTCACGGCATCGGCTGAATGCTGACCAAGTCGGCAGGCCACGATGATTGGCTTTGACTTGTGCTTTTCAAGCTCTGACACCCTGGCGCTGAGCTTGCTAAGTGGAATATGAATCGAATCAACGATATGCCCTGCGTCATACTCCTTTTTCTCGCGGATATCGAGAACAACAGCATCTTCACGATTTATCTTCATTACCGCTTGCTGGCAGCTCACAGACTCACCAGAAGACTTAGATCGATGCAACACTAATGCGACGACCAGCCCCACCCATAAAGTAGAAAGGAGCCAATGATTTCCAACAAATTCAATTAATTGCGCCATGATTGGGGCGTTTCTCCACCGAGCAACAGTGCTACGGTTCAGTGATAAATGCACACTCCGACACGCGGAGCGACTAGCAAAAAAGGGGAGCAGTATACACGCCTATCGCGCCTATTAGAACGCTCAATGCCCATTGTCAGCCTCGCTATGAAGCGATGTTTCCGCGATAATATCGCTACTTCACTTTCTTGAACTTACAATTTCGGACTTCCTACTGCATATGAGCACCGCAACTGCCAACAAAAAAACCACACTTTTGTTAATTCTAGACGGCTGGGGTTACCGCGAAGAGACTGAATTCAATGCGATCAGTGCCGCTAATACTCCTACCTGGGATCGTCTCTGGGCACAAAGCCCGCACACGCTAATTAAAACCTCTGGCACTGAAGTGGGCCTTCCGAAAGGGCAAATGGGCAACTCTGAAGTCGGGCATATGAACCTTGGCGCAGGTCGGGTGGTTTATCAGAACCTCACCCGCATCGACAAGGCGATTGAAGATGGCAGCTTCCACCTCAACGAGCCTTTGGTAGACGCCGTGGACAAGGCAATATTAGTGGATGGCGCCGTGCATATTATGGGCCTACTGTCCCCTGGCGGCATTCACAGCCATGAAGAGCAGATTTTCGAAATGATTGAATTGGCGAGCGAACGTGGTGCAGAACGGATCTATCTGCACGCATTCCTCGATGGACGCGACACACCACCGCGTAGCGCTCTGGCCTCACTGCAAGAGGCTGAATCGCGCCTACGCGACACAGGTTGCGGCCGCGTGGTCTCAATCATCGGCCGTTACTACGCAATGGATAGAGACAACCGTTGGGATCGAGTTCAAAGCGCATACGACCTGATTATGGGTGGTAAGGCAGAGCACCGGTACGAAACTGTTGAGCAAGGGCTCGAAGCAGCCTACGCCCGTGACGAGAATGACGAATTCGTGCAAGCAACAGTAATCGCGCCGCAAGGCGAAGCGCCCGTCCACATTGAAGACGGTGACACCTTGATCTATATGAACTTCCGCTCTGATCGGGCGCGCCAGCTCACCCGCGCCATTAATGACAGCAAGTTCGATGGCTTCGAGCGCGCCTATAAACGCGATCTAGCCGACTTTGTCACCTTGACTGAATACGCTGCAGATATCGACGTGACGTGCGCTTACCCGCCACAGACCATGAACAATGTGTTAGGCGAGTATCTCGCAAACGAGCATAAAACTCAGCTACGCATTGCCGAGACAGAAAAATACGCCCACGTGACATTCTTTTTTAGTGGCGGTCGCGAAGAACCGTTTGAGGGCGAGACGCGCGAGTTAATTCCCTCTCCGCAAGTGGCCACTTATGACTTAAAGCCAGAGATGAGCGCCATAGAAGTTACCGAAAAGCTTGTGGCAGCGATTCGCTCAGGCACCTATGACGCTATCGTCTGCAACTACGCCAATGGCGACATGGTTGGGCACACTGGCAGTTTTGACGCGGCAGTGAAAGCAGTCGAGACACTAGATGCTTGCTTAACGCGCATTGAAGAAGCCATTTTGGAGACGGACGGCCAATGTCTAATAACGGCAGACCACGGCAATGTCGAGCAAATGGTTGACCCTAGTTCTGGCCAAGCCCTCACCTCGCACACTAACGGCCCTGTGCCATTAGTGTATGTCGGTAACGCACCATGGCTATTTAAAAACCCCGGCAGTCTATGCGATATCGCCCCTACTATGCTGACGCTGATGGGCATGGCGATTCCTGACGAAATGACCGGCACATCGCTACTCGAGAAGTCTCATTAACGATAGGGTTTACGCGTTGAAACGGCCTCTAACTCTTGTTGTTTTTTGCTATGCGCTGTGGAGCACTCACTTACTCCACGGCGCACAGGAGGCTGCGCCCGAAGAACAGTTAGAACAGATCAACGCCGCGATCGCTAGCATCGAAAATTGGCTGAACGCAGCAAGTAATAATCGCAGCACTCTCGAGAAAGAGTTACGTAACAGCACCCAGGCCATTGCGCGCATCAATGACGATATCGTTAATAACCAAAGCGAGATTGCGTCACTGCAAGCGCAACAACAATCCTTGCAAATGCGCAGTAGCGACCTGGAAGCCGAAAAGCAGGCCCAGCAAGCCATTATCAGCCAAGCGATTCGAGCTTCCTACGTTAGCGGCCAAGAGTCCTATTTGAAGCTTTTGCTAAACCAAGAAGATCCAAGCCAGAGCGCACGAATGTTGCGTTATTTCGGCGACTTTAATCGTCAGCGCGTCGCGCAAGTCGAGTCCTTCAGGGCAACGCTGAGCGAACTGGCCAGCACTGCAAGCGCGCTTGCTGAGACCGAGCAAACACTTGCCACGCGTCAACAGAACTTAGAAACTCAACGTCTGAGTTTGGGCCAAGAGAATGCGAACCGTGAAGCGCTATTGAGCGCACTACAAGAAGACATCGATGCGCGCAGCGGCGAACTAGCCCAGTTAAGTGAAGATCGAGCGCACCTGGAAACACTGATCGAGCAGATCCAAGAAGCGATCGCTAACATTCCCCCTCCCGACCAGATTACGCCTTTCGCTCAAGCTAAAGGCCGCCTCCCGTGGCCCGTTGCCGGCACCGCCCTCAATCGCTTTGGCGCCGCTTACAGTGATGGCAACCTGCACCGGCAAGGGATTGTATTAGGCGCAGAACAAGGCTCGGCGGTGCGTGCCGTGCACCCAGGCCGCGTTGTGTTTGCCGATTGGCTGCGCGGCTCCGGGCTCTTGGTCGTTGTTGATCATGGAGAAGGCTATTTGAGCTTGTATGCGCAGAATCAAGATCTAGTAAAACGTAAAGGCGACTGGGTAAACCGCGGTGAAGCACTTGCTACAGCGGGCGCGAACGGCGGAACCGGTCAACCCGGTCTTTATTTTGAGATACGTCATAATGGGCAAGCACTAGACCCTGCACAGTGGTGCGAGACTTAGTAATAAAATCCCCTCGCCACTGGGGAAGCGGCTTATTTGCGTGCTATGCTCGGTGCATTGACATGTTCGAATAGATGTCACCGCTATAGGTTCGGAGGTAAAGCATGAACAGAATTTTGCGCAAAGCCTGCAGGCACGCCGTCATGGCCGGCTTGCTCTCGGGCGCGATTAGCACGACAGGTTTCGCTCAAACGCCTGAAACGCCTGAAACGCAAGAGAGCTTACCTCTTCCATTCGAAGAGGTGCGCATCTTTGCTGAAGCATTGGATAATATCCGCAACTCCTATGTTCGAGACATCGACGACAAGACTCTATTGGAATATGCCATTAAAGGCATGCTTTCGGGCTTAGACCCTCACTCTGCCTACCTCGCCAACGAAGAATATGACTCCCTGCAAGAAACGACACAAGGCGAGTTTGGCGGCCTAGGCATCGAGATCGGCGAGCAAGACGGTTACATCAAAATCATCACTCCCATTGACGACTCCCCTGCCCAACGTGCGGGCATTTTACCGGGCGACTTAATTATCGAGATTGATGGCAAGCCTCTACGAGACATGTTAATCAACGATGCCATCAATATGATGCGCGGTGAGATCGGCACAACAATCGAGATCGGCATCATGCGTGATGGCGTACCCGAGCCGATGAACTTTACGCTGACCCGCGACGTTATCGCGGTGGCTAGCGTGAGACACCGTCAGCTAGAACCAGGGTATGAGTATTTGCGCATCTCCCAGTTCAAGGTCAACACCGGCGATGAAGTCGAAAAAGCCTTAGCCGAAATTCACGAAGCAAACCCAGAGTTAAAAGGCTTGGTGCTAGACCTACGCAACAATCCAGGGGGCATCCTGCAGGCCTCGGTGAAAGTCGTCGATGCCTTTGTCACCTCCGGCAAAATCGTCTACACCCAAGGGCGCAATAATGAAACCGAAATGGAGTTTTTTGCCGACGCCGAGGACCCAAGTCGTGGCGTCCCAATGGTAGTCCTCATTAACTCAGGTTCGGCCTCAGCCGCTGAGATCGTTGCTGGCTCCTTGCAGGATCATGGCCGAGCGGTGATTATGGGCACACGCAGTTTTGGCAAAGGATCCGTGCAAAGTGTCATGCCAATAGCCGAGAACCGCGCCATCAAACTGACCACCTCTTTGTATTTCACCCCTGAAGGGCGCTCAATACAGGCACAAGGCATTCAGCCTGATATCGAAGTAGAAGAAGCTTTAGTGACCCGCGCCACTGGCCGAACTGGCTATACCGAAGCCGATCTTGAAGGGCATTTACGTAATGGCAATGATCTAGACGATATTGTGAGAGAGCCACGGGTGACTGCGGAACAAGTGGTAGTCAATGATTACCAACTGCAAGAAGCGCTAACATTATTGCGCGGCCTAAACATCCTTGAATCGGCACGCAAGCGACAAGGCGAAGTAAGTACTCGCCTCACTGATGCGCGGCCGCAGTAATCGCTAGAGAGTGAACGAACCAGTGAAGCCAGATGAAACGGAGCCAGCGCCAACCGAGGCCGAGCCTAAATACAAAGACCCTTTCGTCGAGGCGATCGCCAAAAACCCTCGCCCCTTAAGCATGGTGCTAATCGGCTTGCTTGGCATGCCATTGGTACTATGGCTTGGCGCGCCTAGCCGCACTCCGGCAGAGGATAGCGAGCCTGAACGTCCGGCCTTTGAATCAACACCGCTTCCAATAGAAAGAGTGAGCCCTGCCCCTCTAGAACCTAATCCGTCTAGTACAGAGAGTGAGCAAGCGCCCACACCAACGCCTGAATCAGATGCTTCATCACAAACGATCATTGGGCCAGCACCTGACACCCCCTCCGCTATTGTATTAGCAAGACCGACGATCACCCTGATAATCGACGATATCGGCTACAACGAAATATTTGGGGCACGCGCCATCGCCTTACCAGGCGATGTGACTTTCGCTGTATTGCCGCATACGCCCCACGGCAAAGAACTCGCCGAGCTTGCTTATCAGAACGGCAAAGAAATTATGCTACACGCACCCATGAGCAATCAGGCCAATATGGCCCTTGGCCCAGGCGCACTGACCAATGAGCTTACAAAAGAACAGTTCACCCAAACATTGTCAGCCTCTATCGATGCCATTCCTCATTTGCAGGGCGTAAACAATCACATGGGCAGCGCCCTAACAGAATTAGAAACGCCCATGAACTGGGTGATGGAAACACTCAAAGAGAAGAACTTGTATTTCGTCGATAGCTATACCACCGCGAAAAGTGTCGCTGGTCGCATCGCCATGGAGCACGCCATCCCAACCATCACCAGAAATATCTTTCTAGACAATGTGCAGACCCACGATGACATCGATAGAGAGTTTAAAAAGCTGCTAGTAAGGGCAAAGGGAAAAGGAGTGGCAGTAGGCATTGGCCACCCCTATCAAGCGACTCTCGACTATTTAGAGGTCGCGCTGCCTTTGTTAGAACAAGAAGGAATTGATTTAGTCTTTGCGTCTAAGATGATCGAGCTACAAAAAGCAGCAGCCATCACAAGCGCATTGTAACGCCTTTCTCGGCCATATATTGCTTGGCCTCTTCGATGGTGTATTCGCCGAAGTGAAAAATGCTCGCTGCCAGAACTGCATCAGCATGCCCCTCTAACACGCCGTCCACTAAATCCTGTAAATTCCCTACACCGCCAGAGGCAATGATGGGTACCGAGACTGCATTGCTGATAGCACGATTGAGCGCCAAATCGAAACCGCTTTTTGTGCCGTCTTTATCCATGCTCGTTAGCAAAATTTCGCCAGCACCATATTCCACCATGCGCTGCGCCCACTCAATGGCATCGATCCCAGTCGGCTTACGCCCACCATGAGTGAATATTTCCCAGCGATTTTCTTCGCCTTCTGCGCTGACTTTTTTGGCGTCCATTGCCACCACGATACATTGCGAGCCGAAGCGCGCAGACGCCTCTCGCACTAGCTCTGGGTTAAACACCGCGGCGGTATTAATCGCCACTTTGTCCGCTCCTGCGTTGAGCATCGTGCGTATGTCTTCGAGCGTACGGATACCGCCGCCCACCGTTAGTGGTATAAACACCTGCCCGGCAATTGACTCAACGGTGTGCACCGTTGTTTCACGCCCCTCGTGACTGGCAGTGATATCGAGAAAAGTGATCTCATCTGCACCTGCATCACTATAGCGTTTGGCAATCTCTACGGGGTCGCCAGCATCGCGAATATCGAGAAATTTTACGCCCTTGACGACGCGGCCTTTATCGCAATCCAAACAAGGAATGATGCGTTTTGCCAATGCCATTTTAGTTTCCAACCTCGTCACAATAACGTTGTGCATCTGCCAGGTTCAAAGCGTCTTCGTAGATTGCACGCCCGGTAATTGCACCCATGATTCCGCCACCCGTAGGTGTCTTAGCAACTGCTTGCAGCGCATGAATGTCTTCTATACGGCTAACACCGCCAGAGGCTATCACAGGAATACGCGTAGCTTGTGCTAGCTCAACAGTGGCTTGCACATTGACGCCCTGCATCATGCCATCGCGGGCGATATCAGTATAAATAATGGCTTCGACCCCATCGTCGGCAAATTGTTTGGCAAGGTCTATTACGTGAACATCCGTGATCTTTGCCCAACCGTCTGTAGCCACCATGCCATTGCTGGCATCCAGGCCCACTATAATTTTGCCTGGAAATTCTTTACACGCCTGCGCGACAAAAGCAGGGTCTTTAACCGCTTGCGTACCGATGATCACATAGCTCACACCTGCATCTAAATAACGCGCAATCGTCTCGATATCGCGAATTCCACCACCGATCTGCAACGGCAATTGCGGGTAGGCTTTTGCAATTGCTTGCACCACTTCACCGTTGACAGGCGTGCCGGCAAAAGCGCCATTTAAATCGACCAAATGCAATCGTCGCGCACCCTGCGCTAGCCAATGGCCTGCTGTTTTTACAGGGTCGTCAGAAAACACAGTAGAGTCTTCCATGCGCCCTTGCTTAAGCCGAACACATTCACCGTCTTTCAAATCAATTGCAGGGATTACCAACATGCACAAACACCTTTGCTCAGAATTCTAAAAATTAATTGGCTCCATCCCAACTTAAAAAATTGCTTAACAGCTGCAGGCCGCCATGCTGACTTTTTTCGGGATGGAACTGCACGGCAAAGACATTGCCTTTACTAAATGCCGCCGTAAAATCGACACCGTAATGCGAAACGCCAGAGGCTTTTTCTTCAGCCCCCAAAGTAATGTAGTAACTGTGCACAAAATAAAAGCGCGTATTATTTTCGATACCAGCCCATAGAGGGTGTTGATCACATTGCTCAACGATGTTCCAGCCCATGTGCGGCACTTTCAATAGCTCACCGTCTAGTTCACGCAGCAACGGTTTAGCACCGGAGAACTCATTAGCAAAAAGTTTCACTTGCCCCTTTGCAAGCCCTAAACAATCAACACCGTTGTTCTCTTCACTGCGTTCCATCAAGGCCTGCATACCAACGCATATCGCGAGCAATGGTTTATTCTGCATTGCCTCTTGCACGATCTCGTCGACACCCAACCTGCGGATCTCCGCCATACAGTCACGAATGGCGCCCACACCTGGAAATATCACACGGTCAGCGCTAAGGATTGTTTTCGCATCACTGGTCACAATCACTTTCGTGTTTTTGCCAACGTGCTCTAAGGCTTTCGCCACGGAATGCAGATTGCCCATCCCATAGTCTATGACGGCAACTTTATTCATATTTTAAATCCGAGAAAATCGAACGAAGGGCAGCTTACAAAGCTCCCTTCGTTGATGGAATGACATTGCTACTACGCGGATCGATCTCAATCGCCATCCGCAGTGCGCGCCCAAATGCTTTGAACACTGTTTCGATTTGATGGTGAGCGTTATGGCCACGCAAGGTATCGATGTGCAAAGTCACTAGCGCATGATTCACAAAGCCTTGGAAAAATTCATGGAACAGGTCCACGTCAAAACCGCCTACGGAGCCACGTGTGAACGGGATATGGTATTCAAGACCAGGGCGGCCAGAGAAGTCGATCACTACACGTGACAACGCCTCATCCAATGGCACATAGGCGTGCCCATAACGACGAATACCCTTACGATCCAACGCTTTATTGAACGCTTGACCCAAGGTAATACCAAGGTCCTCAACGGTATGGTGAGCATCAATATGCAGATCGCCCACAGCCTTAACGCTGATGTCGATCAGGCCATGTCGCGCGACTTGGTCTAACATATGATCAAGAAAAGGCAGGCCCGTATCTGTGTGCAACTCGCCGCTTCCGTCGAGATTCACTGATACTTTAATCTGAGTTTCTTTGGTGTTTCGCTCTACTGTTGCTTCACGTAATGACATTAATTATCCCCGCAGTGGCCTGTCACAAAGGCGATACGCGCCTTATTCAGGTGCTGCGCATTATACGGGCACAGCAAAAGCTTTGAAAGCAAAGATCATCACAATAAGCCCTACAAAAGCCGGACTAATTCTGTGATTTCCCTTGCATTTAGCCCCCACTAGCGATGTGCCAAACGCACGCTTTGCGGTACACTGATAGGCCAAATATTCGCTTAAACTTAGAAGACAATGATGAAACTGATCAAGATCCTATTACTTTGCGTTATAAGCCTCGCTCTTATGGCCGTGTTAGCGTTGGCATTGGCCTTCTACTTAATCGACCCTAATCGCTATAAGCCTGCGATTCAGAGCGTGTTTGCTGAACAAACTGGCATCAATCTTAATATCGCCGGCGATATTAACTGGGCCTTTAACCCTGTGTTTGGGCTTAGCATCGAAGATCTGCGCCTTACGAATCCGCAATCCCCAGCCGAATTGGCCTCTTTAGGCCAAATCGCCATCAAGGTGGAACCCCGCGCGCTGCTAGATGGCCAACTGCAAATGCAGGAGTTCATCGCGCAAGACTTACACATCAACTGGATTGTCGATGCCGACGGCAACGGCAATTGGCCACTACAAGGCGCCCAGAGCACTGAGCCCACTCCAAGCACTGCCGGTGCTAGCGATACCCCCATCTCCGCAATAGTGGAGCAAATCACCGTTCGCAACGCGAGCCTTGCGATCCAAGACGCGCAAATGGGGATCAACACTAATTTCGACAAGCTCAACTTCACTAGCCGCAATACCAATGTGGAGAATCGCCCCTTTTCATTCGAGCTTGGCTTTGAGGTGACCGATAATATTGCCCAACAAAACGCCACTATCAGCATCGCCAGCACGGCGACAGTTGACCTTGCTCGTGGCGATGCTCGCCTCGATGACTTGCAGATCAAACTAAACCCATTGCAACTAAGCGGCAATCTCGCCATTACCGACATGAACAACGCGATGGCGTTCAGCGGCAATTTAAACAGCAACACCTTTATTCTTAGCGATTTTCTTGACTTGTATGTTCGCGAGGCACAGCCCAGTTCAGCACTTGGCGAGTATAACGAGCAAGAGGATCAATTTAACCTCGCGCTGGAATTCAACGGCAATGCTGAGCAAATCAACGTACCGGCAGTGACCCTCAATCTCGACGATATGCGTATTCAACTCGATGCCGAGTACCGAGCCGCAAATAGCTTTGGTCTCGCCAACCTGCGCTATAACCTCAGCGCCAATGCCCTAGATCTCAATCGCTACACCACATCGACGATAGAGCAAGACGCTGAGACAGCCGCCACTCCTGCGGTGCCGGCTCAAGACACAGAATTGCCTATCGAATTATTGCAAAGCATGAACGTTCAGGCCTCCCATACTATCGAATCACTGGCGGCTAGCGGCTTACAGTTTGGCGCTATTGACGCCCAGCTACGCGTACAAGATGGCGTGCTTAACTTCGACCTACGCCCCGTGGCCTTCTACGACGGCCAGCTGACTACCACCGTTAGCTATGACACTCGCCCGAACCCAGCGAATCTTACCTCGATGAGTTCGATCCAGAACGTCAATGTCGTCGGCTTGGCCCAAGCGCTGCCTTTGACTGAGTTTGCACAAGGGCGTTTAAGCGTTGAATCGGTCCATACATTGCGCGGCCGCACCGTCAATCAGCTTCTTAATAGCGTAAGCGGTACCACTAGTTTTAGCCTAAATGACAACACGATCGATATCGGCATAGTGAAGCAGCTATTCTCAGCAATCTCTGTGCTCAGCCCTGCCGGCACCGGTGATCTCGCTCAACAATGGCCGGATACCGTGCAGTTCAGCAACTTCGCTGGCCACTTGATACTCGATCAAGGGCTCGCCGAGAACCAAGAACTGAAAGTCACCATGGACAATTTTGAGATTGCAGCCACCGGCGGCATCGACCTTACCCAGGAGAGCTTTAACTACAACGCCACCCTCACCGTCTTTGGCGAACCGGCTCCCCAAACCATCCCCGTTGGTGAGTTGTATCAAGGCGTCGGCTGGCCCGTAATCTGTGACGCGCAGTTCACTGCGGATTTCAGCGAATACTGCGGCCCCGATTTTGGGCGGGTAAGAGAGTTATTTGTAGATATCTCTCGCAATGCCGTGCAAAGGCGCGCCCAAGAGGCGATTACCGAGCGAGTGCCAGAAGAGCTACAAGACGCCGCTAGAAGCTTGCTCGACCGCTTCCGCCGCTAAGCTTTATGCCTTCATCGAGCTTCGCAAAGCGGGTCTTAGACTGGCACGCACATAGCGGCCGTCACCATCTACCCTGGCAACAAGACCGGACACCCTATCGAGTCTGGGTGTCCGAGATCATGCTGCAACAAACCCAGGTCTCGACCGTCATCCCCTACTTTGAGAACTTTATGCAGCGCTACCCTGACATAGCGGCACTAGCACACGCCCCCATCGATGACGTTCTGCATCTGTGGACTGGCCTTGGATATTACGCCCGCGCAAGAAACCTGCATCGCTGCGCACAAATTGTTCACCAAGACATGGCTGACCAATTCCCTATTAGTGTTGAAGGTTTAGTCGAGCTGCCCGGAATCGGCCGCTCAACCGCTGGCGCCATTCTTGCCCTTGGCAGCAATATTCGTGCTGTCTCTTATACACATCTGACGCTGCCGAC
>CAJXSF010000043.1 GCA_913061515.1 uncultured Gammaproteobacteria bacterium | reverse complement strand
GTGCTGGGGTAGACCCAGTGAACAATATTCTGTTTGTGCCTGCCAGCAATAGCCCCAATGCGCCCTTGATGACTAAGCTTGAAGAGGACGAGTCGAACTTCAACTATCTGCGCATTAGCAACCAAGCAGTGCGTGGTCCAAGAGGCCTGCCAATTCTTAAACCGCCTTACGCCACCATTACTGCCTTCGACATGAACAAAGGGGAAATTCTTTGGCAAAAGGCCAATGGCGATGACTACACGCCTGTGACCAATCACCCTGATCTTGCTGGCATGGACTTGCCACCGCTCGGTGGTGGCGGGCGACAAGCCGTATTGGTGACCTCCACATTATTAATTCACGCGCAGACGACACTCGATGGCGCAGTTTTAGTCGCACGCGATAAGTTTACTGGCGAGCAATTAACGACGATCGATTTACCTGCCAATGCAGGTGGTGCACCAATGAGCTATTCGGTCAATGGCAAACAATATATCGCGATCAGTGTTTTGAGCAATCCTGTGCCTGCTTTACTAAGCTTTGCTTTGCCCTAAAGTGTTAGAATACTGTCAGTGTAGTGTTAATGGGTTAGGAGAGCGCTTTGGCATATTGGTTAATGAAAACAGAACCCGATGAATGCAGCATCGATGACTTGGCAAATGCGGCGCCAGCGGCAGTCATTTGGGAAGGTGTGCGCAATTATCAGGCACGTAATTTTATGCGGCAAATGCAAGTGGGTGACGAGGTACTTATCTACCATTCCAGTTGCAAAATGATTGGTGTGGCTGGCACAGCTAAAGTTGTTAAGGCTGCTTACTCTGATCCAACGCAATTCGATTCGCAGTCATCATATTTTGATGCGAAAAGTAAAAAAGAGAATCCACGCTGGGATGCCGTGGATGTAAAGTTTGTACAAAAGTTTAAGCAGCTACTGCCACTGGATGCCATCAAAGCAATGCCAGCTTTGCAAGAGCTTGCGCTAGTCAAGAAAGGCAATCGATTATCAGTGATGCCGGTAAGCGAAGCAGAGTGGCGCGCGATTTTAGGGGCTGCTGGCATCTAACTGCGTTGTACGAAGATTGATGATAAACGTCGAAGGCGAGCGCTGCGTAACTATTACTGTCGCTCCTAATGGCGATTTATCATTGAGAGTTTTCAACCAATGACTACTTGCACTCACTTTGCCAATCGACTCACTGTCTAGAGTCCATCCTTGTTGTAATACTTGCGCTGCGAATAATTGATACAGCTGCTCCATGGGTAGATTGAGTTGAATTTCGGTATTGCTTTGGAATGAGTGTGCGGAAGTATATGTATCGCCCACTACTGGGGGAGTGATTGTAATGGCCTCATCTGGCAGGATTAATACTGGCGCATCCTGCATCCATTGACGAATTTCATGGTCGTTAAACCTAAAGCCGGAATTTCTATTTGCTTCGTGCTGGCAACTTTGAAATCCCCCCAGCGCCTCTTCCCCTAGACTGGATAAAGTAATCTCGGTGTGTTTACCAAGATCCTTCATCTCAAATGTCATATAACCCACATCATCTCGACAATAGCTTCGGCTGTATTTTCTCCTCGGTGTCACAATAAAATTATTAAGTTCTCGCCCTGCCAATGCGTGAAAATCGATAAATCCGGCAGATTCAAGAATTGTAATTAATTGTTGAAGAGCTTCTGTTCGCGTCAAAGTGGTGTTGAGAATTAAACGTTGTGTCCCATGGTGCGAGGTAGCCGTTTCAAGGACAAAGTGGGGCGGCAGCCCTAAGTGTGGAAACGTGTCGGGGATATAGTCAAAGCGTGTTGGAGGAACCTCTGGCTCAAGTATAAGGGTGATGTCTCCCAAGAATGGGTAATTGTTTTGAGCACTGGCCAAGCTCGCGCTAGACATAATTAAAACGAAAACAAGTTTGCGGATCTGTTTTTGCATTTGGCGCACCTTGTTTTGAATTAAATATAACTGCGACATTACCTGTTGTTTGACGGGTAGACAAGAATAAACTCCGAACGGTTCTTGGAATTCTTGCCCAATTCCCTATACTTGCCGGCCAATCAATAAGCCAAGAAAACTATGCGCATCATTCTCGCCCCAATGGAAGGTCTTGCCGACGTTCATCTTCGCCGTCTTATCACGGCGCAAGGGGGCTATGACTGGGTAGTGTCTGAATTTGTGCGGGTGGTCGATAGGCTCTACCCCGATCGGGTGTTGTTGAAAAACTGCCCCGAGTTAGAGCAAGGCGGGCGTACTGACTCCGGTACCCCTTTGCGTGTGCAACTGCTTGGCAATCATCCGCAAGCCATGGCCGCAAATGCGGTGCGGGCGGTGGAGTTAGGCTCTTTCGGTATCGATATTAATTTCGGCTGTCCCAGTAAAACGGTGAATCGCAGTAAAGGTGGTGCCGTATTACTGAAAGAGCCTGACACGCTATACAGCGTTGTGCGGGCGGTGCGCGAAGCAGTGCCTGCGCAGGTGATGGTGTCTGCGAAAATGCGCCTAGGCTTCGATGATACGTCCTTGATGCTTGAGAATGCCTCGGCTATAGAATCTGCAGGGGCTGGTGAATTGACGGTGCATGCCCGCACGCGCTTGCAGGGCTATGCGCCACCAGCCCATTGGCATGAGCTAGCGAGAATCAAAGAGCACATCACTATCCCTTTGATCGCCAATGGCGATATATGCAGCGTCGAGGATTATCACCGCTGTGTAGCGATCGCAGGCACCGCCGACGTCATGCTGGGCCGAGGTGCCGTACGCTTGCCGTTTCTTGCTAAGCAGATCCGCGCCAATAGCGCGCCACAGGCGCAATGGGCCGATGTGGCGCCGTTGCTACAGCACTTTTGGCAAGAAATTGGCGTAAGCATGTCACCCAAGGACCGCGTAGGGCGTATCAAGCAGTGGGTGAATTATTTACGTCAGTCCCATAGCGAGGCCGAAACCCTATGGGTTGCAATTCGTGCTGAAAAAGATGCGCAGATACTGGATTCGCGCCTGCATGCCATAGTGGAAGGCTAGAACCTGCATACCTCAGTACAAAAGAATATCGACAGTCTCAATGCCAGTTTTGTAGTCGGTGCGCAGGGGCTTTTAGCAACGCCTTGTGTCGATGCTAAAGCCCCTAACAGATATTAGAACTGGTAAGCGATACCGATAGAGGCCGTGCGTGCTTTGTTCGGGCGTGCGCCGTCAGGATTACGCGAGACAATCTCTTGGTCATCTAACAGGTTCTCTAATTTTAAAAATGCTTCTAGTTGCCCGTTGAGCTGGTAACGGCTAATCCAATCTATCACAAGCAGATTATCGGTGGCTTTTTGCGCGCCTGTTGCACGGTTGCAAGCTACACTGACGCATTGTTCATCAACATACTTGGCGACGAGGTAGTTATTCCAACCATTGCGATGCTCAAAACCCGTGCGTACGCTGTACGCATGTTCGGGGACATCCTTCAATAGATCGCCTTTCTGTACACCGGTAAGCGCATTGTCGCGGCTTATTTGTGCATCGGTCCACGTGTAGGCAACATCCACAGGAATGGTGAATTCGCCAAGCTCGAATGAAGTGCTGGCTTGAAACTCTACGCCTGATACGGTGGCCTCACCAGTGGTGTAGGTGCCTGATGTCTCACCATTACTGCACGGGCTTGCCAGTGAACAGTTCTCAGACTTATCTGTAAAATCACTATAGAACCCAATGGCTTCTACAAACCAACCGTTCTGCGCGAAGCGCACGCCGGCTTCCCAGTTATCACTCGTCTCTGGCTCTTCTTCGTCGGTAGCACCGCCACCCAAAGGTGAGAAGCCTCGGTGAACACCTGCAAGCAACTGCCATTGATCACTTAGCTCGTAGGTGAATGATGCCCCAGGAAGCCATTCGCTAGACTCATTGGTTTTGCGTGCACCTAAAACACTGCGGTCGGGGGTATTGAAGCGTTGCTCATTGGAGTCCACAGACTCGTGTCGCAGCGCGCCAGTAATATTGAGACGGTCATTGACCTGCCATGCATCGGTTATCCAAAAAGTCAGTGCTTCGGCGCTATCAATGCGATTGTCGCTTGCACCGGGCAATGTGGTGTTTTGGTAGACGAGTGAGCCATTGATTTGGTCGTATTTTTCGGTCTCTTGGTAACGATCGCTCTCATCTTCGTGGCTGCGCACACCGAAGTCGATGGCGTGCTGATCAAGGACGAGCGTGAAATTCAACTCAACGCCTTGTGACTCGTAGTATCGGTTATTGTGTTTATAGCTAAGGCCCGTGGTATCGATATTACCGTCGAGAATACCTTGTGCTTGCGCATCGCCGCTATTGGCCGCGTTTACAAACGATGAGCCACCACTGAGTTTGAACCAGTCCCGATGAAAGTCATTACGGTAGGCCAACACACTCGCGCTGAGGTTCTCTTGTAGTTCGATGCTGTAGTTTGCTTGCACGGCGCTATGCCGGTTGTCCATTTGGTCGATGGCGCTAAGCCCGTAGCGACGGTTAGCGTCTTCGTCGAAATCGACATCGGTCAAACCTAGGTAGGTCTCGTTGGATAACTCATCGGAATACTGCGCTTTTAGGAAGAGGCGCTGTTTGGGGCGGTTGCCCTGTGATTCCCAAGCAAGTTTTGCGACATAGTCTTCGATATCGAAACCCGCATCATCGCCAGTGCGATCGATATCTTTAAAGCCTTCGCCATCGCGCTGTACTGTTTCTAATAGCCATGAGAAGGCGCCAGCCTTGTCACCCCACCAACCGTGAAAGTCTGTGGAGCCACGCTCATCTGTGCTGACGTTGACAGCGCCATGGTTGTCTTGTGGGATTGGCGTAGACACCATATTTACGACGCCGCCTGTAGTTTGTGGGCCGTGACGCAGAAGTGGTGCCCCTTTAAGGACTTCGACAGCGGTTTGGCGTGCGGCTGTAGGGAAGTAATAGGCAGAAGGGTCTGCGTAGGGGGCTGGGGCGATCATGACGCCATCTTCCATTAGGGTAATCTTGCTGCTGCGTTCAGATGTTGCCCCGCGAATACCGATATTAGGGCGCAAGCCTTCGCCGTCTTCCTCACGGATGTAGATACCTGGAACGGTCTTCAATAGCTGGTTGATGTCTGTGGCAGCCTCTAAGCGCATTTGCTCCTGTCCGATAACGGCACCCGAGCCAGCAACACGACGCGCCGCCTCCTTGCTACCTATAATCAACAACTCCTCTTGCGCCAAGGCTTGCGTAGAAGCGGCGCACAGCGTGATAAGGGCAATGCTAAGAGAAAGGGTGTTGCGCTTGCGTTGGAGCATTTTGAATCCTCAAAGGCGTGTCGAAAGGGCTTAAAACAAATATGGGAGACGCAATAATAATGAGATAGATTCCTATTATCAACGATAAGTTGCACGAAGGTCATGTTTTTGACCAAAAACCTTAATCTTTATGCAGCGGTAGTGTCACAGAAATCAGGCATCGTACGCCCCTTGTGAGATTCAGGAGCCGGACCTTATTGTGGCTAGCCCTAATTCCCACTTATTCCACTTTCCACATTTAGTTTAGGGGGCTTTATGCACAAATTTTCTATGCCAGTGCTTGGTTTCGGCGGCACTTGTCTTTTGTTATCTAGCGCAGGGTTTGCTCAGTCAGGGGCAATCGAAGAGATCACGGTAACGGCGCAGCAACGAGAGCAATCCATTCTTGAAGTGCCAGTGACCATGGATGTTATTCAAGGAGACTTCCTAGATAGCACCAATACCACTGAGTTAGACGATTTGTCGCGGTTTCTACCGAACGTAGTGATCCAAGAGCAAGCTGTGAGCCTGCCGTCATTTAATATTCGCGGCATCACTGATGATTCGGGCAGCGTGACGACGACCCCACGCATCTCTGTGTTTCAAGATGGTATCGATATTAGTAAAAAGACCGTATCAAGTGTCGCTCTTTATGACATAGAGCGTATTGAGGTGTTAAAAGGCGCGCAGCCCACGCTTTTTGGCGCGGCGGCCGCTAACGGTGCCGTGAGCATGATTTCGGCCAAACCGTCAAATGAGTTTGAAGCAAGTGTTAGGCTTGCAACAAACACAGAAGAGGCAGTTGATTTTCGTGGCATGATCAATACGCCTATCAATGACATCTTTAGCTTTCGTTTGGCGACTGTGTTTCGTGAACAAGATGGGATCATTAAGAACCTAGGCTGTGGGCCGGATTCCTATAATCCAACGGGAATGATTACAGACCATAACGGCGTGTCACGCTCGTGTGCTGGCGGGGATTTGAACGGTGTTTCCGTGGCTGCCTATCGCGCTACCTTGCAAGCTGAGTTGGAGAACACGACCTTTTTAGTGCGCGCTTCTGCTGAAGAAAATGATCAACCGGGTATAGCGTTTAAGAGTGGTTCGATCGCGCCGAAAAATGGCGATACGAATCCGTTCTCGCCTGCAGAACTAGGCCTTGGGTCTTTGATCGGTGTTAACCGTGACTTAGAAGCCTATGACGTGGCTTTTACCCATAGCTTCAATGACAGCATGGTGTTGACGCTTGATGCCTACACAAAAGATGTTGAGCTATGGGAATACTTCGATGCCGATGGCACGGGCTTGCGAATTCAAGATGCATTTTTTGAAAACAATGCAGAGCTGTCAGGATTTGGTGGGCGCCTTGTGTTTGATATTGGCGAGCGCTTTGAAGGCTTTGTAGGTTTTTCATCAACAAAAGATGAATCGATTTTGCCGTTTATTCAAATGGTAGACCCGGTACTTCGTAATGCTTTCGATGCCAAGCTTGCCGAGCTAGAAGTATTGTATCCCAATGTTTCGCTTACCAACGATGTCCGTACTAATGCCAGTTTGGAAGAAACCGCTGCGGTAAGGCAGTTGTTAGTAGATTCACTATTCAATGCCGATGGTACGCCGATCAGTGACCCTACAACGGCAACGACAGAGTTGCGCGGCCCCTTTGTTTTTGAAGGTGAACTTGATATCGCCTCATATGTGGCAGAAGGCACTTATGCGATCACTGATCAACTTTCTGCCACTTTTGGTGTGCGTTATATCGACGAGACGCGCTACTCGAAAGACACTTACTACAATCTTTATTCAGGCGAAGCAGAAGGGGATTTCACTGCAACCTTGCCGCGCTTGTCGTTCAACTATGCGTACAACGACAATACATCATTGTACTTTAACTATGCCGAAGGCCGTCGTTCACCAGTGGTATCTGCGAACGCCTTTGGACCAAGCTCTGTGGTCGCAGCCGAGACTGTCGACAGCTACGATATTGGTTTGAAGTACTATGGCCCACGCATGTCATTCACGGCAGCGCTATTCGCCTACACCTACCAAGACTTTCAACAAAGCTACACGGATGTTGCCACCTTAGAGAGTCAGACGGTTACGGTGGGTGATTCCAATATGTACGGTTTTGAGTCGACTATCGATTATGCACTTGATGACACTTTCAATATTGGCGCAAACATTGGTTTGCTCAATGCCAAGTTCGATGACAATACTGAAACGGGCACGCGCTTTGATTATGGTGGCAATACGTTCCGTTTAGCACCAGAGGTGAGTGGCTCTATTTATTTGAGCAAGGCACTGCAGGTCAATGGTTTCAATATTGAATTAGAGATGGTGAATTCTTATCAGTCTAAAACCTATTTCGAAAGCAGCAACCGTCCTGACCTAGCACAAGATGCCTATTGGTTGACAGATGTGTCTGTTAAGTTTGGATCCGATAACAGCGCGTGGCGTGCTGAGCTGTTCGCCGACAACCTCTTCGATGAAGAGTACATCATTGATGCAGGTAACACTGGCGGTGGCTTTGGTATTCCTACATTTGTGGCGGGGATGCCTGCAATTGCCGGCGTGCGAGTTTACGCAGACTTTTAAGTGCGGCAAATAAAAGGGGCTGATGCAATGCATCGGCCCCTTCTTTATGCCCAGTAGAAATTAGCGCCTACGGGGTTTGCGAGGGCCGTTTTTATTAGCACCGGGCTTGCCCACTCGACGTTTTAAAGCATGGGCGCGCAGATTGGATTTTTCGGCGGGCACAAGTTGGTGTGGCGCATCCCCGATCATGTCTTCGCGACCCATTTCCTTTAAAGCGGTACGCAACATAGGCCAGTTTTTCTCATCGTGATAACGCAAGAATGCTTTCTGCAATCGGCGCTGTTCGATCTTCTTGGCTGTGCTGACTTTCTCGCTCTTATAGGTCACTTTCTTTAATGGGTTACGACCTGAATAGTACATCGCCGTTGCCAACGCCATAGGAGAGGGGTAGAAAGTTTGCACTTGGTCGGGTCTAAATTTGTTTTTCTTCAACCACAGACCAAGGTTAAGCATGTCTGAATCGTCAGAGCCAGGGTGCGCTGCAATGAAGTACGGAATCAAATATTGCACTTTGCCAGCTTTCTTAGAGAACTTATCAAACATCTCTTTAAATTCGTCATACGAACTGATGCTTGGCTTCATCATTTTCGACAAAGTATTTTCTTCGCTATGTTCTGGTGCAATTTTTAGATAGCCGCCAACGTGATGGCTTACCAGTTCTTCTACATATTCCGGGTCACGCAGTGCTAGGTCGTAGCGCAGGCCAGAGGCAATGGCGACGCGTTTGATGCCAGGGATGGAGCGAGCTTTGCGATACAATTGCGTCGTGTGTTTGTGGTCCGTTTCTAAGTGTTGGCAAATAGTTGGGAATACACAGGATAAACGTCGGCAATTTTTCTGAATGGCATCGCTCTTACAATTCAATCGGTACATATTGGCCGTGGGGCCACCGAGGTCAGAGATTGTGCCGGTAAAACCAGGCACTTGATCGCGTATGTTTTCAACCTCTTTTAAAATTGACTCTTCCGAACGGCTTTGAATAATGCGACCTTCGTGCTCGGTAATCGAACAGAATGTACAGCCGCCGAAACATCCGCGCATGATGTTGACCGAAGTCTTGATCATGTCATAAGCAGGAATCTTTGCATCGCCGTAAGATGGGTGCGGGCGACGTTGATAAGGCAGGTCGAACACGCCGTCCATCTCATCGGTTTCTAATGGGATTGGTGGCAAGTTAACCCAAATCTCTTTGGTGTCATGCTTCTGAACTAATACACGCGCATTGTGTGGATTAGATTCTTGGTGCAAGACCCGTGAGGCATGCGCATACAGTGCTGGGTCGTTGCGCACTTTACTGAACGAAGGCAAGCGAATATAGGTGGTCGCCTTGTCGAGTCCATTCTTACGATGCAAGGGCATCGGAATAATGCGCACGGGTGCCGGTTCATCAGCAGCCGGTGCTTTGTCATCGGTGGCGCAACTTTGTGTCTCAGGGTCCTTCATCTCATAAGGATTAGGAATAGCGTCAATTTTGCTTGGCCAGTCAATACGAGTCGAATCGATTTCTGTCCAACCTTCGGGAACTGAATCGCGCAAAATAGTGGTGCCACGAATATTAGTGAGCTCATCGATCTTGTGCCCGTTTGCCACTTGATGGGCAAGCTCAACAATGGCACGTTCTGCATTGCCGTATAGAAGTATGTCTGCGTTGGAGTCGATCAGAATCGATTTGCGAACTTTGTCGCTCCAATAGTCGTATTGGGCGATACGGCGAAGGCTTGCTTCGATGCCACCAATGACGATTGGAGTGTTGTAATACGCTTCACGCAAACGTTGGCTGTAAACGATAGTGGAACGATCGGGACGTTTACCAGCTTCGCCATGGGGCGTGTAGGCATCATCGGTACGAATGCGCAGGTCAGCCGTATAGCGGTTAATCAATGAGTCCATGTTGCCAGCGGCAACACCAAAGAATAAGTTGGGCTCACCCAAGACCTTAAAAGGCTCTGCCGAATCCCATGCTGGTTGGGCAATAATGCCGACTCTGAAGCCCTGTGCTTCCAACATGCGCCCAATGACCGCCATGCCAAAGCTTGGGTGGTCGACATAGGCGTCACCTGTGACAATAATGATGTCGCAACTATCCCACCCCAATGCGTCCATTTCAGCACGAGACATTGGCAAGTAGGGCGCCGTGCCGTAACACTCCGCCCAGTATTTAGGGTAGGAGAAGAGGTGGCGTACGGGTTCACTGTTAGCGGGTGTTGCGACGGTCTGTTTCATGGTGTCCTAGCGATTCCAAGGTTGAGGAACGGTTGCAAGTTGATGCTTTGCCCGTTCAGATTCAAGCTGCCTCCTTGCAGGCTTGCTGTAATTTCGATAAAGCCGTTGTTCTGCGGCAATATGCCCTGCGCCGAGTAGTTGCGCACCATCGCGGCAAAGGGGCTGGTCGCTAAGGCTTCGGCATCTGCACTGATGTTCAGCTGCGCATTCATTTTTTGCAAGTACAGGCCAATGTACAAATCATCCAAGGTTCGCAGCGTCGGCTCGCCTGGCCAAAGCAAATCGAGTTCGGCGCTATGCGTTCCCCCCCATGCGTCAAATTGGGCGCGGCTGCTTTGTTCAAATGCACTTTGCATCATTGTAACAAAGACGTGTTCTTGTCCGAGATTATTCGTCCTTGGAGCGACTGCAATATCGCTTGCCGCGCTCATATAGGCCGCGATGATTTCCATATCGATGCCCTTGAGCTCGGTCTCGATGTTCAGCGCGGTCAAAGGCGTGCCTGATTCTATGCTCGCTACCTGCAATTGTTGCTGTAAATACAGGCTCGGCGGGCCGTTCTCAGCCCCAGGCTCTTCGCGGGCGACATAGTCTATGCTAATGCCGCGCATCGTCAACCTCTGCTCACTATTCATTTGCAGTTGGGCGATGTCGATTCCCAAGGAGCCAGGCAGTGGCGAGCGATCTAAGCGGGCGGTTTGTAGCTCTAGATCGGCTTGTTCAAGACTAATAACTGAGAGTGGGCTATGGATATCAATGTGGCTGCTAGTGGCCGTGACTGTGGCCTGCTGATTGCGGTCTATGTCGACATCAACGCGTAGATCGGTGAATTCGTAGCGCTGGGGGCCATAGGTATAAGCAAACGCCTCATTGTGCAGTTGCCCTTGGGCACTGGCATCGAAGCTGACGAGTAAATGCAAGCGGCTGCTGCTATTAGAGTCAAATAACGCTTGGGCGAGTGTCGACTCTGGTAAGCCTTGCAGGACAGGATGAACAGTGACCCAAGCTAGGCCGATTTTTAGGCCTTCGTCTGTCCACAGCAAAGGACCATGGGAGATTTCAAGGTCAGCGTCGATGCGTGCCTGTGGGTAGTTTGCGCCGGCGATGACGGGAGCGTCGATCTGCACGGTGCCAATACTGGAAAACCAGCCTGAGCGCGTATCAAGCTCGAGCGTGGGCTGGCCTGTGATCTCGCGTAGTCGGGCCTGTGTGCTGGCATCATCAATCACAAGCCCTAATAGCATTGGTGTAGTGGCTAGGAGCAATATCATCACTAAAGCAAGCAATATGCCGAGCTTTTTCATGCAGTTTAACCCTTGCGGTTACGCAAAATGAACGAAGGCACAGCTTAGCAGTTTAGCGGCGGGACAATAAGCGTCGCACAGGGGCAAATAGGGCAGAATGTGCAAGCTATCAAGGTTTGAGCATTTCGATGTGGGGGATCCCATCTTCATCATAGGGCTCAGAACACACTTGAAATCCAAAATCTTCGTAAAAGCGCTGCAGATAAAGCTGTGCAGAGATGCGAATGCCAGTGTTTGGAAAGTGCTGCTCGCAGCGCTGCACGGCAAACTGCATCAGCAATTTGCCGGCGCCACTGCCGCGACTTTCGAGGCAAGTCAATACCCGTCCAATTGAGGCCTCGGGGTAGCTCACCCCTGGTGCAAGCAATCGGCAGTAAGCATAAATGGCATTATCTTGCGTGGCGATGACATGCAGTGCGCCAAGGTCTTTGCCATCGACATCCAAATAGATGCTGTGCTGTTCTACAGCAAAGACCTCTTGGCGAATTTTGAGTATCGAGTAGAGCAGCTCTTTGCTCAGTTGTTCGAACTCGAGCACTTGCCAGTTAAGGGGCGGTGACATGAAGACCTCTGCGCGCTTGGCTAATCGTTAATCGCTTGATAAATGGCAGTACGAGCGCTAAAGCCATTACCGCCGGGCACATCACGGGCTTGAATCATATACACCACAAAGAATTCATTGCCCGGGTCCACCCAGAAGCTGGTGCCTGCGGCGCCATCCCACCCAAAGGTTTTAGGAGAGTCAGGATTGCCCATATTGCTAGGCAAGAGGCCAAACCCAAGGCCGAAATCGCCGAAATTACGATAGAAAAAATACTCGCGGGACACGTCATCGCCAATTCGAGGTTCGCGCATAAGGGCGAGGGTTTCTTCTTCGATGAGCCTAGTGCCCATGTACTCGCCGCCATTGATCAACATAAAGCCGAAGCGCGCATAATCCTCAGTTGTCGAGTTTAGGCCGCCACCACCGGAGAACATTGGCTCTTTGACTAGTGGGGTTGTGACATTGCCATAGATCGGCTGGGCTAGGCGTGCGGCTTTGCTTTGTGGAATGTAAAAGCTGGTGTCGTTCATGCCTAAGGGCTGAAAAATCATCTCCTCGAGCAAGACATCAAGCGTTTTGCCAGCCGCAACTTCTAGCACGGCACCTAAAACATCCGTTGAACGGCTGTAATGCCATTTTGTGCCTGGCTCAAAACGCAAGGGCAGGGCAGCAAGGCGTTTAGACATCTCGAGTGCTGTGATGGCATAAGAGCTGCTGCCAGCGGCCAGATACATCTTGCCCAGTTCACTATCAGGGTCAAACACGCCATAAATGAGGCCGGATTCGTGTGTCAGTAGGTGTTCGATGGTCATAGTATTGACGGCGGCTTGAGTCGAGCCGTCTTCGTTCATGACTGTCAGATTGGCATATTCTGGAATGTAGTCAGACACTGGGTCTTGTAAGGCCAACTTGCCTTGTTCGACTAGCATCAAGGTGGCGACGCTGACGATTGGCTTGCTCATGGAATAGATCCTGAACAGAGTCTCAGGGCTCATTGGTGTCGAATCTTCCGGCCCTTGTGTGCCGAAGGTTTCTAGAACGCCGACCTCACGCTTATTGGCGATCATCAAAACTGCGCCGGGAATCTTTCCTGCATCAATGGTGGCTTGGATACCATCGCGCAGCGATTGCACATCCGCTGAATTTAGTCCGACAGCCTCTGGCGTGGCAAGTTGTAATGAGCTTGTGTTTGCATCGGGTTTGGCAAAGCCGGCTTGCGAGAACAGACCAAGGCCAAGTGACAAGGCCACGCTCAATATTAATCTACGAGTATTTGTGTGATTTTGCAGTCTAGCCATGAAGCAATCCCCAAATTGGTTTTATTGATATGACGGGCTTCCTGCCCATTTTACGAGACATTTAGAATAACACGCACATGTGCTGCCGCCTTAGTCTGAATCGCCGATGATGGCACTGATGTAGACGCCCACTCCAATCAATGCACTGCTTAGCAAAAACATCAGCTGGTAGTTTCCGGTGACCTCTAACAATACGCCAGCGGCAGAAGGTCCGATCAATTGTCCAGCTGCGAAAAACAAAGTGACAAAACTAATGGCGACAGCGGCTTGATCATTGCTTACCGTCTTAGTGGTCGCGGCCAATATAGAAGTGAATTGTCCAGTGGTTGAAACCCCTAGTAAGAAATAGTGCAAGAAAAAGGCAGTATATAGTGGCCAGATGACGGGTAAAAGGGTGCCTAACAAAGCAAGAGCGAGACAAATCATCAGGGCTCGGGAGTGGCCAATGCGATCGGCTGCCCAGCCCCAACCCGGGCCTGCAAAAATGGATAAGACTCCCATAAGCGCGACCAAGTGCCCTGCCTGTGTGGGGGACAAACCTGTATCAAGCGCAAAGCTATACATGAACAAAGATTGCAGAATATAAGTAACGCCAACGATGCCATAGATCCATGCCACCAAGCGTACATGGCGGTTGCGGTAGGCGCCGATGATGCCAGTTGATTTTCCGGTACTTGGTGTCGCCATCGCCAACTTTGGAGGGTCGCGCAGCACGCGCATTACAAAGAACGCACACACAAGAGCGCAGATAGCAAATAGTAACCAAACTAGTCGCCAACCCGAATCCGCCGTCTCTCCTGACTCTATGAGCCAAGGCACTAAGGCCCCAGTGAGAAACATGCCAGTGCCAACGCCAGAGTTTGCCAGCCCGATAACCGTGCCGCGACGGCTGGGAAACCAGCTGCCTAGTAGCGATATTAGGGGGGTGTAGGCAAAGGCGGTGGCGGCTCCGAGTATTACCATCAACACTACGAGCCACAAATAGGACGAGGCAAAAGAGAGACCGAAAAATCCAACGACGACGAAGGCCACACCCAATAAAATCGCGCGGCTCGCGCCAAAACGCGTGGCAAAGAGTCCTGCGGGCAATACTAATGAAAGGTAGCCAAGGGCGGTAACGGTGCCTAAAAACGCCGCTTGAGTGAAGCTAAGGTCGAGACTTTCGCGCATCGCTGGCAACATCAGGCCATAGGTCAAACGCGCAAAAACGACGACAACAAGCGAGCAAAGAATACTGACGCCGACATATTGGACTAAAGAGGGTTTAACACCCTGTGTGGCCTGTAGCATTAATCTTTAACACTGCTCTGATGGACTACCGCACCGGTGCTATCGCTGATCCGAACATCTACTTCGATTCCTGCACGCACGCTTTGCGTTACGGTGCAGTAATTTTCAAATACCGCCAAGGCATCATCAAGCGAGCTCAAGGTACTTTTTTCAACACCCAATTTGAGATCGACTTTGACGTTGGTGACGCGTAAATATTTCCCCACTCTCCCTGTAGTGCCTGTTACCACTGCGCTCATCTCACCCGGGTCTTCTTTCTTCTTACTCAGGGCAAAAAGCAAACTTGCCGAAAGACAATTAGCTACCGAGGCTGCCAACATTGCCGAAGGGCTAGGACCTTCGCCTTTTCCTATGGGCTCAGGTTCATCGGCTAATACATTGCCAAATTCACCAAAGTCGAGTTCAAAGAGGTAGTTTTCGATTCGTTTGATGCTGAGGGTAAATTGATTTTCGCTCATAGTGGACTCATCGATTGCGTAAAAACCTCATCATAGTGTGAATTCAGCAACAATTGTAGTGACAGTCTGTGAGGTTTTCATGGTTCAGCAAACTGCTTTACTTGCTTGTGTTGGCGCTTTGTAGCAAATTTACTTGCAAGATCAAGCTAGCTAGGAGTGAGCTCATGCCCGCAGAAGGTTTATGGAAAACACGCGCGTACTTTACAAGGGTGATTGGTATTGCGATGTGCGCGTGCCTGATGGTCATTAGCAGCCAAGCACAAGAGCCCGTATTAGTCGAAGCACAAATGACTGAAGGGACAAATATGGCGGCTGCGTTGTCTCCAGATGGTGAAACTCTGGTAATTGCGTTGCAGGGGGTTTTATGGACATTGCCCGCGCAGGGCGGAGAAGCGCTTGCAGTGACACCGGCCGAGATGGATGCGCACGAACCGATGTGGTCGCCCGATGGCTCATTAATAGCGTTCTATGCCTTTGTTGGGGATGCCTTTGCCATTTGGACAGTCGAGGCTGATGGCAGCGAGCTGCGCCGAATCCCTTTACCCGAGGGGGCCGATGCGCGTTATCCCGCCTTTAGTTTTGATGGCGAAAAACTGCTTTATGCTAGCGATGAAAGTGGTGGCTACGCCCTGTGGATGAATGATCTTGCCAGTGGCGAAAGACGACAGCTCACTGATGCGCAAGAAACTGGGTATAGCGCACCAGAGACACCGTATTTTTCCGGTAACGGCAATGCCGTCTATCCCACGCTGTCACCCGATGCGCAAACCCTCGCCTATGTGATTGATGGCCCCATTGACCGATTGGTCCTGCGCGATGTTAATTCGCAACAGCAAGCTCGCGACTTGATGAGCTCACAGTTATTAGGGGCACCCTTGTGGTCACCCGACGGTGCTGCACTTTACATCGTGGGTATTGAACAAGGGCAGACACATCTGTCACGGGTTTCTACCCGAACCGGTGACGTTCAGCGCCTTGTCAGCGGCGGCGATATATTCCCTTTCCGTCCATCCCTCAGCCCCGATGGGCGACTTTACTATACTGCCGATGGGCAGATTAAAACATTAGAGGGCGACAGTACTCAGGGTGCTACTGTGCCTTTTGTCGCGAAGGTTACGCTTGATCGAACTCCCTACGCTCGGCGTGAATATGATTTGGCGAGTCAAAGCCCTCAGCAAACTTTAGGAATTATCGACCCAATACTCTCTCCCGATGGCAGTGCTGCGGTATTCGCTGCGCTAGGTGATCTTTGGTATGCCGATTTAGACAGTGGCGAGACAAGAAAATTAACCGATGATGTGTTCATCGATGTGTCACCAAGTTGGTCCCCCAATGGTAGTCAAGTGGCATGGGTGAGTGACCGCTTTGGTAAGGCGGATGTATGGTTATTAAATATCGCTGACAACAGTGCTAAGCGGATTAGCGATTTGGATCGTCCGCCCAGTTCGCCTATTTGGTCTCCTGATGGCAGCAAAATTGCCTATTTAAAAGATGTTGGCAGTACCGTGTTTGTCTCGTCCACTATCAATGTAATTGATCTTGCCACTGGCGCTGACAGGCAAGTTTCCGAGCCGATGTTTGGGCCTAGTGCTCCGGCATGGTCGCCGGATAGTGAGAAGCTAGTGGTCTATTATCGCGACCCTGGCAGTAGCCGTTTCCGTGAAGGTCATAACGTTTTGTATGTGTTGCCAGCATCGGGGGTGGGCGAAAAGTTTTTTGTCTCTCCGGTTCCTGCAAAGTCATTGGGCCGGCGTCAACACAATCGCCCAGCTTGGTCTGCGAATGGCGATATGGTGTATCGTCTCGACGGTGCTTTATGGTCAGTGCCAATGTCAGCCGATGGGGAGCTAGGTCAAGCGCAACGTATTGCAAGAGCAGGGGAGAATCCAAGTTGGTCAGCCGACGGTAATAAACTGATTTATGTGGATGGCGCCGATATTCATTTGTATGAACGCGCCAACTCACAAACCGAAGAACTCGCGATACAACCTATTTGGATTCAAGAAATGCCCCGCAACGCGATGACTATTCGCGCAGGGCGGATGTTCGATGGTGTTAATGATGGTACTACCTCAGGTGTGGATATCGTGATTCAGAACGGTATTATTACCGATGTGCGCCAGGCAGGGTTTAGCCAAGCTGTGGGCGAGCTGATTGACGCGCGAGGCAAATTCGTGATGCCAGGGCTCATTGAAAACCATACGCATCAATCCATTACGCAGGGCATCATGTTGGGCGAATTGTACCTTTGCAATGCAATTACTTCGGTGCGCGAGACAGGTGATGACCCCTACCACGCGGTGGAGCGCCGGGAGGCGGCCGCATCGGGACGACGCCCTGGCCCTCGCGTATTTACTGCAGGACCTTTGAATGAGGGGACACGTGTCTCTTATGGCGTTTCTGAAACTGTTGGCAACCTAGAACGCATCGAAGATTCTTTACGCCTCTCCACTGAGTTGCAACTTGATATGTATAAGAGTTATGTGCGGCAAGATTACACCGTGCAGAAACGGGCGATTGAATTGGCCCATGCCAGTGGCATCCCAGTGTCCTCGCATGAGCTTTATCCTGCAGTTGCCAATGGTATCGATCAAATGGAACATCTCGCGGCTACCAGTCGCCGAGGGTATTCCTTAAAAGAGAGTCGACTCAATATTGCCTATCAAGATGTGATTGAATTGGCCACTAAATCGAAAGTGGTGATCACGCCTACCATGGCGCTTAGTGAGCGCAGCTCAAACCTCGATGCGCAAAAGGCAACATTACTCAAAATCGTCAACGGGGGTGGTCGAATAGTGGCAGGTACTGATTCGCCGTTCGTCTCGTTTGCCGATTCAATGCACCGTGAACTTGAGATTTATGTCGAGGCAGGGCTTAGCACTTCGCAAGCGCTACGTTCGGCTACTGGAGATGCTGCCGACGCATTAGGCGTTGGTCATCAGCTTGGCAAAATCGCGCCCGGCTATTTGGCGGATCTAGTGATTTTAGATGGCAATGCCATCGAAGATTTTACGCAAGTGCGTAATATCAACACCGTCATCAAGAATGGCGAAGTCGCTTGCGTAAATCCTCAATGAAGGGATTTAGAAAGCACCAGCAGGCCCGGGGAAGACCACTGGGCTTTGGACGCCGCTTGCAGAGATACTCGACACTCCGAAAAAATAGTTATCGATGACGACATTCTCCAAGGTGAATTGATCAACATCTCCCACGGTGCGAAAATGTGTCCATTGTGGCTCAGTGGTTAAGCGCCAATGTAAACGATAGGCGCTGGCTCCAGGGACTTTCGTCCAACTGAGCGTCGTGTCGGGGCTTACTTGGCCGCGGATGCTGACCTCGGTTGGCGGGGCAGGAGCCCACGCCATTGAGGCTAGAGTCACTGCGTTGAGTGCCGTTAATTTTGCGGCATAATCAAAGTCGACATGCTCGATCACATCGCCATAGGCGATGCCATTTTCATTTCGAATATCTTGATGCTGTTGCGTGTAGTTTTCATTGGTTTCCATAATGCGCACGGCTGGAAAACCAACTTCGTTAAACGGGCGGTGGTGCCCACCACGCCCGAAGCGGTCCAGTCGGTAGACCATCATGACATCCAAATTAGGCACAAACCGATCTGCCATTGTGTCGATGTAGCGGGCAAGATTGCGTGAGGCCGAATCCACTTCTCCTCCTTGAAAGCGACGTTGCCGTGCTTCTTCGGGTGTCTCGACATCGCGCGTGCCCTCAGAGAATACTCGCGCGGTAGTGTTATTGACTACGCCATTGACGCCACGGATATTGCCGATCATGTCGTTGTTGATGACCGCTTGCAGATGCCACTGTTGTGCTTGGACGTAATTGGCGAAAATGGCGCCGCCGTTGAGCCCTTGTTCCTCACCCGATAATCCCGCGTAAATAATGGAGCCAGGAAATTGGTATTGGCTTAGCACGCGTGCCGTTTCAATCACACCGGCCATTCCAGAGGCGTTGTCATTGGCTCCGGGCGCGTCATCGGTAAAATTCATCGGGTCACTAATGCGGCTATCGATATCGCCACTCATCATGACAAAACGATTAGTATCACGTGTGCCTCTTTGGATAGCGATAACATTAACTACTTCTACTGGGTCGGGAATTCGCGCAGTGCCAGAGACAGTGTCGCTTACATAGAACACTTCCAGGCAACCACCGCATGCAGCCGAGATCGCCTCGAACTCGGATTTGATCCATCGCCTAGCGGCGCCTATACCGCGTGTGTCCGATTCAGTCTCAGAGAGTGTATGGCGGGTGCCAAACCCTGCGAGGGTTTCAATATCCTGTTGAATACGTGCGGCTTGCGGGGCAACTCCAATTTCATAGAGCGCCATCTCATCGGCAGATAAAGGGGGAGATATAGATAGGCCTAAAATAACGCTGAAACTAACAGTGGAGAATATCATCTTGGTCATCGGCCTTGCTCCTGTATTAGTGTGCACAATCGCTTTGAAGACAAAATACAGCAATTGCGGCAGGCAGGAAACCTAGACAGTATTTACCACTGTCGTATTAAACAGTGTCCATTCTAGTTGTGAATTCACTTTCGTTGGGCGAGTAACCGAAATTGACGCTTCGAATAAAGCTGACCGATAGTTCTCCAGCGCAGACCCATTTTGACAAAAACAACAAAGGTCGAGACAGAAGTGACAAGCTTACTTGCTGTACATAGGTTCGCTAAGCTTTTTGAAATAAATTATCTTTTATAAAACAATAGATTAAACTTTCGTTAAATCTAGGCACGCACATTGCTATATGATTTACGTTGCTTAAGGTTTGGCCGTCACTATTACCTAATATGGGGAACGTCAATGGAGTTTGATCCTTTCTTGCTGTCGCGAATCCAGTTTGCGGCTAATATCAGTTTTCATATTCTGTTTCCTACCATATCGATAGGCTTGTGTTGGATTCTGCTTTTCTTTCGAACCCGGTACACTCTCAGTGGCGATAAAGAATGGGAATTCGCTTATTATTTTTGGGTGCGCATTTTCGCGTTGACCTTTGCCATAGGGGTGGTCACCGGCATCACCATGAGCTTCCAGTTTGGGACTAACTGGCCAGGCTTTATGGAAAGAGCAGGGAATATTGCCGGCCCATTGTTGGGCTATGAAGTCCTAACCGCGTTTTTTCTGGAAGCCTCCTTTCTTGGCATCATGTTGTTTGGTAAAGATCGCGTTTCCAATCGCGTGCATCTGTTAGCAACAAGCTTGGTGGCAGTAGGCACCACTTTTTCGGCGTTTTGGATTCTAAGCCTCAACTCCTGGATGCAAACCCCAACGGGATACACCATCGAGAATGGGGTCATGATGGTTGGCAGTTGGTGGGAGATCATATTCAACCCTTCTTTTCCCTATCGTTTAGCGCACATGGTGATCGCCTCACTTTTAACGAGTGCATTTGTCGTAGCGGGAGTCAGTGCCTATCGCATCAGCAAAAACGTCGATGGGCCCGGTACTTGGAAAGTGCTTAGAACTGGCATCTGCATGGCGGCAATTCTAGCGCCCTTGCAAATCTTTGTAGGCGATTTACACGGTTTAAACACCCTTGAACATCAACCCGCAAAAATCGCTGCGATCGAAGCGATTTGGGAGACAGAAAGTGGGGCGGCTTTGAGCTTATTCGGGCTGCCCAGTGAGGCCGATCGTACAACGCACTTTAATATCGAACTGCCCAGAATGGCCAGTCTCATTCTAACTCATGATCTTAACGGCGAGTTGCAAGGGCTTAATGAGTTTGAGGGAGAGCACCCGCCCGTAAGCCCCTTGTATTGGTCATTTCGAATCATGGTCGGCATTGGCTTCATGATGCTCTTCGTCTCGTGGTTTGTGGCCTATCGCTTGTGGCGCGGTACGGCTAATACTGGGCTTGTTTTGCGAGTGCTCACACTGATGACTTATTCTGGTTGGGTCGCCGTGTTGGCAGGTTGGTATGTTACCGAGATTGGGCGGCAACCATGGATAGTCTATGGCGTGATGAAGACTGCTGAAGTGGTCGCCGAGCACAGTAGTGGTATGGTGCTGTCGACCTTGATTGCTTATCTACTGCTTTATGCGTTTTTGTTGGTGTTCTATTTGCTTACTATTCGTTATATGGCTTCGCACCCATCTCGGTCAAAGACAAGTTTGGAGCAACGTGCGCAGGACAATCAATCGCAAGAGTCACAAGCAGACAATGCGCAAATAGAGGGGAATTAACATGGAACAGTATCTACCGCTCTTTTTTGTTGGCGTGATTGGCTTCTCATTGCTGACTTACATCATTCTCGATGGTTATGATCTTGGCGTTGGAATTCTGCTGTCTTTGGCACAGGATGACGAAAAAGACCAGATGATCGCCTCGATAGGGCCGTTCTGGGACGCAAACGAAACATGGATTGTGTTTGGAGTCGGGGTACTCTTGATTGCCTTTCCAGCGGCCTATGGTCTGGTCTTAACAAGCCTGTACATCCCAGCCACAATCATGTTGATTGCCTTAGTGCTGCGCGGCGTATCCTTTGATTTCAGAGCGAAGGCTCGTACGCAGTACCGTGCCATGTGGAATCACTTATTTGCTTTCGGTTCAGTAGTGGCTGCCTCGTCCCAAGGGTGGATGCTTGGGGCGTATGTCATGGGCTTAGAAAGTACTGCATTGCGCAATACCTTCGCCTTGGGGATTGCGGTCACTCTGCCTGCGCTCTACGTTATGTTGGGCTGTGCGTGGTTGCTGATCAAAGCAAGTGGCTCTTTATACGCCAAGGCAATCACATGGGCGCGTTGGACGGTCTTGCCTATGGGGCTAGGGATTTTCCTAATCTCAATCGCAACGCCTATGGTCAGCGATGTGATCGCCGACAAGTGGTTTAGTTTACCTGCGGCCATTGGACTACTGCCGATTCCCATCAGTACCATGCTTGCCTACGCCGTCATTGTTTGGGTGCTATGGCATGAGTCATTGCTAGAGCAGGGCTTTGCGTGGTTGATTTTTGTGGGGCTGGTGGTGATTTGTTTGATGTCAGCGCTAGGGCTTGCCTACAGTATTTATCCCGACATCGTGATCAATAAAATGACCATTTGGGAAACGGCTGCCTCCACGGCTTCATTGAAGTTCACCTTTTATGGTGTCGCCCTAACTTTGCCGATGATTCTTATTTACACCGTATTCATCTACCGAGTTTTCTCTGGCAAGGCGACGAAGCTTAGTTATGAGTAGTGCTAGGTTTTCTCTACTTGCAAATAGGAACTATTATCATTAAGATTGCCGTCCATTGAGTATTCGCATGCTCAAACTCCACTTTGCGATACGGACGGAATCTTATTATGGCGACACAAAGCCCTTTTCTAAAAAAGCCCCTTTATGTTTCACTTGCTGCGGCATTGCTGACTCCCGTGGTGCATGCACAGCAGACAAGTAACGCAAATCAAGACATCGAAGAGATGATCGTGACGGCCACGCGTTCAGAGAAACCTTTGAGTCAGATCCCCAATACCGTCACCTTGATAGGTCAGCAAGACCTCATTCAACAAATTGGCGTGAACAATGATTTATCCACGATTTTAGGAAATTTGATTCCAAGTTTCTCACCAAGCCGTCAGAAAATGACGAGTGCTGGCGAGAGTCTGCGCGGCAGAGACCCGCTCTATATGGTCGATGGTGTGCCCCAATCAAATCCGCTTCGCGATGGGTCGCGCGACGGCCATACTATCGATCCATTGATGCTAGAAAGAATAGAAGTGATTCATGGCGCCAATGCAATCCACGGCATGGGCGCTTCGGGCGGCATCATCAATATGATTACGCGTAGGCCTAGCGATGACTGGCAGCAGAGCGTCCGGCTGGATGGAGTAGGGCAGAGCGAAGACGTCAGCGAAAGTTTAGGCTACGGTGCTAGCTATACACTCTCTGGCCGCAGCGGCAATGTCGACTTTCTGGGCAGTGCTAATTACCGAAGCTCAGGTATCAGCTACGATGCCAATGGTGAGGTCATCGGTTTCGACAACGCCCAAGGCGATACCATGGATTCGGAAACTCTTAACTTGTTTGTGAAAGCGGGTTATGAGTGGAATGATCAACGCATCGAATTAACGATCAATGATTTCGATGTATCTGGGAACAGCGATTGGGTCGCGGTTGATGGCGACGTGGCCAATGGCATACCGACTACTGCTAGAGAAGAGAAGTTTCCAGGCAAGCCGGTGAGTAATGAAATCACCATGTTTAGCGCCAGTTATTCGAATGCTGAAATTCTAGGGCATAGCTTGCGCGTGCAGGCCTTCGACCAAGAGTTCGCGGGAACCTATGGTGGCGGTACTTTTGCAACCTACGCTGACCCAGCACTCGGGGGGACGGTGTTTGATCAATCACAGAACAACTCCAACAAACGCGGCGTTAAGCTGACACTGGCAAAGGACAATATTGCAGGTAGTGAACTGAGCATTATCTATGGTGCTGATTTTCTTAATGATGAGACTTACCAGATGCTAGTGCTGAGTGGCCGTGATTGGGTCCCTAAAACCAATTATGAGAACCTGGCGCTATTTGCTCAGTTCGAGTACACCGGGGTCGATAAACTTACTTTGACAGCCGGTGCGCGCAGAGAAGATTCTTCTTTAGACGTCGATGATTTTACGACTTTGTACTCGTACAACGGCGGCCAGTTTGTGCGCGGTGGCAGCCCTGAATTTTCCGATACTCTGGCCAATATTGGTGCAACCTATCAGATCACGGATCAATGGCGCTTATTCGCCAACTTCTCCGAAGGTTTCTCCATGCCCGACGTAGGACGAGTTCTGCGCGGCATTAACGTGCCTAACCAAGATGTGGAAAGCTTTCTCAACTTAGAGCCGATCGTGACTGACAATGCGGAATTCGGGTTTGAATTTGACAATGACGTGGTCTCGGCACAGCTGAGCTACTATGCCTCTGAATCTGATTTTGGCCAACGTTTGCAAGCCAATGCCGATGGTATTTTTGCAGTCAAACGTGAGAAGACAGAGATCGAAGGTTTCGAGTTCCGTTCACAATGGAATGTATCCATGTCTGATGTTTTAGGTTTGCGTTACGCCAATACCGATGGTGAATATGATTCGGATGGCGATAACCGCGTCGATACCGATTTGGGTGGATCAAACATGTCGCCTAATCGCGTCAATATTAGTTGGGAACGCAATTGGTCTGGTGCTTTGAATACTCGCCTGCAGATCAATATAGTGCAGGATAGAGAATTCGAAAATAGTGCAGGCGTGCAAACTGCCGAGTTTGATGGTTACACCACAGTCGATTTGTTTGCTGAGTATCTAGCGGACTTTGGCCAATGGCGTTTAGGTTTGCAGAACCTCACTAACGAAGATTACTTCACCTACTACTCGCAAACACAAGGCTCTAATGCGCGCAACTTCAAGGGCATTGGGCGCAGTGTGAGTTTGTCTTGGAATATGCAATTTTAAATTGCGAGTGGAACTGAAAATCTATGCTACGCGCTTTGTTAATACCGCTACATAAGTACATTGGATTGTTTTTTGGCTTGTTGCTGAGCGTTACGGGCATCTCAGGCAGCATGGTGGTGTTTGACCGAGAGCTCGATGAGTTCTTAGCGCCAGAGACTGCCGATTTCGAAACGGCCAGCGCATTAGGTTCGTTCGACTTAGCCTTTGCCAATGCCACTGCGGCGGTGAACAATGGCACGGAGCCAACGCGCATTGCGTTGGGGCGCCACTTAGGCGCGCCGCATATCATTCGCTTTCCTTCGGTGCCCGGCGCAGCCGGCCCGTTGGAAGTGAGTATCGACCCTGGTAGCTCTGAAGTGCTAGCAATCAGAAATTGGGGCGAATACCCCGTCACTTGGTTTTACAGTTTGCACTTGTCTTTCCTAACAGGAGAGATGGGTGAGCTGCTTGTAGGAGTGATGGGGTTTTGCCTATTGTTTTTCAGTATTAGCGGCATTGTGATCTGGTGGCCTAAGAATGGCGCTTGGAAACGTGCCTTTACCATCAAAACCAATGGTGGCCCCTTTCGCTTTAACTTCGACTTACATAAAACAGTGGGAGTGTATTTTCTCCCAGTGTTTATTATGTTGTCGATTACAGGCATCGAGATCGTCTGGCATGAGCCGGTGCATAATCTGGTGGCGATGGTATTGCCGGTGGAAGATGAGATTGCGCCGACATCCGTTGTCAATGAGCCTCGCCAAGCCATCGTGATCGATGAACTTGCAGACAAGGCGTTAGCTGCCTACCCTGAGGCGCGCATCAATCGCATTTATTTGCCCCGCATCGACAGCGATCCATATCGGATTACCCTAACGCATCCCGATGATCCATGGACTGAGTATTCGGTAACGACGCTCTATTTCGATCAATTCAATGGCGAGTTGTTAGATGTGTGGGATGGCCGTGAAAAGTCAGCAGGGACTGTTATGCTCAATTGGTTCTTCCCGCTTCACAATGGCGATGCCTTGGGGATGGTAGGGCGCATCATCGTTTTCATCAGTGGTTTTTTACCTGCAGTCTTGTTTGGTACAGGCCTTTATATGTGGTGGCGTAAGCGCAAGCCTGCCAAAAAACCTGCGCATTGACCATCGCCCCTGACGGCGCTTTGCAGTAGAATCTTGTCCCTTCGTTTCTGCAAGCTTCTGGAAGTACGTTCATGTGGTTTAAAAATATTCGTTTCTACTGTTTTAGCAAATCTTTCGCGCTAAGTGCTGAAGCACTAGAGGAAAAGCTCCTTCCACATGCCTTTGTTGACGGTGAAGGCTATGATAAAAGTCGCCTAGGTTGGGTAAGCCCCTTAGGCAAAGAAGGGGAGTCACTCACCCATGTGGTGGGCAATTACATCATGCTGTGTATGCGCAAAGACGAAAAACTCCTGCCTGCATCGGTGGTCAATGACGAGCTAGCGCAACGCATCGAAGAGATCGAAGAGAAACAAGCCCGCAAGATTAGCCGCAAAGAAAAGCTACAACTTAAAGATGACGTGATTGCCGCACTATTACCCCGTGCCTTTTCTCGCACGCGCAAGGTATATGCCTATATCGCGCCGCAAGAGGATCTGTTCATAGTCAACAGCAGCAGTGCGACAGTGGCCGAAGAGTTCATTAATACCCTACGTGAGAGCCTAGAGACCTTACCGGTAACTCTACCCGTGGCCAAGATCGCCCCAAGCGATGTGATGACACGTTGGCTAGAGCAACAGGAAGCCAGCGAAGGCTTTAGCATCAACCAAGAGTGTGAGCTCTTTAACCCCTTGGAAGACAGCAATGTGGTGCGCTGCAAAGGGCAGGACTTGGCCTCTGAGGAAATACAGGCCCACCTAAGCGCGGGCAAACAAGTGAAGAAGCTAGGGGTCGTGTGGAATGACACTCTGAGCTGCGTTGTTGGCGCTGATCTGGGGATCTCGCGCATAAAGTTCGAAGACATGATTCTAGAGAAGGCCGACGAGACTGATGCGGAAAGTGCGGCCCAGCAGTTCGATCAAGATTTCGCCATTATGAGCTTAGAAATCGCCAAGTTCATGAAGTCACTGTCAGCGGCCTTCGGCGGCATCGGCTGTGTAGGGGAAGACAGCTAAGGAATGTTATTGGTGCCCCGGAGTGGATTCGAACCACTGACCTGCCCCTTAGGCTGTCTCTTATACACATCTGACGCTGCCGACGAGCGATCTAGTGTAGAT
>CAJXSF010000042.1 GCA_913061515.1 uncultured Gammaproteobacteria bacterium | reverse complement strand
TCTAGGGGTATTGGACTCTAAATCGCGCTGCTACTCAATTACGGGGTGACGTCGAGTGATGTGCAGCATGTGATCGGCGAGCTTCAGAGTACTATAGAGCAATTGAAAGCAAGCTCTAATACAGACAGCTTAACTGGAATAATCAATCGAAAATGCATGGAGTCTAAACTAAGGTCATTATCTTCACGATTGATCAACGACAAGACAATAACTATCGCAATGATAGATATCGACAAATTCAAAGAAATAAATGATCAGCATGGCCACCAAGTAGGAGACCTTTGTCTGCAACATTTTGTTAAGGTAATAAACCAAAACATTAGAGTTGAAGATTCTCTCTCTAGATGGGGAGGAGACGAGTTTCTATTGATGCTCAATGACCCGGATGTTGAAAGCGCGAAAAAAACATATCAGCGCTTAATTGATAGTTTATATGAAGCACCTATTCAATTACCTAACGGTGCGCAACTACATCTAAAAGCCAGTTTCGGCGTGACACAGTTCCACGAAAACTTTCATCTACAAGACAGCATTAAAAAAGCAGACAAAATGTTATACAAAGCAAAAAGTCAGGGTGGCCAACAAGTTGCTTTCGCCATGTAATCAAGTACTCTGACCCCTTGATCCCCAGATGCGCGCTACTGCTTTGTCCGAGCCGAGCGAGCCAACGACAAGCGCGATCACCCCTGCGCTGAAGAAAATAAGCACTGGAATTAGAGCGCCAACCTGATTGGCCGCATTGGCTGCCACAGCGGATATAAGCGCCAGCAACAAAAATAGCCCACCTACCCCATTGAGCGCAGTCCGATGAGATTTTTTGTAGTGACCTTTGCTCTCGCCCGCTTCGAAAAACTTCAGTATTGGCCAGAATAGTCTCGTCAATGTTTTCTTCATACACTACTTCTCAAGTTAATCAGATTCAGCACTAATTTCTTTAAGTGCCTGGACAAAAGTATCCGGCTCCTGCGCGCCAGAGATAAGATACTTGTTGTTAATAATGAAAGCAGGCACTGAGGAAACACCCGCTTTTTGATAGGTAGCCTCTTCTTCACGCACCTCTGTCTTGAACTGATCTGACTCTAATACCTGCTTAGCTTGGTCCGGAGACAAACCCACAGTTTCAACACAACTCAAAAGGACTTTCTGGTCGGAGACATCCAAGCCCATACCAAAATAGGCGTCGAACAAGGCTTGTTTCATTGCGGTTTGTTGACCATGCTGCCCAGCCCATGTCACTAGGCGATGGGCATCGAAGGTATTACAGGTAAAGCGCTCCTGTAGCTTATTGAAATTAAGGCCGAGGTCTTTGGCTATGCTCATCATTTGGCTCTGATTCGCCCGCATTTCGTCTTCACTGCGCCCGTACTTTCTAGCTAACGCCGGTAGGATGGGCTCACCCTGACCGCTGTGAGACGGGTTCAGTTCAAATGCATGCCACTTAACCGCGATTTCATACTCAGGCCCCAGAAGCTCAATGGCTCGCTCAAGCCGCGCATAACCAATTGCACACCAAGGGCAAGCAATGTCTGACACTATATCGATCTGTATATTATTCATAAGCTAACTATATATTGAATAACGCTAAGACTCTATGAAAGAAGAGAGCCCGCCCGATCAAGGGGTCACGATCAAGGGGTCAGATCACTTGATCGCTCCATAAACAATACTCATCCAAGCAAATCAAGTAATCTGACCCCTTGATCCCTCTCTTCCAAGCAAATCAAGTAATCTGACCCCTTGATCCTTGACCCCTTGATCCCTTGAACCATGCAGATCCGCTCGGAGTCTAACAACAAGCCATCCATATCGAACACAGCGGCTTTAAAGCGCATAATCAGCTCTCAGCATCGCGTACTGATACTCATCACCCCACTTTCCTTTAAAGTAGATATTCTGGCGAAAATGCGCTTCTCTTGTGAACCCCAAACTTTCGAGCAAACGATAAGATGCTATATTTTCTGTATCGGTAGTCGCTATGACTCTATGTTGATGCAAAGTACCGAACATATAATTTAGAAACGCCGTTACCGCCTCTTTCGCAACATGTTTTCTCTGGTGCTCAGGGGCAACGGTAAACCCTATCTCTATTTGCTGTGGATCTATAAATTGCACAGCCAAATCACCAAGCAAACTGTCGCTAACACCGTCGGCTATTGCCAGTTGAGACCAGTGCCCTACCGCGCCAAAATTGCTGTAATCTATTCTTTGAAAATGAGCCAAAGCATCTGCGTAACTAAAGTTCGTCCAACTTTGGTACTTCGCCACAGCTGCGTCAGCGCGATAGCGCGCAAAAGCTTCCAAATCTTCCTCATTGAAAGCTCGAATAAGAAATCGCTGCGTTCTCAGCTGTGGGGCATTCATAAATGCTTGCCTTCGTGAATAAGGTTGAAGCCCTCATCAGGCGTCGGCGCTACAAAGTGTTTTGTCACTAACTCAAACATCTCTTTTGTATCAGTACCCGCTCGTTCTGGTTGCTCTTTGCGTCTTTGAGCTATCTGCTCTAAACAAACATCGTCTGTCTTGTCGATAAAGAGCAATTCATGGGAAGCCTTGACAGAAGAATATATACCTTTGAACCACAGACGCTGCGTCACCGTATTGGCTGGAAAGTCCATAACAACATCGGTGCCTACTGATAGGATCGACTCAACCAATTCTTTCATTTTCGGTTTGAGAAGATTTGAGTACTTTACGTAATCCTCTAAGGTCTTAATTTCATTTGGATAGAGAGACGCCAACCATTCGTCTTCGCTGACAAACACCGCATTGCGCTCTAACGCGATTGCACGTGCTTTTGTTGATTTACCTGCGCCCATTTTTCCACAAAGAAAAGTCAATACACCTGGGTTCATAGCTCTTCCCTATTCGATTTTTTTTGTGAAACGCGAAACAACAGCAAATTTTTTGAAGCCTGATGTATAAATCATTGTTACTTCACAAATCTCCATTTTTCAGATGAGATGATAAAAATTGCGACGATTGCGCAAAGATAACCTAGGAATGCTGAGGCCATATGAATATTGTGTGACAAAGTAGGGTCGCTGGGGCTGCATTCGAAATCGCATGGAAATACAGCAGCGACCCCGAGGGTTATTGCATAAACACTGATTAGCAAGAGCCCTGCAACTGTTTTCTTCGTTCTGGGGATGACAGAGAAACACACAGAAACGAATGCAAGCAGAAACAGTTCAGTGGGAATAAAACCAAAGTAGTTAACATAAAAGCCATGGGGAGAGCCCGTTGCACCCAGCTCACTCATAAACTGGCTTACGTGGCTGTAGTTCGGATAATTAAGACCTGCAAGAATAATGCTCCCTGCAAACCAAATTAGGCTTAGTACTGGAAGGCCTAGAAGTATTTTTTGTTTGTACAATGTTTGATTGATCTCGTCTCTAAAGCCCTATCAGGCATTTCCGATGAAGTAAAAAGCAGTATATACAGATACTGAAATGAGAAGATAAAGGACATTAACTTTATGTGTCTTCGCTTTATCGCCATTGCTATTGGTCAACTCAAGAATTACTTGCCGCAAAAGAAATGTATAAAGCACGTAATACATAAAAGGAATAACGTGAACCTGAAGTGGAAAACTGTGAATATCTTTCCCGGCCCAAGACAGCAAAATAGCAATCTCACTATAGAGTCCAAATATCCCTAACAATGCGTTTGCAAGCATCCATTTAACTTCATCGACACCAAATATAGCGATGTAGAACACTAAATAGACTAGTACGGCAAAACCACCATGAAGATACAAAAATAAAAGCGGCGCAGGTGAAAAGTAGGCCATCACAAAGCCTGAGCCCCCAAACGCAGCCATATGAATAAGAAAAAACGGGTATATTTTCCAAGGCGATATATGCTGCCCTTTTTCATAGGACTTGCCGTTTATACTAATCTGCCCTCTTACAATCATAGACGTACTCTTCGCTACTTCTATCTAACGTATGAAAATCAAGGGGTCAGATTACTTGATTTCGCCAAAACTATATTGCAATCATTCTTATCTCTGCTAAAGACTCTTTCTCCACATCTTTAACAGCACTAATTCTATATCTCATAATCGCCTAGCTCTTACCCAAATATTTCACTAGCTGCAGCGCAGGATTTGTGGGGCTCCATAAACTCGGGAAAACTTCAACTGGGTCATATCCTCTGTTCAAATAGAATTCTCGTGTCGCTGCATAGTGAGGATCGGGAGAGGTGCTCGCTATAGTCTTTATTTGGAGAAATTTGACGCCTTTATCTGCTAACCAAGATTCAGCATGATCTAAAAGCTTCGTGCCAACTCCTTCCCCCCGAACATCAGCTGACACAGCAATACAATGCACTTCCCATGCCTGAGGAAAATGCTCTAGAAGAGTTATAAAGCCCTGCAGCCTAGTGTCCAACTCGAGGCCAAAGCTTGGTAGCCGGCTGGAGTCTCGCGCATACATTGTGAGCGATTCCTCTATACCAAACCATTCAGGCAAAGAGCGTAGTATCGCCTCGCAGCCTTTCTCGTTTTCTAGCAATGGCCCCACTATCATGGAATGAGTCCTTCTGGATGAAATCAAGGGGTCAGATTACTTGAACGTTTCTACTCAATTGAGATCAAGTAATCTGACCCCTTGATTCTTGAGCCTCTAGTTTTCACTAGTTTGGCCCAAAAAATAATTGAGTCGAGCGCGAATCTCAGGCCACTCATCTTTGTGCAAGCTATACATCACCGTGTCACGTATGCTGCCATCGCGGCGCTGTGCCACACCACGGACGACGCCATCTTTTTTTGCGCCTAGGCGCTCGATAGCACGCTGGCTGGTAAAATTGATATTATCAGTGCGCCAACCAACAACATTGCAGTTCAATGTATCGAATGCGTGCGTCAAAAGCATAAGTTTGCAGGCAGTGTTGACATGGGTGCGTTGCACTCGTTTTGCATACCAGGTGTAACCAATCTCCACTCGCCTGACTGCGGGCAGAATATCGTGATAACTGGTACACCCAAGCACTGTGCCACTATCAGCGTCTATCACCGCGAACGCAAAGCGGTGACCATGCTCTCGCCCCTGCAGAGCGGTGTCGATATAACTACGCGTCTCCTCCGGCTCTGGCACGGATGTAAAGCGCAGGTTCCACAACTCACCATCTGCGGCGGCTGCTCGTAGGCCGTCCTCGTGGCTATGTTCAAGTGGCACAAGCGTAAGGCCGTGTGCATTGAGGGAAATAGGTTTAACAAAGCTCATAATGCATCCAGCAAGCAGGGTGAAAAATCAAGGGGGTCAGATCACTTGATGATCGTCAGAATAAATCGAGAAATCAAGTAATCTGACCCCTTGATTTTGATTTCTTGATTTTGGATCACAGGTAGATTCTGTAGCGGTAGCTTTTAGTGCTCGCATAGGATGATGGTTTTACGATTTCATCGTGGAATACCGCGTCGCACTTTTCGGCCACTTTTTGCGATGCTAGGTTGTCATCATCTATTGTCACCGTAATGTACTTCAGCCCTGTAAATTCGAGCTGCGGCAGAAACTGCGAGAACGCTTGCGCGGCATAGCCTTGCCTGCGTTTCCAAGGCACTACGCTATAGCCAGCATGGCCTAACACATGGGCTGGAAGCTCCTCGGTGCCTGGTTGCCATCGAAACCCCACCTGCCCACAAAACTCACCATCCCATATCCATCGAATAAACCCCGGCAAACGCTCGACTAGAGAACCATCAGGCAAGCGAATAGGAGCACCATTAGCCTCAAGATCAGTCAGACTATCGATATAGGCAGCAGGGTCTTTTGAAATTGCCTCTAAATCCTCAGCGGCAGCCTCTGGGCGCACAGTGTTTGGAGACCAGCCTTTTCTCAAGGCTGCTTTATAAGACTCTATAAACTCGAGTGATGGCTCGATTATCTTCATTGCTCTATCCGAATCGCCAAAAAATACATTAAGTGCCTAGTTATGCACTCACTGTACAACCATATTTGAGTTCTTCTGCATCTGGAATCTCAAATCTTGGCTCCATAAAATCGAACATCATATCGTCGACGTCAAATGAGTACACACTAGGGTCTTTTTCAATATTGCGCTTTTCAACACGCTTTCTTCGAATATCCGTTGGCGCATCTAGATAATGCACTTCGGCATTAATACCCAATTCTTGGGCGCGTTCAACGAACACAGCCCTTTGGTCCTTAGTGGTAAAACCTAAGTCCAAAATGACATTTCCATTGAGCGATAATATTTGCTGGCTCACTTCCCAAATTTGCTCATAACATCGATTTACCCGTTCGATCATCCAAGAGTAATCCAGTTCCGTCATATCTTTTGAAAAAAGCGTTTGCATCCACGGATCTATAGAAAACCTAACAGCGTCGATCTCTTTAGATAAAGATACTGAATAGCTTGTCTTACCAGCACCGGTAGGGCCACATACTAAAATCAATCTTTTCATCTTAAATACCTTGCATAGCTTATATTTGAATTTCTTCTCAGTGTGATCACCGAAGAAATTGCCACATTTCTTCCGTCACACGATCGTGTCTGTGAATGAAATTGCGATGACTAGTATGGTCTAGCTCTACAAACCTAGCATGTGGAGAATCACGTTTGATTGCATTAATCTGGATGCGTCTTTGCGCGGATAACGCTGCGTCTTCCTCTGCGAGCTCATTCATTAGCGCAGGATCGACAGATAGACCTTCGGCTAGATCGACACTTGGATTGTTTGAGAACACGAAAAGCGTTGGGGCGGGTATATGGGTGAGAAACCAGTTTTGTCGGTCGTCTCCAAACTGTTGAGCGACAAAATCTGGCATACGCCCTACCAAACTACCATCCTCAAGAATCTCGGCCTGCTCGCGCAGATTTGCCTCTGCGGCTTCTGACCATGAGCGATGGTTCCACGTTAAGAATCGACGATAATTGTCTAACGAAGCACCCAGTTCGTCAAATGGCATAAAAACCCCAACCAATTGACCCGAGGCTTCACCGGAGGGCTCATCCTCACTGTTTTGAAATGCATACGCTATATCCAGAACTACCGCTGCACTTACCCTGTCTGGAAAGAGCTGAACGAATCGCATGACTTCGAGGGCACCATATGAATGACCGACTAGAACTACCTCAGTAAGATTCATAATATCGAGAAATCGCTCAACATCAGCCACCATCTCTTCAAGCGTATAGCCAGAGGGAGATTTTTCAGATCGGCCATGTCCGCGACGAGTCAGTCCGTAAGCATGGAATTCCGACGTGAATTCAGGGGCAAGATCGTTGAAAATATAAGGCGTATCGCTAGCCCCTGCCAAGAACAACATCGGTGGGCCTTCTCCCCCCCAATCTAAGTATTCGAGCGAAGCACCATTCACGTCGATCATATAACTTTCAGGTTCAGCCGCAAAAGCTGAGACGCTCACTGAAAAAAAGACCAGTAGTGCGAGTGGTTTGAGCAATTTTTGAAAATTCATAAAATCCTTTTATTTTATTCTGTTAACTTCTTAGCCAACTTAAAGCGTCAGCATAATCTTCAAAGTATTTCACTTCCCCTGAAATAAACCAAGAGCCTATTTTGGCTGTAAACTTCTGCCAATCTTTATTGCCATAAATGGCTATTTTCTCGAACTCGTTGCCGTGCTTTAGTCCTAGCTTGAGATCATCCCAGGCCGCTCGCGGCTCCCATCCTTCTAATTCGGTTCCATCAATGAGAACTTTTACTTTTGGTTCGTCAACTTTCGACAACGCCGAATCAATCATTGGAGTGATTATTTTATAGTCTTCATGGCTCAGTTTTCCGATCGCTTTCAAAGTGAGAAAAAAGTCGCTATCAACGCGTTCAATACCAATAGATACGCCATGTTTCTGCATTTTCATAACTCCCTCCTTTACATATACTATTAGCAAACTAAGCTATCACTGTGTGGCCACTATATAAGCCAAACCATTCAAATACTAACTGTATGACAAACCCATGCACTACCTCAAATTGTTGCAATTTCGAGAATATCATCATAGCAAGCCTGTCGATATTCTCTCATTTGGCGTTCCTCATTAAAGATCAAGAACCATAACCAGCTTTTGAGTCTTCTCCCAAAGGCAAAGAGGCTATTTTTAGCAGTTAAGAGCATTCGAGCCCTCAGCGCCCAAACATAAACTGCATGTCTTTAGTGCAGGTAGACTCTCTATTCGTACCGAAGTAGCTAGGTAAATTTACAAATTCTTTTTTCTTTATACTCCAGTAATAGTTTCTATCCTCTACCTTTAGCCCAAAATGCGGAAGTTTTGGATAATCTCTGCTTGGAAAGAATTTTGCGTTAAATGCGCCAACGACAATGCCTCTAGCGTCTAGCTCATCGATATAGTGAACTCCCCTACTTTCTATCAGGCAATATGGGGTTCCGCTAGCAATGCGTTCTGCAGATGCCTTAGCGTCCGCTATAAGATTTTCGCCATACCAATAGACAGCTGCCTCCCTTGCGAGCAGCCAAGTTATAGCCAGGCCTAAAGGTGAGAAGAAAAATATCACCAAACTCTTAAAGACCAGCACTTTTCTCTTTTTATTATGCTGCTTATCGGATGCCGACAACTCGGAATCCACGCCTCTATAAACCTCATAGATCGCGAGCAAACCACTCACAAAAGCGAGGCTCATAGGTACGAACAAGACGATGAGTATTCCCCATTTATTTGGAGCATTAATGGTTAGATAAATCACCCCAGAGACGGCAATGCCTGCGAACGCCACATCTAACCCTAGCATGAGGAACAAAACTGCTAAAAACTTAATAGCAGGTATGTGAAACCCTACGCGGGTTAAACTAAGGCCTGTGCCTATAAATCCAAACCCCGCCGCGATAATAAGCGGTGTTAACCAATTGAAGTTAGAAAAACTCAAGAGTATTAGCCACCAGATTAGTGCTGGAGTTAATAGCGCTAGAATCAAACCCTTTCTACTCATAGTGAACCTTAAACTCAAAAAACTAGCGCTGCATAACAACAGTCGCTAATGCGGGGATGGTTGGCACGCTAATATGATCACGGAACATCTCTAAGGCAGATTCGCAGAATGCTTACACAGGCATAAATAGGCATTACCACTTTTATCTGCCGTGAATGCTTTGGGTTTAAAGCCGGTGCCCGCATGGGAGCCATCGCAAAATGGTTGATTGTTTGAGCGACCACAGGCGCAAAAGTAATACTCGTCGCCTTTCGTTAGTTCAACTTTGGCGGGTTTGTTATTGGCGACTATAGGGCTATTTATTATGTCCTTAGTATTTCCAACCTTGTATACACTTATTTTTATTCTTTAGCTCTGCCCAGCTGCAAACTAGCCGGATTAATTCGGTTCATACTTACTCTGACCCCATTGGTTTTTACTCTGACCCCATTGGTTTTTACTCTGACCCCATTGGTTTACTAGTCTTTCACTTTAAACTCTTGCAATGCCGAAAGTGCTAATTCTGCTTTTGATGATTGCACAAATATATGGTCGTGGTAATAAGCGGCGATCACGTTAGCACTGATGCCCTTATCAGCTAACTTTGTAGCCACAGCGGCGGTTAAGCCTACAGCGTCAAGACTTGAATGGACTGTTAGCGTAATTTGACGAAAGACTCCTTCAAATTCCAGCGCCGCATTTTGAGCGATGCTTTTCTCCAAAACTAAGGTTAAACCCTCTGTCTCTACAAATATTGCCACTGGATTGAGCGATACATAGTCGCCTAAAGCGCCAGAGACTGTACAAAAGACAAACTCTGATTCAATTAGCGCCGGTTCCATCGACTTTAACAATTCATTTAGATCTGTAATTCCAGACATAGCCCTAACCTCAATTCAGCCAATCAATGAAACTACAATGACAGCAACTAAATGTACACAGAAGGGATTAATTGGCTTGCGAGGTTTTTTCTTTGGCGTAGTCCGCGATCGTCGATGCACAGGTCTGCGCGGCTTCTATGCCTTTGGTGCAAAAGTGCTCGGCAAAGAACTCTGGTTGCCCTTTTGTGGTGAAATCATGCGGTGTCAGCACAGCAGAGAAAATAGGCGTGTGGGTTTCAAGCTGCGTCTTCATCAAACCGTCGATCACCGCACTGGCGACAAACTCGTGACGATAGATGCCACCATCAACCACAAGACCCGCAGCGACGATCGCTGCATACTGGCCAGTATTGGCCAGAAATTGTGCTTTCAGCGGAATCTCGAATGCACCGGGCACTTCGAAGACATCGACCGGCCGACCATCGAGAGTAGAAAATTCATCGAGAAAGGAATCGCGCAGCTTGTCTACAATCTCGCGATGCCAGCATGATTGTATGAACGCCACCCGTCCGCGAGTAGCGATATCGAAACACATAGAATTGGATTTCATCTGTTGTTTGCCTCTGTTATGCAGTTAAACAACAGGGCAAACAAGGCCATTAGTCCTCGCACGGCAGTCATGCCGAGGGAGAACGTCGAGACCTCATTCTCATAACCAGACTTTAACTGTCGGCCCCGGAATCACACCGAGTCTGCTTGTCCCCTCGTCATATGATGACGAGAGCGCCCGCGGGCTACGCACTTGTGCACGATTACCGCCGGTGGGGACTTTCACCCCGCCCTGAGAACATCCCCATTGCTGGGGAGGACGCGCAGATTACCGCAATACCAGTCTAAGCTCAATCGCTTGTCACTAGCGGGTTTGTCATTATTGTGTTCTTAGGTGAATTCTCGCTTCTTAGAACCTAAAGGTATAATTGAGTTTTATTGCACCACCTCTAGAAAGGGTCGAGAAACGACTATCCCTCAGCGGCCCATCGTCATACAACCAGTTGTTACTCCATACCAGAAACACGTCATTACCAGGCTGAATAATCCAGCGCAAACGAGCATAGACGCCAACAACATCGGACAGGTCATCGTATTGGACATTGCCTGTAAACGCGGTCCAAGGGCTCAAGTTCCAAGCCCATGACAGGCGCACTAGATTAGTATCGAAGTCGCCTTGCGGCAGGCTCACTTGATTATGTTGGTAGTTCGCTGTTAACGAGACACCATTTCGTGAACGAATGGTGGCCTCAACATCAAAGGCATCGCGCTCGCCCCCCCAGAACTCAGAGTGTTCGAAATCTGCACCCACTGAGACCATTCGGCGCCCAGCCGTGCTGGCATTAACAGACCAATTATTCGATTCATATTCACCGGGCAGAATTCGAATCGCTTCATTACCCTCACCGTAAATCGTAAACGCGTTATCTAAACGTTCATAATTGCGCCCGATGTCAAAAGAAAGCTGATCCCCGCTTTCAAAATTCAATTGTAAGGGCGTGATATTGAGATTACGTGTGAGTAGACGGTCATCAAGGTCTGTTAGGTACTCGAAGTAAATTTCGTGTTCTGTTTGACGGATGTATTTCCAGTTTTGCGGGCGCGGCGCAATCGTCAATGTTGGTTGATGACGTCGATAGCCTCTGCGTTCGACAAAGCCCACAGCTGGATCCCATTGCTCGCCAAACTCGCGATGTGAGGAGTGCACACGAATAAGGTCATTCGGCAAAGACCAGCGCACACCGCGCGAGCGCCGATCGGACGAACTCAAGTCACCGCCTAGAACAGGGTCGGTGTGGTAAAGAAGAAAGCCCTCAAATTGGGCGTTATATTGCCCAAGAAATTGCGAGGTGAAAAAGTTAAAGTCCGCACCCACTGTATGCCGGTCAGACAAGTCTATATTGCCAGGAGTCGTATCGGAGGCTCTGCGTGTGTAAATCATGCCTAAATGCGATTGCTGGAAAAGGCGCCGCTTCACCCGCGCAACAGTAAAATCCTCGGCACCCCAGGGCCGCACAGTCCCATCCCCATTATCGAGCGAAGTGTCGCCAGTTCGCACTTGATAGAGGCCAAGTTCATAGTCTCCGACTTGCCCACCCAAGCGCGCACCAAAGTCAATCGGCACTTCTTGCCCTTGCACAAGACCAATGCGGCGACTGAAAAACGGATCGGCCCAATTGAAGGAGAACACCCCAGAGCCCTCAAGGAAAAATTCACGTTGCTCGGGGAAGCGTATTGGGAAACGAGTAAGATTCACTTGCCGATTGTCCACTTCGACTTCGGCAAAATCTGTATTAAGCGTTAGCGCTGCCCGCAAAGAAGGCGTCAGCGAATAGGTCACATCAATCCCAGCTTTGGCATCGCTGCCGCTGTTTATACCTGCAGCGGGGCCGCTACTGGTAGAGGCATTGATAAAAGGTTTAAGCTCGATGCCCCTGCCTTGGCTAAGCCCATTCAAACCGAGCAACTGACCAGTATGCACAGGACGAAAAAGCCCTTCAGTACGGCGCCAACCATTCCACAAGATCTCTTCGTTGTAACGACGAATTGTACGCTGGAAGTTGATCCCCCAAGCACCCAAGGAAGGGTCGAAATTGAGCGTTGAAAAAGGAATGCGTATTTCCGCAGACCAACCCTCGTCTTGGATTGCAGTCCTAATATTCCAGATGCCGTTCCAGCGTTTATTGAAACCCCCGCCCCCTTCGATCAGGCCGTCACCAAGCAAACCCGCTGGGTTCGTCTCAAAAAAATAGCCAGTCCGGTTGTCATCGAAGGTACTGATGATCCACATAAAACGGTCATCGGTGCCGAGCCCCGCATCTCGCTGCAATTGGTAGGCAAGTATGCCTGAGGGATCGGAATCGAACAGCATGGCGCCGATGTAGAGTGCTTCATCGTCGTAAAGAACACGGATTTCTGTGCGCTCACTCGGCTCCCCCCCCTTCAACCGGCTCTTGCTGTCGAAATTGCGTAATGGGACTAGCCTGTGCCCAAACACTCTCATCAAGAAGACCGTCGAGACGAATACTGACGCCACCGCCCACCCTATGAGCCAACATACTGGGGCGCACTTCAGTGGTACTAATGCTGTCCTGAGCAAAACTCAGCGGCGGCAATAGTGTCAGTAGTAACAGTACTAGCGTGGCAGATTGTCCTTTAAGCATTTAATCTCCAACCCAATTATTTTTTTAGCTATTTCAAACATATAGAGTTAGGGAGACTAATTGAAATTACAAAGACTTGTCCAGCGCGTTCGAGTTAAACAAGAATTGAAGTGTGGATTTATGAATGGACGACTTAAAAGTGTTCTAAAACCAGCAGCATGTCCTCACTCGGCTCAATGCCTAGCTCGTCACACTCAAGACTAAAGAACTGCCAATGCGCTTCACGCCACCATTGCAAAGACTTATCGCCCTCACCTTCGGCAGCTGCAAACTCAGCAGTAATTTCGTTGTACTTGCATTTTTCAACAGAGGTGATTTCGATAATACAGACGGGTCTACCACTCCAGTCAGTTACCACTTGCAGGTGTCCGACCTGTGGCATCGTCTCTCCTTCGTGGCTATACCAATAATCCATACTACATGATGCGCGCTTCTCGCCACGTAAGATTAAATCAGCACACAAGTTGGCGTTGGTTTCATCTGCACAGAAATAATCAGCGCTAAAAGAGGTGATCTGTTGCGCAACTTCTGTAGGCAACGAGGCAAGGTAGTCATTTAGGTATAACTGGCTTCTTTCTTCCATATTGTACTCAGCCCTCAAAATTCCGATTTAAGATCCCTCTGGCAGACCGTTAAACTGTGGCAGCTTCTCTAACTCACAATCCCAGCCAGCCTTACTTGATGTAAAAAGATGCGCAGTTGGCGGTATAGTAAGGTCAGTATCCAAACACCCTGCGGGAACAACAAGCAAACCTGGAATCACTGAACTGGGCAAAGCGGAGCCACACAGCTTGCAAAAACTTTTATTGTGCCGAGTCCCTGCAAGAGTAAAATTTTTAACGACTTCTGCGCCCATCAGCCAAGTCAACTTAGCTGATTGCGAAAACAGATTAGCCGCGTGAGCGGTGCCCGTATCTTTCTGGCAATGCCGACAGTGACAAAGATAAAAACTATCGAACTGCCCTTCGACTTGAAATTTCGCGGTGCCACACAGGCAAGACCCAAAATACTTATTCATCAATATTTACACCACTTATAAGCTCCATGGCGAGTAATTTTAACTCCACGAAAGACGGCAGCCCTATCTATCTCACAATTGGCTGTTCAGCGTCTTTTCCTGCCACTGTTGTCCACTCCCTCACTTTCCAAGACGTCACTAGACCATTCAATACATAGGGATCTTCTTTGGCAAAGTCTTCGGCAACTTTTGAAGAGCTTCCCTTGAATACAATTGCTGCTCCATCTGCGGGGTTAGCATATGCACCGCCAAGAAACAGTTCGTCTCGATCTAATGAAGCTTTTGCTAGCGCTAAATGATGATCTCTGAACTCACCTCGCCGCTCTAGATAGTCAGAGGCGTATTCATAAAAAAGTATGTAGTGCATAGTCTTAACTCCTGTAGGTCTAGAGACACTCAACGCGTGCCAAATCTGAGTAGCGCCATATCACATTTCCTCATGCACTTGACCATAGGCCAACATTGCAAACAATCCTGTGCCCCCGAGGATATTACCGATCAACACTGGGGCTATATGGTAGAACAAACCCGAGAAAATATTGAGCTCACCTGTCAGTACTAAATTGAATATTTCAGTTGAGCCTACTATAACGTGGGTGAAGTCTCCTGCTGCGATTAGCCAAGTAAACATGATAATTACTAATACCTCAGACCCTTTTGCCGAGGGCAGCATCCATACTAATGCCGCTATAAAAAACCCTGATGGAATACCGCGCAACAATGTCTCGGTAGCGCTAAAACTCGCCACATGTTGAGATATTTCTAAAATTGCCGCTAATGTTTCCGCTGGAAGAATACCCCCATGCATGGCGACAGTAGCGATTAGAAATGTGCCGCATAAATTAGCGCCCAACACGATTGCCCAAAGGCGCGCAGCGCAATAGAAGCGGTTTCGCGTTGGCTCGGCCAATACCGGTAGAACAACAGTAATAGTGTTCTCTGTAAACAATTGCAGGCGGCACAGGATTACTAAGACAAAGCCAAAGGCGTAACCAAGGCTTTCTATTAATGTCAGATAGGGATGGTCGGAACCGAGATTCGAGCGAATGATGCCCTCAACGAGAATAGAGGTAGAAATGCCAATCCCGGCGGCTACTCCAGACCACCAGAGCGATACCGATGGGCGTTGAAGCTCCTCTTCACCCTCACGGCGGATAATCGCGTAATGCGTTAACGCAGAAAGGTTGCCATGCTCTGATACGGCATCGCGCTCATTCGAGGTTAATGATCTCTCACTGGAATTAGCGCTGTTCTCACGATTCTCACGCGCTTGGGCTTTTTTGCGAGACTTTTTCTCATCCTCTGCCGCTTTGTTGTCGCTGCCTTCTTCACCCATCTTATCCACCCTTGTTGTTTCAGAAAGACAACAATCACTAGTCAGTTAGCACAATAAGGCGCGCAGATTTAGCTCTGCTGACCTGTACCAGCAAAGCCCACCATGCGGGAAATCCGGTCTCCCTCTTTTTCTACGAAATACTGACCGAGTTGGATTTGTTCAGAGCCATCAGCCCCCTTTCCACCGAAGGCAACAGTGACACGAGTGACACCAACGACCACGTCAGTTTTAACAACTTTTGCCGACCAACCAGGCGCACTTGCGCTAAACATACCCACATAGTTATTCAATGCTGAAATGCCATTGATCGTTTCGGGTGTACGAGGGTCATCGTAACTAATAGCTTCGGTCACTGAAGCTATTAGTTTGGCAAGTCGAGAATCAGCATCCCCAATCTCCCAAGCCTCAAAAAATATTGTGATGCAATCTGACATATCCCTCTCCTAAATTGTCCATAACCCATGAGGCTATTGTTAATCGATATGACGCCAGTTTAGCCCTTGCTTGCACTGGCTGTTAAGTATATTTAATGACCCTGATTGAGACTCCCCCACTCGCTAGGCTCACGGTGTCTCGAAGAGCCTAGCGAGATTGCTCTACCAAGCCTCGCGTTTATCTCTTAACTTTTTACAACATTTTAATTCCTAGTGTAGGTGTTAAACCAATCAACCATGCGCGTCCAAGCCAGTGTCGCAGCTGCCTCGTTATAGCGTTCTGGAGTCGCATCGTTGAAAAAACCATGCATAGCCCTTGGATGTATATCGCTTTCAAAAGTGACGCCTGCTGCCGTCATGGCCGCTTCATAGCTTGGCCACGCCTGTACTAAGCGTGTGTCCAACTCACCGTGTTGCACAAGAATCGCTGCTTTGATTTTAGCTACGTCTGCCTCTGGTGCCGCAGCCCCATAGAATGGCACTGCTGCCGCTAGATCGGCGCCCAAACGAACAGCTAATTGATTCGACACTCCTCCTCCATAGCAAAAGCCAGTGGCGCCAATCTTGCCATTACAGTCATCACGTCCCTTCAACCACAGTGCACTCGCCACGATATCCTCAAAACGTTTGTCCGCATCCAACTCCCTGAACAATTGCCCGCCTTGATAGTCGTCGCCGGGATACCCTCCCACTGAGGTCAGCACATCGGGCGCAAAAGCCATGAAATTAGCCATAGCCAGCCTGCGTGCCACGTCTTCGGTGTGTGGATTGAGACCACGGTTCTCGTGAACCACGATAATGCCAGGCAGCTTGCTTGGCTCAGCGGAACGGCTGTCAGCGCTATTGGGGCGGACCAGATAACCACGGATATAGCCATGTCCCTGTGGCGAAGGCAGAGTCACATAGCTTGCATTGATCCGCTCGTCGTCCCGAGCAATTTGTTGGCCAAGCGCATAATTGGGCATCAAGGCCTCAACCAGAGTTCCAGCGGTCAGCCCCGCTACAGCAAATTGCTTGACTCGGCTCAAGAAGGTTCGACGACTGATCTCACCGTGAACATACTCGTTGTAAAGTTCGATGGCTTCCACTGGCACTGTGCGTTTTTCTTTTGATGACATGGTGTTACTCCCATTGGCCGCAGCATTAAAGATGATAGGTGTGATAAAAGAAGACCCTGAGGCCTTGGCAGATTGTTCACCATAGGATAAAACGACTGCGGTTTTAGAAGATATCGATGGTTGGGAAGTTCGCTTTTTCAGTGATGCAGTCCCATAGAAAGAATGCTGTTCCTAAATCGCCTGTCCAAAGAGTATAACGTCCCTGATGAAACAGCTCTTTCGAAAGTCGGTATTGATCGATGCAGTTCATGGCGAAAACTTGCGCTCTATCAATCCAGATCCGATTGCCGGTTCGTTCGTACAATTTTAGAAATGCGTACCCGTTGCCAGCGGTGCCATGACAAAGGTTCGCACCTTTCTTCATTGCCCCTGCGTGCCAAACTAGCTCACCTCCCTTTTCAAGAAGACGGTCGAAGTCGTCATTTATACCTACTGGCATTTTACTCAGTGCAGTAATCATTCCGGCAGCACCGTGACAATGTTGAAGTAGTCGAGGGGGTAAGGCATCGGGCGAGGCATCAAACACAGCAGGCTAGTTCGCGTGCTTTTCATCTGCGTAGGCTGTATTGACAACCGTCGTCATCACTTTTAAGGCAATCTCCTGATAGGCCTCGTCTCCGAGCAAAGCCTTGCCTTCAATCAATGGAATAATATTGCCCGAAAAACCATGTACCGGGCCTAGATACATTTTTTTGCTATCGTATAGATCCTGAGTCCATAAATGACCGACGCCTTCTATAGCCTCCCATTCTTCCAGCAACCTATTGGCCTGAAGTAAGAATACGTCCTTCCATCGAGTCTCTTTGGTCCAGCTGTGCATGAAGTTTGCGCAGAGCATGGTTCCAGCTGTTCCCCACATTAATTCACGAACCGGCTGCACATTATTCAACTCGACCAATTTGAAAATATCATCTGCAATCTGCTGATCTTTCTGCAACTTATACTTCTGCATTAAAATTGGGATATTGCCAAAAAGATAGGATGAGTTAGAGGCGTGTAGATGGTTTTTGTAATCTTTCTCATTGCTAGAAAGCAGTTCGTCTAGCCAAGATGACAAATTATTACTGGTCTTGACGACTCCGGCTCCGGCTAGGTAGGACACTCCCCACACAACTCCAGCGAGCCCCATATACATATCGCCCTTCACGTCATAAGCATCCATCGGATGGCGAGGCAATGTTGTATTGCGCGTGAGTTCGTTGACAAGGTCGTCGACGATATTTTGAATCGACTGTTGAACCTCATCTAGGTTCCAGTTTCGATGGTTGACTTGGAAATGGGATTTTGGGTCAAACATTCAAAGACCTATCTTAGGACTTGCGCGAATCAGAACACTTTAAGGGAGTATAACAATGCTTTCGACATTGCTGGCATCACAATCTTAAATTAATTAGCGAAGTATCGATCTCATTTTCATTAACATCAAATGATTCTACAAGAGAAAATGAATCATCGTCGGGGCCCGAATTTTCCTGCAACGATTATTGTCACGAAATCATCTCCTAGGCTCTACATATTAGGTAATGTGTTTACTTTTTAATGACTGGCACCCACCAGCGCAACCCCATTTCACTGAAATGTCTCCAAGGCATAGGAAAGTAGGCTACGACATCTGGTTTGCTTCCGTCTCTTTCATAACCAGTTGCAGAAAACCACTCCCCATAGATATATCTATTCGTTTTCATCGCCCCTCTATAGGTACATTCGAATTCCGCATAAGTCGCTTTTGGTACAGTATGCACTTCAAAGGGTTTAGTATTACGTCTTGATTCGCACTCTATACCAAGTACATCTACAAAAGTATCTTGATTACCCCGTTCATCTGGAAAATAGACAGTTAACAGTGGAGACTCTGAAACCAGACCTGGCCGACCATCTGTCAATTCGCAAAGTGACTTATATTCGTTAGACCCAACATACTCTTTCCAAAATTTCTTACCGTTTTTGGAAAAATCTTCAAATTCAAATCGCTTACTTTTCCCAATAACCTGAAAAGAGGGTTTTTCAATTATTCTGTAATCCATTTTCTCTACACCTATTCTTTCGGAAGAAAAAGAGGCTTTATTATATGAAGCGAGTTTTACCCGTGTTGATCGCAATTGGCTAGGATTTACCCCATGCACACCGCGAAATGCTCTGGTAAATGCATTTGGTGATGCATATCCATACTTTGTAGCTATCGCAATAATTTTTTCTTGACTGCCTAATATATCAACGGCAGCTAGGGTGAATTTCCGCCTTCTCACGTATTCCGCAAAAGTAACGTCAAAATAGGAATGAAACACACGATGAAAATGAAATTTTGAACAGCATGCTATTCTTGCAACATCATCAACGCAGATATCTCCGTTGAGATTGTCTTCAACAAACTCAAGCACCAAGCTCATTCTATTTTGCCAACTCATATAAAAGTCTCCAACTGAGACCTCATGATAGTTAGCCTGAAATAGTGCTGTCTCACCTTTTTTTGCTGTATTCGATGAGCAAGCTTGCCGAACGCTAAATTACGCCTAGCAGAATGTAGAATCCAAAAATCGCTGTTAGTCTGATCTATCATAGGAGAATACATCGTCAATCCTCACCCCAAGCGCTACAGAGATCATGAATGCAACTTCGAGCGAGGGTGAGTACTTATTGGCTTCGATCGCAATAACAGTTTGTCGCGTAACACCAACCATATTAGCGAGTTCCTGCTGAGTAAGCCCCCCGTGGCTCTGACGAAGCGCACGCAGCTTGTTGCTTAGTTTTCGGGTGCCCTTTCCCATTGCTAGACGCCCCTGCGATACAGGATGAGTTGAGAGACAGTTTCAACAACCTGCGACAGAACCCAGAACGCAAGAAGCGTATGAACAAAGGCGAAGTTCCCGGGCACGAACAAAGCGATGCAAAGGGAACAAGATACGCCAAAGGACAGTACGTAGGACCCTAAACGGCTGCTCGTGAGATTGATTAGCGCGTCTCGTTCATCGCTTAGCACCTTGGCCGCAAGTTCACGGCGGCTGGCGATCGCTATTAGTGTGTTCCCAATGATTTGGATGACAATCAGCAAGATCAGCATGCCTATGAAGCTCATGATGTGTGACGGCATGACGTTCGTAAATTGCGCGGGCAAGACGGAGGCGAAGTAAAACCCGAATATCACAATAAGGCTGAGTACTAGGAGCCCGAGGCTCTTTTCACGGAAGCTCAGATTCATCATCAGACTCCAAGATAGAGGGATCGAATGTAAAAATAACATTACATTACGAAGCCTAAGAGCCCCCCATTGCAATGTCAAATATTTTTTACATTACTTGGGCTTGATGCCTGTGCAGTGCATATATGGCATGACTAAGCACCTTATCGCCGGCTCCCTCTTCGTTTCCAACGACACCCTCTAAACTCATGTTCAACCTTTCGCATACCGCTCGGCTGGGCAGATTCTCGATGGCTACTAAAATTTGAACTTTGTCTATGTCAGGTATAGTAAAAGCATAATTGATTAAGTGCCGGCACACTTTTGTTACTATCCCTTTTTTCTGAAATCGACTTCCCAACCAGTAACCAATTTCTACCCGTCCTAATTTCCGATCGATCTTGTTGAATCCAGCAGTGCCAGCAACAACCCCTTTATAAAGAATTGTGCAGTTCATAGAATTACCAGATTCGTAGCCATCTATAGAGTCAGCTATGAAGGAATTGAAGTCTTCCTTGGTTTTACAAAATCGAGGCCACTCTAGCCATTTAGCTAAGTAGTCGTAGTCGTCGTGTGCTAGCTGGACGTATTCTGGAACAAATGTATCCCGTACTAATACCAATTCGATATCCGTTGATACATTCGGGTCCATCATTTCCATGAACTACTTCGCACCTAGGTTTGGGGGCAGAATATCAAATTTTGGCACTCCTTCAGGAAACACTGCCCAGTTGGGAGCTGATGCCGTATAAATTGCCATTGCTGGTGCAAAGTCATTTGAATTATTAAAAGTGGGCACGGAAACGGAATAAAAATTACCTACTGTCACTTCCGCGCAAATTGTCACCCCACACTTGCCGCAGAAAAGATAATTCATGTCTTTTCCCGACGCCCCCTTGCGAGTCGAAATCAGGGGGTCACCACTAACAATTTTAAAATTGTCTTTTGGAATCCATACCCCAAACCATTTATCCGAGCCAGTAAGAAGTTGGCAATCCTTGCAATAACAAAACACCGAGTTTATGGGTTCACCTTCAACAGAGTATTTAAGATTTCCACACCCACAACCACCATTTTTTTCTGACATTTTGCCTCCTTGATAAACTCGACTAGTGTGTAACGTTAAGCTTTGCGGCGACATGACGACTACAGCAACTTGATAGCCGCCCTGCTCTATTCTATGTAACTGTTCGCCAACTGCCCCCCACAAGTAGAATACTTTACCCCAAGACTCTTGCCGAACAGGAGTGTTTTTTTGTTAAATCTTCGTTGCCATTCAGCATCTCAGTCAATTTCGCGATACAAGATACACTCCAGCAGCCACCATAATAGAACCAGCACTTTTGTTTAATCTCTTTACCGCTGACTCGGATTTGAAAATCTTCCGGGCCTTTGAAGCAAATATTGCAATAGCCATCAAACCAAGCATTAGCGCTACCAAAGTCAAGAAAGCCGCTATCGTTATATCCGTTTTCGTCATGGCGCTTAATTCCATAAAAGTAGGCAAGAACGCGATATAAAAAAGGATTACCTTGGGATTTGACGCAGAGATAAGAAAGCCCTGCAAAAAACTTAGCCTCCCCCGCTCGGACGACTCTTGCTCTACTGCCTTAAGATCTAATGGTGCGTTCCACATTTTCCATCCTAGGTACACTAGGTAAATAGCGCCAACAATTCGAACCATAGTGAATACTTCGCCCCAATGGGTCGCCAATGCAGCGAGCCCAACACAAGCTGCAATCAAGTAAAGAATGTCACTAATCGTCATACCAAGGGCTAGAGGAATACATGCACGCGCGCCAGAAATAAGAGCTCTCGCAAGAATGGCAAACACCCCAGGGCCAGGAGTGACCCCAAAAATAAGGACAGCAAAGAAAAAAGAAATAGCGCTTTCCCAGCTCACGATCTCACCTCGTTTAGAAATAACCGACCGCTAGGCAATGTGAACTAACACAACTTTTGTGGGCACTACCTAAGCGCACGGTTTTTCACAATCAGTGGGTGGTAGATAGTTGAGGGGACAATGCAGTCGCTTTCATTTTGCTTATTATGTGGCCTATCGAAATTACAAATAATCTGCTTTTTGATATTTTTCATAACCTACCTTTGTTAGTTGTTTAAGCTCATCAAAGAGTTTGACATCGGTTGCTTTAAAGTTGAAGCATGATTTTCCTTGCATTCGCTTCATAAGTTCTGGTGATATGCTTTCCAATAGTTTTGGAAACACGTACACAGGCATAAGATGAAAACTAACATAATTCTTATTGATTTTTACCGAGCCGAAATACATTGGCTTCTTGTTCTTCATGACATGGTGCGTGTTTAAATAAAAATTATCTTGTTTGTCTATAACGACAACCATACCACTTGAATATGGAGCCAGTATTGCCTTGAGGTAATGAAATATTTCTTCTGAATTATCCACCATATAAAACCTTATAAACTTAAACGCTACGAAGTCACCTAACACCGTGTTAACAGGCCCAGCGGAGTGGAGCCAGTTATGCCAAATTGAGCAAAGCAAACATATGCTGGTGGAGCGTAGCTGGGACCATATTCAATACCTTGTTAGTTGCCACCGCTTATTTAATAATTTACGATTGTTTTGAAGCCACCAAAAATCATTCTTTTGCTATCAAAAGGCATTTGTTTAAGGTCCCAGGCTTTAAGTCTTGAATCTTCCATTGCTGCTTGATTGCCACTGTCTCGTGCCTCTCGAGATGGCCAAACTATCCATGAAAATACAACTTCCTCTCCTTCCTCACACTTCACTGACATAGGTAACGACGTAATCTTCCCTTCCGGAACATCATCTGCCCAGTTCTCCACTACTGCCAAAGCACCGTAGTCTTTAAATACTACTGCCGCTTCTTCAGCTAACTGAATATATCGTTCTTTGTTTTTGGTCGGAACAGCTAACACATATCCATCTACATATGACATCTGAACACCCCTCGAAACGTTTAGTTTTAGAACTACTCACACCGGATATTGAAACACCTAACAGCTTAGTTAACTGGACTACGTTTTCTTAACTATTTATCTCCAACTTAAGCTCCAAGCAATGGGAGGTGCTTCAGGTGATGGTACTGCAATGCCATCTGCAAGCAATGCTTGAGAGCGGCACTTACTGGAGCACCTAACGGAATTACGATTGCCCTTTTCCCCTCATACTCGAATTCATCTCTGTATATTTCCTTGAAGGTCTCGATCAGGCTAGTTTGGCAGTGAAAATACACTTTAATAAAGCCTGGATCATTTGGCTTCCAGTCCATTCGAATAGTGCTACCGCCGTTTACGAGAAAACTGGGCTCACCCCACTTAAGAGTTTCTTCAACCTCACCTAAACCTTCTTCTTCTGCAACGCAAAAGACTGAATCGCGAATACGATAAAGTTGTTCTCGTGCTTTTACCGGATAAGTAGCAAATTTCGACTCTAATTCAGGTTTCACGCAGCCTCCGGGCTTGTGACACGTAACGTTAGCCTCAAGTGCGCGCTGTCATGTCACTTTGCAAATTCCAATAATCTTTAAGCATCATATCCCCAACTATTTCTCCGTTTTACTCCGCCACGTAGCGTAACGATCTAGTTGGGTCTGCAACCCAATTATCGATATTGCCTGCTCATCTGAAAGTTCAGCTTGGCGAATCGTCAACTTCATTTCTTCTCAACGCCCGCAACAAGTGCGGTTTTGGAGTGAGAAGCGCACATAAAAACCGTCCGTTTGATTGCGATTGTTAGGCTTGCTTTTCATTCAGACGACCGATTACCTAGGACAGTTTCAGTAAGCCAGTTTATTTGTACATCATAATACCCACTACTCTTTTTTGGCGCGGTCATGGCGTTCATTTCTTTGAGGCTACCCGTATCTGAGACGTGTAGGTTGTGGTCGGAATCCTTAAATGAAACGATCCTCAGAGAGGCATCTGGATTTTTCCCGATGGTGGATTGGTAGAGTTTGTGTGTCTTGCGCCAATCAACATTTAAATCTTTCTCGCCGAAAATCGCCAAGGTATCGACGTTCAGAGACGATAGCATTGTTTCAAAATTTTCGATAAATACATAAGAGCACATGTCACTATCAACATTAGCGCAAGCACCAGCAGTGCAATTTTGTTGATCGTTTCTATACTGCATACTATTTGGCCAACTCCCGCGCATTTTCTTTATATATTCGTTGGCGCGCAAATTTTGGGTAGCATCCTGGTATGCAGTAAAACTGCCGCCGGTCCGGAAAATCTCGCAGCCCTTTCGCCATTCACCTGCAAACTGTTCTGCCTGCTCAATAGTACCGCCTTCATACGGCAAGTTCGAAAGTAGCAAATAAGAGAAATTATCTTCCGCAGTAGTACCACTGACTGAAACCCAAAAATCGATATCTTTATCTTGCGACAAGGCGATCGGCGCAATCCAGCCAGCACGACTTATACCCCAAATCCCAATCCTATCAGAACCAGGTGCGCTAGTTTCACGAAGAAAGTTAGCTGCGTCCAGAACCTCCTTAGCGCTGCTGAAAACGGACTGGTTGATATCAAACGTACCTTCACTTCGTCCTTGACCTGGTTTATCCCAAACCACTGTAGCGATGCCGATCTCATTAAAACGCTGACGCAGGTCTGCATAAGAATTTCTTGCGCGGATATCCGTACCTCCATAGCCGTGCACGAATATAATCAGAGCCTCTGTTACATTTTCTGCAGGAGTATCGAAAATACCGGAAAGTGTCAGACCGTTGGATTTGAATGTAAAATCCACCGTGGCACCAGGCTTGAAGTATGTCTCCGATATAGAAGCTTCTTGCTCAGGTAGCTCTGCACAAGCGCCAACGGTGAGTGTGAATATAGCAACTAAATTTTTCCACATGAATCTTTGAACCCTATTTTTCGGATTCTGCAATTGCTGAATAGCTGCTGGGCTTTATGTAAGCGTAACTCAGATTGCAGCAGCAGTTTGTGGAGTGGATTTCTGTGTAGCGTAGCGAATTACACAAAAGAAGCCACGCAATAAACTGTCCGACTGACACATATTATTAGGCACTACATGCGCGTTTAGCTTGAAACCTTAGCACCGTTCTAAGCTTTTCCGGTGCTACCTTTCGAGCATCGGAAAGGTATATTTCTCGATGTACTTTCGAAAGACGGGTAAGGCTTTCGCCTTGCGCAAAACTTTCCATTTTCTCAAAACTAGTAGGTTCATCTTCAAACGGCCCTATGTGTAACATCTGAACGCAAAGCCCTTCCGTCGAACGTTCAAAATTTATCTGATCTAATAACGGGTTTTTCTTCTTTTCTTTAGCAACATTAAGCATTTCTCTAAAGAATAGTTCATCCACAAAATCGGGTTGGCGTATCATCAGCTTATATACAAAATCGACTTTATTGATTACACCATTGAAAGTAGCTTTTGCCTCGTCATTTATATCCCAAATTCCTTCTAGCGGATATACTGTAAAATCAAAATATCCGTTTGGAGGGGTACTCATTTTCTTTGGTATCATTTTCACTGTGTACGCCAACGAATATAAAGCTCCAATACTATCTGTAAATAAACTTTCAGCAGGACTACCTTCACCATCGATTGTTATGAATTTAAATTCGGGCACATCGATTATTTCCGGTTTATTTTTAGGAAGATAAATAGTTTTCTCTTTCTTCCTCCACTCATATTTCTCTTGCATATGCTTGCTATTCTCCATACCTAACGCAGCTATAAGCAGCCGTATTGGAGATGATTGTTTTGCGCAAGCGTAGCGACCAGTGCAAAATCAAGCACCTAAATGGAGGTCTGCTTGATAGCTTGGTTATATGCATATGTAGTTTAGTAACTTTACAGATCTATTTCTAAACAAATCATCACTTTCCAGTATCGATATACTTCCAGATTTCAATTTATAATCAATATATCCCATACTAGATATTTCGATACACTGAAAGGCCGCAATAACGAAACTACCAGCAAAACCATGAGTTACAATAAGAGCATCTCCAGACTGATTCATCATTTCTGAAACAAACTCTACTATCCTATTTGCAACGTCACGTCTTGATTCTGCGCCTGAACAAATCCTATGATCAAGCCTTTCCCCAGAATTACTGGTAGGCTTCATGATTTTATTGTGTTCAGACTGTTCCATTCCTTCATTGTCCCCGAAAGACATTTCCCTTAACCTAGAATCTAAAACAATATCTCCTGAACGCTCTTTAGCAATTATGTGAGCGGTTTGAATTGTTCGGTTTAAGTCAGAAGAGTAAATACTTATCTCATTAAGATTTATTCCAAATTCCTCAAGCTTAAAGCGTACAGATTTTGCGTCTGAAACTCCTTTTTCTGTCAAATTCGAATTAAACCAACCACCAACTTTTTCTTCAATGTGGTGAGTTGCTTCCGTATGGGTTACCACATATATCTTCTTCATATTCTAAATTTCATCTAGCTTTGGTAGCACATAACACCCGTATTCACGTGTCCACTTTTCTGGTCGCGTGCAATTGATTGTTATGTTCCACGTTTTCATTGAATTAGACTCTTTAATGAGATCTAGTCGCTCTTATCGAAGCTAGGCTTATTGCGATCGGTACGCCTATGAAAGGAATTGCAGCAACTCCAGACCCGGGAGAAATCGCAAAGGCGGAAAATTGCATCGCCACAAGCAAAGCGATAGCTAAATAATTAACACCAACAACCAGCTTCTGATATGAGTGCGTTTTAATATAGTATCCGATTATAGATACCACCCCAACTGCCAACAGGACTGAAAAGTAGGCCAACACCGGCCATAGCTCTTGGGGCGAAAACGTGTACCAAACAATGCCAGATGCTCCGATCAAGATCATCAATGTTTTTAAAATTGTAAGCATCCCAAGCACCTGCTACAAACATAACGCTCCCCTCAAGTGCGCGCTAATGCGTCACTTTGAAGGCGCTTGTTATGTGGCTTAATCAAAAATAAATCCAATTCTTATCACTTTCTCTATTGGTGATCAGCACACAATCACATGATCTACACTTGTATGAGATCATTACCTTGCTATCTTTAACTGTAAGCTCCCTATTCTTTTTTGACGTATCCTTTTGCTTGAAGTATAGGTTTTGATATGACAATCCAAAGTATACAAAACCAAATAGAGTTGACTTAAGCGCTGCTTCGCCCTCAACCATTTCATTCCCGCAAATTGAACAATTCATTCTGACATCCTTCTCAATTCGACTTCACATAACGCCCAGCTCAGCCGCAGTGAACTAGCACCACTTTCGTGGATACTTTTCTTAAGCGCACAGTTTTTCATATTCTTTTGGTGATAGATAGTCGAGGGCAGAATGCAGGCGTTCACGATTATAGAATTCAATGTAATCGCGTATATGAGCAACTGCTTCAAACTCATCATTAAATGGAAACTTAGAAGCCATTTCCGCTTTCATTGAGTGGAAGTAAGATTCAACCATCGCATTGTCCTGAGGTGTGGCCTTTCTGCTCATGCTTCTCTTCATCCCAGCCGATTCCACCATGTCTCTGTACTCATGTGCGGCATATTCAATGCCCTGATCTGAATGGAAAAGACAATCTTGTTTGGGTTGTTGCGTCTCTA
>CAJXSF010000041.1 GCA_913061515.1 uncultured Gammaproteobacteria bacterium | reverse complement strand
GAGATGTAGAGAGGTCTCGTGGGCTCGGAGATGTGTATAAGAGACAGATCAGTGAAGGCAACATCGTCAACTTCAAAGGCGATTACGACGAATATTTGCATAAACTTGGAGTGGAATAAATTGCTAGCCCTGCGGAGCCCAATATGAGCACCACTGAAAAACAAGCGTCTTTCCTAAGCCTTAATCTGCCCCCTGCGCAGATCGAGAACTTGAAAGCGCTCAAGTATGCACACATGACTCCCATACAAGCGCTAGCATTACCTGCGGCACTAGAGGGCAGAGACCTTATTGCGCAAGCGCGCACCGGTAGCGGCAAAACGGCAGCCTTTGGGATTGCCTTATTATGCAAACTCAATCCAAGGGATTTTGGCACACAGGCGCTGATCATGTGCCCAACCCGCGAACTGTGCACACAGGTGGCGACTGAGATTCGTCGCCTTGCGCGCTATTTGCCGAATATTAAAGTCGCCGTGTTATGCGGTGGGCAAGCGCTCGGCCCGCAAATCGCCTCCCTCGCACATGGGGCCCACATTGTCGTCGGCACCCCCGGCAGATTAAAAGATCATGTCACGAAACAAACCCTAAAACTCGAGCGAGTATCGACTCTTGTCCTCGATGAAGCAGACCGTATGCTCGACATGGGTTTTTCCGAAGACATCGACGAGATTATCGGGCAAACATCGCCAGGGCGACAGACACTGCTCTTCTCTGCCACCTTTCCCGATAATATCGCCTCACTGAGTGCGCAATATCAAAACGATGCACTGCGTGTAGAGGTGGAGTCAGTAGCTGCCGAAACAACCATCGCTCAGCACTACTATTTATGCGGTGCTAAAGAGCAAGGACAATTGCGCAGTGCAGCGCTTCTAAAACTGCTGCAATATTATGCCCCCGAGTCCTGCGTTGTATTCTGCAACACCAGACAGAGTACGGTCGAGATGGCACAGCACTTAAGCGATGCCGGCCTCGTAGCCATGGCCCTGCAAGGTGAGATGGAACAACGCGAGCGCGATCAAGTCTTGATTCAGTTTCGTAACGGGAGCTGTCAGGTATTAGTAGCGACCGATGTTGCCGCACGAGGTTTGGATATAGAACAATTGCCGATGGTGATTAATGCCGACCTACCGCGTGATCTCGAGGTCTATACTCACCGCATTGGCCGCACCGGTCGCGCGGGAAATGAAGGCCTAGCACTTAGCCTCTATTTCGAGAATGAACGATTTAGAGTCGAGGCCTTACAAAAGCGTGGCGACAATGTAGGAAGCGTAGAACTAAGCGATATTGCATCGGTCCCTGCGAAAAACAATGTCAACGTGTCTACTAGCAAACAGACTATTCACATCGCGGGCGGGCGCAAAAATAAAATTCGACCAGGCGATATTCTCGGAGCACTGACCGCGCAAGAGCGTGTGCCTGGCAGCGCAATTGGACGTATCGATATACTAGACTTCTCTAGCTTCGTAGCAATCGAAATTAGTCATATCGCAGATGCCATCTCGCAATTGGAAAATCGCAGAATCAAAGGGCAAAAATTCAAAGTTAGACGGCTGCATACCATCGCCACTCGTTCACGGCGCTAACCAAACTGCTGTGCGAGTAAAAGCCTATGTCTAAAAGAGAGCGCTGCACTTCTTGTCAAAGACCATTGAGCCATTGCTTTTGCTCAATGCTAGTAAAGATCTACAGCGTTTGGCCGGTCAAAATCTTGCAGCATCCACACGAGGCTAAGCACGCTCTGGGCACAGCCCGTATAGCCGCGCTATGCCTACAAACTTGCGAACTAGCAATCGCTACAGAGCAAGCCTCAGAGACGTTTATAGGCGCAGAGGAAAACCCAGTTCTCGTGTATCCAGGCCCTGACAGCCTCCCCTTGGACACCTTACAAGGCTCCCCAGCACGTCCTTTGTTATTCCTCGATGCGACTTGGCGCAAAAGCCGGCGGATGCTGCTAGAGTCCCCAGCACTCGCCCAGTTGCCGCGCTATTCGTTGCCGAATCCGCCCATTAGCCGTTACCGTATCCGGCGCGAACCTATGCCAGAAGCCTTATCGACGCTTGAGGCTATTGTGCATAGCCTTGCCTTACTGGAAGGTGATTTAGAAAAATTTGAGCCATTACTGAGAATAATGGATGCGCTCGTCGACGAACAAATTGCCCAGATGGGGCAAGAGGTTTACGAGCGCAACTATAATCAAGATTAGCTGTATTGTTGCTGATTGAAATTAAAGTAGTGAGAGTACCGCAGCAATCCCGCCCCCTATCAACAGAATCAGTGTTGGCAACATACTTAATACAAACCCTAGACCGCGCGACCCAGGCTCAGAAATATAAGCCCGTGCATACAAGAAGCGTCCAACAAGATATACAGCCCCAATACCAGCACCAATATCGGGTCTAAACCAGTATGAGAAAATGACTATCGAAGGAATGAACATCACCAACAACTCTAGAGTGTTTTGTTGCACACGGTAATAGCACTCAAACACGGGATCACCTGTCACCGCTGGTGCTGCCACTTTATAGGTTCCACGCGCCTTGCCCACCTGTAGCGCAAATACAAAATACTGCACTAACGCCAAAACGATTACGATTGCGACAAATTCCATCAGTTTCCCCTTTTCATTAATTAAGCATTGCTGTCTTTATTTTGTGCTTGTGCACTTTTAATAATTTGATCTAGATAAGAACTCGAGCGTGTAACTTCGTAGCGCTTAAATTTAATGCGTGGATGCAATTCCCGCATACGCGAACTCAAAAGCCCATGCGCGGAATGCAACTGTGCATCGGAGATAATTCCATTGGTGTCGCAATCACGCGCCAACCGCAATAGGCGGTCAAAATTCATTATAAAATTATCAGTGTGTGTGCAGCGAATTTGCGTGCCATAGAACAAGCTTTGTAGATCGACGCCTTTGCCCGCAAGCACCAAAAAGTTTCGCGAAAAAATCTCGAAATCGCCAGTGGCAAATAGGTGCCACATCTCCATAAACTCAGACTCTGAGAACGCCTTGTCACCTTGTGGCCCTTTGCCAGATTGCAAAAGCAAACCACTTATCCCACCTAACTGACGTCTTGTGTTATCGGCAATCTTAAAGAAAGTCTCTTGACGCGCGTTAAGCTCTGTTGCCGCGATAGCCATCGTCTGTTTTTCAGACTGGATATTATTATCGCGCAGCTCTCGATTATTCTCAGCCAAGACGCTTTGCTGAATAAACAACCCAATAACAAGCCAGAGGAATGCCAGAGGGGCAAACGCGCCCTCTAAGAAGGTGCCCATATCTCCAATTGGAAGGGAGATAAAACTCTGCCAGCCGACATTGTAGGAAATGTATAACAAGCCAAGTAACAGCCAAATCAAGGTCAGCACGATGCCGTAAACAATACGCATATCTTTGTGCTGCTCGATAATTTCAATTTTGTTTTTATTGCTTTCCATCGAGGCGGGTTCCTAACAAGCGATTACTAAGCCGCAAGCGCAGAGCCTACAGCAAACGCTCGCTAGATTACTTCCTGCCTTAAGGATGGTCAATGAATTAGAGCACTAATGCCTATTTGGCGTTGCTTCGCGCTTTTTGAAATTGGCGCAATTGCTGCGCGTCGTTGGCTAACAGCTCATCTAGTTTTGCACATATTTCGAGGTTTTTCAGCGCTGATGGATTATTGCTACACCCATGTTCGTAGTGGCTTAGCGCTTCTTTATATTGTGGCAAATGGGCGAAGAATTCCTGCAATGTTGCAGGGTCTGCATCTTGTGCGTTCCGGCCAAAGCCAAGCTCTACCAAACAAAACGCATTCAGCTGTTGCTCAAACTGCCCATGCATAGGCAGGGCAAGATAGGGCTTTTGCAAATACATCCCTTCGCTCATTAAGGTAAACCCAGCAGTCGCGATGATTGAGCGACTCGCAGCCACATCCTCCAAAAACCCCATGGTACTGAACTGCTTGAATTGCAGGTTCCCACTGATAACGTCTTTGTTGTAGCCATAAACGATAAAGCGCTCATTGCTGAAACTGCGCAAACTAGCCAACAGACTATCGTATTGACTGGTCACATAGACCAAGTGATGGGCTCCCTCACTGGGCAACACCTTCCCCACTTCCTCACGCAAAATCGGCGGGAACAAAAAAGTCCTGTTGTTCTTCACAGGCCCCATAAGAAATGTGGTGGCAAGAGACACATCGGGGTTTGGGACGATCCAGCGAATCACCTGCTCTGTCACCCAGCGATCCATACGCAAATGCTTTGGAGAATAATAGTCCATATAGCGCATGCGGTGCTGGTTATCTAAGCTAATGAGAGGCAAATTACGCGCCCCAGCAAAACGTGCCGTCATCGGCTCGAAATCTGAGATTACGACATCGGGTTGAAACTCATTGAAGATCTTGCGCAAGCGCTGCACGCTACGATAGTAAGCCGGCAGTTTCTTAATGGTGTGAATGATAGTGCGCAGGACCGACACTCGGTTATCCACGCTGATGATGCGCAGGCCCTCAACCTCATGACAGGGAAAGAGAGGGTGTAGCGCGGCATAACCGCGATTATAGCTAACAAAAAGTAGCTCATGACCGGCCCCAAGCAAGTGCGACGCCATTTGTTTGGCTCGTGAGGAGTGCCCAGAACCCTCCCCTGACACTCCGTAGATTATCCGCATTAGACTCCCTGATGACGCATTAGTGGCATGAATCGACTTCAACGGCGCAGAGTATAGGCGGCAAATATGACAATTACGGGTAATCCTAGCGTTGTCTGCTTTGCTATTAGGGCTTAGAAAATAGATAATTGTCCGCCCAAAAACCCTGTCCGGATAGCGCTTCAATGAGTAAGAAAAAAGACAGCACGTTTAATTTTGAGGAGTCTCTGGCGAGCCTCGAAAGCCTCGTCAGCGCCATGGAAGACGGCGATCTTAGTCTTGAGGAATCACTACAAGCCTTTGAAAAGGGCATTCGCCTTACTCGCGAGTGCCAAAGTGCACTACAAAACGCCGAGCAAAAGGTTCAGGTCCTCATTGCTGAAAATGGCGAACCTGAAGCCCTTGACCTGAATGATGAGCCCTAAGCCTCATGAGTGAAAGCAAGAGTCTCTCTATTGATAGCTTCATGCAGCAATTTCAGTTGCGCATAGAGCAGGTATTGCACCAGCATTTGCACGCTTTGCCTGCCGATGCAGAAAAGCTGCGCACCGCTATGCAGTACGCTTGCCTACAAGGCGGGAAACGCGTGCGCCCGGTATTAGTTTATGCCGCAGCAAAAGCACTGGCGGGCAATATGGACAACGCCGACGTGCCCGCCTGCGCGGTCGAACTCATTCATTGTTATTCCTTGGTCCATGATGACCTGCCAGCAATGGATGACGATGATTTGCGGCGCGGCAAGCCCACAACGCATATCGCCTTCGACGAAGCCACTGCCATCTTGGCAGGCGACGCCCTGCAAGCGATGGCATTAAGACTGCTAAGCGACCCGAACTTTAAGATTGCGGCCGAGGCGCGCTTACAGATGGTGCACCACTTAGCGGGCGCAGCAGGTTACGAAGGCATGGTGTCGGGGCAGTCGATCGATTTCAATGCCGTTGGCAATACACTAAGCGTTGCCCAACTAGAGAAAATGCACAGCCTTAAGACTGGCGCCCTGATCAACGCGAGCGTCTTGCTTGGGGCACTAAGCAGTGAACGGGCTAGCACACAGCAGCTCGATGCATTGCAGCGTTACGGCGAATGCATAGGGCTAGCTTTCCAAGTGCAGGATGACATCCTCGATGTCACTAGTGATACTGCCACATTGGGCAAAACGCAGGGAGCCGACCAGGCACTGAACAAGCCCACCTATGTCAGCCTTTTAGGGCTTGTAGGGGCACAGAACAAGGCAGATAGCCTCTGCGCACAAGCTATAGAGGCCATCGCCGATTTCGATGAAAACGCGGATGCTCTGCGTGCAATCGCCCGCTTCATTATTGCTCGCAATAACTGAGTACGTTCAATTGACGGGCAAAGAGCATTCTATTAACTTAGCGGCTACTTCAGATTTACCGGCCGCTTTCAATACGCACCAAGGATTTTGCCGTCACTGCGACCCGTAAATACCCCTTGCTGCGATAGATTAAGAGTACGAAGCGCCAATGCTTGAAGAGATACCACTCACGCGTCCCGACACCCCTTTGCTGGACTTAGTCCAAAGCCCAGAGGATTTGCGGGCCATGGACCCAGATCAACTGGGTGCTTTAGCGCGCGAGTTGCGCCAATTTCTATTGTTCTCCGTAGGGCAGACCGGCGGTCATTTCGGCGCTGGTCTTGGCGTAGTCGAACTCACTATTGCGCTGCATACGGCATTTAACACTCCACACGATCGAATCGTCTGGGATGTTGGCCATCAATCTTATCCGCACAAAATTCTAACAGGTCGCCGCGAACGCATGCTCACCATGCGCCAAGCCGGCGGACTTGCCGCTTTTCCTAGTCGCGGCGAGAGTGAATACGATAGTTTTGGCGTCGGTCACTCCAGCACGTCTATTAGCGCCGCATTAGGAATGATGATCGCTGCTCGTAAACAGAATATTGATCGCCACACTGTCGCGGTGATTGGTGATGGTGCGATGACGGCAGGCATGGCATTCGAGGCGCTCAATCACGCCGGTGACATCGACGATAATCTACTGGTCATCCTCAACGACAACAATATGTCGATCTCTAAAAACGTCGGTGGCTTATCTAGTTATTTCGCCCGCATGTGGGCAAGTGGCCCCTACAATGCCCTGCGCTCTGGCAGCAAAAAAATGCTCTCGAAAATCCCACCAGCCCTCAAAGCCGCCCATCGCGCAGAGGAGTATATGAAGGGCATGGTGTCCCCTGGCACGCTGTTTGAGGAAATCGGCTTCAATTATATCGGTCTTGTCGATGGCCACGACACACTAGAACTTATCGAGATACTGAACAATATTAAGAAACTGCGCGGCCCACAATTGCTGCACATCATCACCCAGAAAGGCAAAGGGTACTCAGCCTCAGAGAACGACCCATTTGGCATGCACGCCATGAACAAGGTCGAACCCAAACAGAAAAAGCCCACCGCATCGAAACCCAGCACGCCGACCTATTCACAGGTTTTTGGCCAGTGGCTGTGCGATATGGCCGAAGCAAACCCCCTACTTGCCGCGATCACGCCAGCAATGGGCGCTGGCTCAGGCATGGATGAGTTCTCTGAACGCTTTCCAGAGCAATTCCATGATGTTGCCATTGCTGAACAGCACTCCGTCACCTTGGCCGCAGGCATGGCCTGCGATGGCCTTAAGCCCGTAGTGGCAATTTACTCCACCTTCCTGCAACGCGCCTACGATCAACTCATTCATGACGTTGCGATCCAGAACCTTGATGTCTTGTTCGCTATCGATCGCGCAGGTCTTGTGGGTGAAGATGGGCCAACCCATGCCGGCAGTTTTGATTTGAGTTTTCTGCGCAGCGTTCCCAACATGGTCATCATGGCGCCAAGCAATGAGGACGAAACCCGACAAATGCTTTATACCGGCTATCAACACACTGGTCCTGCTGCTGTGCGTTATCCACGCGGCAAAGGTCCAGGCACTGCCATTAACGCGAAAATGGAAGCGCTCCCGATAGGAAAAGGCGTTGTCCGACGCAAAGGCCATACGATCGCCATTCTAGGTTTCGGCAGCATGGTCAATACCGCGCTTACCGCTGCGGAAACACTCGATGCGACCGTCGTCGACATGCGTTTCGTCAAACCCATCGATGAAGCCTTAATTGGCGAAATGGCCACTCGACATGAGCTCATTGTCACTATCGAAGAGAATACGATAATGGGCGGTGCCGGTTCGGCTGTTAACGAATTCCTTCTACAACAAGACTACCGCATTCCAGTGCTTAACCTTGGCTTGCCTGACAGGTTTATCGAGCATGGCAAGGCCAGAGATCTACTAGCCTCCGTTGGTTTGGACAAAGACAGTATCACTGAGTCAATTCGCGCCAAGCTGCGCAAATGCAAAATCGAGTCAAAAGCGGTATAAGCTAGAAACGAAAAAGCGGACCGAAGTCCGCTTTTTTTGCTTGCTGCCTGCCCTATAGAGAGTAACGTACCCCTATCGCATAAGTCCGGCCAAACTCGTCGTATTGAGAAATACGATTAGGATTTCCCCAGTAGTAGTACTCAGGCTCATCGTTAATATTGATCATCTCGAAGTTCAAAACCAGATCATCAGTCATATTAAACTTCGCCGTAAAATCCCACTGCAGATGCGCATCAGTAAAGCGGATCTGATCGTTGGTGAGACCAGCCTCTGCCGCGTCGCCGTCGAACAATGAATCGAGATAATCATCGCGATAATTTGCGGCCAATCGAACATCCCACTTATCATCTTGATAGCCAAGCATGAAGTTAGCAACTTTCTTAGCCATTTTGCGGAATGGGATCGTTTGACCAGTAGGCAAGTCTGATTCAGCATCATTATAGGTAAAGTTAAATGAAGCGAAGGTATTGCCTAGAGCGCCAGGCAAGAAGTTAAACTGGCGCTGTACATTGAACTCATAACCAAGAATTGTTGACGTATCGAGGTTCTCATAGGTCACAACACCATCGTTATAAAGCACACCACCGATCACTTGGTTATTGCTGGCCACTTGGTAGATGGCATTGTCGATACGCTTATAGAACATCCCCAAACTAATATAAGAGAACTCATCAGCATAATACTCGGCTGTTAGGTCTATATTGTCTGACTCGTAATGTTCAAGATCGAAATTACCATACTCAATGCTTCGATCATCACCTAAAGAGTTGATCGTCGCATTTGGTGCCGACTCAGCAAAACCGGGACGTGAAAGTGAGCGCGAATAACCAGCGCGATAAATGATCTTGTCGCTTGCTGTGTATTTCACATTGATACTAGGAGATACGAAGGTGTAGTCCTTGGACATCTGCACTGGCGTCCACACTTCGTTCACGTATTGCTGTACGCTAGACTCAACATCGGTTTGCTCAATACGCACACCTGCAACAACGCGCAAGTTATCGCTATAATCCAACGTCGCCATACCATACAGCGCTAGAATATCTTCATTAGTGACAAAGTCTTCGGCAATTGAGCCTTCTTCGTCATACTCTGCTGTCGCGAAATACTGCTCTAATTGACGCGATGCGCTGCGTTCGATGAACGAACCAACATCTGCAGCAAAGGCGTGATTTGGAGAAATAGTGTGAAAATCAGCCAAGGTCACATCAGGCTCAGCGACATAAATATTGGCATCTAAGTCCTTCTCACGTGCACGATATTTAAACCCAAACTTCACAGTACCTGGCTTGCTAAATACGTCCATGTCTTTTTCGAAATCTGCGTGCACCGAGACTTCGCTGTCCTGCACAACCGATTTTTCGAACTCGACACCGTCAAGACCGTATGATGATAGTGGCGCATATCCGCCAATCAACGTAGTCGTTGGCTTATGTTTATCAGCCCAAGAAACGATACCAACAACTTCTGTGTCAGATCTGTACTTATTTCGGAAGGCCACATCAACGTTGTCTGTGTCATTCTCTTCGGCAAATGAATAGGCCAACTCATAGTTCGCGTTCCAACCATTTGCGAATGCGGTATCGCCGCCAATTGAATAAGCCTTGATCTGGCGCACTTCTACTCGGTCGCGAGTTTCTTGATCGTTATCAAATGTGGCGTAAGTGGCAAAGTCAGCACCTACTTCTATTACATCTTCCGTTTTGAATTCGCCTTTATAGCGCACTTCGTCATCGGTATATTCATTAAAAAGTGTTCGTAAAAATAGTGTCGTACTATCGCTAACAGCATAATCAAAATTGAGCGTTAGACCTAGGCGCTCGCGATCCAAATCATAGTAACGGCGCTCAAAGTCGTCATCCATGTAGTCATTGCCGTTATCCGCAACAGACCACCCATAACCAGTTTCGTTATTCTGTGAGATCACGTGTTTTTTTGCATAAGTCAGACCAAGCACGAAACCGGAGTTCTCCGACATCTTGCTAGCCCAAGTGAGCGATCCTTTAGGAGAATTACTCTCTGCAAGATCGTTATAAGCCGTATCAAGTTTCAATCGCACCATCGACTGATCCAGGTCCAATGAGGACAGCGTACGGAAATCTACACGGCCACCAATAGAATCTGCGTCTTGGTCTGGAGTTAATGATTTTGATACTTCTATTGAGTCAAGCAAGTCTGTAGGCAGGCCATCTAACAATACGGCTCGTCCAGCTTCTGGCGCTACGATCGAAGAGCCATTTAGGTAGATTGAATTTAGGTCAGGTGAGAACCCGCGCACGACAACATAGCGCCCTTCCCCTTGATCATTCTCAACCGAGATTCCGGATAGGCGTCGCATCGACTCCGCAGCAGTAGTGTCTGGAAAATTACCCAATGCATCGGAATCAACAACAGATAAAACGCGATCGGCATTGCGCTGTTTTGAAAGTGCGGAAGTTAGGCTAGCGCGTGAACCTGTCACTATAATGGTGTCCACTTCTGCTTCTACAGCAGAGCTATTTTGTGCTGCCGCGATGCTGCTAAATAGAACAGTGTGGACTGCTCCTAACGCTAACAATGCGATGCGGGAAGATTTAACTCGTTGACTCATTTTCGATGTACCCCTTGATGGCCTCATTTTGTTTTCGCGCCTACAGTAGCGTCAAAATGTGACAGTTTTTTTGCTAGAACCGCCTCTTTACATGAATACATCTAATCGTCACGCAATGGTCATACGGCTGACTTCTTATCTTCATGCAAATGCAACAAAGTCACCCAATCGACACATAAATGTCTTTTTTGCTCGTGAGAGAATTGACTAAAAATAACGGGGTGCGTAGACTTCGCGCCTTGTAAGAAGGCAGAGAAAATTGCGCTTACAGTACAGATTGAATTGTTAGGTGCTCGCAGCTTCGAATAGGAGGCTTCGAGATAATTGGGAAGCTGGTTCAATGCCAGCGCTGCCCCCGCAACGGTAAGGAGTATTGTCCGAGCAGACATACTCCAAGCCCGATACCAGCCTAACAAAAGATTTCACCTTATGATGAAGCGGAGGGCTCCATCGGTGGTCGGTTCTATCGCCCTATGGCGATGCTTTCCTTCCGCTTCCCTCCCTCATGAATCTACTTTCATTGAGGACATACCATGCAACACCGCACACTCTTAGCATTGACATGCTCACTTAGCGCAAGCATCCAACTAGCAAACGCACAGGAAGACACTCAGAGCTTAAGCGCCCTAGAAGAGATCATTATCACTTCTAGCCGCATTGAAACACCACTTCGACAAATCGGCACATCCGTGAGTATTATTGATGCGTTGAGCATTACTAATGACGGCAGTGCGTCATTAATTGACGTGTTGAGAACACTACCCTCAATTAGCGTCACCAACGCCGGCGGTGCCGGACAAGTGAGCAATCTGCGTATTCGCGGCGAAGAAGGCTATCGCACGTTGACACTATTGGACGGCATCAAGCTCTCTGACCCAAGTGCAACCCAAGTACAGCCACAACTAGAACACTTGCTTAGCAGTGGAGTAGAACGCGTTGAGATATTGCGTGGACCACAGGGTCTGCACTACGGTGCTGATGCTGGCGGTGTTGTGAATATTACAACTGAGAAAAATACCGGCCCTCTCGACACGCAGATTGAAGCCTCTTCTGGGAGGTTCGGTACTCAGCAAGTGGCAGCAAAACTCAGCGGCGGCAATGAGCGCGCAGATTTTTTTGTCTCCGGCACCGACTTTCAGACCGATGGATTTAACGCACGCCTTGCTGACAGTGTACTAGCAGACGATGACGGGTATGAAAACACAACTTTGCACGCACGCGTTGGCGTTAACGCTAGCGACACGCTACGCCTCAATGCGGTCATTCATGATGTCAACAGCGATAGCGAATACGATGCCTGCTACGATTCAGCGACTTTCTCGACTGTGCATCAGTGTAATGCGACTTACGACCAGCAGGCACTGCGCCTATCTGCAATCTTAGCGACCGAGTATGGCAGCCATGGACTTGCATGGTCGGGTACACAGACCGACCGCGAATACTTTACTCTCGGGCAATCGGGCTTCGCCTCAGAGGGCGAGCTGCAACGCGTTGAATACATCGGTCAGTATACCGCTGCGCAAAATTTTGAACTCGTATATGGACTAGACATCGAGCAGGAAGAGAACAACGGCGATAGCCGCGATCAGTTCGGTTATTACGCAGAATACTTGAGCAAATTCTCAGAGGATCTTTTCGTCACTGCCGCCATACGCCGCGATGATAACGACGACTTCGGCACTCATAACAGCTACCGCTTGAGCGCCGCGAGACTGATCGACCTAGAGGGTGGTCATACACTGAAATTACGTGGGGCCTATGGCACAGGATTTCGTGCACCCAGCCCTTATGAGTCTAGCTACAACAAGGGGCCATTCGCCTACCCACCTGCTTCAAACACTAGCCTTAAAGAAGAAACGAGCAAAGGGCATGAACTCGCACTCGAGCTGTTTACGCAAAGAGGTTCGCGCTTTGAAGTGGTGTATTTCGACCAACGCATAGAAGATGCTATTTATTACGATCTCACTACCTACAGCGGCTACTTGCAAGATATCGGTGAAAGTCGCTCAAACGGTGTAGAGTTCTCTACTAGTATTGCGCTGCATGCACAACTAACACTGCAAGCAAACTATACTTACAACGAAACTGAGCGCCCCGACGGCAGTCAGCGTCAATTGCGTCCGCGTAATCTCGCTAACGTGAATCTCGCTTGGAACAGTCGTGATAGTAGAACCTTGGTATCGGCGTTTTATCGTCGCTCAGCAGATACGCAAGATGCTATCGGCGGCGTCCCCGTATCATTAGACGCTATCGAAGTGTTTGACCTCACCTCAAGTTTCCAGCTCAATGAGTCAGTACAATTATTTGCTCGCATCGAGAACCTCTTCGATCAAGATAACGAGGAGATTCTCGGCTATAACACCACTGGGCGTGCCGCCTATGTCGGCTTTAGAGCACACTTTTAAACCGATTAAGAGGTCAATATGAGCAACGACACAGAACGTAATCAACGCCACAAACGCGCAATGCAGCGCAAGAAAGCCCTCGTCGATGAACGCATTGCAGCAGCAGACATCGATAAAGGCTTGATGGTAGTGCTAACCGGTAACGGCAAAGGCAAAAGCTCTTCGGCTTTTGGCATGCTGGCCCGCAGCGTTGGCCATGGATTACGTTGTGGTGTTGTGCAATTCATCAAAGGGCAATGGGAGTGCGGAGAGCAATTGCTCTTCGACTCCCATCCTTTGGTGGAATTTCATGTCATGAATACCGGGTTTACATGGGAGACTCAAGACCGCGAGGCCGATATTACCGCCGCCAAATCGACTTGGACGCATGCGAGTGCGCTACTCAAAGATCCAGATGTCGACGTAGTCTTGTTAGATGAACTGACCTATATGTTGACCTATGGGTATCTCGATGCCGAAGAAGTGCTGTCTTGCCTTAAACAGCGTCCTGCGGGGCAACACGTGATCATTACGGGCCGTAACGCCAATGCTGCGCTCATTGAAATGGCCGACACTGTTAGTGAAATACAGGACACCAAACATGCCTTCAATCAAGGCATTCGTGTGCAGAAAGGAATCGATTACTAATGCGCATGATGCAACTGATAATCGCTCTGATACTTTGCTGTACAGGCACGAATAGCCTAGCTCAGAGCATTTCTGTCATTGATGATGCAAACCGTGAAGTAACGCTACCTGGGCCTGCTCAACGCATTATTAGCCTCGCCCCTTCGCTCACTGAATTACTTTTCGTTGCCGGGGCTGGCAATCGAATTGTAGGAGTCAGCGAATTTAGTGATTTCCCGCCGCAAGCGCAAGGCCTCCCAGTGGTGGGGCGTTACGATCTACTAGATATGGAGGCTATCGTCGCCTTCGGCCCCGACCTAATCATTGCTTGGCAAAGTGGCAATCCGCAAGCCGCTGTGCAACGCCTTATTGATCTCGGGTTCAATGTTTACCTCGCCGAGCCACGCACGCTTGCGAGCATTGCGCAGCAGATCGATAACTTTGGCCAATTAGCTGGCACTCAGAACACTAGTGACGCAGCAGTGCGATATTTCAATGAACAGCTAGCCGCACTCACCGCTCGCTACGCCAATGCTGCGCCGGTTTCGGTATTTTATCAGGTATGGAATGAGCCCCTAATCAGCGTGGGGGGGAATGAATTAATTAATGACATCATCAGCCTATGTGGCGGCCGCAATATCTTTGCCGACCAAGGCTTAGCCCCAAAAATCAGCATCGAGGCCGTTTTATCGCGCAACCCTCAGGCTATCATTGCCAGCGGGATGGATATTGCTAGACCACAATGGCTTGATGACTGGCTGCGCTGGCCGCAATTACAAGCTGTTGAGAAAGACCACCTTTACTTTATCCCCCCCGATCTCGTGCAACGCCACAGTCTTCGAGTGTTAAGCGGCGCATTACAAATGTGCGCCCAGCTAGAGCAAGTGCGCGCAAACTAGGGGCTAAAGCGGCATGCATTGGCTCGAAGTGGAATAAAACGGGACATCTTTGGCTCATTTTTTGAGCCTATTCAGTCTTTTGCCCCATTAGCGCTTATAATTCGTCCATTATATTGGTGAATATTTAAGCATGCTAAATCATAGACTAATCACTGCACTCTTTTTCTCGCTCTGCGCGATGAACACGAGCGCCAACACCCTGACCATTTTGACATGGGAAGCCTATTTTGCGGACGAAGTAATCGCACAATGGGAGGCCAGCACCGGTGCGCAAATCAAACAAATCCACTTTGATTCCGACGAAGTGCGTAACGCTATTTTGTATACCGCCGAAATCAGCCAGATTGACTTAGTAACAATAGACCCGATTAACGCTGCGATTTTTAGTAAATATCAAACCTTCCTCCCTCTCAACGAGCACAATACCCCCCCCAATCTTCGTCACGCGAACGCACTGTGGACTCAACGCTGTGGCCCTAATACCACCCCCTACTTATGGGGCACTCTTGGCCTAGCCTACCGCAAAGACAAACTAGCTAAAGCTCCAAACTCATGGCGCGAGCTATTATTCCCTGCCCCCGAACTTAAGGGCCACATTGGGCTATTGGCAAATTATGGCGATACGCTCGCACCTTCACTTCTTATTCGTAATGAGTCAGCCTCAACAAATAGCGAGCCGGTGCTGAGAGAGGTCTTCTCTGAGCTAAAAGAGCTGATACCCTCAGTACTAAGCTTTGACTACCCAATCACCTATATCCACAACAATCCTATGGATGAGGAACTGCACCTAGCACTCGCCTACTCAGGAGATGACAAAGAGCTGAACAATTTGAGTGGAAGCGAAAACTGGGCATACGTAGTTCCCAAGGAAGGCAGCATGATGTGGGGAGAATGCCTGGGAGTTTTGAACAAAGCGCCGCAATCTGAACTGGCTTTGAACTTCATCAACTTCTTGAATATTCCTGAGATCGCCGCGCGAAACTCCGAAGCCCTTGGTATTGCCACCACCAATGATGCAGGATACGCATTACAAAGCAGTGCCTTTCGTGACGAACATGCCATGCTGCCCAGCTCCGAAAAGTTGCATCGCTACACAGGCGAATACAGCAAAGAAGGAGTACTGCTGAGGAATCGCATAATAACAACATTGGTAGAGCTACATGAATCTCAATAAGCGTGCCTTATTGGTCATTACTCCAGTTATGCTCCTGAGCTTCATTGTTGCCTCAATGATCGTATATGAGCTTGCGCGTAATTTTCTTGAGCGGCAAGAACAATACAGACTAAACAATGCCGTTACTCAATTGGCGAGTGTTTTTGGGCGCTATCAAATTTTCTCCGAAAGCTTTCTAGTATCTGTCACTCAAAGCCACGCATTGAATCAATACCTACAGTTTCCCGATGATCTGAGCAGAGAATATACCCTTGTCAAAACTATCGAAGATAATCTCCGTGCGAGTACAGGACTAGATCCAGACTACCTTAGCATCACCATCGCAACGCAAACCCCAGAGGCAAGCATTACCAACCACGTTGAGATCAGTGCAGACCCATTTAGTGAAATTAGCGAGCCACTTAAAGAGTATGTGTTATCTTCCTTTGATGCAGGAGCATTAGAGCGTTGGGACTATATCCCTACATCTGTAAATCAAACTCTCTTGGTGAAAACGCAGTTTATCAGCCCGCTAACCTATACCCGCCCTCTTACCACACAATTGGATGAGGCACTGGCCATAGTCGTTGCCATAGACCCCACGGAATTCAATACACTGCGTGCAAGCCTAGAGGCTGAGCTGAACGCGCCATTTATCATCAGCACTTTCGCCCAAACGCCGAGTATTCTTTCAGCCTCCACGCCTTTGCTCGATGACTTGTACTTACAAGTAATCTTGCCACGTAATTATTTGCAACAACAATTAACACCTCTAGCCTTGTGGCTCACACTAATCAGTCTCATCTTTGCCGCCGCCGCTTCTATCTGTCTGTATGGGCTTATCAATAAGCATATCACTCGACCTGTTCTTGAATTAGAAAGAGACTTGGCGCATGCCCTATCCAATCGTCAGGCTCAGATCCCCGAACGTCATATGGGAGACGATGAAATTGGCGCTCTTGCTCGTACATTCAACACCTTGTTTCACTCCCTCTCACACTCATACGACGAAACCAAACGTCTCATGGAGCGCGATACCCTAACAGGGCTTTACAATTTAGGCGTGATCAATCAATTGGGGCAGGAGGCTTTACTTCAGGCAGAAAACTCGTCAGAGGAAGTCGCACTACTCGTACTGGACCTCGACAATTTTAAATTCGTCAATGACAAATACGGGCACCGCTTTGGCGACCAATTGCTTAGCGCTTTTTCACAGAGCTTAAGCGACATCGCTGTTATTAGATCGTCAAACATCGATAGAAAAATAGGCCCATATATTGTTGCCGGACGCGTCGCTGGTGATCAATTCTGTTTAATGATCAAGCAGGAACGAGCAGTCGATGCAGCTTCTGAGATAGCACAAATGATTCTCAAACAGCTCGATGAAGGCTTACATTTCGCCAAATCACGTTTTCCTATCACTGCCAGTATCGGGATTGCGGTATACCCACAAGATGGCGACACGTTTAGCCAATTGATCTTAAACGCCGACACCGCGATGTATCAAGCTAAAATGCAGGGCAAAAACCAAGCCGCATTTTATTCGCAAGAGCTTGCACAAAAACTGCGGCGCCACCAGGAGGTCGAAAGCGCACTAAAACTTGTCAATCCAGACTTAGAATTTAAACTCGTTTATATGCCACTGCTGAATGTCAAGACAGGCGAGCTCGACGGTTTCGAAGCCCTACTGCGATGGCATTCACGCAAACTAGGCAATGTAGACCCTGATGAGTTCGTGCCTATTGCGGAGTCTTGCGGTGTGTATAGGATGATTGATGAGTGGGTGATCAACAAAGGCTTATCAACTTACCCCGCCATACGAAAAATGCTCGCTCGCGACTTCAAAATGTCGTTGAATATCTCCTCGGCACAGCTACAAGTCTCTGAGCTTACCGAACTACTGGCTCGTTGCACAAAACGCTATGACATTGCGCCCCATAATATTCAGTTAGAGATTACCGAAACCGTCAACATTGAATACACACCGCATGCACAGCAGTTCCTTAAAAAACTAGCCGAAACCGGATACCTATTAGCCTTGGATGATTTTGGGGCAGGGTTCACATCGCTATTAAGAATTGTCGAGTATCCCATCGCAATGGTGAAATTTGATAAAGGGTTTATTGAGCAGACGTTGAAGCGTGGCAATCGACAAATACTCAAACCGCTGGTTGAGCTTTGTCACTCGAACGGCATGTTGGTCACGATGGAGGGGGCGGAGTCGCAGGAAGACGTAGACTTGTTGAGCACCTTCGATTGCGACTTCATTCAAGGCTATTTCTTAGGGCTACCCAGCTCGTTTGAAGAGATGGAACAGGCTATGCACAAATTACGTGCACAGAGCACACCAGAACCTCTATGAACCCCTTAGCCCTAAGCATTACAAATTAATCTATCCGCGGCATATGCCCGAGCTTTCGCGCTTTCACTGCAAGGTAGTTTTCATTGTGAGAATTGTACCCAGTATGAATGGCAACACGCTCTTTTACCGCATAGCCCAAGTTTTCTAGTGCTTTGACTTTGCGCGGATTATTCGTCAACAACCGCAACTCCTTCACATTAAAATGATCCAGCATCGGCCTGCAGATTTCATACTCACGACCGTCAGCCAAGAAACCTAACTGCTCGTTTGCCTCTACAGTATCGGCCCCTTTGTCTTGCAAGGCATAGGCGCGGATTTTGTTGAGCAGACCAATACCACGGCCCTCCTGACGAAGATAGAGGATTAAACCTTTGCCTTCTTTTGCGATCGCTTGCATGGCATAGCGAAGTTGCGGCCCACAGTCACAACGCAAACTGAACAAGGCATCACCTGTGAGGCACTCTGAGTGCACCCGGCATAGCACGGGTTCATCTTTATCGAAATCCCCCATAGCAAGCACCACATGCTCTTTGCCAGTACTAGGATCTTCAAAACCATGTATCGAGAAATCGCCCCACTGCGTGGGCAAATCTGCTCCTGCTATGAATTTAACTTGCACTCACACAACCCTCTTCAATTTATAATTATTACCGCGATTTGCAGACAAATGAAGGCCATCACACCGGCCAAGACATCGTCTATCATAACTCCAAAACCACCACTGACATTCTTATCGAGCCAACGAATCGGCCAGGGTTTAACAACGTCAAAAAAGCGAAATAAAACAAACCCCACAGCGATCCAAAGCCAACCAGGTGGTGCCAAAAACATTGTTAGCCAATACCCTACAAACTCATCCCACACGATGCCGCCATGGTCGTGCACGCCGATATCCTGAGCGGTTCTTCCACACAGGAATAAACCTAGGGCAAAGGTTACCACTAAAAACAAGCCATACAGTGGCCAACTTAAGTCTGGCAACAACAGCAAATATATCGGCACAGCCATCAACGTCCCAAACGTGCCAGGGGCCACAGGTACAGCTCCGCTCCCAAACCCGAATGCTGCAAAGTGCACTGGATTACGCCAAACCGAACTAGGCGTTGTCGCCATTAGACCACTCCCTGCGCTTGTGTTTGTTGCTGCGTAAAGTGATTGTATCCACGAATATTAAGCACTGTCTCTTGCCCTTTTTGTTGCCAACGGACCGTACTGCCTTTCTCTATAATTCCAATACGCTGTACAGGAATATTGCACTGCTCAAACTGTTGTTGCATTTGTGCAGCGAATCTTGGCGCAATCGTAAAACATAGCTCGTAGTCGTCACCGCCACCCAACGCAAGTGCCTGACGTCGTTCATTTGCCACGGCCTCACAAAACGCCGCCGACATAGGCAAAGCCGATAGCTCGATACTCGCCCCTACGCCGCTCGCTTTGAGAATATGCAATAAATCTGATGCCAGACCATCGGAAAGATCGATACATGATGAAGCGAGTGATCTTAAAATTTGCCCGGCTAGCAATCGCGACTCTGGCTCGTAGAACGCCTGTACCAATGCCGCTTGTGACTGCGCCGATAATTCTTTTGACGTCTTGCCTTGTAACACTGCCAACCCTGCCGCAGCATCGCCTAAGGTACCCGTGACGTAAATATAGTCCCCGACTTGTGCGCCATCGCGGCGAAGCCCTTCTCCAGCTGGCAACTCACCATGCACTTGAATACAAATAGTTTTGCTAGCCAGACTTGGATTGGATGCAGTCAGATCCCCCCCAACAAGGGTGCAGCGATGCATTTTTGCAACCTCGGCTAGACCTCGACTAAAGGCTTGCAACCAATGTTCGTCGTTCTCAGGCAGGCTCAATGCGAGTGTAAAACATACTGGTCGCGCGCCCATGGCTGCCAAATCACTTAAATTGACAAGTAGGCTACGCTTGCCCAGTGAATACGGATCTGAATCTGCAAGAAAATGTACGCCCTCTTGCAAAAGATCCATCGACATCGCTAAACGACAATGGGGCGCCAATTCCAACAAAGCACAGTCATCACCGATCCCTAGTGCCACCTCAGGCACGCCAAACGCAAGTGCGTCGGCGTTGAAATAGCGTTGAATAATGTCGAACTCGTCAGACGCCAATGGTAGAAGACCTCAAGCATTTAGGGATGACATCGAGCGTTATTCACGCTGCTTTAGACTTCAAGAGTCCTGATTTGCCGCGCTGCTTTATCAAGTATGCCATTGATATACTTGTGGCTATCAGTTGCTCCAAAAATGCGAGCAAGCTCGACACTTTCATTGATTACAACCTTGAATGGAATGTCGATGCGATGTAGCAACTCATACATGCCAAAGCGAAGCAGCGATAGCTCTATTGGATCCAGCGCTTGTATATCTCTATCGAGGTAAGGAATGATTGCTTCGTCGAGCTGCGCAGCGCGCGGCACAATCGCGGGAAAGACTTCATTAAAATATTTCCAGTCGATTTTTCCTAGATAGTAGGCACGAAACTCTGCCTGAATATCACTCGCAGAAGCATTGGCCAATTGCCATTGATAAAGCGCTTGCAACACCATGCGACGCGCTTTCTGGCGTTCACTCAGCTTTTTCTTTGGGCTCTCCGATTCTGCAATTGCATTCGGAGGTAGATTTATTGGCACGCCTGAAGAGTCTGACACTAATTTCACCTACGCACTCAACTTTTTAATGACACTAACCATTTCCAACGCCCCGAGTGCGGCCTCGGCGCCTTTGTTACCCGCTTTAGTGCCGGCACGTTCAATCGCTTGCTCTATGGTATCAACAGTCAACACACCAAAAGCGACTGGAATTTTGCTTTCTAGGCTGATCACACTCAGGCCTTTCACACACTCCCCTGCCACATATTCAAAGTGTGGGGTTCCACCACGAATGACCGCGCCTAATGCGATTACGGCATCATAGCTTCCAGCATCCAAGACATTCTTCGTCAGTACTGGCAACTCGAAGGCGCCCGGTGCTTTCACCACGGTAATGTCAGATTCCTCAACACCATGGCGCACAAGCGCATCGATCGCGCCCTCTAACAATTTGTCGACTACAAAGCTGTTAAACCGAGCCACTACGATTGCGTATTTCGCAGAACCGCTGTGAAAGTCCCCTTCGATTACTCTGATATTACTCATTTTCTAATCACCTATATTTCGCTGTTGGGCACTTGGCACCCACTTATTTTTCGCCATCTTGTGTATCGCTTACGAGGCTTTCGTCGAAGGGCACAAAATCGACCACTTCCAGATCAAAACCCGAAATTGCTTGGAAACGAGCTGGATAACTTAAAAGGCGCATTTTTCCAACCCCTAGATCACGCAGTATTTGCGAACCGGTCCCAATCGTCAGGTCATTGCCCTGCCGATTTGGGTGCGCCCCAGCCGCACGACTGCCAAAAGCATTTTCCAGCGTCGTATCGATATTTTCTGCATATTCATTCCCCGATAGTAACACAGCGACGCCTTTACCTTCTTGTGCGATTCGTGCGAGCGCCGTACTAAACGACCAGTTGGGCGACTGGGGTTTGATCACATCACAAACATCGCGCAGAGTATTGGCGATATGAACGCGCACGAGCGTTGGCTCCTGTGCTGAAATTTCTCCCATGCTCATCGCGATGTGCGTCCCGCCCATGATTTGGTCTTCAAAGGTATGCAGAACAAATTCGCCATGGGCGGTTTGCACTGTGTGGGACTCTTTGCGAGTTACCGTGTGCTCGTGGGCAATACGGTAGTGGATTAAATCCACAATAGTGCCAATCTTGAGCCCATGTTGCTCTGCAAATTTTTCCAGATCAGGACGACGTGCCATTGTGCCGTCTTCATTCATGATCTCGACAATGGCCGCGGCGGGCGTAAAGCCTGCGAGCCTTGCTAGATCACAACCAGCCTCTGTGTGGCCTGCGCGCTGCAAAACACCGCCTGGTTGTGCCATGATTGGGAAAATATGCCCAGGTTGCACGATATCTTCTGGCTTGCTATCACGCGCGACGGCAACTTGAATCGTCCGCGCTCTATCGGCAGCAGATATTCCCGTCGTAACGCCAGTTGCCGCTTCTATCGAAGCAGTAAAATTAGTGTGAAACTGCGCCGCATTGTTATTGACCATCGGCTGTAAATTCAAAAACTCGCAGCGCTCGCGACCAAGCGTTAGGCAAATTAAGCCACGCGCGTGCTTTGCCATAAAGTTGATATCTTCTGTCTGCACACGTTCAGCAGCGATTACGATATCCCCTTCGTTCTCTCGATCTTCATCGTCCATCAAGATCACCATCTTGCCTTGACGAATATCTTCAATAATCTCTTCTATCGTGTTCAAATTCATTAGCTAGTTCACTTACGGAAATATTTTCCGTTTTACGATTAAATGCGTCCTACTTTTTAATATCCCTGAACACTCACGCGGTTTGCTTCAAACAAAACCATTCTCTGCCAATAAAGAGCGCGTCAGCGTCTGCGCTGATGACGATTTTTCATCAGCCGCTTTGTCGCCTAATAATAAGCGTTCAAGGTAGCGAGCAATAACGTCGACCTCGAGATTCACTTTAGCTCCCACGCGATAATCTTGAATTATCGTTTCAGCCTGCGTGTGGGGAATAATATTAACGCTAAAGGTCGCGCCACTTACTGAATTGACGGTTAGACTTGTGCCGTCGATACAAATAGAACCTTTATGAGCAATATATTTGGCGAGATCGTCGGGGGCCCGAAAATCCATTCTGATACTCGCGCCATCAGGGCGTAAGTCCAGTAACTCACCGACGCCATCAACATGCCCGCTTACTATATGCCCACCTAAGCGTTTTGTCGGCGTTAGCGCTTTTTCCAAATTGAGCTTACTGCCATTGCTCAAACCATGTAGCGTCGTGTATTGCATCGTCTCATTCGATACATCAACCTCAAACAAGTCTTGCGCCAAACGAGTCACAGTCAAACACACACCATTGACAGCAATACTGTCGCCAAGAATGACATCGCCAAAATCTAACGTGCCACTAGTCACAGTTAAGCGCCACTCCCCACCGCGCAATTTCAGATCGGCGACACAGCCCAGGGCTTCAATAATTCCTGTAAACATAGGTTCTCCGCTTAACTTAGCGATTAATGACTTGCGCTGTAATTCTGCAATCACCAGCGATATCAGTGGCGTCGACAATCTTCAGGCCAATATGGTCTGCCATATGTTGCAATCCGGGAAGTTGTAATAAGGGCAGCGCATCGCTACCCAGAAATTTTGCGCCAATATAGATTATGACTTCATTGACCAAGCCCGCCTGGATCATCGCGCCACTAAGCGTTGGCCCTGCTTCCACCATGACCTCATTACAAGAATAATCTTGGGCGAGCACTCGCATGGCCGCCTGCAAATCGACGCGACCGCCTGGCAATGTCTCTACACTTAGGATTTTTGCTGCACTGCCATCGAAACGTTGTAATTGGCTAGAATGCGGCGCACCAACCATAAACAGCACATCCCCAGGCAATTGCAATACTTTTGACTCTGGCGGCGTTCGCAATGACGAATCAAAAATGACCCGATACGGCTGACGTTCAGCGATCGCTTGCGCCTCTTTGTGCTGCAATTGTTCTGCTCGCACATTCAAGGCTGGATCATCACTAAGAATTGTATTGACGCCAGTGACCACAGCGCATGACTCGGCGCGCAAGCGCTGCACATCAGAACGAGCTTGTGGACCGGTAATCCATTGACTCTCACCAGAGGCCATTGCTGTTCGCCCATCAAGGCTCATGGCCATTTTGCAGCGCACAAAAGGCAAACCTTCTGTCATACGGCGGATAAACCCGCGATTGAGCGCCTTGGCTTCGTCCTCTAAGATTGGGCCTTCGACCTTAACTCCTGCATCGCGAAGCGCTTGCACCCCCTTGCCCGCCACAAGTGGATTCGGGTCAAACATTGCAAACACTACTTTTTCAATGCCGGCGTTAATGAGTGCTTGAGTGCAAGGCGGTGTCCTACCGAAATGGCAGCACGGCTCTAGCGACACATAAGCAGTCGCTCCTTTGGCAAGCTCTCCTGCGGCCAAAAGCGCATTGACCTCCGCATGATGCTCACCGGGTTTTTCATGCAAGCCAGTACCAACGACTTGACCATCGCGCACTATGACGCAGCCCACACGCGGATTAGGTGCGGTGCTGTAGACGCGCTGCGCAGCATCGATAGCGAGCTGCATGAAAGTCTGTGCGGTACTGTCCATTAGGAACCTAAGCTACTTCAGTTATCGTTCGCCAAGCGATCAATCTCGGCTCTAAACTCGTTCAAATCCTTAAAGCTACGGTACACAGATGCAAAGCGTACAAACGCCACTTCATCAAGTTGCCGCAGCTCTTGCATGACTTGTTCACCGACGATGCGCGAAGGTATCTCGCGCTCGCCGGTTGCTCGAAGGTGGTTCTTGATACGATTGATTGCCTCATCAATCTTTTCTATACCGACGGGGCGTTTCTCTAAGGCTTTGGTCAAACCTGAGTGCAACTTGGCTTCGTCAAATGGTTCGCGGTTGCCGTTCTGTTTGATGATTCGCGGCATTACCAACTCAGCAGTTTCGTAAGTGGTAAAGCGCTCGGCGCAGGTAATACATTCTCGCCGACGGCGCACTTGGTTTCCTTCAGAAACGAGGCGCGAGTCGATCACTTTAGTATCCAGTGCGTTACAGAACGGACAATGCATAAACGTTTCCTAAGAGTGGCGCGTCGGCGAATACTGCGATTAGCCGTAAACTGGGAAGCGCGCACATAGTGCTAACACTTTCGCCTTTACAGACTCAATAACGCTTTCGTCTTCGATGTTATCTAGCACATCGCAAATCCAAGTCGTCAGCTCTTTCACTTCAGCCTCTTTGAAACCGCGACGAGTAACAGCCGGAGAGCCTATACGCAGGCCGCTAGTGACAAAGGGTGGGCGTGGATCATTCGGCACTGCGTTTTTATTGACCGTGATATTGGCACGACCAAGGGCTGCATCGGCGTCTTTACCTGTGATCTCTTGTTTCACGAGACTGAGTAAGAACAAATGATCGTCAGTCCCATTGGAAACGATGTCGTAGCCACGATCGATGAAGCCTTGCGCCATGGCCTGTGCGTTCTTCACGACCTGACGTTGATACTCTTTGAACTCATCACTCATGGCTTCTTTGAAACAAACCGCTTTCGCCGCGATCACATGCATCAAAGGCCCACCCTGACTTTCAGGAAATACGGCGAAATTGAGTTTCTTTTCAAGCTCTGGGTTGGCACGCGCCAGAATAATACCACCGCGTGGACCACCGAGTGTTTTATGGGTAGTCGATGTTGTGACATCCGCAATATTCACTGGGCTTGGGTAAACGCCAGCGGCCACTAGACCAGCAATGTGCGCCATATCGACTACCAGATAAGCGCCTACTTTATCGGCGATCTCACGGAAGCGTTGCCAGTTCACAATACGGGAATAGGCTGAGAAGCCAGCCATGATCATGCGTGGCTTGTGCTCTAGAGCTAGGGCTTCTACCTGCTCGTAGTCGATCTCACCCGTTTCGCTGTTCAAGCCATATTGGACAGCATTATAAATTCTGCCTGAAAAACTGACGCTCGCACCGTGTGTAAGGTGACCGCCATCGGCGAGGCTCATACCAAGAACGGTTTCGCCCGGCTTAAGCAATGCCATATAAACGGCCGCATTGGCCTGGGAACCCGAATGCGGCTGAACGTTAGCGTAATCCGCCCCGAAGAGCGCCTTTACACGTTCGATGGCTAATGACTCAACCACATCAACATGCTCACAGCCCCCGTAATAACGCTTACCTGGGTAGCCTTCGGCATATTTATTCGTCAACGCACTCCCTTGAGCTTCCATTACACGTGGGCTCGTGTAGTTTTCCGAAGCTATCAATTCAATGTGCTGTTCCTGACGGACACTCTCGGCTTTAATTGCGGCATCGAGTTCAGGATCAAATCCGGCAATGGTCATATCGCGACTAAACATTCAGTTCCCCATAGTCTGGCAAAGTTTCAGTGGAGCGCCATTTTACAGCATGACCCTATTCGGGGCATCCTATAAGTTGCTCTAAAACAGGGTTTATAGCGGATATTTTTGCATTATTACTATGAATTGACTGCATCTTGTCATTGTTTGGCTCACCCGCGGCCGAACATTGTTACTTTCAAGGCATCTTCGCTCAGCCAGCCGAGCAGCCCCTCATTTCCCCTTAGAATATGTGCCATAATGAGAGCCGAAACGGCCGCCGCGACGGCGCTAGCGTATTATTTAGATCTATCAGGAATGACCTCCATGGCACAGTTCGTTTACACCATGCATCAGGTGGGAAAAATAGTCCCACCCAAGCGCGAAATCCTTAAAGACATCTCTCTGTCCTTCTTTCCCGGCGCAAAGATCGGCGTACTCGGCCTCAACGGCTCAGGAAAGTCGTCATTGCTGCGCATCATGGCCGGCATAGACAAAGACCACCATGGTGAGGCTCGGGCGCAAACCGACATCAACATCGGCTATCTTCCCCAAGAGCCTGCACTAAACTTGGACAAAGACGTGCGTGGCAATGTCGAAGAGGGTATCGGCGATATCATGGCGTTGGTAGAGCAATTCAATGCTATTAGTGATCGCTTCGCCGAACCTATGAGCGATGACGAGATGAACGACTTGCTTGAGAAGCAAGGCGAGCTACAAAACGCTATTGATGCCAGTGAGGGCTGGGACGTTGAACGCAAACTTGAAATTGCCGCCGACGCACTGCGCTTGCCAGCTTGGGATGCCGATGTAAGCACTCTATCGGGCGGTGAGAAACGACGCGTCGCGCTTTGCCGTCTGCTACTGTCCAAACCTGATATGCTGTTACTAGACGAGCCAACCAACCATTTAGACGCTGAGAGTGTCGCGTGGCTAGAGCGCTTCCTTCAAGATTACCCAGGCACCGTCGTAGCGATCACCCACGACCGCTACTTTCTGGACAATGCCGCCGGCTGGATACTTGAGCTGGACCGCGGTCACGGCATTCCTTACGAAGGCAATTACACCAATTGGCTTGAAACTAAAGAGCAACGTCTCGCGACCGAATCTAAGCAAGAGGCTGCACGTGAGCGCACTATCAAATCGGAACTCGAATGGGTTCGCGCCAATCCGAAAGGTCGGCAAGCCAAAAGCAAGGCACGACTGGCACGCTTTGAAGAGCTCAATTCACAGGATTTCCAAAAGCGCAACGAAACGACCGAACTCTATATTCCACCAGGCCCTCGTCTTGGCGATGTCGTGATCGAAGTGGAAGGGCTCTGCAAAAGCTTTGGCGAGCGCACACTGATCGACAATCTCAGTTTTAGCATCCCCAAAGGCAGCATTGTCGGCATCATAGGCGGCAATGGTGCGGGCAAAACCACCTTCTTGCGCATGCTCGTAGGTCAGGAAAAACCCGATAGCGGCAGCATTCGCCTAGGCGACACAGTAGAGCTTGCCTATGTCGATCAAAGCCGCGACGCTCTGGATGACAACGTAACCGTGTGGGAAGAGATCTCCGGCGGGCAAGACATTTTGCAGATTGGCCGCTATGACTGTCTCTTATACACATCTCCGAGCCCACG
>CAJXSF010000040.1 GCA_913061515.1 uncultured Gammaproteobacteria bacterium | reverse complement strand
ACTAGATCGCTCGTCGGCAGCGTCAGATGTGTATAAGAGACAGCTCCACAGGTGCCCTGCAAAACCCAGGTCAGGTATTAACATCCGAACAACGTCAACGCCTGCGCGAGGCCGAGGATTCTGAACGACCAGTTTTTGTTGTGACAGCCGAAGAGGCCTTAGAGAACGAAAAAGAAGGCACCGACGAAACCAAAACTTGGCATTTTACGGCTGAGAACGTACGTGATTTCGCATGGGCATCCTCACGTAAATTTATTTGGGATGCTAAAGGCTACCAGCAAGGCGGTGATGTGCGCCCATTCGTGATGGCCATGTCTTTCTATCCTAAAGAAGGCGAACCCCTGTGGTCGAGCTACTCAACCGAATCGATTATTCACACGATGGAAGTGTATTCGCGCTTCTCGTTCGACTATCCCTACCCGACTGCACAATCGGTCAATGGCCCTGTGGGCGGCATGGAATACCCCATGATCACCTTCAATGGTCCGCGCACCAATCTGCAAGACGATGGTTCACGCACCTATTCATTGGCGACTAAGCGCGGCTTGATCGGCGTAGTGATACACGAAGTGGGCCACGTATATTTCCCGATGATTGTGAACTCCGACGAACGTCAGTGGACTTGGATGGACGAAGGCTTGAACAGTTATATGGACGGCGTCGCAGGGCGCGAATGGGATCCAGACATCCCTTGGGGTGTAGAACCTTCTGATATAACCGCTTACATGCAGTCGCAGAATCAAGTCCCTATCATGACGCAATCTGACAGCGTGCTTAACCTTGGCCCGAACGCCTATTCTAAGCCAGCGGTCGCCTTGAATATTTTGCGTGAGACCATTATGGGCCGCGATCTATTCGACTTTGCATTTAAACAATATTCCAATTTATGGATGTTCAAGCGCCCAACTCCTGCTGACTTCTTCCGCACCATGGAAGAGGCCTCTGGGGTAGATCTAGACTGGTTCTGGCGCGGCTGGTTCTACAGCACTGACCACGTCGATATCTCCTTGGATCGCATCTATGAGATGCGCTTGGACACCGAAAACCCAGACATCGACAATGCACGCTCGCGCGCGCAATTTGAAGACAAACCTAGCTCGCTGTTCGTAGAGCGCAATGCGGCCGAGGGTCGACGCACTTGGGTAGAACGTAACCCTGACGTGCGCGATTTTTACGATGACAACGACATCTATACCGTCACCAATAAGGAACGCAATGCCTATAACGACTATATGGAAGGGTTAGAGCCATGGGAAAAAACCGCTCTAGAGCGTGCGGTCGCCGAGGACAAAAACTATTACGTGCTAGAGTTCTCGAACCTTGGTGGTTTAGTAATGCCGATCATTTTACAGGTCACCTATGCCGATGACAGCAGTGAAGAGATTCGTATTCCTGCAGAAATTTGGCGACGTAATCCCGAGCAAGTACGCAAGCTACTAGTCAGCGACATTCCTGTAAAAGAGGTGATACTAGACCCGCATTGGGAAACCGCGGATGTCGATATCGAGAACAATTATTATCCTCGCCGCTTGATTCCATCACGCATCGAGTCCTTCAAATCCGAAGGCCGCAGCGGCTTCGCTGCCCGTGACTTAATGCAGGAGTCTAAATCGGAGCTCAAGAGCGATGATGAAGATGAAAACGAGGACGATCAGTGAAACTAAGCTTTCACAATCTGCTAGGCGCACGCTTTGTGCGCCTCGCTTGTTTATTGCTAGTGCTATCGTTTGCCAGCCAAGGCCCGGCACTTGCACACCAGAAAAAAGAAGCACTGACGCAAATACTCTTCAATACGCGTAGCGGTAACCTAGAGGTCATGCATCGCTTTTTATTGCATGACGCAGAACACGCCGTCCGTCTACTACAAAACAACGATGCAGACATCATTGCCGACGAAAAAGCCCGAGAGCAATTTGCCCAATATGCACTAGAGCGATTCACTTTACTTGGCGATGATGGCGATACCTTGAAGCTAGAATATGTGGGGTATGAGCTCGATAATGCCTTTGTGTGGATATATCAAGAAGTGGCACTTCCTGAACAGCTGCAGAGCCTAGGTGTGATTCACAATGTGTTGCGTGACATCTGGCCCGAGCAGAACAACCTCGTCAATATTGAACGCAATAAGACTATTCAAACATTGAACTTCAATGGCAACACAGAATGGCTTAGTGTGCAGTTTGAAGACTAAAACCTTCGGCGATCTGCTCTTGGGTAGATGCCTGCAAAGCGGCTAAACGAGCATCATAGGCTAGCACTAACTCTTGCTCTAAACCGCCCCGCAAATCTGCCAAACTCGCCTCCATCGCCGCCATTAACGCATCGCGATTAACCGCTTCATCAACTTGCAATAACAGCCAGTCCGTCGCAACCCAGGTCGCGATTCCCGCCCCCGCCGCACAGGCGATGGCAAGTGGACCACCTGGTGCGCATAATGCCGCTCCTCCAGCAGCGCTAGCAAGGCGTGCACCGCCACGGGCACTCGTGCTTGCCACTACGCGACTAGAAGCCAACGCATTACGTGCAGCAACGGCACGCCACAGCGCCGGCCCTGCTAGCCCTGCTGCACCAAGGCTACTCATCGCGATACGACTATCTAGCGCCGATATCTGCGCAAGCCCTGATACCTCATTGGCCAAGGCATCTAAATTCAACACGGGCAGCGTGGGTTGTAGTGCGTTTATCGGCGCAGGAATGCGCTGCGCTCCAAGTTGCGATTGAACTTGACTTAGCCATGCCGCGCTGGTCCCCATGTGTGAACTCAATAAACTGGCATTGCTTTCAGACTCCAAAATTTTCAAACCTTCTTCCCACACCTGCTCAGGAAACAATAACTGCGCCGCACGACGAGCAAGAAAATCCCCATCACTTAAAGAGGTGGCACTTAATACTGCCATTGCCATGCGACTATATTCGCCACTTAAGGAATAGTACCAATCGGCAAACAAAGGCAACCGCTCATTGACTCGCGCAAAACTAGTATCAAGGTGCAGTGCTATTTGCTCATGCACTAAGTCACGATTGGCAAGCTCTGCCGCACTAAAATGCTCGGCAGTAAAATTTCGCAACCATGACATCTGCGCCGGCGATAGGGAGTAATAGTGATTTTGAATTTGTACCGTCTGCGGCGCGGGCGCCAACCAAGTGCGCGGAGGCTGCACATTGATCTGCCATAGCAATGCCAGCGCAGACACACACAATGCCGCGCTTAGAAGTGTATTTTGAATTAGCAGCCCCGCTCTCATTGGTTCAATGGCTCCGTCAGTGCAATATTATGAAAACTTAGAACCCCTGTACACAACAATAGATACGACCAAACAAACAAGGCTTCTTTGGCAAACACGATACCCCAGGCAAGCACCTGGCTAGGTGAACTAGTGGGCGCCGGCAAAAGCTGTTGAGCAAGCCAATAACGTAGTCCATCGCTACCAGCGACAAGTTCCAAGGCGTTGAGCAGCCAAGCACTTCGTGCCTGTTCTTGCGACATCATATACCAGATTGATTGGTCTAAATTAGCTTGTCGAAAATCGGGATAGCTGCTTTGATAGCTCAAATAGATGAGAAAGCCCCACAAAATTGCGCCTAAAACCAATGCGGCCCAACGCATGCTGAGCACATGCCGATAGCTCGATTTTGTGTGGGCTTGTAGACGACGTGCGATCCAATAGCTAATGAACGGAAACAAAAGCGCCGCCACAACCAAGCCAACCCAAATCGATGGGCTTTGCACTCTCACCAAAGTCACCGCTAAATACACGCCCAAGACTAATGCCGTGGCCGCCTGCAGTATTGCCATCCCTAAACCACCTTTGAGCCAGCGATTCACTGGGCTTTGACTACGAAAGTAAGCCTCAAGCCAGACCCGTCTACGCACTTTGGCGCGCTGCCATAGCGCCAAGGCAATCACTAGCACCATCAGCATCACAGCAGCAAGAACCGCACCATCGACCAATACGCGCGCATAGACTTGCCACAACCAAACGGCCGTCGTCAAAATCAACATGGAACCCATCTGGCGCAACAACGCGTTAAACTGCATCCGTAGCCTTTTTAAAACTAGTGGTTTACTTCCCTGACAAGGCTATAATCCGCGGCCGATCAGGGAATTGTCAAATTTCACCTATTCATATCAGGAACTGTGCTTGTCTACACCTACCCACATTAACTCTATTATGGCCTTGCGCGCTAGAGAGTTGCTGAAAGCCAAAAAGCCGTTCATGGCCCGGGGCAGCAAAGTAAAGCGTTGCCCAACATGCTTAATGCCGAAGGTGCATTGCATCTGCGATGTGCGCCCAGCTGCGCTGCATGGCAGCGCATTCTGTTTCATCATGTATTGGGGGGAGGCATTTAAACCAAGCAACACAGGCCGGCTTATTGCCGATGTCGCGCAAGACAATCATGCCTTTGTTTGGGAACGCACACAGGTCAATGAGGCACTTATTCAATTATTGAACGACCCAAAGTACTGCCCCGTTATCGTATTTCCGAAGCAATATGCAGAGCCTGAGCGTTGCATTGACACTGTGGCCGAGCTTGGCAGTGAAGCCATAGGCAAGACGCCTCTATACATCATGCTAGATGGCACTTGGCGTGAAGCCCGTAAAATGTTCAAAAGTCCTTATCTTGCGAAACTGCCAGTGATGGGAATTGAGCCTGAAGAGAAATCCTTATACCAATTGCGCGAGGCAGTGCACAAACACCAACTTTGTACGGCAGAGGTTGCCGCGATCGTGCTTGCCCAGAACGGCGACAATGCGGCAGCTGCGGCTCTCAGTGCCTATTTTGAAGTATTCAGAAGACGTTATATCGCAGGCAAGCCGCACATGGTCTTGCGTGAAACAGAAAAAGGGCAGGAATAGCCTACTCAGTTTCGGCCACTGAAATTCTGTTTCGTCCTTCGTCTTTGGATTTATAAAGTGCCTCATCCGCTCGCTTCATCAGCGAAACCATGGAGTCACCCGTTTGATACCGTGCCACCCCCGCACTCGCGCCGATTCCAAACCTTAGACCATTATGCTTAATTTGTAAGGTTGCCACGCCGTCTAAAACGCGACGTAGAATACTCAGCGCCCCATCAAGATCGGTGTCCGGCATTAACAAGGCAAACTCTTCGCCGCCGATTCGAGCGAACACATCGGTGCCACGCGCCTGTTTGGCACAATATTGAGAGAATACCTTCAGTGCTTCATCTCCGGCCAGATGTCCGTATTTATCATTCGTTTCTTTAAAATGATCCAAATCGAAAATCGCCAGACACATTGGACGCTCTTGCCGCCGCGCCAACTGCAATGCTCTTGAAAACAAACCGTCAAATGATCGCCTATTAAAAACGCCGGTAAGAGGGTCCACAGTTGCTAGCCGTTTCAACTCGTCCTCTAAAGTGCGCCGGTGACTAATATCTCTTAGCTCGACAATAAAGTCGCCACTTTCATCTGTTAGTGGTAGCACACGCAATTCAGTGTTCAATATGCCGCCATCGGGGCGCTTCACATCGATATCAATAAGATCACCATTGGCCAGAGAAATGGCCGCATTTAGTTTCGCTCGGGCACTTTTCTTGAAATACAGCGCAAATTCTCTCTCAAGCAACTCATCACGCCCTATGCCAAGGAGTGCTTCCAATTGTTCGTTGCTATCACTAATGCGACCATCGCGAATTACGGCTATTCCTGCGCTCGAGATATGCAGAAGACGTGCAAAACGCTGCGCATTATTTTCGGCTCTTACGAAATTGCTACTACTCGTCGCCAAAACGCGCTGCATGGTCATAAGTGTCATGCCAATGAACGCAGTGACCATCGCTGGTATACCAAGATTGTAAGGCAATAAATAACTAAACGATTCATAGGGCTGGGTATAGGATTGCCCGCTGGCAAAGGCGTCCCAAGCAAACCAAGCACGCGTGAAGGTCACAACAGAGTACAAAGCCAAACAGAAACCTACCAAGATGCGCCCAGAGCGAATCGCAGGCTCGTCTTTGATCAACAACAAAAGATAAACAGCCTGCAAAGGCAGCAGTCCTGCCACAAGCGAATACACCACCATTAAGAGATCCGAGTTACCTTGGAACATCCAATAGTGAATATTCATGCCGCCAACGATTAAGACACTGACTGGAATAATCCAATAAGGAACTGGCCGACCTATAAAACGAAAGACGCCAAGTACGAGGACCGCTTCGCCCACTAACTGCAAGAGGTTTCCAATGACATTCAAGACGGGGCTGCGCGTCACCACGAAGCCGGCAAACATCAAAACCCCAATCACTAACGACCACGCACCAATCATCCAAAACAGTGGTGCAGGAATGGGCCGAGTAGTAAACCAAAGAAACGTCGCCGAGATTGCAATGGCAAGTATAAGACAGGCGCCAAGGAGCATTGGCGAAAAATAGATCGTCTCCATTATTGCCTAGCCTCGATAAACCGAACGATTTGCTCAAACATCAAATCGTAGTGAGGATTGAAACTGCCCCGACGAATCAATTTGCCGTCATAGCGGCCATCAATGCCTAAGCCAGATTCACCATAAACTGCTTGTGTGTCATCGTTCACACACTGTGAATACTCTTGAGTTTCAAACCCATAATGCAAACACATACGATAATCGCCCTGCGTACCGTAATGAGGGTTATCCGGTTTAATCGTCATACTAGTATGGGCTAGATTCACTACCGAGTATTGTGGCGCTGCACTGGGCAGTTCTTGCACACCGACGCACTGCGGCAGCTCGCTAGTGTCCGACTGATCAGATTGAAACCACAGCATCACCCCTTGTTCGCTGGGCGTTTTTGCACAAAAGAATTCGCGCGCCGCCGACATATTCACGGTACTGTCATCGGCACTGCCCGCCATAAAAACAGGCACCGTCAGGGGCGTAAACTGTGGGTCTGTAAGATCTTTAGTCAGTTTATAAAACTGCGCCCCAGCATTCACAGAGAATGACTCGTAGCGCGCTGGGTCAAGTTCAGGGCCTTCGGACAACCAGTCGCGAAACCAACTCAGATAAGGGGATAAAAACGCCAAACCACTGCTTGCCGTAATAGCAGGCGAGAGCATGATTAAACCTTGCACCAAATCGTCATCTGGATGGGCATCAACATAGCGCACTGACAACGACGTCCCTGTGGAAAACCCCACCATATACAGGCTGTCGACCTCACCACGAAAACTGTTCACACCATAGTCAGTAATCTCTAGCCAGTCTTGGTAATTCATCGCTAAAGTATCGCCAGGTACAGTGCCGTGCCCCGGTAACAATAGCCCACGTAACAATGCGCATGGGTATTGCGAATGCAACGAGGCAGCGATGTCGCTTAAAAGATACGGAGAGTCAGTCAAGCCATGAATCAGCAGAAACCCGACACGGGTTTGATTTGATGGACAGCTAGCCGCTGGCGATATTTGGTATGGGGCGCGCATTGCGACGACATCGTCTACGCTATAGCCAGAACCGAACGGTGCTTCTCGTTCGTCAAAATAGTCACGCTGTAGCACAGCGCGAATATAGCGTCGATTGTTCTCAACGTACTCTGAGAAGGGGGTTTGGCTATTGGGCAATGGCACAGGCGTACCAGAGGCGCGGTACAGCGGCGAGTCGGCAGCGAGCAAAGTGCTACTGCCCAATAGGGAGAACAATCCAATAGCGATCCAATGTAAGCGACTTCTCAACATTCCACTTAACCTCGGTGAAAACTCTGCAATGACTGCTGCGCTTAACTCTTCGATGCCTTGCGATTCTTCTTGATTCGTCGCTTTCGCACAATTTGCTGCGGCGTCAGATCTTGTTCATGTCTGATATAAGGGTTGTCATCGCTGCGATACTGGATACGAATCGGCGTACCCTCAAGTTTCAAAATTTTACGAAACGTTTTTTCCAAATAACGACTGTAGGAGTCAGGAATCTTATTCGTCTGTTTACCATGGATCACAATAATAGGAGGATTATGCCCCCCCGCATGCGCGTAACGCAATTTGATGCGTCGGCCATCGATCATAGGCGGTGCGTGCTCTTCTACCGCTGCCTGCAATACTTGCGTCAAAATGCTCGTCGTCAGGGTCTTCTGTGCAGCGGCATACGCACCATGAATCGACTCGTAGAGATCGCCCACGCCAGTGCCATGTAGTGCTGAGATAAAATGTATCTTGGCAAAATCAACAAAAGCAAAACGACGTCGAATATCCGACTTTACTTTGTCTTTTGCCTCGAGATCCATGCCATCCCATTTATTGATGGCAATTACTAACGCGCGCCCTGCATCAATCACGTAGCCAAGCAAATGCAAATCTTGTTCGACGATACCGGTGCGGGCATCGATGATCAGGATCACGACGTTCGCATCCTCAATAGCCTGCAACGCTTTGACTACCGAGAATTTCTCGATGGTCTCAGTGGTTTTACCGCGTCGACGGATACCCGCGGTATCGATTAGGGTGTAATGCTCACCGTGGCGCTCGTAGGGTATATAGACGCTATCTCGCGTAGTGCCACCCATGTCATAAACCACAACGCGATCTTCACCGAGCATGCGATTGACTAGGGTAGACTTGCCCACGTTCGGGCGCCCAGAAATAGCGATCTTGATGCCATTTTGTAGGGCAGGCGATAATTCTTCTTCCTCGGGGAATTGCGCTAGCACTTCATCGATCAAGCGGCGCACTCCGCGCCCTTGGCTGGCTGTGACAGGAAAGACTTTCTGAATACCCAAGCCAAAGAAATCGCCCATCGCCACATCTTCATCGATACCATCGACTTTATTGACGACTAAGCAGACTTCTTTGTCGCTTTTGCGCAAATGCTCCACAATGGCCGTATCACCTGGGGTTAGGCCTGCACGGCCATCCACTAACAGCAATACGCAATCCGCCTCTTCAATTGCAAGCAAAGACTGGGAGGCCATTTCGAAATCTATGCCCTCTTCTTCCCCTGCGAGCCCGCCCGTATCAATCACAATAAAGGGACGATCAGCAATACGGCCTTCACCGTACTGACGGTCACGAGTAAGCCCCGCAAAATTGGCGACTAGCGCGTCACGGCTACGGGTCAAACGGTTAAACAATGTCGATTTACCTACGTTGGGTCTACCAACTAGGGCTAGGACTGGCCTCATACGGATACCATCAATAAAATGATTTGCTTTGTTGAGCCCCCCTTAGGAGGCTGCTAACAATTAGCGGATAGAATAGGCGGCTAAACGACCGCTATTGCCGAAGACGTAAATTGTGTCGTTATCGACCACTAGATTACCGCGAACACCGTCATTGTCCACGCGAGTGCGGCCGGCAAAATGCCCATCCACTTGTGAAAGCAAGTGCAAATAGCCTTCGAAATCAGCTACAGCAACATAGTTGCCAATTGTACGCGGAGAGGTGATCTGACGCAGGCGTAAACCGTTGTTCTCCCATACTTGGTCTTCAGAGTTATTACGAATAGCTCTGATTTGACTCTTATCATCTACGTAATACGTGTTACCAAAACCCTGCGCGATGCCGTGATAGCTAGAAGCTTCTGTGCCCCAAACGATACGGCCTGTTTGCACATCAAAGCCCATCAAATTACCTTGATAGCTTGAGGCGAACACAGTATTGCCTATTAGTAATAAATCGCCGTCAACGTCGATTACGCGTTCAATATCGTAGCGCCCTTGTGGCACAGCAACGCGCTCTTCCCACATCAGGAAACCGTTAGTCGCATTGACCGCCGCAACCATGCCATTGGAGAAGCCTGAAATCACCACATTGCCCGATATCACAGGGCTGCTGCTGCCACGTAGCGTTAAAGCCGGAACCGTCGATTCGTAGATCCAATTCTGTTCACCCGTGACCGCATCAAGGCCGACTAATTTGCCATCGACTGTCTGCAAAACCACGATCGTGCCGTTGGTAGCAGGCGCTGACAAGACTTCACTTGATACCGATGCGTTCCAAATTTCACGACCAGAGAATTGATCTAGAGCCACAACTTCAGCTTCGCGCGTGCCAAACAATACGAGGCCATTACCTGCACCAACAGCGCCGGAGATGGTCTTATCGGTACGCACTCGCCACTCGACATTGCCTGTCGCGCGATTGACCGCGGCAACGGTGCCATTAGCGCTCGCAGCAAAGATCAGGTCGCGGTCGATGGCAGGATGCAGCTGACTATAGTATTTGCCTTGCCCGTCACCGACGTTCACGCTCCAACGACGGTTGAGGTTCACTTCCGAGGAAATATCCACTAACTCAGCAGGCTGCTCAACTTCGTCGTCCGAAAATAAGTCGGCGATAGGTTGGAAAATGCTACAGGCGCTCAACGACAGCGCTAGGCCTGCACCAATCACCAACTTCAAATAGCGACCACTTCGACTACGCGTTGCCAAGGAGGCTTGCGCTGGGGCGTGCGGAGTCGAGACTGCTGTGTTCATACTGGTTTCCTTAGCTATCTAGGGCAATATCATCTAATTTCATTTGTAGCGTGTCGCTCGTAGAGCCTGCATCACGTGCCGCTTGATAAGAAGCTTGCGCTTCCACTAGCTGGCCCAATGCCACATAGACATCGCCACGAATCTCTTCGTATTCGGCCTCGAACGCGCCAGGGTTAATGCCAGTGAGAACATCCAAAGCCCGTTGTGCTTCGTCTTTGGCCAAAATGACTCGTGCAAGGCGCAGCTTAGCGGTAATCAATAGAGACTCATCAGTTTCGGCAAAAAAACCAGACTGGGCATTGTCTAAGATCCACTGCAGTTCGTTCTCTGCGGTATCTAGATCGCGGTCATCGACTGCCAAACGAGCGCCGTAAAGTGCGCCATACAAGGCATAGACGGAATCACTGTGCTCATCCTTTAACTGGGCAATCAACTGCTTGGCGTTAGCAATCGCATCGTCGTCCAACTGCACACCTGGGCCGAGTACTACTGTGACACCAATCTCTTCATAGATATCCGAGGCGGCTGCAGAACTTGCTTGCTGCATGTTCTGCCACTGCCCCCAACCCAAATAGCCTACACCAAAGACAACGACACCGAGCAACAGCGATTTACCGCTCTCGTTCCACCAACGCTTAAGGGTCTCTAGGGTTTCTTCTTCTTCGGTACTAAATGCCACGGATCACTCCTGTATCAGTCTAATTTTGCTTGTTTCTCAATCTTCTACGTCAATTCTTCGCGCCGCGCTCGCGCGCTGGGTAGGGCATCCTGAATTAGCCTTCAAGCGCTGTCAAGCATTGGGGAACAAGGCCTGCAACTTACTCACTAATTCATTAATACTTACAGTCTCATTGCGCGCGTCTTCACCTAAATGCCGTATCTTAATGTCATTGATAGCCCCAGCAGCACTGCCTAGCTCCGACTCCAATACTAAAGCGATACTTGCACCACTATTAAAGGCACGCTTCAATTGATTGCTCAATTTTCCACCGCCGCAGTGACACTGAATGCGCAGCGCTGGCATCGCCGTACGAATTGACTCGGCCAAGGCCATTGCCTGCCCTGTAAGGCCGGAACCAATAGCGACAAATACATCGACCTGCTGTTTTACTGTTGTTGGCACTGTGTTTAGCTCTTCAAGCATCAACACCAGACGCTCGACGCCCATGGCGAAACCCACTCCAGGGGTGGCGCGCCCGCCCAGTTGCTCAACTAGCCCGTCATAACGACCGCCGGCACAGACTGTTCCTTGCGCGCCCAGTGCGTCGGTAATCCACTCAAATACCATATTGTTATAGTAATCCAAGCCGCGGACCAACTTAGGGTTCACTATGAAGTCGATGTTGGCATCGCGCAGCATCTGGGTTAACTGTTCGAAGTGCTCGACTGTGTCGGCACTAACAAAGTCGCTGAGCACGGGGGCATCCACTAGCAATGCCTGTGTAGACGGCACTTTACTGTCGAGGATGCGCAATGGATTGCTCTGCAATCGACGCTTGCTGTCTGCGTCTAACTCGTCTTCATGTTTTTGCAAAAACGTCATCAGCGCCTCGCCAAACTGGCGACGGTCAGCAGCTGTTCCAATATTATTGAGTTCGAGACGCACGTGAGGCTGCAATCCAAGCTCTTGCCATAGCCGCGCCGTCAGCAGAATCAACTCCACATCAATATCGGGGCCAGTCATGCCGAAGGCCTCTACCCCAATTTGATGAAACTGCCGGTAGCGCCCTTTTTGCGGACGCTCATAACGGAACATCGGGCCTTTGTACCAAAGCCTTTGCTGCTGGTTGTACAACAAACCGTGCTCGTCTGCCGCACGCACGCAACAGGCTGTGCCCTCAGGCCGTAAACTAAGATTCTCGCCATTGCGGTCATCAAAGCTATACATTTCTTTCTCAACGATATCGGTGACTTCGCCGATCGAGCGTTTAAATAATTGCGTCTGCTCTAAAACGGGAAAACGAATTTCCTGATAGGCATAAGCCTGCACAACACGTTGCACAGTGCTTTCGAGGTATTGCCAGACGGGAGTCTCATTGGGAAGAATGTCATTCATTCCCCGAATTGCTTGAATCTTTTTCATAAAACCTTTTGCCGTTGCGTCTTATATATAGGAGTGCTGCTCTTAATCCGTAGCGATAATATCCGGATGTCGATTCGCGACTCGTTCAGCTTCGGCACTTAATTTGGCCGCCACACGGGCACGTACCATGGCCTCTAATTCATCCACCAAAGTGGCGTTGTCGATCTTGTGATGGGGCTTGCCCTCAACGTATACGAGGTTATTTGGGCTCGCGCCAGTGAGACCGATCTCGGCCACTTTCGCCTCACCAGGGCCATTCACAATGCAGCCGATCACGGCGACATCCACTGGCGTAATGATGTCTTCGAGCCGCGACTCAAGTTGGTTGACCACCCCAATCACATCGAAGTTTTGGCGCGAACAACTCGGGCAAGCCACTAAGTTGACGCCTTTGCTGCGAATGCCAAGGCTCTTGAGAATATCGAAACCCACTTTGATTTCTTCGACTGGGTCTGCCGCTAAAGAAATACGAATCGTGTCGCCAATGCCTTCCATCAACAACGCACCGAGGCCAATAGCAGATTTCACAGTGCCAGAGCGCAAGCCCCCCGCTTCGGTTATCCCCAAATGCAGAGGCTGGTCGATCTGCGAAGCAAGCTTACGGTAAGCCTGTAACGTCATGAAAATTTCGGAGGCCTTGAGGCTGAGCTTAAAATTCTGAAAATCATATCGATCGAGAATATCGATCTGAGTAAGCGCCGATTCAACCATGGCATCAGCCGTTGGTTCTGGATATTTGCGCAAAATCACTTTGCCCAGAGAACCGGCATTGACGCCAATGCGCAGTGGGATGCCTTTGTCTTTTGCGGCATCAATCACCATACGGATTTTCTTTTCACTTCCAATATTGCCGGGGTTAATTCGCAAACAATCGACACCGTATTCGGCAACCTTTAAAGCAATTTTGTAGTCAAAATGAATATCGGCAACTAGTGGCACTTTCGCTTGCTGGCGAATCGCGTGGAAGGCATCAGCGGCTTCCATTGTTGGCACAGAGACGCGCACGATGTCGGCACCGGCACGCTCTAAACGCTGAATCTGTGCCACTGTTTCGGCAACATTACAGGTTTCAGTATTGGTCATACTTTGAACAGTGATAGGAGCATCGCCACCGACGGGCACGTTTCCTACCATTATCTGCCGCGTTTTACGGCGTTCAATCACTGTTTTAGAACTCATGATCTATTTATAACCCAATAGTCAGTCTTGCTGAATTATCGATGCGAATGCTGGATCGGAAATCGATTTCGTCACCGTTCAAACTCAATTGCGAATTCGAGGCATCACCCAACAGTATATTAAAAGGCGCCGTGCCACTGATACGCAAAACATCACCGGCCACACGAACATCACGGTATAACTGCACGTCATTCGCATCATCGACTTGCACCATGCTCTCGCCGCTAAAACGGATCTGCACGGTATCGTCTCCCTCACCCTCTATGGTGATAAGACGCTCTGGAATTTGCGGCTCTGCCACTTGCTCAACAACAGGCGCTAAGTCTTCAGCCACCACATCAGATATCGCCTCTTCTACCGCCTCAACGCTCTGCTGCGCTGTCTCGACAACCGCTTCCACCACAGGTGCTGCGAGCTCTTCGAGTTCGGCCGCGTCATTATCAATGCTTGATAACGCCGTTTCATCATTGACCGGGACAGGCGCGCTTGGTGCAGAAGGCACCTGACGTGTAGTGGCAATATTAGCGAGTGTCGCATCGGCCGCACCGGCAGAGCGAGCAGCCGACGCTGGCGCAGGAGCCGCTGAACTCGCTGATCGCTGTTCAATGTCCGCGCTCGACGTTCCGAAATACCATAGGGCAACAGCCATCGCCACGAACGCAATGCCGGACACGATGATCCATGGCATATTTTTATTGCGACGACGTCGTCTTGTATTTGACTCCAATTCAGCACTTTCACGCTGATTGGTGTATTCGTTATAAACATTAATAACGATACTTGGCTCTAAGCCTAATAGGTTCGAATAGGAGCGCAAATACCCTTTAATAAACACATCCCCAGGTAGCTTGTCGTGGGCATCAGACTCAAGAGCGCGCACGTAATGCATTGTAATATGCAGTTTATCGGCTACCTCTTGCACACTGAGGCCCAAGACCTCACGCTTCTGACTAAGCAACTGGCCTGGCCCTATATCGAGGGTCTCTTCCTGTTCTTCTAATTCTTCTATTACTTCACTATTCATCGATTTAGGTTCAAATACTGTTGAAATTCCACTGAGTCTCTGTACAAACTCTCTAGCATCACTGCATAGATAGCCGCACCCTCTTCGTTGTCAAAGCGTCGCTCTAGCTGTATGCCTAACAGCAAGCTTCGTGGCGTTTGCACAACATTAAAAAATTGACTACTGGTAACATATTGCTTGTAGTAGTTCATTGCTTGGGCGAATTCGCCCTGCTCAAACTTAATTTGCGCCATCTCTAAGGAGGCTGGATAGGCATTGCTATTGAGCTGCAGTGCGCGCTCAAAGGCATATTCCGCCCGTTCTGGCCGCGCCGTACGCAAAGCACTGATCCCGAGGTTCACAAAGGCGCGATCTCGTGACTCATACGTAGTGTCATTGGCCACAGTCTCTAATTGCTGGTAGGACTGCTCGTATTCGCCGATCTCAAACAAAAATGCCGCATAGTTATTGCGCGCTTGCGAGTTACTCGCATCTAGCGCTAAGGCCCGTTGAAAGGTTTCTTGCGCTAATTCTCGGTCACCTTCACGTTGCAACACCAAAGCCAATACATTGTAGGCTTGCGAGCTGCGGTCATCGATGGCCAGTGCATTGTTCACATTGCGTCGTGCGGCATTCATATCGCCCGCTTCGAAATAGCCCGTCGCCAATTGCACAAAGTCGCGCACGGCACGCTCGTCCGAAGGCTCGGTATTAAAGCCACCCGTCGTGGTCGTCACACACGCATTTAGCAATAATGCGCAAGCCACTCCCGCTATCAATGCTCTAAAAGCCGCCATGCTCACCCTACTATTGAACAGTAATACGCTGCGCCGCGGCATCCGCATAACGTTGGCTGCGACGCGTGTTGTCTCCCACTTCACCGACCAGTTGCCCACAGGCCGCCCCAATATCATCGGCGCGAGTGGTGCGAACGGTCACGGTGTAACCGGCCTCATGCAAAATCTGTCGGAAGTTGCTGATCGATGAATTACTCGGCCGTTTATAATCGGACAAGGAAAACGGATTAAACGGTATCAAATTGATTTTGCAAGGGAAATTCTTCAACAGCTCGGCTAACTCACGGGCATGTTGACGGTGATCATTAACACCAGCAATCAAGGTGTATTCGATCACAGCTACGCGGCGCTCGCCTAGCGTGCTCATATAATCTGAGCTGGCGCGCAGTAATTCTTTGATAGGGTATTTTTTGTTAATTGGAACAATTTGGCTACGCAGCTCATCATTCGGAGCATGCAGCGAAATCGCCAACGAGGCATCAGTAAAGTCTTTGAGCCGGTCGATTGCTGGCACGACGCCAGACGTACTGATGGTGACGCGGCGCTTTGAAAGACCATAGGCTTGGTCTTCCATCATCAGACTCAGCGCATCCATGACATTGTCGAAGTTCAACAATGGCTCCCCCATTCCCATCATCACAATATTGCTAATGGGGCGCGGGTTTTGCGCAACGCGTGCGCCGGACTCATCCCATTCAGCCGCTGGTTTGACACCAAAGCCGGCCAACTTCTGGTTCGCCCACCACAATTGACCAATCACCTCGGCAACGGTCAAATTGCTGTTAAATCCTTGCTTGCCTGTCGCACAAAAGCTGCAGTCCAAGCTGCATCCCGCTTGCGAGGACACACACAAAGTGCCGCGCCCTGCCTCTGGGATATAGACCATTTCGACACTGCTGCCGCTGGCCACTTGTACAATCCACTTGCAGGAGCCGTCGCTAGAGCGCAGCTCCTGAGTGATTAGCGGTAGCTTAATTTCCGCTACCGCCTTCATCTTCTCTCGCAAAGCCTTACTGATATCCGTCATGTCGTCGATTTCAACAACGCCACGTTGATGGATCCATTTCAGTGTTTGGCTCGCCCGAAAAGGTTTTTCACCTAGCTCAGCAAAAAACGCCTGCATCTTTGGCAAGCTTAGGCCGAGTAGATTAATTTTCTCTTCGTTCGTGCTCATATCAGGCTCCGCTTGCGCAGTTTGCGTGCGCATTAAGCGCGGTCGCAAATCTCGTTAGCGTCGAAGAAGTAAGAGATCTCACGTGCTGCTGAAGTCGCAGAGTCAGAACCGTGTACGGCATTCGCATCGATAGAAACAGCGAAGTCAGCACGAATTGTGCCCGCTGCTGCCTCTGCTGGGTTAGTTGCCCCCATTAGATCGCGGTGCAGTGCCACTGCATTTTCGCCCTCAAGGACTTGCACGATCACAGGACCAGATGTCATGAATGCGATCAAATCAGGGAAAAAGCCACGCTCTTTGTGTTCAGCGTAGAAACCGCCAGCAGTCTCATCTGTAAGGCGCATCATCTTAGCAGCCACTACACGTAGGCCTGCTTTTTCGAAGCGTGAATAGATCTCACCGATCACATTCTTGGCGACGGCATCAGGTTTAATAATGGACAAAGTTCTTTCGATTGGCATTGCGTTTAGCTCCATACCGGTTACTAGTTCAGAAAACCGCGCATTATACGTGGTAATAGCGCGTAATTATACGGGTTTTTAGGAACTTACGCTGAACCGTTTAAAGAGCCTTTGACCTAGTTCCCTTATAAAAGTTCAGCCCACATGGCGCCGGCAGCAGGCTAGCCCCTCGGGCCGTTACACAGCACTATCGCAAAGCGCTAAGAGCTTTGCTGATGCACGCAACGCAGGTGTCCACGTCTTGCTCCGTGGTAAAGCGCCCCATCGAGATGCGCAGCGCGCTCTGTGCTAGCTCATCGGCCAGCCCGATACCACGCAGCACATACGAGGGCTCCATGGTTGCAGAGGTGCAAGCAGAGCCAGAAGACACCGCTATCTCGCGCAGAGACAGCAGCAACGACTCCCCATCAACACCAGCAAAGGAAAGATTCACAATACCAGGAACGGTTTGGCTTGGGTGTCCGTTCAATGACACCCCCGCAACAGATTCTAAGCCAGCCAGAAGGCGCTTCCGCAGAGCTAAAAGGCGTTGCGATTCCTCGGCAAGTGCTGCACCGGCGATCTTAAACGCATACCCCATGCCGACTATTTGATGCGTGGCCAATGTGCCCGAACGCATCCCGCGCTCATGCCCGCCACCATGGATCTGCGCCTCGATGTTTGCCCGGGGATTACGACAGACATACAAAGCGCCCATGCCTTTCGGGCCATACACTTTATGAGCTGAAAAAGACATTAAGTCCACTTGCAGTGCGCTAAGGTCTATAGCGATTTTGCCAGCACTTTGCGCCGCATCGACGTGAAAAAGAATCTCTCGTGCACGGGTTATCGCGCCTATTGCGGCGATATCGTTGATACTTCCGAGCTCGTTATTCACATGCATCAATGACACCAAGGTGGTGTCTTCACGCAGCGCGGCCTCAACATCGCTAGGGTTTACAATGCCTTGAGCGTCAGGGCGCAGGTAGGTTACGTCAAAACCTTCGCTTTCAAGTTGCGCAAAAGTATCTAGAACAGCCTTGTGCTCTATACAGGAGGTGATCAAGTGCCGCCCGCGCCCTTTATGAAAATGCGCGGCGCCTTTGATGGCAAGATTATCCGATTCAGTTGCGCCAGAGGTCCAAACGATCTCGCGAGGATCACAATGCACCAAATCAGCGACATTGCGGCGAGCCTCTTCGACAGCTTCCTCAGCCTTCCAACCAATAAGATGTGAGCGTGAGGCTGGGTTACCAAAATTGCCTTCGAGGGTTAAACAGGCTGCCATTTGTTCAGCCACTAATGGGTCGACGGGAGTTGTCGCCGCATAGTCTAAATAGATAGGGTTGTTCATGCTCTCTCCATGCTCCGAAGGCGAGAATGGGGTAATCCACTCAAGCCTTGAGCCTACTGCAGGAAGGTGGCGGCGATGCGTGCGCCGTCTAACTCAGGTTCGCTTAAGCCATCGCGGCGCTCATTCTGTTGCAGCGCTATGCGTTTGATATCGCTACGCGAAATTAGATCGGCAAGACTAATACCCGACAAAAAGTCGTGAATCTGCTCGCTTAAATCTTGCCACAAATGATGGGTTAGGCAGGTTTCACCTTGCTGGCAATTGCCCTGCCCCTGACACTTAGTGGCATCTACCGACTCATCGACTGCATCGATAATGTGGGCAATGCGTATCGCTTGGGCTTTTTTGCCTAATCGATACCCCCCGCCTGGCCCACGAATACTGCAAACCAATTCGCCACGACGCAGCTTGGCAAATAGTTGTTCTAAGTAGGAAAGGGAAATGCCTTGGCGTTCAGAAATATCGGCAAGGTTAACTGGACCATCATCGCCGTGGATGGCGAGGTCAAGCAGCGCAGTCACGGCGTATCTGCCTTTAGTGGTTAAGCGCATGTGGCCAGTCTCTTTGAGGGCTTAAAGTGGCCGAAAGTATGAAATACCTAAGTGATTTAGTCAACTATTACGCACGCCTGGCGGTTTACTCAACCCGCGCGAAGGTTTACTCTTTGCGCCCGATATGGAGCCCTTCAATGCTTGCCGACTTGCACTCCCACACCTATTACTCCGATGGCGAACTCGCCCCGCAAGCACTGGTAGATCGCGCCGCCGCGAACAACGTCGATTACTTGGCCATCACTGACCACGACACCACTGCAGCCTTCGACCACCTCGCGCTCGACGCAATACCCGACTCGCTGCAGATAATCCATGGCGTCGAAGTGTCATGCCTTTGGGAGAACAAAGAGATACACGTGGTGGGCATTGGTATCGACATCCACAATGCTGCACTGCAACAATTGCTCAAACGCCAACAAGCATTACGCCTTGAACGCGCCGTGCAGATTGACAGACGTTTACAACTTGCTGGCCACACCGGCCTAATGCGCTACCTAGAACAACAACCCTGCGAGGCCGTCAGTCGCAACCATATTGCCCAATTTCTCATTGACGGCGGCATCGCTCGCAGCAAAGACCATGCGTTCAAATCTTATCTTGGCGACAAAGGCAAATACACGGCGGCGGCACAGTGGTGTGAGATTCCCGTGGCAGTGGCGGCTTTACAAAACGCCGGCGGCATCGCCATTCTCGCCCACCCTAATCGCTACCCCTTGAACAAGGTCAAATTACGTCGGCTTATCAAGGAGTTTGCTGAGTGTGGTGGCCAGGGATTAGAGGTCAGTTATTCGAATTTAGACACCGACAGAATGGCGCACATGGCAACGCTGTGCATTGAGAACAAGCTGTGGGCTTCAACGGGGTCAGACTTCCATACACCTAGGAATCAGTGGATGGATATTGGGAGGTTTAGACACCTGCCAGCGCATTGCGCAGACAAGGCAATATGGCTGCACCCCGATTGGCCAGGGCGCAGACCCAACTCAAACGCTTAAGACGCGCGACGCTTAAGTGAAGCGACTAGACCTTTGAAAAGATCCATGAGCGTTTCATGCTTGTAATCGGTGAACTCACCGGCATCCATAAACATACCGTGCTCTTCACACGCTTCGTATTCAAGATGCGGCTGGCGCTTATCTGTGAGTTTATTCATGTTCTTGCCACAGCGTGGGCATTGAATATCACGCACTCGGTTATAAGTTTTACCAATACGCGGATCGCCACTGTCTAGAAAGTCGGACATCCATGACTTTTTCAGTTGCTCAGCTTCACCATTGTCAAACCACAACCCCTTACAGCTAGTGCACTGGTCGATTGTGACTTTACCGTGCAGAACTTCTACGTCTCGTTCTGTCATCTTGGCATTGCATTTAGGACAGTCCATCTTTTTTCTCCTTCATCTACTACATTTTGTTATTGGGACTATGCATCGTTTTGAGGCATTACCAAGCGTGTTTTCTATGGCCTTTGACGACCGTAAAGTCTTGGAACTGCTAATACCGAGCATTTTATAAGATAAACGCAAAGGTTACCAATCATGTGTTCAGGTCGGGTTCACATAATTTGCGCGATTATTAGCCCCAAGGACAACTATATCCTGAAGGGAGAACTTACACTGATGAAAACCATTGTCGCATTGATCTTAATCACGTTTATCAGCCCTAAGCTATTTGCCGCCTCTACAGGCTCGGACAATTTCAGCACCGCCTGTGCCACTGTGGAATTCATGGCCAAAATGGTCGCGGTAAACCTATTAATTCCGGGCAACCATGACAGTCTAAATGAGCTACAGCAGATGCAGAACTCACTAAAAGAGCTCAACCGTCGAGTGTGCCAATCAGTGTTATTAACAGAGAACACCCGTTACGAATCTTATTATGGAAATGGAACGCGCATCTCTCGAGATCTTTACAACAGTGCCTGGTACTTCCCGAATGGCCAATTGTTTATGGCGCAACCTGGCGAAGACGTTAGCATCTACTACCCAAACGGACGGGTCATGAGCTACCACTGGACCCATGGCGGCGAAGCGGTGTTCTGGCCGAATGGCCAAATAGCGACTTTTCGTCTGCGCTATGCCGATGAAACCTGGTATTACCCCGGCGGCCAAATCATTACTTATGAAGCGGGCATCCAAGGTGGACGATGGTTTTACCCGTTTGCGCGACTGGACGGTCGCCTAGGGCAAGAAGTGATTTCGAGCAATTGGGGGTATGATGACGAGGACTTCAATTATTTGAACTTCGATAGCCGCGGCAACCCTTATATCACTCGCGAGCGAATTCGCCGCAAGTTGTCATTAAGTGATAGCGATCTATTGGATGTTGCTGGGGTACTATTGTTGATCACCCGGCTCTACCAAGCCGAGGATGATGCACGGCAATTTGTGCCAGCCGACGCCAATATTACCGGGCCGGCTTGGTGATACTAAAAACTATAAGTCAGGGCACCGCTTTGCAATGCAGAGGAGGAAACACTGCCTTGCAAACAGCCCTGCAACTGCTCTTTCGCAAGCACATGAATCCGATCTTCTCGGCGATTCTCGTTCTCGCTGCCAAGGCCCTTCAACACCAAAGTTAGGTGTTCATTGTCAGGCAAGGCTCGAAGTGCGGCGCCATAATCACACACTAACGCAAAAAGTTTTTGCTCAAAGCTTTGCAACTCGCCCTGCCACTGCACTTCGCGCTCCTGTTTGGCTAACTCAGCTTGCGCACTCAATTGTGCAGCTTGTTCGCGAGCCGCCGCAAGCACAGGTTCCACCTCTGCCACTATTGCCTGCCATCTTTGTTCAAAGCTTTGCATATCTATAGAGTCGCTATTGCTTGTGCTCTGGGCCGCTTGCCCAAGCTCGTCACGCAGCTGCGCGATGGCACCGATGCGGTTGCCGATATTCGAACGGATGTCACTGACTTGCGCCATCAGCGCATTGAGCCGAGCATCATCAATTTTGCCAAGCTCGTGCAAGGACAAAGCCGATTCGCTAGCGCGCGCCAAGGCCTCTTCGACCTCTTTGCTAAAGTCATTGTTACGAATGCTTTCTAGGAAATCTCTATAGGTGTCTTGCGCCGCACTGGCACGCAATGACAAGGCCATCGATTCGCGCATTGCTTCTAAATCGGGAGGTGGGACCCGTGGCGTATTGGCCAAGTTCGATATCTGTCCGGACAGTTGCTGGAGCTTGCTCTCAAAGCTCTGCCAACTAAATACCGAACGGCTATTGGCCAAAGGGCTAACAACCTCAAGCACAACGCCTTGCCGCATATAATAATCACCCTGCACAGAACCACTAAACGGGCTAAAAATACCGGCACGGGTATTGAGTTCCAAACCTTCTCGCAGCACTCCCGAAAAAATTTCAATACTGCGCTGAATCTCGGCAAGGTCAGCCTCTTGAGCGTGCGTACTCTGCACACACGTTAGTGCAGATAGTGACGCCACTAATAGTGTCCCGATGGCTTTCATTGCAGACTCCCGCCTTGATATTGGACATAATTGGCAAGCTGCTGCATTGATTGCACTGTTTGAAAATCGCTATCGACTAGGCGCTGGTAACTGGCCTCCATCAACTGTAAATCTTCCTGTCTTTGCGCTTCAAAATACGCCATGACTTGTTCAATACTGCGCGAAGTACTGTCACCTAATTGCTCGATCACCGTTTCAAGAAGACGCGCATTACTATTGACCTGACGTTCTTCAATACTTGCGCTTAGCGCCTGCAAAGTTTGCGCTTGCGCCTGCCGCTGCGCTTGTTCAAATTGAGCGAGTTGCGCCGCCACCGCATCGGGGCTCATGCCACCGCTTTGCCCAAACGCCACACTAAAGCCATCGCTATTCAGGTCAACTTGCACGTTAAACATGACCGCCAAGGCCAACATGAACGCAGCAGCCAAAGGCGCCCACTGCCCCCAAAAAGAGAAGCGCGGTTTTTGCACTCGCCGTTTAGAATGCAGCTGTTCTGGAATGCGCTGCCACTGCGGCACCGCCTCGTCCTGCCATTGGCGCAAGTGGGCACCCACGGCCTGAGAGTCGGCTAATGCTGCCGAACAAGCCGAGCAAGAATCTAGATGCAACTGAGCAGCCTTGCGCTCTTGGGCGCTACTGCTCTCATCGAAATAGGCTGACACGATATTGGCGGTTTCATGACAGGTCATGAGAATGCTCCATTTGCTTCTTCAACAATTTAAGGGCTGTGTAAAAACGCGTCTTCGCCGTATTGGCGGAGATGTCCTGCATTTCGGCGATCTCATCGAAAGTGCTGGATTGAAATACTTTTAACTCAATGATCAAACGTTGCTCCCAACTCAAGCATCCCAACACAGCCATGATCTGCGCGTTATGCTGGATTTCGCTTAACATCGCCTGTGGGTTCTCTTGCACGCTTTCATCAGTATAGTGCTCTAACACCTCTTCTTCGCTTTGCTCAGCCCCACCCAATGATGAGATAGGCATAAAAGAAGGTTTGCGACGACTCATGTCGACGGCTTTGTTATGGGCAATGCGAAACAACCAGGTACTGAATTTAGAATCACCGCGAAAACGATGCAGGTTGCGATACACGCCGATAAACACTTCTTGCATGAGATCGAGCGCATCGCTTGAGTTGCCTGTCAGGCGCAAACTGAAGTTATAAACCTGCCCTTCATAGCGCTTCACCAGACGTTCCCAAGCACGGGCGGATCCGTCGAGCGCGTCGGCAATCAACGCGGCGTCTTGATCGTTAAAGCTCATGCAATTGAACCTCGGGAGCACGGATGCAGTGACATACTGTGAAAAGTGCCCCAAGGATAAGGTGTTTCAGCAAATAGTCGCAAGTTTGGTGAAAATAGTTTGCGCGAATGGCAATTGCAGGGGGGGGTGGGGCGATTAGTTGGCAAGCCCATACCTCCTTGGGTGTTTCACATAAGGATGTGCTTATGAAGGCACACACAAGGAGGTATGGGAAAGCGCCACCGCTATTGGCTTAATTGGGTCTTTTCGTGTCATCTCTTGTGAAGATTCGCGCCGCACTGCGCCTTATGAACAAAGTGCGGAGAAAAGACTTAATTACGCGACGCGGCGCTCCCGGCTTTCGCTGAGCAGCTGACTCGCTGCTCTTAAAAGCGCGTTAAGGGAGGAGGAAACGATGTCGCGACTGATCGCCACACCGGTATATCGGGTTTTCTCATCTTTCAATTGAATATAGGTTACCGCTTCAGCATCGGCCCCTTGGCCAAGCGCATGCTCACCGTATTCCATAATCTCGAAGTCGACACCGGTCTGCGCTTTAAGCGCTTCTACGAATGCATCGAGTACACCATCACCTTCGCCTTCGACTTTCAAATACTCATCGAAGCAGTTGATGCCCGCAGAGAACGATTCACGACCGCCTTCATTGTCGCGGCGCATACTGAAACTATCTAGACGCACAGGATTATCCGCCTGTAGGTAGTGCTCTTTAAACAATGCCCAAATCGCATCGGGCGCGATCTCTTGCCCCGAGTCTTCGGCTTGCTTTTGCACCACGCGTGAGAACTCGATCTGCAACCAGCGCGGCAGCTCAAAACCAAACTTATTGGCCAATACATAGGCCACACCACCTTTACCGGACTGACTGTTCACACGAATCACGTCTTGATAAGTACGGCCAAGGTCGCGGGGATCGATTGGCAGATACGCAATCTCCCAGGTCTCGCCCTCTTTATAGATGTCCAAACACTTCTTAATCGCGTCTTGATGGCTACCAGAGAAGGCGGTGAACACCAAGTCGCCCGAGTAAGGCTGTCTTGGGTGTACATCGATCGCCGTGCAGCTTTTGACCACGCTAACGATTTTGTCCATATCTCTTAGATCAAGCTCAGGGTCGATCCCTTGGCTATACATATTCATCGCCATCACGACGATATCCATATTGCCGGTACGCTCACCATTGCCAAGCAGTGTGCCTTCAACACGCTGCGCGCCAGCCATTACCGCCAACTCAGCCGCGGCCACCGCACAGCCACGGTCGTTGTGCGTGTGCAGGCTCACGATGACACTATCGCGGTTGTTAATATTGCGGCAGAACCATTCAATCTGATCTGCATACACATTTGGCGTTGCCATCTCGACAGTCGAGGGCAAGTTAAAAATAATTGGGTTCTCTGGCGTTGGCTCCCAAACAGCAGAGACCGCATTACACACCTCGACAGCGAAGTCACATTCGGTGCCTGTGAAGCTCTCTGGTGAGTATTGAAAAGTCCATTGCGTCTCTGGTGCTAGCTCGGCGCAGCGCTTGACCTCTTTGGCACCATTGACGGCGATATTCAGGATGCCCGCTTTGTCCATCTTGAAAACTTTTTCGCGCTGCACAACGGATGTTGAGTTGTACACATGCAAAATTGCCTTCTTAGCACCCTTCAACGATTCATAGGTGCGCTCGATCAATTCAGGGCGCGCTTGGGTCAATACTTGGATCGTCACATCATCAGGGATGCGATCTTCTTCGATCAGACTTCGCACAAAATCGAAGTCGGGCTGCGATGCCGCCGGAAACCCGACTTCGATTTCTTTGAAGCCTACTTCCACCAATAAATCGAACATCACCTTTTTCTGCATGACAGACATCGGCTCGATCAGAGCCTGGTTACCATCTCGCAAATCAACGCTACACCAGCGGGGTGCCTGACTGATGACGTTGTCCGGCCATGTACGATTTTTGATCGCGATAGGCTGGAAAGCTTTGTATTTAGTGTGGTCGTACATCTTCATTTCTCCTTTGGCCGACTTTGTGAAGTCCTTATCTAGGCCGTGTTTCGATGTTGTGTAGATTAAACAAATGCCTTTAGTTTTTCTCACTTTATTTACTAGTATTTAGGGGTATATATAGACTTATTACCTATTTTTATATCTAATATTAGTAAATATCACTAAGTTTACGAAAACCCACAGATTAAGCCTTCAAAAGGACCTGCTATGGACAAGCTTGATAAGCGTATTTTGAAAGAGTTACAGGAAGACGGCAGGCTCACTAATGCCGAGCTTGCGGAACGGGTGGGCTTATCCGCCACACCCTGCGCTAGACGGGTCAAACAACTCGAAGAGGAAGGCATTATCGAACGCCATGCGGTGCTGCTGAACGCTTCTAAACTCGGCTTAAAACTGCATGCCTTGGTACAGATCAGTATGGACAAACACACGCCTGAGCGTTTTGAACATTTTGAAGCGGAGGTTAATAAGTACCCCGAGGTTATTGAGTTGATGCTGATCACCGGGCAATCTGCCGACTATTTGCTGAAATTGGTGCTACCCGACATGGAGCATTACCACGACTTCTTACTTAATAAGATCACTCGCATCGAAGGGGTGGCCGATGTGCACTCCAGTTTCATTATGCGCAGCGTGATCGACAAGACCTCTTTGCCGTTGGGCTATATTCCAGAGACTGGTCGCGCTTAAAAGAAATGCTTCACTTTATCTTTGTAAGAGCGGCTCATTTTCAACGATGAGCCGCAACTCAAGGTTAAGTGGAACTCGCCATTGATATGCGATGAGACTTTTTCAACGCGCTGCAAATTCACGATGGTTGAACGGTGTACACGTTGGAAGATGTTAGGGTCCAACTGTGCCTCTAATTCTTTCATTGTCGTGCGCATGATGTGGGTCTGCCCCTGCACGTGCACACACATATAATCGCCCGCTGCATCGATCCAATCGATATCACGCACCGGCACGAACGTTGTTGAAGAGCCATCTTTGATCGCGAGCCTATCGGAATACTCCGAGGCTTGGTCGGGGTTGCTCAGCAGCTCGTTAATTGCCAACTCTGACTTACCAGTCAGGCCGATCACGATCTCTAGTAAACGATGCTTCTCTAGCGCCGCTTGTTGCTGACCCACTCGCTCACTCACTTTCTCGATGGCAAGGGTTAAACGCTCATCTTCAATTGGCTTGAGCAAATAGTCGACAGCATTAGCACTGAAGGCATCGACAGCGAAGGCATCATAGGCCGTTACAAAAATGATCATCGGCATATTGTCTTGCTGCAGCTTTTCAACCACCTCAAGCCCCGTCATTCCCGGCATCTGAATATCGAGGAATACGAGGTCCGGCGTGTGCTCAGCAATCGCCGCCAGCGCTTCTTTGCCGTTCTGACAAACGGCAGCAAGCTCTATCTGGGGAAACTGTTCTAGACGCATGGCTAAACCAGTGCGCGCTAAGGATTCATCATCCACGATGATGGCGCGAATACGCGACTCGCTGTCATTTTGTTTCATAAGGAATTACAACCGTTACTATACAACCCTGCGGTGAACCTGAGGAAAATGCCAGAGTATGGGCATCTGCGTAAATCTCTTTAAGACGATTTTGTATATTTTTCAGACCAACCCCTCCAGAGGCCGTGTCCATGGCCATCATCGCAGAGGGCTCGGCAACACCCGGCCCGTCATCTTCTACAATGATCACTAGCTTATCACCCTGCACTTTTGCACGAATGGCGATCATACCGCCCTCTTCGCTGCGCGCAATCGCATGTTTGATCGAGTTTTCAATCAACGGCTGCAATAACATGCTGGGCACCATCGCTTGTTGCGCCTCTTCGGGCACATCAATCTCGATGCGCAGGCGCTCTTCAAAGCGCACCTTTTCGATGTCAAGGTATAGACGAACTGAGTTGAGCTCAAACTGCAAAGACACCTGATCTAGCGGGTCGTTATCCAATGAATAACGCAAAAATTGGCTCAATTTCGACAGCATCGAGTTGGCGGTTTTAGTGTCTTTTTGCAAGACCAAGGTCGAGATTGCATTAAGAGTATTGAACAAGAAGTGCGGGTTCAATTGATAACGCAGCATCCGCAGCTGTGCCTCATGCGCTAGCGCTTCTGAGCGCAGGCTCTTGGTTTTCTCAAGCTGGAATAGGCGGTAATACTTAATGCAGAAATACACCACACTCCACATCAGCATAAACATATAAGAGAATGGCAAGAGATTGGTAACTGAGGTCAGCCCATAATCGCTAAGATCAACGGCGCTGCCTACCTCTGTTGAGGTGATCAAGGCTTTCATCGCGATCCAGATCATCGATGCTAGCAAGGAGCCAAGTATTACAGTTAGAAAGCGCAGTTGCGCGGAGGACTCCCACACGGCGCGATAGGCATAGCGCAAGGCCGTAGACAACGCAAAACCAGCCACGGCATCGAGCACAAACACACCAGCGCGCGCCGTCATATATTCAGCGGGAACAAAACTTAAATCGCGGAGAACTAGCAACACCACCCACAGGCTCCAGCCTATGAGTTGCAGAATCCAAAACTGTGCACTTGCGGCGCAGGATTTTGCTTTATTGACACTCATCAGACGAACCTCAGAGCGAACCCGAAAAAGGGCAAAAGTGCGCGGCGATATTGCTCATACCGCCGCGCCTACAGTTTACGGTAGCAATGCTGCTACAGCGTCTCTTTCTTCTGAGAGTTCTTTCTCAGTTTTAGCCATCAAGTCACGGCTGAAATCATTCACTTCCAAACCTTGCACAACAGTGTAAACACCGTTTTCACAAGTCACTGGGAATGAGTAGATCAAACCTTCCGCGATGCCGTAATCGCCAACACTGTGGATGCCCATGCTGACAATTTTGCCGTTCGTGCCCAATACCCAGTCACGGATATGGTCGATCGCAGCGTTTGCCGCTGATGCTGCACTTGAAAGGCCACGCGCTTTGATGATTGCCGCGCCGCGCTGCTGAACCGTTGGGATGAAGTCAGACACCAACCAGTTCTCATCTACTAGGTCAGTCGCATTTTTGCCATCGACAGTGGTGTGGTGAACGTCTGGGTACTGAGTTGAAGAGTGGTTACCCCAAATGATCAAACCATCAACGTCTGTGCTGTGCTTGCCAGTTTTCTCAGCCAACTGCGCAATTGCACGGTTGTGGTCTAGACGAGTCATCGCCGTGAACTGACCAGGCTTGAGGTCTGGCGCATTGCGGTAAGCGATCAAAGCATTTGTGTTGGCTGGGTTGCCCACAACAAGCACTTTTACATCACGGCTAGCGTGATCGTTGATGGCCTTGCCCTGTACAGAGAAGATTGCCGCGTTGGCTTCAAGCAGGTCTTTACGCTCCATGCCTGGGCCACGAGGACGCGCACCAACTAATAGACAGATGTCAGCGTCTTTAAACGCCACTTCTGGCTTGTCTGACTGTACGATGCCCTGAACCAATGGGAATGCACAATCTTCTAGCTCCATTACCACGCCTTGCAAGGCGCCTAGGGCTGGAGTGATTTCCAATAATTGCAGAATAACAGGCTGATCTTTGCCCAACATGTCGCCAGAGGCAATGCGAAAGAGCAATGAGTAACTAATTTGGCCAGCTGCACCGGTGACAGCAACTCGTACGGGTGATTTCATAGCAGTCTCTGAATCCTTGATAAATGAAGGCCGAGGAGTATAGCAAATTTTGAATGATGAATTCTATGTGCCACCCACCTGCAGGTAAGTGCCCCCCTGTTCAAGATCAGTGCCTCATGTGGGAGCGGGCCTGCCCGCGATTCATACCACTGTTCCTTGTGCTGTCTCTTATACACATCTGACGCTGCCGACGA
>CAJXSF010000039.1 GCA_913061515.1 uncultured Gammaproteobacteria bacterium | reverse complement strand
TCTACACTAGATCGCTCGTCGGCAGCGTCAGATGTGTATAAGAGACAGCGCCGATCAATATCAGGTGATTGCTCCCTAGGCGAGCGCGCGCATCGCGGTCAGCACGTTGGTAGGCAGCGTCACCAATTAGAAATTCGCCGAGAACTGGGTCGCCCATATAGGTGGCGGAGAGTTTTAGTTCTTGCTCGGCAGGCATGGGAATAGTGAACGTTTTTACCATGTCGGCGGCAAGCATGGACTCCCATGTATAGCTTTGTAATTTCGCGCGACCATTGGCTGCCCAGGCCAAGACTTCGTCATCAACTTCTTGGTAGCCAAGATAGGCGGTAGCGACACGTCTAGCCGCTCCGCGTGCACCTTGGCTAATGCCATAGCTAGTCATTGTGGCGCCAGTAATTCCATCGATATCTTGAGTAATGCGAAACTCGTCAGTAATAGGTTTGCCCGGAAATTGCTCGTGAAAAGCAGGTTCTGCAACAAAGTCGCCCAGCGAATAGCGGTAGGACTCGGTGTAGTTCAACACCTTCAAGCCGGTGATCACGCCTTCCATATCCATGCCAATGAGCATGTCGATTGGAGCGGCGAAGCCTTTTTCTTCAGGTGGTGCGTCTGCGCTAAGGAAAACAAAACCAATCTGGACTTCTTCGCCATTCTCGCCATTTCTATAGGCGCGATAAACAGGCGGTTCCCCTGATTTTTCGGAAAAGCGCTCTGCTTCCGGAAGCACTTGTTTTAGCCACTGTTCTTGCACGGTTGTGGTGAAAGGAGTACGAACGGCATCAACGCGATCCGTCTGGGCGATTGCTGCAGTGGAAAGACTTGTGAGTAACGCCATCAATGCAGCGAAAAACAGACGTGTAGAAGACATTTGGGGCAATCAATCCTTAGGGAGCGGTAGTGGAGGGCAGAGAGTTTACCCCTTCACGCTCTAATTCGAAAAGCCCGCGTAACAACACGCGCCATTGGGCATATTGTTCTTCGACAGGGCCAGTCAAACCGTTTACGTTGCGGCTGAGCTCCAATACTGCCGGAGCTGTCTCGCTGACAAAGCCAGAGGCCAAGGCGACAAACTCTTGTTCGAAGATTTTGCTCCATTTATAGCGGTTGTAGCTTTGGCTCATTGCTTCAAAGCTTCCTCTGTCAGTATTACCACTGCGGGCTCGCTCGGCACTAATGCGCTCTTCGCTAACTTGTTCAAAGGAGTATTGGCGCCAAATATCATAAATAGGTTTAAGGTCTTGGTAGAGAGATTCGTAGTATTCGTCAATGGTGTCGATAAAGACATCATGGCGCGCGCGAATATCCCTTACATGGCCAAGCAGAGGGTCATTTTCTGCAGGTAGTCGGTTTACAGTGAGCAGGCCTTGTGGATCAGTGCTTAAGAACTGCTGAAAGGCATCTGGCGAAAGATCGCTTGCGTAGCGCATTTGGGTGACGGTGAGTAATTGTCGCAGCCTATTGGCATCTAATTGGTTTCGATAGGTGAGTAGATCGTTAGCAATGGCGTTATAGATGTCTTGAAACGGGTCTTCGTTGTAGGTGATGCCGCCTCTGTCCATGAGCGAGGGAGCGGCGTCTGGGTAATCGGCAACTCTTGCTGCATCTGCATATAAGCGATCCAACCAGACATTGCCTGCGCTATCTACGGCATAAATCTGTATCTGTAGCTCAAGCCCGTTTGAGCGAACCACCGTTCCGGTGATCTGTAAGTCCATCGATGGGTCTGCTTCAGGCAACACGCGAACAATTCCCCACTGATTGGAATCTAGAAGGGTGCTGCGGAGCGCGACAGGCAAATACTGTGTCTCGGTGTCACGGATCTGGGCAAATATGGCCGCGCCGCTGCGCTCCAAGTCCTCGTTGGTCTCCAAGTTATTGAACACCTGAATGCCGATGTTGAGCGCCTGCAATTCGTTAGGGCCAGAGTTGCTGCTCTCCAGTGTTACTTGCCCGACAGGCGGTGGGCCTATCTTGGGCTCTGGTGTCGGAGAGCTCGCGCAGGACTGAATTATGAGCAATGCAATGCTAGAGACAACTGCAGAAAGCTTAAGCTGGAACATCAGTTGTTGCCGTCCCCCGGGGTTTTCGCGCTACACACTCGCCCGCGGCTCAGTGTTTGCACGCAGTGAATACCATCCTCAGGTGCGTCATAGGCGTTGTAGAAAGTAATTAGATTAAAGGGCAGTGAGTTACGGCTAGAGACGCTAGTAAGCATGCTCAGGCTGTCTCCGCTTGGGTCCACGCTAAATCGGTGTTCAATATAGACGCCATCAGCAAGGACGATTTGAAAGACAAGTTGTTGGCGATCCCAGCCGCAATATTCCTGCCCGTGAGGGCTTTCGAAGCTATTAGCGTCGCTACTTAAGGTGCTGCAAATCAATGCAGCGTCTCCTTGTCGCTCTATGCGAACTTCGTCATCTGATTGAATAATACGCATCGTGGTTTGACGGGTGATCAACTCTGCCAGCCGGGCATGGGATATAAGATTGCCTGCATTTCTTCTTGGGCTACTGAAGCCTGCGCCCGAGTCGCCGCGTCCTTGGCTGCGTTCCATTTCTCTATTAAGTTGGTCAATTGTGCGTTGCAGTTCTTCATCCCATTTGTCGCTGCGGGCAAAGTCTTTTTCCCAAGAGCCTTCAAAATTAGGGCGCAATGGGCCTTTGCGGCCATTGGCTACAGGGTCTTGCGCCGCAAATAATGCAGGCGTGCAGGTGCAGCTAACCAGCAAGATAATGAGGTGGCGGATTGTAAGAAATGCGAGATGCTGTGCGCTCATAGGCTAAATAGGCCGCGTTTAACAAAGGTTCAATAAGTATAGAAAGCCGATGACTTTTGCCATTGCCCACACCCTACCCGAAGGTCTTTACGCAGTACAGAGTTGAAACTGTCTGTAACAGCGTATTGAGATTTGTTCGGTATTCTGTAAACTCAACAGAGCCCTAGCGGGAGAACAATAATAACACTCGATGACAAAAAGTCGTTGACCGCAATTGAGTGGAGTATCTGCATGAAAAAGGCAAGCTGCGTAGCGGCGTGGTTGATGGCTGGAACTTTGGCAATACCTGCGATAGGGCAAGAGCTCGTCGAAGCAGGCCCAAGTCCGTATGATTTTATAACCGAATCTTGGATGAAACCTTTCGCTCCTGAGGGTTTCACTTTTGGTGGCACATCTAGCATCGTTGTTGAATCTGACGATCGCATTTTCGTATTACAGCGCGGCGAAACTGAGCTGCCTAACCCTCTCCCTGCAGACTACACAACCTTCGCTGGCTCTATGGGCTGGAATGTTTTGCGTGGGCGCGGTCGTGTTTGGAACAACATTCTTTATGTCATCAATAGCGAAGGTGAGGTTCAAGAAGTATGGGACCATTGGGATCATCTGTTCACAGGTACTGACGGCCCAGGCCCTCACAAGCTGCGTATCAGTCCCTATGACCCCGAGAAACGCCTTTGGTTGGTAGATGAAACGGGTCATATCATCTATGTGTTCTCTAATGACGGCGATAAATTGCTCATGACATTGGGTGAAAAGAACGTCTCTGCTAAAGATGAAACACACTATGACTTACCACAAGATGTCGCTTTTTTACCCGACGGTAAAATTCTAGTGGCAGATGGACTTGGCGCCAATAAGCGTATCGTTGTGCGTGGGCCTGATGGCCATTACATCTCTGAGTTCGGTGAAGGTGGCGATGAGCCGCATCAATTCGCCAGCGTTCACTCGCTAGCCTTGGGGCCGAATGAGCATCTTTACGCCCTAGATCGTGATAAGAAGGACGTGAAAGTATTCAAGCAAACGGCGGCAAGAAATTCAGCGGCTTATCCTACATTTGAGTATGTAAAAACATGGACTGGGCTTGGCTTGCCACTAGATATCACCGTCACAGAGAGTGCTGCATGGGTTACTGACCTACAGCCGCCAAAAGTGGTGAAGTTTGACCTAGAAGGCAATTCAACATATGTCTTTAACCTGCCGGTCGAAGGTCCTGATATGTGGATTGAGATGCACTCTCTGTCTATCGATCAGCATGGAAATCTCTATGGTGCCGATAACCAGGCAGGACGCCCGCAAAAACTAGTGCCTAAAGAAGGTGTAGATCCTTCTTTGATTATCGGCCGACCTTACGTACCACGCTAAACAATAGGCAATTGCCTTTCATTTGTAGTAAGGGGCGTAAGCGTGAGTGATTCAATACTGTCGGGCAAGTATCTGACTGACGCCGAGGCTTTAGCCTTGGCGGACGTACAAGAAACTGACGTGCTTGCGCGCGTGGCGACTCGCTTGCGCGATGAAAAGCATGGGCAGTTAATCACCTATTCGCGCAAGGTGTTTATTCCGCTTACGCATCTGTGTCGTGATGTTTGTCATTATTGTACTTTCGCAAAAACTCCTAAACGAATTGAGCAAGCCTACCTGCAGATTGATGAAGTATTAGAGCTTTGTCGGCAAGGTGCTGCGCTTGGGTGTCAGGAAGCTCTCTTTACCTTGGGCGAGAAACCTGAGCTTCGTTATAGTGCTGCGCGCAATGCCTTGGCCGAAATGGGCTTTGCGACAACGCTAGACTATGTGCAGGAAGTCGCCCGGCGCGTGTTAGAAGAAACGGGCATGCTTCCACATATCAATGCTGGCTGCATGACGGCGCAAGAGATTGAAAAACTAAGACCGGTTAGTGCGTCAATGGGCATAATGTTGGAGTCAGCTTCAACCCGTCTGTGTGAAAAAGGCATGCCTCATTATGGCTCGCCAGACAAAGACCCAAAAGTGCGTTTAGAGACTATTGAACTCGCTGGCAAGGCCAAGGTTCCTTTTACCTCAGGAATATTGATTGGTATTGGAGAAACGCGTCTAGAGCGAATAGAGTCCTTCTTGGCCATTCGCCAGCTTCATGAAAAATATGGCCATGTGCAAGAGATAATCGTTCAAAATTTCCGTGCGAAACCTGAGACGAAAATGTCGCAAGCGCCAGAGCCGGATTTGAACGAATTGCTTTGGACCATCGCTGTTGCTCGCATTATTTTTGGCGCTGATATGAATATTCAAGCGCCGCCCAATTTAAGCCCTGGCGTGTTGCCGCAGCTAATTGCCGCAGGAATTGATGATTGGGGTGGCGTGTCGCCGTTGACCCCTGATCACGTAAACCCAGAGGCGCCATGGCCGCACTTAGATTCGCTTGCACGGGAAACCGCGGCCGCTGGAAAGTTTTTAGAACAACGCCTGACCATTTACCCCAACTACGCAACTGACCCTGTTCAGTGGCTAGATTCCCGAGTGCGTAGTGCAGTGCTGCGGCAGTTAGATAGCAGTGGCTATGCTCGGCGCGATGCTTGGATGCCCGGTGAAAGCACGCAAATTCCTGCCATCGAAGCAGCCTTGCTAAGCGAGCAGGTCGCTGGGCAGGATGTCTCAGAAAATGTGCGTGTAATTGTCGCGCGCTGTGAGGCGAAAGTGGCGATTAGCGAAGCAGAAATCGCGACCCTGTACGAAGCACGCGGTAAAGACTTTGCATTTATCGCTCAACGAGCAAATAGTTTGCGCCAAGCTGTCAATGGCGATGTGGTGAGCTATGTTGTGAACCGCAACATCAATTATACCAATGTGTGTTATTTCAAATGTCAGTTCTGTGCCTTCTCAAAAGGGAAGCACAGTGAGGATCTACGCGGCAAGCCTTACGATATAAGCGCGCAGGAAATTGCGCGTCGATGCACAGAGGCGTGGGATCGCGGTGCCACCGAGGTCTGTATGCAAGGTGGTATTCATCCAGATTATACGGGGCAAACCTATATCGATATCTTGCACACAGTGCGAGAGGCGACACCGAATATGCATATTCATGCCTTCTCCCCTCTAGAGGTGTGGCAGGGTGCACAGACACTTGGTGTCAGTCTTGAGGAGTTTTTAACGCAGTTAAAACTAGCAGGGCTCAATACATTGCCAGGGACTGCCGCAGAGATTCTCCATGACGATGTGCGTGCAGATCTTTGTCCAGACAAACTGCAAAGCGATGAATGGCTAGAGGTAATGCGAATCGCGCATAAAGTTGGATTTAAGACGACTGCAACGATTATGTATGGGCATATAGAAACGCCAATGCATTGGGCGCGCCACTTGCGAGTAATTCGAGACCTGCAAGAGAGTACGGGCGGCTTTACAGAATTTGTTCCTTTGCCCTATGTGCATATGGAAGCACCGCTCTATCTTAAAGGGCGGTCACGCAAAGGGCCTACATTTAGAGAAGCCTTGTTGATGCACGCAGTGGCACGTTTAGTGTTTCACGGACGTATCGATAATATTCAAGCGTCATGGGTGAAGATGGGGCGTGAAGGTGTCGTAGCTTGTCTCAACGCCGGTTGTAACGATCTAGGTGGCAGCTTAATGAATGAAAGTATCACTCGTGCCGCCGGAGCAAGTTATGGTCAGGAATGGCCGCCAGAGCAAATCGAGCAAAGCGTAAGTAATTTGCGTCGTACCCCGAGAATGCGCACGACGCTTTACGCCGACGCATCGCCAGAGCGTCGAGCCTGCGCGATGAGTGCTGGCGGTTTGCAGGATATTGAGAATACGCCTGCAAGAAAATTACAAATCAACAAACGCCTGCCGCTTACTGAACAGAGCGCCTGACCAATTCAAGCAAGCAACGATAATTACAAGAAAGTGCAAAGGTAGCAAACTATGAAAATCGCGATTACAGGTGCCAATAGCCGTGTCGGCCAAACGTTTATTCAACACATTCTTACCCATAGCGAAGATACTGTAATTGCAGGGGCGCGCTCAGAAAGTGCCTTCAAATCATTTCCAGATTCTGATCGTGTGCAGCCATGTGTAATCTCTTATAGCGATGTCGAAGGTTTGGCAAAAACTTTAGCTGGTGCTGATTGTCTAGTGCATTTGGCAGGGATTCTGATGGAAGGCAAAGGTTCAACTTATAAAAGTGCCAATGTTGATGCCACCGCAGCAGTTTTAGCTGCTGCGGAGAAAGCGGGAGTCCAGCATGTCGTGTTTATTAGCGTTGTAGGCGCAAGTGTAGATTCCGAAAATGCTTATTTCAAATCAAAAGCAGACGCAGAAAAACTTGTTGCCGCCTCTGCGGTTTCCTCTACGATTATTAGAACGCCAATCTTGTTGGGGCCAGGTGCAGCAGGTGCTGAGGCGATTAAATGGGCATCTTCTAACCTTAAGCCTAAATTGTTAGGGGGTGGGCGTTATACGATGCGTCCATTGGATATTGATGATCTGTGCGTTGCCGTTCTTAATGCATGTAATGCAAAGCGCAGTGGCAGTGAGATTCATGAGTTGGTCGGCCCAACGCCAGCGCAATATTGTGAAATTATAACGATGGCTGCTGCAATGCGTGGTAACACTGTCTCGATAGGTTCATTCCCAATAGGTGTTGCAAAATTTGCAGCGACTGTTCGTGGCATATTCAAACCAGGTGGGATGTCTCCCACTGTGATTGATGTGATTACTATGGATGAGGTGGTAGCTCACAATGGTGATCAAGCACTTGGCGTGACTTTGACGCCGCTACAAAAGACTTTAGAAAAATTCATTACAAAATAAGAAGCAAAATTATGACTGATTCAAATGTCCAAAATCCTGAAAACTCTATCCCTCCTGAGGCCCCGGAAACAGCGCCACGTAAAAAGCCCAGTGCGGTACAAAGAGGAATATTCTTAGTTCTTACAGCGCTATGTTTTGTGTACCTGTACTACAGACTGAACGGCGCTGCTGCACGCGAAGGCCTTGGTCTTATAGAGTATATGGGGCAAGTATTTGCGAGTGTCCAGTGGGTGCCTTGGATGCTGTTGATGATGACCTACTCGTTGGCATATTTTGCGATCGATACGCTGGTGATCACTAAAGCTCTTAACTGGTTTATCGCGCCAATCAAATACCGTGACATCATGCCGATTCGTGGTAGCTCTTATATTATCTCGATCTTCAATGAGCAGATCGGTAAAGGTGCCATGGCATATTATTTGAATAAGCGTGACAAGGTACCAGGCTGGGAAACTGGTTCGGTGATGTTGTTTATCATGTTCTGCGAAATTTTCTATCTGCTAGTTTGGGCTAGCATCGGTTTCGTCTTCACCAGCAGTTTGCTTCCAGATGTGTTTGGGTTGATTCCATATATTGCAGGGGCGGCCGGCATATTCTTGGTGCTTTGGATTCTGTACTTTCAAGGAAAAATCCTGCCAGGTAGCGCGCTGCGTGAAAAGAAAATCCTGCACGCCTTTAGGCTGGCCAAGCCGTGGCATTATGCTGCGTTTTTCTGCCTGCGCTCACCTGCGATTATTGCCGCAATTGTTGTGTATACAACTGCGTTGAACTTGTTTGGAGTTGAGGCCGATATAGGCGCGATGATTGGAATATTGCCTGTTATTTTCTTTGCGGCTGCAGTACCTACCCCGATGCGTGCTGCTGCTATTACTCTTTGGGTGGTGTTGTTCCCCGAGAACGAAGGACAAATGGCGGCTTTCGGTTTTGTACAGCATAACTTCTTTATATTGTTCAATGCGGCAATTGGCCTTGTGTTCTGGCGTCGTGCGCAGCGTGAGTTGTTCGGAAGTTGATAGCTAATTTACTCACAGGTCTGCGCCTATTACTGGTGATCCCTGTGGCGTGGTCCTGTGCGGATCCAAAGCTCTTGCCAAATGCGAGTCTGCTCGTCATGTTGATGCTGGCAATTGCCAGTGACTATTTTGACGGAAAAGCGGCTAGGAAGTTCAACACCGCCTCTGCTCGCGGACAATTATTTGACCATACTACTGACTTCCTATTTGTCACAGGAGGGCTTTTTGGCGCTGTTTATGCCGGTTTAATCTACCCTTGGTTACCAATACTGATAGTGCTCGCCTTCTCACAATACGTTGTGGATTCCTATTTTCTCTATCGGCAGAAGCAGCTAAGAATGAGTTTTCTTGGTCGCTGGAACGGCGTGTTCTATTTCCTACCATTGATAATCATTGCCCTATCTCGTTTAGGGCCAATGGTGTCAATATCCCCAATCTTAGATACACTGCTGTTTGTGGTTGTTCTAGCATTGACCCTGAGTACCTTGGCTTCGATGCTAGATAGAACAATCGCGCCTATGCGCGTTCGTTAGCCGTCAATAATCTGAAGTAATACTCTATAGGGGACTGCCCGTGTCAAAAAGGCCAATCACGCCAATTAGAAGCGTGCGCTGTTTATTAATTTTCCAGTTAAAGCTCGCAGCTGATGCGATACGGGATCTTATTATGAGCCCTGTCAGCATTGTGATGTTTTTATTAGACCTAGTGCTTCGTCCACCCGAGGATGAGAGTCATTATAAGCAAATGATGATCTTTGGCAGAAAGACTGATCGGTGGATCAATTTATTTGAAGAAAACTATGATTCGGCCGATATTCCTATAGCTGCTAGAAAAGATCATTAGTTTCAAAATAGATTGATCGAATTGGCGACAATGCGTAATCTGACTGCTAGATCAATAATTGCTTACCTCTAAAAAGGCAAACAAAGGTGCTAAATGCCGGATGCTAAGATTCTCATAGTAGAGGACGAGAACATTGTTGCGTTGGACCTTAAGCGCAGGCTGAATAAATTAAGTTACAACGTGATAGGAATGGCTTCTAGCGCAACAAAGGCCTTGGTCTTGGTGGATGAGCATCAACCTGATATTGTCTTAATGGATATTCATATTCAAGGCAATACCGACGGCATAGACGTTGCCAAAACACTCTATGATCAATATCACATCCCCGTAATATTTCTGACCGCCTACTCCGAAGACAGCACTTTGCTGCGCGCCAAAGAGTCTAAACCTTATGGTTATTTGATTAAGCCCTATTCAGAGCGCGAATTGCACGCATGTATTCAAGTCGCCCTCGAAAAAAGCCAGGCTGATAAAAATATTCGTGATACTAAGATGCATCTGCAATTAGCATTGGATGCAGGCAAGCTCTCTACTTGGGAGGCCCATGCCAAGACCGCAGATGTCATCGTCTCCTATGCCCCAGATGGTATTAGCAGCAAAATTGCTGACTGGCAGCATATCTCAGAGCATATCGTTCCCGCTGATAAAGAGCGTGTGCTTACCGATATCCGCAGCATTGTCCACGCGCCAGGTTTAAGCGTTGAGCTGTCGTTTGCAATCAACGACCCCTTTAGTGGGCAGCGCTGGCTTGCTATGTTCGGTAAGTCGTTTCAAACCGAGTTTGGCATCAAAGTGGTGGGAGTACTGCAAGATGAAACTGAGCGCAGAATTGCCCAACAAAGCTTAAAGCAGGCGGCTTTGGTGTACGAGTGTAGTGCTGACGGGATCGTTATTCTAGATAGCGAAAAACGCATCTTGAGCAATAACACCGCTTTTTCTCGGATCACTGGTCGCAACAAGGAGGAAGAGCTTGGCTCAATTCTAACTCTTATAGAGCCGGAGGCAATTGGGCAGAGTGCCAGCAAAGATCTGCAAGAGAGTTTGGCGACGCATGGATATTGGCAGGGAGAGGTGAAGACCTTTCGTGCTAATCATGAGTATCTCTACGCATGGATCAATATAAGCTGCATTCCCGAAGCAATCAGTTCTTTTGGGCACTATGTAGTAATAGTCTCTGATATTACTGAAATTAGAGCTACTCAAGAGAAACTGTCGCGCATTGCCTACTACGATAGCCTGACAAGCCTTCCAAACCGCAATCTATTTATGGACAGGCTTGAGCTTGCAGTTGAGAACGCGAAACGTCATGAAACAGAATTAGCGATACTGTTCTTAGACTTGGATCACTTCAAATTAGTCAATGACACGCTAGGGCACCAAACCGGGGATGTGCTCTTGAAGGCAGTCGCGAAGCGATTGCGGTCTGAGACTCGCGCAGTCGATACTTTATGCCGAATCGGCGGCGATGAATTTATTGTGATTATCGATCGATTCAAAACTGAATCTGACTTGAGTTTTATCGCTAGCAAGCTTTTAGAGGCGTTGAAGAAACCGGTACGCTTGCTTGGTACAGAGATTATACCTGAGGCTAGTATCGGTATTAGCATTTACCCCAAAGACGCTAGCAATAAAGATGAGCTAATTAAGATGGCCGATACAGCTATGTACTCGGCGAAAAATAGAGGGCGGAACCGCTTTGCATTCTATCATCGCGAACTCACCCAAAGATCTGAGCGCTACTTAAAGCGCGAGCTGGAAATTCGACGAGCCATAGACGCACAACAGTTTCTTATTCACTATCAGCCGCAATACGACATTGTGAATAAGCAAGTGATAGGTCTGGAAGCATTGCTGCGATGGGTGCACCCCGAGTTGGGCTTAGTCGCTGCGGGCGAAGTCATTCCGGTTGCTGAGACAAGCGACTTAATTATTGAGATTGGCAGCTGGGTGTTGGAAGTGGTGTGTCAACAAATCAGACAGTGGCTCGACGAAGGCTTAAGTGTAGTGCCAGTGGCTATCAATGTTTCACCTCGCCAGCTGCAAGATGTCAATTTCGTTGGAGCTCTGGTGTCAGTGATGCAACGTCATCAAGTGACGGCGAATCTTCTTGAGATAGAAATTACTGAGTCCTGTTTGCAAGATGCAGAGCAGACCATCAGCAATCTCATTGAGCTAGAGAAACTTGGGCTAACGATAGCAATTGATGACTTTGGTACAGGGTATTCCTGTTTCAGCTCTTTGAAGTCTTTGCCCATTAAGCGCCTAAAAATTGATAAAACATTCGTGAATGACGTGCCTAACAATGAGGAAAGCAGAGCTATTGTTTCCGCCATAGTGGCAATGGGACAAAAGTTGAACCTAAAAATCATTGCGGAAGGAATAGAAACTCAAAGCCAGTGCGATTTTATGGAAGCAATTGAGTGTGAAGCCATACAGGGATTTTTCTTTGCACGCCCCATGGCAACCCATGACGTTGAGAGCTTCTTGCTGAAGCGCAAGGTCTCTATGACCTCAGGCTGAGCCGTTGGTGAATCATCATGACTCTTGAATCAAGTCAAACGCAGACTCGACGTTCGATGCAATTGGCAGTGAACGCCTCTCCCAGTGCAATGGTGCTAGTCGATGGCATCGGCCATATTCTTATGGTCAATGCGAGCATGGCGTTATTGTTTGGGTATGAGGAGCATGAGCTTGTAGGCAAACCCATTGAGATGCTAGTGCCTGCGCGTTCTTCCCAAGCGCATGCCAAGTTGCGCCACGATTATTTTCTGGCGCCATCGACGCGGGCCATGGGGCGAGGTAGAGAGTTGCTTGGCGTGCATAAGTCTGGCGCAGAGATACCCGTTGAGATTGGTTTAAACCAGTTGGACTCGGAGCTCGGAACTATGATTTTGGCCTCTGTTGTTGATATTTCGCAGCGGCGCGCGCAAGAGGAGAAACTGCGAGCAACCTTGAAAGAGAAAGAGGTTTTGTTATCCGAGATTCATCATCGCGTTAAAAATAATCTGCAAATCATTGACAGTCTAATCGGCTTGCAATCAGAAACAGTGACGGGCGAGCGGGTTCTGGCGGCATTTCAAGATAGTCAAAATCGCATCCGCTCGATCGCGATGATTCACCAAATACTTTACGAGTCACAAGATTTTTCAAAAGTAGTATTCCAGAGCGTTTTGGAAAACTTGCTAGAGAATTTGACTCGTTCCTACGGCATAGATATCAGCAAAATTAACATCACGATTAATGTCAGCGAAGTCGCGCTCCCTCTAGATAAAGGTATTCCTCTTTGTTTGATCATCAATGAGTTGGTGAGCAATACATTTAAGCATGCTTTTCCGAACGGGATGTCAGGCGTGTTGAGTTTGGGCTTGCAACATTGTGGTGATAATCAATTGGAATTTTACATTGAAGATTCAGGGGTCGGCCTCCCTGAGAGTTTCATGCTGCGAGATTCGAACTCGCTTGGTCTTCATCTTGTGCGCACGATTGTGGATCAACTTGGTGGAGCGTTAGTAATTCACCGCTCAAACCCTACACGTTTTGTGGTCAAATTTCCGGAAGTCTTGGAGCTCTGAGTATGAGCCAAGAAAAACCTCAAAGCCGCAGAGAGTTTCTCCATGCAATAGGCTCATTAGGCGGAAGCGCAGCAGTATATCAAGCGATGGTAACGATGGGCTTGTTGGTGCCCAAGGATGCTCAGGCGGCTATCAACAAGCAGCGATGGCAAGCCAGTGCATCTCAAAACGCCAGTGCCAATAAACCTACTATCGCCATACTTGGAGCCGGTATCTCTGGCCTTTATGTAGCGTACGAGCTCAAAAAGGCGGGTTATCCTTTTTATCTCATTGAGGCGAGAGCGCGGCCTGGTGGACGCAACCATACAGTGCGTGCCGGCTCGGTACTGACTGAAACTGATAGTCAGCAGGTCTGCCAATTCGACAGCCATGATGAGCTGTACTTTAATGCTGGCGCAGCGCGCATCTCGCAGCATCATCAGCACCTTCTAAGCATCTGTCGAGAACTCAAGGTGCCTTTGCAAGCGTTGGTCAATGACAATCCTGGAGCATATCTTCACAGCACGAGTGCCTTTGCGGGGCAGCCCGTTCGGGGGAGAGAGGTGCAAGCAGCATTGCGAGGAAATATTGCCTCACTACTCGCGAAAGCAATTAATGCTAATGCCCTTAATGGTGAAATTAGCAATGTTGAAAGAGCTTACGTATTGGAGGTGCTCAAAGATTTTGGGGCATTAGACAATAGCTGGCAGTACTCGGGAAGTACTCGCGCAGGGGTAGTGCCTGGGTCTGGAGGCTTGACTGGCGAGGTGGCAAAGCAAGCGTTGAAGTTTGAAGACTTTATTTTTCATCCTCGAGTTCCCTTTGCCGCCAATTTTGCCCAGACATATGAACAAGCAGCCACGATGATGCAGCCTGTGGGAGGGATGGATAAGATTGCGTATGCATTGGCCGAACAGGTCGCTGAGGAGTCAACCTATGGCGCCGAAGTTACTGCAATCCGCCGAACCACCAATGGGGTCAGAGTAGAAGGAAAAGTGGGTAAGCAAGTCGGCGCTATTGAAGCCGATTACGCCATTGTCACCATACCCCCTAGTGTGTTGTTTAAGATTCCAAATGACTTCAGCACACAGGCCAAGATTCAAATCGCACAAGTGCAGTACGCCGCACCGACTAAGATTGCTTTTCAATCACCGCGGTTCTGGGAGTTGGAAGATATCTATGGAGGCATCAGCTGGACGGACCCAGAGATATTGCAACTATGGTATCCCTCTGGCGGTTTTGGTATGAGCCAAGGTGTCATTGTCGGATCGTATTTGTTTGGCGGTGAGCACGCAGCGCGGTTTGCCAATATGAGCCCGCAACAGCGCAGTGAATTTGCGCTCGCCAAAGGTGAGCGCGTACATCCTAATTACCGGCAAAACCTCAGCCGACCGGTTTCTGTGGCTTGGTCGAAAGTGCCCTATAGTATGGGGGGGTGGAGTAGCTCAGCCCCGTCGAGTATTTTGCAAAAGCCCGACGGTCCTTTTATATTTGCGGGGGATCACCTGACGCATTTGCAGGGGTGGCAAGAGGGCGCCGTGATCTCTAGTCTTAATGCTTTGGCAAATCTTGCCAGTATGGTTAATGCGTAATATCGGTGAAATTGAGCAGCGAATAAAACTCTTTGCGCTTATTGGCAGGCAAGAGATCGGCAAGTGTGTGTCTAGACAGTTCCGCGGCAAAGGCGGCGGCCGCTGATTTCAAAATCCCGGCCAGCGAGCAAGCTGGGGTGATGACACAAGCGTTAGCAGGACGCAGGCACTCTACGAGTCCTGCATCTGCTTCCATCGTGCTGATGACATCGCCAAGATTTATCGATTCGGGTGCTCGGCTTAAACGAATACCTCCGCCTGCACCTCTAACCGACTCGATGTAATCTTCACTAGCCAGTTTCTGTACGACCTTCATCAGATGATTCTTTGAAATATCATAGGAAGTGGCAATCTCATGAATAGTCGCAAGGTCACCATTTTTTAAGCCCAGAAAAATAAGAACCCGTAGGGCGTAGTCTGTATGTTGTGTCAGTCGCATGCGCTTATTCGTTCTAGGTTGTTGTTTGTATCCACCTTCACTAAATGACAATGGTATGCCAATTAGACAGAGGTGGATACTCCTTCCTAGTTTAGTTCAGCGGCGTTGTGGGGCCGAAGACTTCGTGATGTAACTGTGATTCTTCAAAACCGATGGCCTGCAGCATCTCGTTGAGGGCTCCCATGAACGGCCGAGGGCCACAAAAATACACATCAGCATTTAGGTCTGGTAGCCATTGGCTTAGTGTTTGCTTTGTTAGATATCCCTTATGGTCTGCACCTTCGGACAATTCGTAGGCGACTTTATAAGTAAATCCGTGGCGCTGTGCGAGAGTCTCTAGTGTATTTTTCATCACATGGTGGTCAGCGTCACGACAGCATTGAATGAAACGGACATGTTCAAGCTTGTCGCCGTTCTTAATTTTGCTTAACAGCATGCTCATTAAAGGTGTGATCCCGACACCGCCCGCGATGAAAGTGATGCTACGATCATTGTCCTGTAACACGAACTCGCCAGTCGGGGGTTGCAGAAATACAATATCGCCCACTTTGAGCGTGTGCAAATAGTTAGATACTTGCCCTGGGAATTGTGCGTTGTTGGCTTCGCCTTTTACTGTGATGCGATAGAAGTCCTCTCCGGGCGCCGCTGATAGAGAGTACTGGCGAATATGGTCATAGGATCCGGCTGGTGTTTCTATTTTGACCCCAACGTATTGTCCTGCCGAAAAACTGGCAATAGCCTTGCCATCCTGAGGGGTCAGATAGAATGATTTAATATCATGAGATTCTGCTTCAATCTTGCTGATCTCGAATGCTCTGAACCCTCTCCAGCCGCCATGTTTTTTGCTGTTGTCAGTGTAAATTTGTTCCTCGGTCACAACGAAAATATCTGCCAGTTGTCCATAAGCGATTCCCCATGCGGTGATAACGGGATCGCTAGGATCTAGGTGCAAATGTTCTGCAATGGCTTCGAGCAGAAATTTGCCAACGATAGGGTAGTGTTCTGGGGCGACAGCAAGACTGGCGTGCTTGTGAGCGATACGCTTTACCATCGGGCCAAGTTCATCAAGTTGATCGATATAGCTTGCATACTTGAACACCGAATCGGCGAGTGCGCGAGCTTGCTCTCCTTTGCCGTCCACTTGATTGACCATATTGAAGGTATTTTGCAATTCTGGATGATTTGCAAAAAGCTTTTTGTAGAATAACTTGGTAATGGCCTCTCCATGTGTGGCTAGGATTGGCGCGGTGCTTTTTACAGTGCTAATCACTTCGCTTTGCTGCATTTCTGACTCCATGGGTGTGTCGCTTTGAAAAGATGTATATTATATGCATGTTAAAAGGGCGTCAATATAGGGCGGGAATAACGGTGGGTTCATGTTCTAAATAGCCCTTGTAATGGTAGGATTGTTGATCAAAGGCAAAGGCCGTAGCGCAAAAGGTTTCTTTGGATGAGTAATCGCTTAAAACTTCCAGCATTGTTGCAATGCGTGGGGCTCTTTGGAGTGCTCTGCGCTAGTGCCCTAGGGCAGAGCAATAATGAACAAGCGCTAGTTCGCGAGCAACAGCGGGAGATATTTCTTTCGGCTCGGGCTGCGTTTAACGCAGGCAATACTGCTGAATACCGCACGCTGCTTGCGTTGCTAGATGACTATCCCCTGCGTGCATACTTGCAGTATGCCGACCTCAATTCCCGTATTTCGGCAATCGCGAACCCCGACCATCCAACGAATGAAGTCGACGACTTTCTAGTTCAAAACTCTGACAGCTATCTTGGTAAGCGTTTGGAGCGGATATGGGTAAGGCAGTTGGCATTAAATGAGCGCTGGGCAGATGTGCGGCGTTATCACAATGCTAATAACACCAATACAGAGCTTAGCTGTTATGCGCTGTACGCTCGACTACAAACAGGCGATAAAAGTGCACTAGATGAGGTCGAAGACCTATGGAATGTTTCCAGATCACAGCTTAATAATTGTGATCCAGTTTTCGCCGCATGGATAGGCGAAGGACGATTGACCTCTGAGATTACCTGGCAGCGTTTCAGTAAAACCGTTAGGGCCGGGCGTAACGCTTTAGCACGCTATGTCTCGACTTTGATGCCAGAGACAGAGCAAGCGCTTGCGCAACTGTTTTTGGAAGTAGACCGAAATCCACACCTATTGGAAGATGCTGCCGCTTTCAAAATTCGCACACCCAAAATGGCTGAGATTGTCATGTATGGTTTACGGCAGTTGGCGGTGAGCGATGCCCAGTTAGCGATTCGAAAAGCGCAGGAGTATGACGAGTACTTCGATTTTCCCGTTGAGGAGTTTGTGTCTCTTCAGCAATACGCTGTGCAACGGTTATTGTTAGAGGGTAAGTCTGAGCATGCCGAGTCGATTTTGCTTGAGTCGCCAGCCCTGATTACTGAATCACTCGTTGCGATGATCGTGCGCAGTGCACTGCGGGATCTAGATTGGTCTCGTGTGCATGCGTGGATCGATCGTATTCCCCAAGAGCAGCGCGATACGGATCGTTGGCAATACTGGAAGTCTAGAGCGTTATCGATGGCAGGGAATATCGATTCTTTGAAAGAGGCGCACAATCTCTTGCGACTTGCCGCGAATAATCGTAGCTATTTTGGTTTTCTAGCGGCAAATCAATTGGGTGCCGACTATCAATTTGCACATGAGCCTGTCGCCGTTAGCGATGAGCAAATTGAGCAGATCAGGGCGCTGCCGGCAATTGAACGAGCTTATGAACTTTATGTGATTGGCGATGAAGATGCTGCCCGCAACGAGTGGAATTACGCGATCAGCGCGATGACGCAGCCGCAGATCATGGCGAGCGGTAAGCTCGCTGAACAGTGGGGCTGGCATCGCAACTCCATACAAGCAATGATTCGCGTGCAGTACTGGAATGATCTAGAACTACGCTTCCCGTTAGCCTATGCTGAGGCTTTCGGGACATCTGCTGCAGAGCATTCTTTAGCGCCACATCTGTTGCACGCAGTCGCCCGCCAAGAGAGCGCGCTGATGCACGATGTTCGCTCATCGGCGGGTGCAATGGGTCTAATGCAATTGATGCCGGCGACTGGTCGAGAGATGGCTGCTAGGGCTGGTTTGCGCCTGTCTACTCAAGACCTTTTAGACCCCGCTATTAATATCCGCTTAGGCAGTCGTTATCTCGCGCAATTATTGCAAGAGTTTGAAGGCAATCGTATTTTGGCAACTGCCGCCTACAACGCAGGCCCTAATCGCGTTAAACAGTGGTTGCGCCGTAGCCAGGAGTCTCCATTGCCCTATGATGTCTGGGTTGAGACGATTCCCTATGGTGAGACTCGCAACTACGTCGAGAGTGTGCTGACATACACCGTTATATATGGGCACCGTACAGGTGTACACTTGCCGCTGCTAACTGAGGCTGAACTTGGCGCCTCATTGTAGATCATATTGTTACTAGGTTAGGGGTGGCCATATGCTTATCGATATAGAACGTGTGGGTAAATAAAATTTCGCAATCGACGCTCAACTGGGTTTGCCGGATAGGATTTTTGTGCGATGAAGTGTGCTGCTAGCACAACACTCTCTTTCAGTGCTTTTTACCGCAAAAACCCTATCTTATTGTTTTTATATGTTTTTTTGTTTTGGCATACCCCTTGCTTTTATTCAGCTGTGTACTGGGAAAAGTACAAATTCAAATAACTGAACAATGCGAGGATTTCAGGATGAAAAAATCATTACTCATTGCATCAACACTTCTTCTCACCGCTTCCGGGTTCGTGGCGGCCGATCATCACCCAAGCTTTAGCGAGGCGGATACTAATAATGATGGGGCTCTTGATAGCGAAGAGCTAACGAGCGCGGTTCCGCAAGTCGAATTGGAAGCCTCTGGCTCAATCGTGACCACTGCGGATGTAAAACGCGTGGCACCAGAGGTGGCATTTAGCGACGAGGATGTCGTTAATTCAGAGCCAATCGGCGAGAAGCAGTATGCGCAAATCGTCGAAGCGTTTGCTGACATGGAAAGCACAAGCAGCGTTTAATAGGCATTGTTCAAGAGCGTTACGGCAAGGACAAGGAAGAAGCCAAGAAGGAAGTGAACGAGTACATCGACTCGTTGTAATCGCGCTGAAGGACCAGCCGATTGCGAATCTAAGCCTTTGTCACAATGGACGTGACAGGGGCTTTTTATTTGGGGTGTTTGCTAAATGGTGCCCAGAAGAGGACTGTTTTATGCTTATTAAGCATTTGATATTAAACATTAAAAATGGTGCATGAAAAGTATAATGTTACTAATGATGTTACTAAAAATTACTATTGGGCTTGGCTAATTTATCGAGTTTGGTTCATATATCCTAGGACCTATTTCAAATAATTGAGCTCCATCAGGTGGGCCAATATTCCAAGCCACTCCATCGAATTCGCCTACTTCCCATCGGGAATCCTTGCGCTCTTTAACCCAGTAAAACCCAGCCTCGATTGCCATATTGATTTTGCCTATATAAAAGGGATTAGCAAACTAGATTTGAATACGCACTCATTACTGTTTCGACAAATTAAGTGTATCAATGAGCTTTGAAACTGAATATCCACACGCATTGCATACCCTAACTACTTCAATAAAGTCTAAAGTTCTTTCACCTCTTTCATACTTAGAAATAAACGACTGCTTCGTACCTAAACGAATAGCAAGCTCTTCCTGAGTAAGGTTAGCCCCAATACGAATATTCTTTAATTCGGCACGTAGGGCTACATGATGCTTGTCTTGTTGATCTCTATACATGCCGATATTAGACATGCCGCCACAAGATATACCATTATAGACTATTCTAAATTGGACTATATCCGTTTATAATCAGTTACTACTAAGCTGCGCCTCCACTGATTTTAATGGCAATCAGGAAGCCCCATCAGACACACCTAGATGAGAAATCAATATGGAAGAAATTAAAGAAAGCAAGAACTTGAAGCAATGTAAATCCTGCAAAAAGGAAGTCGCTAAGTCTGCCAAGAAGTGCCCACATTGCGGTGAAACGTTAAAGACTAGTCTATTCGTCAAGGCACTTACCGTACTTATCGTGCTAGGTGTCCTGTCAGCCCTTTTGAGCCCTTCTACACAAGAGCAGCTAGAAGTGCTGGCTCAAGCTGAAATATCAACCCTATCGCCTTCTGGCGAGCTTGAAGAAGCCTTTTCTTTAATGTCTGAGCACACAGATATACAGCGTGAAAATCTAGAGCGTGAAATTAGCGGGCTAACCATTGAATGGCAGCTTCCTGTGTATGAAGTAGATAGGCGGAATCAAGGGCATTACAGAGTACAGACTTTCGGAAGTGGGGTAGTAGGGACATTCGCAGATGTCTATACGCAAAACCTTGCTCAAGCCACCCATATCGAAAGTTTGAAAGAAGGCGATTTAATTAAATTTAAAGGAACAATTAAAGGGACATTTTTACGCAATATTGAAATAAACCCTGCAATTCTTGCTGAATAATATTCTCGACAAAATTAATTAATACCTTGGGGAAAAAATGATTAATAAATTAGTAATTAACTCAGTGATATTTCTTTTAATGGCAGGTATTTCCAATATTAGTTATTCGCAAACTTTAGAAGAGGCTGTGCAATTCATTTATTGTGCAGATAATCAATGGGGACCTAGTTGCGGATTAACTGCGGAATTAAATAACTGCTCTGTAGAAATCAGTATTCCTAGCCTTGGAAATACATTTCAAATAATTCATTTTGATAAAGTGATATGGAATTCTGCCAAGATTAATTTAGTACCCAAAAACATCACAGCCAGTTGCAATGGCATCTGTATGGAAGACCCAGATGGATTAATGGCTCAGATGGCAGCGACTATGAGCGTTGAGGCGATGCTGACAGACAATTACAAGATCGATGCGACCAAGTTATCAATGGGGTATGTTGCGACTCCACAGCGTGTCCTGAACGCTCTGAACGTGGTCATGGAAGCTTGCCCTGGCATTCAATCTAAGTTTTAACTAAGGGTTTTTAACTATTGTGCGTAGCGAACTATTTCACGATTTACCATACGATGAAGGAACTCACATTCTTCATAGTTCCGTATGTCGTTATGCAGGTTTAGATATTCTTGCAGAATCATGGATATGGGATGGAATTAAAGGCAAGTCAATAGTGCTTTTTCTATCGCAAGTAGGAAGCAGAAGTGACAAACATGTTGTCGATTTAGTGCGCCAAATCACTGACATTGAATCTGACTACAACGTAACAAGAAGCACCTCTGGACACCTATTCATCAATCATGATTTTGCTAGCTTCTAATATCGTGGTGACATCATTATCAAAAGGTAATTACGTGAAGAAGAAACAACATTCGCAGTCTTTTATTTCGCTATGCTTGTACCAGATAGACCCTATGAGTACCTGCTGCAAGGAAAACGAATGCTTCGATGAATACGACAGAGTAGCCAGAGGAATAAAAAAAGCACTGGAAGACGGCTATACTCTACGTGACACAGTTATCAGTCAATTTTCTATCTGGTTTAACGCGAAGCTTTCACAAGACAAACTTGAAAAAATTATTCAACGAATATCCATTTCTTCATGATGATTTGACGGGAAAGCGTGTAACTAGGAAAGGTGACAAATATCGAGTCTATTTAGCCCATATGCGAACTTCATCGATCTATATCTTGTTATTTCACCTAGCTGAACAGCGACACAATCCCAAGAGTCACTTTAGTATCTTCTTTTCGAAATAAATTCTTTACCGAATTGCCTTGCCACTTCCGTATTTTTCCACGAGCGGAAGGTATTCCTTCTTTATTCAGATGCCACGCCATTCTCTTGTAAGGCATGCATTTCTGCACCTGTATTTCAGGACAGCGCCCACAGGACGTATCACGAGGGCAATGCTTAGCAAGCACTTGCTCACGAACCACTATGAGAAGTTCGTTTCTAATCTTCGACGCCTTGTCAGCTGCTGCTTTCGTGGCTTTTGTAGTTTGCGTCATACCTTCTACTTCTAGTAGTAATCCAACGGATTTTAACCCCCGGAAAACATAAATATAACCATAGTCGCCACTCATGGTTTGTATCACCGTATAGGGAAATCGACAGAGTTGAGTGCGATAAAAACTTAAATGAATAAATAAAGCAAAAACTTTTTAGTAGTTGATTGACCAACGAGCTTTAACCATTGAGTGGTGGCTCAGCCCAAAGAGCTGAAAGTAATGATTTCAGTTGTAGAACGTAACCATGCTTCGCGCTGCTATCGGACTACCAAGCTTTGGGACAGCGAGGAAGATTCGCTTTGACATAGTTATATCTAATATTTAGTAATAGCAATGACAAATATAACAATATCAGTAAGTTAATAATTATAATAGTAAGGAATAGTATCAATGGATAAGTACAACTTTAAGTCACCTGAACTACAAAATGAAATAGATAAACTAATCAATATAGACCTCAGTCTTTGTAATAAGGATGAAGAAGCAGGCTATCGAAATAGTTTAGTACACAGAATTGCATATGAAGATTTAATGATGAAACAATCACCTAACTTATTTTGGACTATTAACTTTATTCACCCTGATAGAAAAACTAAAAATATAGATAAAAAGAAAGATAAATCAATAAAACTAATTAGTGATCAGCAAGCTACAAAGTCTCTAAATGAATTAATTAAAAGAATTAATCAGAAGTTTTTTCGAAGAAATAGAGCGAAATACATGAAAGGTATTGGCTGCCTAGACTATCAGAAATGTGGACAACCTCATTTTCATTTACTGATTAATTTCGATACTAATACTGAGCAGTTAATCCAATCTGTAGATGAAAGGTTATCTATGGCTAAGAAAAGACAAATTCAATCAAAACAAGCTCAGCCAGAATTGAAAACCTTGTCAATTGAACTCTTGATAGAGTTAGCAGAGAATGGGGGTGACGTAGAAGCTCTTAGAAAAGACTATGAACTATTTCAGAAGGAAGTCATTGCTAAGAAGAAACTGATGGATGTTAGAAACCCATTCCTATGTATCAATCGTAAAGCTATGGATGTACAAGAGGTGTACAGCGATGATGTTGCTGAATATGTCGCTAAGGTGTTTGAGCCTACTAATCGTGGTCGTATTGTATTGATCGATAAAGACGGTATCTGCGACCCAGACGTGGGGATCAAGAAAAGTGTGTTCGACGTTTAATCCAATACAAGATGTTCATTGCGAAAGCTTTATAGGTAACAAATAACGGTGTATAGCCGCTAACGTATTTAATTGCGATTAGCGGTTCTTAGAAGGGTGTAGAAGCGACGATCTATTGCAATGAATGGGGTAGCCGCAAATAGGTAGAAGTCACGATATAAGGACTTGTGGCAAGCGATGATTTATTTGCTTTTGAATGATGATTAACCTCAAGCCCTACAGCTACATTTACGATAATACTATCTTTACAGAACTAATCATCGGTCAGCTTCGCAATCGATTCAACAATACGATTTTGAAGCCTCATCACTAACTACATGCGTCCCATTTACGTTTGATTTCGTCATAGTTATCGAAATTGATCACCGCATCTGGATTTACAATGTACATCTCCCTCTTTACTCGCTTAATAAGTCCTTTTGCATGTAGTAGTTTGAACGCTTTTGACATCTTAGGTCGGTCTGATTTGGTTAGTGAATCGACCTGTAAAAAGGCTATGTTGTTCGTATAGTCCAACTTTTCATGTATCAAGTTATAAAGCCACTGCTCACCTTTGCTTAAAGTAAGTAAAGTGCTTATAAGGGGATAACCCATTACTTTCCCTTTTTGGTTGTAGATGCGTCCCACAGCAGTAAACGGGCGGGTTTTGAATTGTCTCTTCCGTCTGTTAGTAGTGACTGTTACTTCGAGATCAGGCTCGGTAAGTATAATCTGTTCATTAAAATCTTTTAAAGACATGTAAGGAGGTTTCATTATTTGGGATTTAATGCTATCTAAGGTAGCACAGAATGTAGCAATAAATGCTAATTATCATGCGCATAGTTAGCGAATATTGCTAATTAAATTGCGCTACAACCCTTTTGTCAAAAGGATATTGGCTGTATATATAATATGAAGAACGCGTTATTAGGTGACATCGACACAAGGGCACTAAGCAATTTTGTTTCAGGATCGTTAGCAAATGGGAATAGGGACACAAACTTGTGGATGATTACTATCTAGACGAGAAAGGACTGGCAGCGTATTTTGAAGCTCAGTGGCTCGACAAAGTAAGAGAAGCTGGGTTCGAAGAACCTCTTCAATCTTGTTCTAAGCAAGTCCCTGACTCGTTCATCCAGTCACCTTTTTTCGTGTCCATTGCTGAGCTAATCAATAACAGCTTGGCAAAGACAAAGTTGATGCCTGAAACCATGTTAGAAGTAGGTTCAGCTTTAGGCAGAAACTGTTATGAACTAGTAAAAAATAACTCTACGCTATCTGACATTACCCTTGTCGAACCATCAGAAAGACTACTATCAAACTTCAAGAATCTGCTTACTTTCCCTGGTGTTCACTCATTCCCTTATATCAAAGGATTGAAGGAGTTAGCCTGGCTAGACTTTAACACCAGTGGAATAGCCTCTGGATGTGCGCATATCAACTTTAAATTGATAAACCAAGTATTCGATTCAAGCACTGTAGACGCTTCCTATGACCTCACAGTGTGTTTGAATGTACTAGATCAATGTGAGTCGCCAACGAAGATTGTGGAAGCGCTTATGGGTGCTACGAGGATAGGCGGGGTGTTGGTCTTGTCAACCACATACCAGTGGTCTAAAACACATTTGCTGGATGGTGATGAAGCAGTTGATGATATCAATTCTTACTTTAATGCTGATTGGAAGAAGCTCAACGAATCCGATATAGAGTATCGATTTAGATACAACGAACGATATTCGAAACTGTTCTTGTCACACGTGGTTGTGTACTTACGGAACTCGTGAATCACGCCAATTTACTTTAGTGGCACCCTCGTAACGTCAAAGTAATCAAGTCCGCATCACGTCGATCAATCTCTAGCTCATACTTTGAAGCCAAGAACCGCCAGCGCCTCATGTATTCACAATGATAGCTAGTAAGGGGCGGCATGTATTCACTAGGCCCTTTAGCGCCCTTAGATTGATTTGCATTGTCTTCTGTTACTAATAGGTTGTCAGGGTCATTGGCAAAGACTTTTTTGAGTAGGGGCGACCACAGAGCGCCACCGTGGTCATGTGCATACTTAAGCGGGATGATGTGATCAATGTCCACATCACTGGCTATAGTAAACACTTGCCCTGTGTAGGGGCCTATCCACACTCCTGTGGCGACAGTGCAGTTTCTAGCGTTTGTGAAGCTTACTGGCGCAAGACTGGTGCTTATTAATAGTTCATGCCTAGCGTTCTGGCAATCGCTGTCAAAGTCTTCCTAGTGCTGCCAGTCGCTTCGATCATAATCGACCTGACCGAAGGCGGCACTAGAAGCCAGCAAGACAGCAATATAGATAAGTTTCAAATCAATGGTCCAAGGTGCTTCCCTAATACTCTTAGATATAGATGTGAATTAAAGATCGCGCAAGTAAATAGTGATAATCTCATCTTTGTCATTGTTCTAATTCAGGGGGATAGGTCAGCTCAGCATCTCGACAAAGGAATTTTAGTGGCGGTTCGAAGATTGAACCTTTTAGGCAATTATATATATGAATATCAATTGCTTGCGATCTTGGTCAGATTTCAATTTGAGTCTAGCTTAGTCTCACGAATTACTAGTTAGCTCCTATGTGGGACATTCTACTTCTGCGATTCACATGCTTTCGAGCATATTTCGAGTACAGCGTTATTGGAATCAACTAGTTCAATGGAATACCGAAGCCTATTAGCTTTGATCCACAAGACTTTTAGTGTGCGACGTTGATTCAATCAAGACAGCAAAATTGATTGACGATAACGCTAGAGTCTCGATTGGGGTGCTGATAACCTAAATCGCATGGTTAAATCAGACGAAACAAGTGTGCAACAACGTTTACTTAATGCAGCCATGCAATGCTTCCTTGACGATGATTATCATCGCGTAACTACCAGACAAATTGCGACGACAGCCAATACAAATGTGTCGATGATTCGTTACTACTTTGGCAACAAAGAGGGACTATACGAAGAGATGATTCGCCATGTTCTACTTCCACTGCTCGATGTGCTCGAAAGCTCCCTACTTTCTTCTACAAAAGGTTTTACTGAATACTTCCAAATTTACTACCGCACAATGCAAGAAAATCCTCGTTTTCCTAGTTTAGTACTTAAAGTGCTGGCACTTAACCATGGTCCCGGTAAACGCTTCATATACCAACTATTGGAACGGGGCAGGCAGCGCAGTAAAGAAACCTTTGACTTACTTAAACAGCGTGGATTAGTCGAAAAGGACTTGGACGCCGATATGGTACGCATTGCTTTCGTTAGCTTGGCGATGATGCCAATGCTGCTTAAACCCGTTTTTGAGGCGCAGATCGAGAGGGAGATGGATACTGAATTTCTTGAGCAACTAGCGACCATCAATGGCCGCTTTTTTAGTGCTGGATTGTTACCAGTAAAGGAGGCATCAGGTGCGTAAACTACAACGTAATGGCTTTAAGGTCAGAATGTTCCAACGTGCTATGCGTTTTGCCAACTTACTTGCTGCGCTGCCAAATAAGCTGGTACCTCCACCATTTCGTCTAATTCAAATTGGGAGTGCCTATTGGCAATCGCGAGCACTCTACGTCGCCACAGAGTTAGGTGTAGCTGATGCTATCGGTGACGACGAATTACCAAGTGACGAAATCGCCACTAAACTGAAATTGGATTCAGACTATCTTTATCGCTTATTGCGCATGCTAGCTTCAATCGGTGTTTTCGAAGAAAGCACTGAACGTCACTTTCGAAACAACAAACTGTCTGACTGCTTGCGCAGCACATCTCGGCAAAACGTAAGCAGTATGATTCTGTTGCACAACTCCCCAGAAATGAGCCACGCTTGGTTTGAAGAGCTAGGCCCTGCTCTTCGTAGTGGAGAAGTTCCTTTTGTACAAAGTCACGGGGAAGAGCTGTTCGACTATCTCGATCATCACCCAAAGCTCGACAACCTGTTTACCAGCGCCATGGAGTCAGTTGAAGCGCTCACTGGCTCAGACTATCTTGACGACTTCGATTGGGGGCAATTCGACCGTATCATCGATGTTGGCGGGTCTAGCGGCAGTAAATCAATTGCTATTCTCAATCGTCACCCACACTTGCAAGCTTTAATCTTCGATCGCCCTCAAGTTATTGAAAATGCACTCTTAGACCGCCAGAAGGGAATAGATTCGCAAGTTTTAGCGCGAATTACCTATAGTGGTGGCAACATGTTGGAATCTATCCCAAGTGCATGCTCCGAGCGCGACATTTTTCTTCTCTTTGCGATTTTCCACGGTATGGGCAACCCAGACGCCGAAAAAATACTGATTAACCTTCGCGAAGCTTTTGGGCAGCACCGTGCAAGTATAGCCATAGTTGATTGTGTAGCGGATGCAAAGGGAATTGAACCAACGGTAGCGAGCTTCGATATGCAAATGCTTATTGGCACCCGAGGTCGTGAACGAACAGAGACTGAATGGAAATATTTACTTGAACGATGCGGCTTTGTCCTGCAAGAAGTAATCTCGCTTCGCACGTTCGCCAAGCTTCTTCTCGTTCGTCTAAAGTAGCATCGCTTTACGACCATTTGCGGATTAGGCTGAATTTTCACCCTAGGCCTAAGCCTTAGACTACACCAACCTTCCAATTGGGCTTTCGCAAACCTGCGGTCGCTCTCGTTTACTCACTACACCCAGCCCTTTTCCAGCCTACAAAGAATATAGCTTCGCATTGATATTATTAGAGTTTAATTGCTCTTAGTAGTTTCGACTGACGGTGTGGCTTCATTGCGAACTCGTAGTGCTATTGCTGGTGCATTAAACCTACAGCCAGCTGACCTAGATGCAGCGCCCCTGGTGCAGATTGAGGACGACGAGCTTCAAAGTACCAACGACGAGGCGCGCTGGCCGACATACTTGACGGTATCAAGATATGTGGCTCTTACTGCGGTTTGGATAGGAATGCTGGCGGTAGGGTTTTTGATGTTGACCACTTTGGTTGGCAGCATCTTCTTCTGGGAGTATACGGGCCTTACTTATTGGCAAAGCGTGGGTAGTGGCATCATTGGTGCTTTCATCTTTGTTCCTGTACTTCTGCTGCTCTACTGGATATATCGCAAGCTGTCGAACCCAAGAAGTTTCTACTGGCTGTATCGTGGAGTGTCTAAGCTGCTGTTTGCCTAACACACCTGCCTATCTACAGCTGCTTATTCCAATGTCTCTTTACTGTAGCTAGCGATATACCTAGGCTTCTTGCTGTTTCACTCTGCGACCTACCTTGCGCCCTAGATGCGATTACAGCCTTTGTAGTCTTAGTAGCTGGTGGTCGACCTGACTTCTTACTTGAGTCTGCCAGCCCCGCCATAGTTCGTTCACGGTTTCGTGCCTTTTCGAACTCTGCAAAGGAAGCCATCAATTGAAGCATCAGCTTGCCTTCTGAGCTTGTAAGGTCTTGAACGGGTATATCAAGACAGCAAACCTTGATGCCACGCTCAAGAAGCTGACTAACTGTATTCTGCACGTCTACGTTGTTACGACCTAGACGATCCAGCTTGGCAACTACCAATCGATCACCTGTTTCCAGCTTATGATTCACCAGGTTCGCAAACTCTTTACGCTGCATAGCGGGTACGCCGCCAGACACGATCTCGTAAACAAATCGAGATTCTTCTATCTCATAGCCTCGATCTTTTAATTCTCGTCGCTGAACCAGTGGGTTCTGGTCATCAGTACTACATCTACCATATCCGAATGTTCGCATCGCTACCCCAATCATTGGTGTCACTTAGTGGTGTCAAATATACAAAGGTATCATATATAAGTCAACTACCGGTTTATGACACCAATCGAGCCATGCTTTGTCTGGTGTCAGTAAACGATCGTTTGTTGACACCTTGTAACTCCTAGAAAAACTATTAGGGAAGACTGTAATTGGGGAGCTGAACGGAATACGGTGAAATCAACTTTAGCCAGTGCGCCGAGATTGCGTTATGGATTTCATCCAAAGCAAATGAGAAAGGGAATTTATTGCCCAAAGTCTTACAAATTGGCATCATGATCGACTAGGATCGAATTCAACAGGCTATATTTAAGCAATTTGTAAAGGAAAGTAAGAATTGCAAAGTAAACCCCTCATCCGGTGGGCTGGTAGCAAGCGAAAATTATTGGATACACTTGTTAAGTCACTCCCGAAAGACTATGAAAGGTATGTTGAGCCATTTTGCGGCTCAGCATGCCTGTTCTTTGAGTCGAAAAAAAAACCTGCGTTGTTAACTGACATCAATAGTGAACTAATTAATGCTTTAAACGAAATTAAATCGAATAAGGAGATCAGAGATCAGTTGCTAGCTGTTCCAAATACCGAAAAGGAATATTACAGAGTAAGAAGTATCGATCCGTCAACACAAAATGCTAATGAGCGTGCCATCAGATTCTTGTACCTAAATAGGAATTGCTTCAATGGTGTTTATCGAACTAATAAGTTAGGTCAATTCAACGTTCCGCGTGGCAACAAAACTGGAACTTTTCCGCCACAAGAAGTTTTCGATTCATCGCGAAAGAAACTTAAAGAAGCGACTTTGAGGGTTGCTACATATCATGAAACTTTAAAGAGCTTGAAAAAAGGTGATTTTGCTTACATTGATCCACCTTATTCAAAATCAGTGAATTTCACTGGTCAATATGGTCTCGGAAGCTTTAATAGTTCGCATTTAGGTGCTCTTTTTGCAGACCTAGAGCTTCTGCACAAAAAAGGTGTGAAGTTCCTTTTTTCTTACAGGGCCTGTGAAGAAACTATTTCAACACTTCAAATGAATTTCAATGTAGAGCGACTTTCGGTTAAGCGCCATATATCAGGATTTAAGAACAGCTGGAATGAGGCTGAAGAAATATTGGTTAAAAACTATGACTAAGCTGAAAATATTAGTCATATCAGATATTCATGCAATTACCGATAAATCAAAAAGTAAATACTCACATTTGTTTCTGGGTGATTCCAAGCGCGAATATGCGGACAGCATTGTCAACTATATTAAAGGATTAGATCAAAAGTTTGATTTGCTTGTATGTGCGGGTGATATATCCAATATAGGAGATGAGCTATGCTTTAATGCGGGGCTAGAGTTTATTCACCGCATTAAAGAAGAATTGGACATTGATGAGTTGCTATGTGTTCCCGGCAATCACGACCATAAATCTCGCCCGCCCGACAATGAAAACCCCAAAATAACTCTAGAAAATGCTGAGCGACCTTTCCCTACTACTTGCCCTAGAAAAAATGAGATATTTCTTAAGTCTGACTGGTGCCATGTAAGTGGTGAAGAGCTTGGATACAATGCAATATTGCTGAATACAAGCGCTTTTCATGGTGAGGGTGAAGAAGATAAGCATGGGAAAGTAGGTAGCACTACAATCGAAGAGATCGGCGAGTTCATCCAGTCTGAAGAGTATGAGGATCAACCGTTGAATATTCTTGTTTGTCATCACCACCCTTTAAAAATGGAACATGTAGATGAGGAAGTAGATTATGAGTCAATGGAAGGTGGAGAATTGTTACTTCGGCGGCTTCATGAAGTAAAAGGAGGTGCGTGGTTAATTATTCATGGGCACAAACATTTTCCAGAAATTACGTACGCTAGTGCAGCTGGGCGATCTCCACCTATCATATTTTCGGCAGGTAGTCTGTCGGCACAAATATATAGCAAAATAGAAAGCAGAACCTCCAATCAATTCTATGTTTTAGAGGTGGAGCTTGATTCTAGTTTGGCCGTTGGTATTCCCGTAGGAACATTTGAAACATACGAGCGTGTACTTTCTAGCAGCTGGAGACCATCGCAAGCAAAAAACCTTCCTGCTAAGGGGGGCTTTGGGAGCTCCGAAAACCCATATCAAGTCAGTTTAAAAATAAAAGACGCGATTACTGACGAGTGTCCATTCTTAGAAAAGGAAGAACTACAAGAATTAACTAAATCAACAAGGCATTTCACACCTTCTGACTTCGATAGGCTGGTTCAGTTGCTAGAGCAAAGTCAACTATCTGTAGAAGTAGAAAATTACTCAATTTCTGTTGTGGGTAGGCCCTATGAATAATCAAGCCCCGTCAATATATGAATCATTTAATGCTCGAACACTAACCAATGAGCAATTATGTAAATCTTTTATAATTAGCGAAGACTTTAAGGAGTTGGCATCAACAAATCACACAATTCTAATTGGACCTAGAGGAAGTGGTAAAACTACTCTAGTTAGAATGCTCCAAGCAGAGGCTTTGGATATCTGGTGTGACCCTCAGGCTCAGTCTTTTCGGGAAAGTGTGACGTTTTCTGGTGTTTTCGTTCCAACGGATAGGTTCTGGAAGACTCAATATCAACACATTAGAGATAGTCAAACGCACTCTAGAAAACTGGAGGCGTTGCTACTATCTACATTTACTTATCACACATTGGAGCGACTTACAGACACCTTGGAATATCGAACTAAGAGGTCTAAACGTAATTTCAAACCTATAAATATATCTAAAACTGATGAGTGTGAGCTTGTGAAGGAGCTAGCTGAATTATGGTGTGTTACACCAAAAATCCCTTCTATTAGGAGTCTAGAAACGTCTATAACAGCAAAAAAGAAAGAGATCACAGATTACATTACTGGCGTTTACTTCAACAGCGGTTTGGTCGAGGTCATGCCAAAAACGATTGGTGGGGAAATAACCTCAATACTGGGTTCTAGCATTAGGATAATCAATGCCTATATTAATGAGCGTGGGCATAAATGGGGGTTTTTATTTGATGAGTTAGAGTTAGCTCCAGAGGAGATAATTCAACCTTTAGTTGATTCTATGCGGGGAGGGGCAGAAGACCTCATCCTAAAACTTTCATTGTCCCCATATCACAAGAATTTGAGTGTCACAGTCAATTCTGACAGTTCTATGAACAAACAAGACGTATCTTTTATAAACCTAACCGGAAAGTCGGAGAAGTCTGGTCTCGATTTTTCTAAAAGGCTTTGTAGTAGTATATTCAAGAAAAATGATCTTGAGAAAATGATTTCGCATTATTTTAAAGTGCCAGGTGATATAAGCACGGAAAAAGTATTCTCAGAATTATCTGAAAAAGACCCAACTTTTCGAGAATATTTAGACAACAAAAAAATTATTATTAGTAATATTTCTGCTTACACAGAAAAAGATAAAGCGCCCAATGTGCGAAAAATTAAATTTGTCGCATATTTAAGAAATTATTATATCAAAAAAGGACGAATGGCTAGCCGCAAAAGGTGCCCAGATTACTACGCTGGGTTTGATAACTTATGCAAAGCCATGGAATATAATCCGAGAATGCTCATTGGCTTAGTGAATAATCTCTTGCCATATGCGAAAACTGTAGATTCGATCGCCGTTTCTCAACAACTTAAAGCGTTGGAAGATATTTTTAATTCTTACAAAGCTTTATTAAATACAATTGCAATTCGATCTGAAAATGATCGATTTGCATCTATTTTTGATCTTGTTCATGAGATTGCCAGTTTTTTTGGTTGGGAGATCGTACAGCCTGAGTTTATTCCTGAGCCAAAGGGCACGCTTACGTTTGAGAAAGAAGCGAATAGTGACTTTTTAGATGCTGTCGGATTGGCACTGAATGCAGGAGCTCTTATCACGGATGCTGACCGTAAGGAGCCGATTCACAATTTGGAAGATTTGAAAGATGCTCGTTGTAGACTTTCTCATATTTTTTCACATAAATATCATTTGTTATTTGCAAAATCTAGAGAAATTGAGCTTTCTGATTTGTTGAGCGAATCACAGACTGGTCGAAAGTTAGCGTTGAGTAAAGCTAAGAAAGTGGAATCGAAACAGCTGGGGCTACTATGAGGATGTTAAAAGACTTTCAATCAAATGAATTTGATTTGGCGATATATGGACTTGGTTTCGAGTCAAGGTCTGTTACGGCATTCAGAAAATATTTGAGCCTTTCCGAGAAAAATATAGTCCTTGGTTATCACGTAAATACAGATAAATTTTCTTACCAGAAAAACTTGCAAGAATTTGAAATCGCGAACTCAAGTATCTACGAGCCCGATGATAATGAAGTTGTAAAAATATTAGCTGATGAGCTTAGTATGAGCAGTAGTGTAGGGCCATTAAAAGTTCTAATTGACATTACGGTAATGAGTCGGCATCGATTGGCGTTAGCTTTATGTTTGCTTATTGATAGCTTGCCACAGGGCTCTATCATTAGCGTGGTTTACTCACTATCTGAGTTTATTAGTCCGCCAGAAGACACTACTCCTATAAAGAAAGTGTGTGAAATTGTACCTAATCTTTCTGGTACTCTTGGTGATTTGTCGTTGCCTACTGCAGTGGTAATAGGGCTTGGTTATGAGAAGAATAAGGCTCTTGGAGTTTCTAATTTACTAGATGCAGGATTTACATATATATTTATACCAGAAAGCCCTATTGAAGAGTTTAAGAACGCTGTGCTAGAGAATAATAAAGAGCTACTGTTAACAGCGTCGAGTGAAAACTTGTTTTACTATGATGTTAGTTCACCATATACAACATATTTAGCGCTTAGATCGCTAATACTTACTATTCGTGAGCACTCTCGGCCACTTCTTGTCCCTCTGGGGCCTAAGATACTATCTTCTTTATCTGTGATACTTGGGAAAGAGTTGCATCCAGAGCTTCCTGTATGGCGTGTATCCTCAGATCATACAGAGCTACCGGTGGATAGACCTCCAAGTGGTTACGAGATCAGTTATTCGCTGGAGCTCTGAAATCTGAATTTCCCCGTTTCATCTACACATTTGATGACTTCATAATGTGGGGCTGGGACTGTAAACCTCCCATTTTTAGTGGCACTCTAAATTAGAGGTTTCCGGGGTTTTG
>CAJXSF010000038.1 GCA_913061515.1 uncultured Gammaproteobacteria bacterium | reverse complement strand
AGATGTAGAGAGGTCTCGTGGGCTCGGAGATGTGTATAAGAGACAGATCAAGCGGCAATTGCCAAGCAGCTTTGAGGACATCATCGCATTGGTTGCCTTGTTCCGGCCTGGGCCTTTGCAATCGGGAATGGTAGATGACTTCATCAACCGTAAGCACGGGCGTGCCGCTGTAGACTACCCACATCCAGACCTAGAGCCGGTTCTGTCTAATACCTACGGGGTGATTCTCTACCAAGAGCAGGTGATGCAGATTGCTCAGGTCTTGGCTAACTACACGCTGGGCGAGGCAGACATGCTGCGCCGCGCGATGGGTAAAAAGAAACCGGAGGAGATGGCCAAGCAACGCGATTTGTTTATGGCCGGTGCGGCTAAGCGCGATATCGATCCAGATTTGGCAGGCTCGATTTTCGATTTGATGGAAAAGTTTGCAGGTTACGGGTTTAACAAGTCTCACTCGGCTGCTTATGCCTTAGTGTCGTATCAAACTGCATGGCTCAAGGAACATTACCCAGCCTATTTTATGGCGGCGGTTTTGTCGGCGGATATGCAGAACACCGACAAAGTAGTGACCTTGATCGAAGAGTGTCGGCAGATGAAGCTGCCGCTAGTGGTGCCAGATGTTAATCTTGGTGCCTTTAACTTTACGGTGAATAAGAACCGCGAAATTGTTTATGGCCTTGGGGCTATCAAAGGTCTAGGTGAAGGGCCTGTGGCCAATATTATCGCTGCCCGTGAAGCCGGTGGTCCATTCCAGTCGCTATTGGATTTCTGTCAACGTGTGGATGGGCGCAGTGTTAATAAGCGGGCGCTAGAAGCACTGATTAAGGCCGGCGCCTTGGATAGTTTGCAGCAGGGCAGCAAAGACCAGGCACGCGCCACCTTATTTGCCGCGATTGCTGAGACTACGAAAGCAGCGGAGCAAAGTAGTCGTAACCAAGCCATCGGCGTGCAAGACATGTTCGGGGAGATCAGTCCGGTGGCACCAACGGCGCCAGTGGGGGTTGGGGCGTCTGCCCGGGTACGCCCATGGAGTGAGCAACACCGCCTAGCATCCGAGCGTGAGACACTAGGCTTGTACCTAAGCGGCCATCCCATCGATGAATTTTTGCCTGAACTAGGGCGCATGACACGCGATCGCTTAGCAAATCTAAAGCCCGAACGAGAAAGCCAAATCGTTGCAGGTTTAGTGGTCTCTACAAGGACGATGAAAAGCAAACGTGGAGACACCATTGCCTTCATCGTGCTCGATGATCGCAGCGCGCGACTTGAAGTGTCAGTATTTGGCAAAGAGTACGAACAGTTTAGAGATTTGCTACTCAAAGACACTATTCTCGTCGTTGATTGCAGCGTGAGCGTAGACGATTACAGCGGCGCCATGCGGGGGCGCGCCAAACATATTGTGAGCCTAGATCAAGCAAGAGCGCTATTTGCGAGCAGCGTCGAATTGCATCTGCATAGTGATTACCTAATGCCTGATTTCCCCGCAGGCCTGACCCGTATCCTTGAGTCTTTCAAGGCTGAGCCTGTGGCGCCGGTTGCTGTGCCCGAGCCTGCCGAGAAAGAACGCGAAGGCAAAGGGCGCGCCCCATCGAATTTGGCCTCGGGTAAGAGTAGCTGTCCGGTGCGCATCTACTATGAGCGCCAAGGCAGCAAAGGCTGTGTACAATTGGGGGATGATTGGGCTGTAAAGCCTTCGCAAGCCCTCTTGCACCGATTACAGGAAGAGTTTGGCCGGGCGCGAGTTAAACTAAGTTATTAGACACGCCATGATGACGCTAGTCGCCATTAGTCGATGGTGACGACAAGCCTGTCGCTAATTAGGACAGGCTTTTGGTATCATGCATTACTGCACAGACATTACTGGGATATGACATCGTATGAATCCGAATTACTTAGACTTCGAACAGCCCATTGCCGATTTGGAAGTGAAAATCAACGAATTGCGCTTGGTGGGCACCGATAACAAGCTCAATATCACTGATGAAATTCAGAAGTTGCAGGAAAAAAACGTCAAATTGACGGAGAAAATCTACGCCTCTCTTAGTCCTTGGCAGATCTCGCAGGTTGCGCGTCATCCGCTTCGTCCTTATACGCTAGATTATGTTTCGCATATTTTTACTGATTTCGATGAATTGCACGGTGACCGCTTATTCGCAGACGATATGGCCTTGATCGGCGGTGTTGCGCGCTTAGACGATCGTCCAGTGATGGTGATTGGCCACCAAAAAGGCCGCGGGACAAAAGAGAAAGTTCGTCATAACTTCGGCATGCCTCGACCAGAGGGCTACCGTAAAGCCCGTCGCCTCATTGCGATGGCTGAGCGTTTTAAATTGCCAGTGCTTAGCTTTATCGATACTCCAGGGGCTTATCCAGGCATTGATGCTGAGGAGCGTGGTATTAACGAGGCTATTGCTGAAAACATGGCAATGATGTCGACTGTTCGTACGCCATTGATCGCCACAGTTACCGGTGAGGCAAACTCTGGCGGCGCGATTGCTATTGGCATTGCCGATCACCTGAATATGCTCGAGTATTCCACCTACACCGTAATCACGCCGGAAGGCTGTGCCACTATTTTGTGGAAGTCCTCCGAATATGCCTCCGCAGCGGCTGAGGCAATGGGGGTGACCTCTAAACGCCTAGAAGAGCTCGGCATAGTCGACAGCACAATCGAAGAGCCTCTTGGTGGCGCGCACCGTGACGTCCCTAAGATGTCAGCCAATATAAAAGCAGCACTGATTGAGCAGGTCGATCGCCTGAGTGGCATGGACACGGATCAATTGATTGCTCGTCGTTATGAACGCCTCATGAGTTACGGTATCTCCAACTGACTCTATGACTTTTACCGCTGAATCTCTGCTCGAACAACTGTCGGATTTTCCTCCGGGTAGTAAATTCGTAGTGGCGTATAGCGGTGGTCTCGACTCCTGCGTGCTTCTGCACGCGATGCATCGGGTGCTCACCATTAGCGCTGCAGCCTATGGCGGCGCACCCGTGTATAGTCTGCGCGCCATTCATGTCAATCACGGCCTTAGCCCCAATGCCCAGCAATGGCAGCGCCTATGCGAGCAAACTTGTTTGCATTTAGGCGTCGCATTGCATTGTGAAGAGGTAGAGATCGACCCCGATGTCGCGAATTTGGAAAATCTTGCTCGCGACAAGCGCTACGGGGTGTTTGAACGTGAAGTAGAGGCCGATGAATGTCTGCTCATGGCCCATCACCTAGACGATCAAGCGGAAACCTTTCTGCTGCGTAGTCTGCGCGGCGCTGGGCCACGGGGTCTTTCATCGATGCCGCTGCAGCGGCCTTTGGGTAAAGCCATGCTCTTTCGTCCATTGCTCGATATCCCAAGAGATCAGCTCGCCGCCTATGCGCAGCGAGAGGGGCTGGCGTGGGTAGAGGACGAGAGCAATCAAAGCGTGCAATTTGATCGCAATTTTTTGCGACATGAAGTGTTGCCGACGATTGCCGCTCGCTGGCCTTCGTACCGGGAGAGTTGGCAGCGCAGTGCCCAGCTTAGCGCTGAAGCCGATGTGTTATTAGATGAGCTGGCCCGCATCGACTATGAAGAGGTCAAAGCACAAGTGCCCACCATCGTCGACGCTAGCAAACTACAGAATTTAAGCCCGGCACGGCAGCGCAATACCTTACGTTATTGGTTGTCTTTGGCGGGTGCGCCAGAGCCAGGTTGGAATGTTCTGACCCATATCGTGAATGGGCTAATCCCCGCCGGTGCTGGCTCGCAGCCAGAGATTCGATGGCAGACCGACTCTATCAGTGTGGTATTGCGGCGTTATCGCCAAAACCTCTATCTACAGAAAGTTTTGGCAGGCCTAGCAGTGGTCGCACCAGTGCCTTGGGAGCCACAGAAGGTATTGCATTTGCCAAGCAATGGTTTGCTCTACGGCATAGTAAAAACTGGCGATGGACTGCGAGTAGATGAATCTACGCCCTTGAATCTGCGTTACCGTGTTGGGGGCGAGTCCTGCAAATTAGATGGCAGGCGCACGCGCCCGTTGAAGAAAATATTACAGGATGCCAATATCGCGCCATGGCTCCGCGATAGGCTGCCATTAGTCTATCTAGGCGATGAGCTAGTTTGTGTGCCTGGGGTTGGTGTCTGCGACGGTTGGCGTGCTCGTGGTAAGGAGTTGGGGTGGCAAGTGATTTGGGTGCCGCCAGACGCCTCGCCGCAAGCCTAGCAATGCCGCAGATGGCGCAATTTTGCGTTGTGGTAACGGACACCTTCTGGTACCCTGTAGTCCCATCTATAGGTGCTTGTTTGAATCAATAATTTTTCGCGTTTTGCGCTAATAATAACGTTTTATGCTTGACGCAGATTCAATAATAAGTACCAATTTTCTAGCTGAATTTCTTTATATACTCTGGATGGGGCGTTAATGACGCGATATATTTTTATTACCGGTGGTGTGGTTTCCTCCCTCGGTAAAGGCATCTCTTCTGCATCTCTAGCGGCAATTCTCGAAGCCCGCGGTCTCAAAGTCACAATGCTCAAACTGGATCCCTACATCAATGTAGATCCTGGCACTATGAGCCCGTTTCAACACGGCGAAGTATTCGTGACTGAAGATGGTGCTGAGACAGATCTCGACTTAGGCCATTATGAGCGTTTTATACGCACTACAATGACCACTAAGAACAACTTCACCACTGGCCGTGTCTATGAGGAAGTCCTCAAGAAAGAACGCCGTGGCGATTACTTAGGCGCCACCATTCAGGTGATCCCGCATATTACCGACGAGATTAAGCACCGCGTGATCGATGGCGCGAAGGGTTACGATGTGGCCTTGGTTGAAATCGGTGGCACTGTCGGGGACATCGAGTCACAACCTTTCTTGGAAGCGGTTCGTCAAATGCGCGTAGAGCTCGGCTCTGATCGCGCGTTGTTCATGCATCTCACTCTTGTTCCCTATATGGAAACCGCCGGCGAGACTAAAACCAAGCCAACGCAACACTCGGTGAAAGAGCTTCGCTCTATCGGTATTCAACCCGATATCCTGATTTGTCGTTCTGACCATGAAATCCCTGAATCTTCGCGTCGCAAAATCGCCTTGTTCACCAATGTGGATTTACCAGCAGTGGTGTCTTTGCCTGACACAGACACCATTTATCGTATCCCAGCACTGCTGCGCGCAAGTGGCTTGGATGACACGATTCTCAAGAAATTCCACTTAGATTGCCCGCCGGCTGATTTCACAGAATGGGATCGCGTTGTCGATGCCAAACTCAACCCTGATCAAGAGGTCACCATAGCCATTGTCGGCAAGTATATGGAATTGCTGGATGCCTATAAGTCGCTGATCGAAGCCATAAGCCATGCTGGCATCCAGACGCGCACTAAAGTGAAGATCAAATATTTGGACTCTTCCGATGTGAAAACACAAGGCACGGAAATCCTCGAAGGTGTGCACGCGATTTTAGTGCCCGGCGGATTTGGTATACGCGGTGTGGAAGGCAAGATTCGCACGGTACAATATGCTAGAGAGAATAAAATCCCTTATCTTGGTATTTGCTTAGGGATGCAGGTGGCTGTGATCGAATACGCGCGCAATGTCGCGGGTATGCCAGAGGCAAACAGCACTGAGTTCAAGCCCGACTGTAAAGATCCCGTAATCGCCTTGATCAGCGAATGGGTCGATTTTGACGGCAATACTGAGACCCGTGACGAAAACTCCGACCTTGGCGGCACCATGCGTTTAGGCGGACAAGAATGCCGTCTCGATCCAAAATCGACCACCTATGCTTGCTACGGCAAAGATGTGATTGTAGAGCGTCATCGTCATCGCTATGAAGTCAATAATACGTATGTTGAGGCCTTGAAGAAGGCAGGCTTGATCGTCGCAGGTAGCTCGATGGACGGCTCTTTGGTAGAAGTTGTCGAGGTCCCAGATCACCCTTGGTTTGTAAGCTGTCAGTTCCACCCTGAATTTACTTCTACGCCCCGTGATGGTCATCCATTGTTCACAGGGTTTATTAAGGCGGCGTTAGCGCATCAGGCGCAAGCCAGCCCGAACGCGGCAACTGTCTGAAAAGGGGCTGAATCGTGAGCACTATGGCAAATAAGACCATCACAGTTGGCGACATTGCACTGAACAATACGCAGCCATTCGTCCTGATGGGCGGCATGAATGTGTTGGAGTCAGAAGCTTTGGCCTTAGAGGTCGCGCAGGAGTTTGTGCAAGTGACGCAAAAACTCGGCATCCCCTTTGTTTTTAAGGCGTCCTTTGATAAAGCCAACCGGTCTTCGATTCACTCTTTTCGGGGGCCTGGTTTAGAGAAGGGCTTGGCGATTCTGGAAACGATCAAATCCCGCTTCAACGTGCCAGTCATCACTGACTTGCACGAGCCTTGGCAAGCAGAGCCTGTTAGTCAAATCGCCGATATAATTCAGTTGCCAGCGTTTTTATCGCGGCAAACTGATTTGGTGATGGCGATGGCGAAAACTAAGGCTGCGATTAATATTAAAAAAGCCCAGTTTTTAGCGCCGCAGGAAATGCGTCACATCCTGACCAAGTTTGAAGAGGCTGGAAACGAGCGTTTGATGTTATGCGAACGTGGCTCTAGCTTCGGATATAACAATCTTGTTGTGGATATGTTGGGTTTCTCGGTAATGAAGCAATTTGCCTACCCATTGGTTTTCGATGTGACCCACTCTTTGCAAAAGCCAGGGGGTTTGTCGAGCAGCGCGGATGGGCGTAGAGCCGATGTCACTAATTTAGCGCGCGCTGGAATTAGTCAAGGGATTGCTGGATTGTTTCTCGAGGCGCACCCCGATCCTGCCAATGCAAAATGTGACGGCCCATGTGCGTTGCCATTAGATAAGCTTGCAGAGTTTTTGCAACAGATGAAAACACTGGACGATTTGGTTAAATCGTTCCCAGAGATCGTCACAGCATAACAATACCACTAGATTTTTTTGAATAGATAGTACAGGAAACCATCATGGCTGAGATTAAAAATATTATTGCGCGCGAGATTCTTGATTCACGCGGCAACCCTACAGTAGAGGCTGATGTAGTTCTCGCCTCTGGTGTCATCGCGACTGCTTGTGCTCCATCAGGTGCATCGACAGGTTCGCGTGAAGCCTTAGAACTACGTGACAAAGACCCTAAGCGCTATCTGGGCAAAGGCGTGCTAACGGCAGTCAATAATATCAATACGTCGATAGCTGACTTGCTAGTTGGTTTTGACGCCAACGATCAAGAAGCGCTAGACAAAGCGATGATCGAACTGGATGGTACTCCTAACAAAGCCAACCTAGGTGCGAACGCTATTTTGGCTGTCTCGCTTGCGGCGGCGAAAGCGGCAGCGCTTGAAAACAAAGAGCCCTTGTACGCGCATATCGCCAAACTCAATGGCAGCACGGGAATGCTTTCATTGCCAGTGCCGATGATGAATATCATCAATGGTGGTGAGCACGCTGACAACAACGTCGACATTCAAGAGTTTATGGTGCAACCGGTGGGCGCTCCAAGCTTCTCAGAAGCCTTGCGTTATGGCGCTGAAATATTCCATAGCCTAAAAGCGGTATTGCATAAATCCGGTTTGAGTACAGCGGTTGGCGACGAAGGCGGTTTCGCTCCTAACTTGCCATCTAACGCTGCGGCACTCGATGCCATTTTAGAAGCGGTAGAGAAAGCGGGTTTGAAAATGGGCAGTGATGTTCGCCTTGCGCTTGACTGCGCGGCATCGGAATTTTTCCATGAAGGCAAATATCATCTAAAAGGTGAAAACTCTGTTTATGATTCAGCAGGGTTTGTCGATTACCTCGCCAAGCTTTCTTCTGACTATAAAATTCTTTCTATCGAAGACGGTATGGATGAAAGTGACTGGGATGGTTGGGCACGCTTAACACGCAAGATTGGTGATCGTGTGCAATTAGTCGGTGACGATTTGTTCGTAACAAATACTGAAATACTCAAACGTGGTATCGATCAGAATATCGGTAATTCAATTTTGATTAAGTTTAATCAAATTGGCACCTTGAGTGAAACCTTGGCGGCCATTCGCATGGCACAAAAAGCTGGCTTTACCGCGGTGATTTCGCACCGCTCAGGTGAGACTGAAGATACAACGATTGCCGATCTAGCAGTGGCGACAGGTGCCGGTCAAATCAAAACTGGGTCATTGTGTCGTTCTGACCGCGTCGCGAAGTACAACCGTTTGTTGCGTATTGAGCAAGAATTGGGAAGCCGCGCGATCTATCGTGGTATTGAAGAGTTCAGTCATATAGCAGGTTAACGTGATGCCGATGCGCAAGCATTGGCTGGACGGGAGCACTATGAAAGCACTGATGAGCATACTTGTAGTGTTGTTCTTGATTTTGCAATTCAACCTTTGGGTTGGAGAGGGCAGTTTTTCACAGCTGCGTAGCCTCGATGCGCAAGTTGAATTGCAAAAAGAGGAAAACCTCACTTTGGCCGAGCGCAATCAGCAGCTCGAAGGCGAAGTAGTTGATCTAAAAGAAGGCCAAGACGCCATCGAGGAGCGTGCTCGCAGCGAATTTGGTATGGTCAAAGAGGGCGAGACACTTTTCATCATTGTCGATGAATAGTCTCTAACAATGTGATCGAGTGTGATGCCGGTGTATGCCGGCATCCTGCATTTAGGAAAGGCTAAAACGGGGATAGGTAAGCTATGGCAATTTGGGCAATAGTCCCCGCCGCTGGCATTGGTTCGCGGATGAACAGCGAGACGCCGAAACAATATTTGCCTCTGTGCGGCAAGTCGGTGATTGCACACACTTTATTGCGATTAAGGCAAGTGCAAGGACTACAGGCCACCGTGGTGGCTTTGAACCCTGACGATCGTCAATGGCAAAGCGATGGGCTAGCGCCCCATGAAAGCTTGCTGACGTGTACTGGTGGTGCCCAGCGAGCCGAGTCGGTACTCAATGGGCTTTATGCTTTGTCTGACTTGGCAAACGATGATGATTGGGTGCTCGTACACGATGCTGTTCGGCCATGTGTGCGCTTGGCTGATATCGACTCGCTCCTATCAAAAATCGCGCAGCATCCCGTGGGTGGCTTATTAGGGGTGCCTGTTAGTAGCACCTTGAAGTTGGCCGATGATAATGGCGATATAAAAGCCACAATACCACGAGAGAATATGTGGCAGGCGAGCACTCCGCAGGCGTTTCGCTACGGCTTGCTCCGTACCGTATTAGAGCGTGCAAAAGCGCTGCCAACGACAGTGACTGATGAAGCCAGTGCAATGGAATTGGCCGGTTATTCTCCGCGCTTGGTGAGAGGCAACGCCGACAATATTAAAATTACATACCCTGATGATTTGCTAATGGCGCAAATTATTCTCGATGCGCAAGCACGAGCTTAGGGCAAGAGCGAAAAAGGGAATGGTCAGCGATGTGGAATAAGATTCGAACAGGGCACGGCTACGATGCGCATCGTTTTGCTGATTCGCTCATTGCCGATAAACCTTTTGTGTTAGGTGGGGTGACTATTGAACATGATAAAAGCCTTCTTGCCCATTCAGATGGTGACGCGGTAATCCATGCCTTATGTGATGCCTTGTTGGGCGCTATAGGGCGCGGGGATATCGGGCGCCATTTCCCGGACACCGATGCTGCCTATAGCAATATTGATAGCGGCAAACTATTACAGAAAGTCTGTGCGTTTTTGCAAGAAGAACAATGGTTGATTGGCAATGTAGACTTGACGATTCTGGCACAAGCACCGCGCATGGCGCCGCACATCGACGCTATGTGTGCACGCCTGGCGCAGTTGATGTCGATCACCAAAGAACAAGTGAATGTTAAAGCCTCGACAACCGAAGGCATGGGTTTTGTGGGGCGCAAAGAAGGTGTAGAAACCTATGCGGTTGTTTTAATCTACAAGGCTGATGTGCCCGTATGAGCACCTCGCGTGAGGCCATTACTCAGCTAGCGTATATGATTGGGCAGCCTACACACTTCGCTGTCTTTAAAAAAAAACCGGAAGACTTCTGTGTAACCGAAGACTTAGGGTTCGAATTAAGTGGAGAGGGCGAACACCACTGTTTTCAGATTCGCAAAATAGGGCTGACGACGCAGCAAGTCGTACGAGAGTTAGCCAAGATCGCCGAGGTCAAAGAACATGATGTGGGATATGCGGGTTTAAAGGATCGCATGGGCGTCTGTGTACAGTGGTTCAGCGTCTACCAACCGCATAAGTCTGATATTGACACAAGTTCACTTGCCTCTTCGGCCCTTGAAATTGTGCAAAGCACCCGGAATAGTCGCAAAATTCGCCGCGGCAGCCACAGGCGCAATGAATTCACGATACGACTGCGTGACATCGACCAACAAGCGCAAACAGACCTTAATCGGCGTCTGCAACGAATTGCAGTCGATGGCGTGCCAAATTATTTTGGTGAACAACGCTTTGGTAGGCAGAACGGCAATGTCGAGATGGCGCAGCGATTGTTTGCGGGAACATTGAAGCTTCGCAAAGGCTTTAAGCGCTCAATGTTGTTATCGGCAGCGCGCTCCTATGTGTTCAATGAGCTATTGTCACATCGAGTGCGTACGGGGCAGTGGAACCGCTACCTCAAAGGCGACGTAATGAATCTTGCGGGCACCGAATCTGTTTTCGTGCCCGAGAGTTGGGATGAAACCTTGGAGGGCCGTTTACAAAGCGCCGATATTCATCCCACTGGTGCCTTGTGGGGAAGCGGAGATTTACGAAGCGGCGATGATGCAATGGCGCTTGAGCTAACAGTAGCGCAGAAACATCAAGAACTCTGCGACGGCTTGGAGCAAGCAGGATTAAAACAAGCAAGACGCAGTCTACGGCTGATGGTAGAAGACGTGGCTTGGGAAATGTTGGACAAGGAATTGGTTGTAAGATTTGCACTGCCCCCTGGGGCCTACGCCACTTCGGTGCTGCGTGAAGTGTGTGGGCTAAAAGAGGCGATTGACGAGTGAGTGATATGAATCTGGCTGGCATTGGCATGACGTCGCAACGAACCCGTGAGCGGTTAGTTGGGCGATTATTGGAGCAGGGCATCAAACATTGGGGGGTACTCGATGTTGTGCGCAGTACTCCAAGGCATATCTTTTTAGACGAAGCACTCTCTCATCGTGCCTACGAAGATGTCGCTCTCCCAATTGGCTATAACCAAACTATTTCGCAGCCCTATATCGTTGCGAAAATGACTGAAGCGGTGCTAGACAATCATCCGGCACTCGCCCAGGGCAAACTCGGTAAAGTGTTAGAAGTGGGCACTGGTTGTGGTTATCAGACAGCGATTATTGCCGCACTGGCGAATAAGGTGTATTCGGTAGAGCGCATCAAACCACTACTAGAGAAGGCGCGTAAAAATATTCGCCTTCTAGGTTTGCACAATGTGCAGTTTAAGCACGACGACGGCAGCATGGGGTGGAAAGAGAAAGGCCCATTTGATGCGATTATCGCCGCAGCTGCCCCCCAATATGTGCCGCCGGAGTTGTTAGAACAACTGGCAGATGGCGGGCGGCTTATTATTCCGGTAGGGGGGGAAACGAGCCAAGAGTTGCGTTTGATTACGCGTCAGGGGGATGAATTTCACACGCAAGTCATAGCGTCTGTGCGATTTGTGCCTTTGTTCGTAGGCGCCCTACAAAATTAGAGTGAGAGCTAGGAGAGGCATGAACAACAGTTCGACACGCACTGGCAAAGGAATGCTTGCCGTCTTTTTCAAGGGCATGGCAATGGGCATTGCGGACTCGGTTCCGGGAGTCTCTGGCGGCACCATTGCCGTCATGGCGGGAATCTATGAGGAGCTGATCAACTCTTTAAAAAACCTCAACCCAGTGACTCTATGGTCGTACCGTAAACAGGGGGTCATGGGCTTTTGGCGAAGCATCAACGGCAATTTTTTAGTATTGCTTTTGCTAGGGATTGTCAGCGCACTTTTCATCAGTGCCAACACGGTTTTGTATTTGCTTGAATTTCATTACCCTGCGCTAATGGCATTTTTCTGTGGTTTGGTGCTTGCTTCTTCTTGGGTGTTATTGCGGCATGTGCCTAGTTGGCAGCTCCCCCAGGGCTTGTTGTTTTTGCTAGGGGCAGGTATCACCTTACTCATTGCCTTTATCAACCCCATGGCTGCCCAGGTAAGCTATTGGTATCTATTTTTGTGCGGGGCTATCGCCATTTGTGCCATGATTTTACCTGGCATATCCGGAGCCTTCATTCTTCTATTATTAGGGGTATACGACTTCGTATTGAGTGCCCTGCGTGGGCTGGATTTTGCCGTGATAGTGGTCTTTGCATCGGGTTGCGCAATTGGCTTGCTCAGTTTCTCGCACCTATTGTCTTGGACTTTCGAACATTACCGCGACAGGGCCTATGCTTTTTTGACGGGCATGCTCGTGGCATCGGTTGTGGTATTGTGGCCGTGGAAGCTCGTGCCAGAGGATGCGCTTATTGGTGTGCAATATTTGACGCCTGCAAGCTATTCGGCGGCTACGGGGTCATCTGCTACAGTACTTAGCGTAGTAGTATTATTCTTAATTGGCTTTGCTTTGGTGTTATTTTTTGAAAGAATCAGCCGCAAACATGCTTAATTTATTGGCAAATCGCTCATTAGAATGGATGGATGTGATGAAGACTGTTCTCTCGTCGTTGCGCGCACCAGCAGCCTTGCTCTTGTTGCCTGTGTTGCTGCAAGCCTGCGGTGGTCGCTATCAGGCACCTTTAGACGATCAAAGTACAGTTCTTGAAAGAACCTCACCGCCTATTTATTCTACTGACGGTAGTAGTGCTGGCAATCGTGTAGCCAGTGCGCCTGCTGCCAATAGTCGTCCTGCTGCAAGCACTAACGCTGCGCGCACAGTGGCCGCCGGTGTGCGTGTACAGCCAGCCCCGGGTGTAAACGTGAATGTCGTCAATGACACGGGCGCCATTCGTCGTACAACAATCGACAGAGCGCCAATCGTCGGCGGTGGGTCTGCAATTGCAGCTCCTACTCCCGCTCCTGCTCCCACGCCCACAACGCTAGAGCCATCGCCGGTGGCTGTCAGCTCTGGTCAGACTCATACCGTTGTACGTGGTGATACCTTGTACTCGATTGCTTGGCGTTATTCTTTAGATTCGCGAGCCTTGGCATTGGCTAATAATCTTGCACCTCCCTATACCATCTATCCCAATCAAGTGCTCAATGTGGATATTGCCAATGTGAGCGACAACGCTTTGCGCACGGTGCCCACTATTCCGGCCGAGCCGGCAGGGGACCCAGCGGTGGCAGTAGGGCAGCGCCCAGCTGCCGCGGTCGCTAACCGGCGCACAGACAATGTCACGACTCGGCTTGTAGAAGGGGTGACTTGGCAGTGGCCCTTAGAAGGACGTGTACTGCGCGGCTTTAGTACCGGGTCGGCGGCTACTAGCCGTGGCATCGATATCGGCGGTAGTCGCGGAGATGCGGTTTACGCAGCGGCCGATGGGGATGTCGTCTATTCTGGGCGCGGCATTCAAGGTCAAGGAGACCTCATTATTATCCGCCACAGTGCGCGACATTTAAGCGCTTATTCTCACAACAGCAATATGTTGGTTAGCGAAGGCGCACGGGTGCAAGCCGGCGATAAAATCTCTGAAGTAGGCACAGACCCAAGAGGCTCTGAACTTATCCATTTCGAAGTACGTGTCGATGGTAAACCCGTTGACCCCACGCAATATCTTCCCTCTCGTTAAACCTTAAAATAATCGCCCCCATTAATTTGACGGATTATTTTATTATCCGCTATATTTATACGTAACATATTTTTTATATCGCTCAGTATTGTAACAAGCGATTATAAATAGGTATGGAGGTGCTGAGTTATAGCGTGAAATTGAATATAGAACGTTTAGTTGCAAGCGACCGGCTGGAGAGTTTCATGGAAGACAATAAGAGTCGTAACTGTAGTGCTAAAGATGATGATGAATTAGATTTCGGGCGTAATAGCAAAGGTATTGCTGAGGCGATAAAAGATTTCGATATTATTGCTGAAAGAGCAAAAGGCAATCGCAGAGAAGCCGATGTTACTAGGCTTTATTTAAATGAAATTGGGGCTGCAGCACTTTTAAGTGCGAAAGAAGAGATCCATTATTCTCGACTTGCGAAGCAAGGCGATGAAAGTGGAAGGCATCGAATGATTGTGTCGAACCTGCGCTTAGTGGTGCGGATTTCGAGGCGTTATCTCAACCGTGGTTTGTCTTTGCTCGACCTTGTCCAAGAGGGCAATCTTGGCTTGCTTCGGGCTGTAGAAAAATTTGATCCAGAACGCGGGTATCGGTTTTCTACCTATTCCACATGGTGGATTCGACAAACAATCGAACGCGCCATCATGAATCAATCCCGCACCATTCGCCTTCCTATCCATGTTTTAAAAGAACTTAATATCTATCTTCGCACCGCCAGAGAACTCAATGCGCAAAACAAAGCCTCCACGCCAGAGGCCATCGCGAAAGTGTTGGATAAACCGGTCGCTACAGTAGAGCGCATTCTTGCCTTTGATGAGCGGGTAGGCTCGGCTGATTTGCCAGCGATTGCAGGGCAAGAGCAAACCGTGATGGATTCTGTTGCCGATGACGAAGAGTCAGTGCCAACGCAACTTCTGCATGACCATAAACTGCGCGATACGATTCTCAATTGGTTACACAAACTTAATACCAAACAATGCGATGTCATCGTGCGACGCTTTGGCTTCCATGGTCATGAGGTAGGCACTTTGGAACAAGTTGGGCGTGAGATTGGGCTTACGCGCGAACGGGTTCGTCAAATCCAAATAGAGGCGCTATCGCAACTAAGAACTTTTGCCGCAGAGTCGGGCTTTGATAAAGCGAATTGGTGACGAGAAGGGGGAGTGATCGGGGCAAGAAGCAGGAGCCAATCTTGCGAATGGCTCCCCAGAGATCTTACTCGGCTTCTTTGACTAGGTGCTCGAGCTTGCCTGGCACGCCTTTCCACTTCTCAGCTTCTGGCAGGGCTGGCTTCATTTCGGTGATATTGGGCCACTTTTCAGCAAGCTCAGCGTTAAGCGCTAAAAATTGCTGTTGGTCCTCTGGTAACTCGTCTTCCGCATAGATTGCGTCTACTGGGCACTCTGGTTCACATAGTGCGCAATCGATACATTCGTCTGGGTGGATTACCAAGAAATTCGGGCCTTCATAGAAACAGTCTACTGGGCATACTTCCACACAGTCTGTGTGCTTACAAAGAATGCAGTCTTCGCCTACAACAAATGTCATGATCTCTCCATCTTTAGTGCTCGAGAATTCGGGCTCATTCAATTGGGCTAATTATAAATAGGTTATGCCTGACATGGAAAATCCTTTTTCCGATATCCCATAGTTAATTAGTCGTTCATAGTGATTGTTTGAACTTATAGAGTAAATCGAGGGCTTGGCGGGCACTCAAATCGTCAGGATTAAGCGCTTTGAGCTCATTTAGCACTGGGTGTTCTGGGGCTTCAACAAACAATTCAGTCTGCTGTGGGCCATTTTGCATAGCAATAGCGGTATTTTGCACCTGTTGGAGGCTGTCTTGCTCCAGCATATGAAGTTTGTCTCGTGCTTGTTTGATGACCGGTAGAGGCACGCCAGCTAACTGCGCCACCTGTAAACCGTAACTTTGGTTGGCAGGGCCTGGTTTTACGCTGTGCAGAAACACAATGCCATCTTGATGTTCAGAGGCATCCAGATGCACATTAGCAATATTGCTAAAGCTCTCTGGCAATGCCGTGAGCTCAAAATAGTGGGTGGCAAACAAGGTATAAGCCTGTAGGCGTTCAGCGATATAAAGCGCGCTAGCCCATGCGAGTGAAAGACCATCGAAGGTACTGGTGCCACGGCCGACCTCATCCATGAGCACTAAGCTTTGAGAGGTCGCATTGTGCAGTATATTGGCGGTTTCGGTCATCTCCACCATGAAGGTAGAGCGTCCACCGGCCAAGTCGTCTGAAGAGCCGATACGTGTAAATATGCGATCGATAGGACCAATACGGGCACTGCGCGCCGGGACATAGCTGCCGGTAAATGCTAATAAGACGATCAATGCCGTCTGCCGCATATACGTCGATTTACCGCCCATGTTTGGGCCAGTAATAATGAGCATCTGCTTGCTGTTATCTAAATCGACATCGTTGGCTACAAATACCGCATCGCTCACTTGTTCGACTACGGGGTGTCGCCCTTGCTCGATATGGATGCCTGCTGTATTGCTCAGTTGGGGTGCGCAAAATTCAAGGCTGCGAGCGCGTTCGGCAAAATTATTGAGTACGTCCAGCTCACACAAAGCCTCTGAACACTGCAATAAGGGATTGAGACTTTCGGCAACCGTTTCGATTAAGGCTTCATAGAGAGCTTTTTCGCGGCTCAAAGCTTTGCTATTGGCACTGAGGACTTTGTCTTCGAACTGTTTGAGTTCGGGGGTAATAAAGCGTTCGGCATTCTTTAAAGTCTGCCTGCGAATATAGTCCGCTGGCATGTCGCCGGCCTGAGATTTACTCACCTCAATGAAATAACCATGTACACGGTTGTAGCCGACCTTCAGAGTGCTCAGACCAGTTCGAGCTTTTTCTTGCACCTCTAAATCGATGAGGTATTGCCCCGCATTGCTACTAAGATTGCGTAACTCATCCAGTTCGGCGTCGTAACCTTGCGCCAGAACACCGCCTTCGCGAATCACAACAGGCGGGTTTTCGGTAATGGCGTCACTTAATAGTTGCGCTAACTCAGGGAAATCGGCAATGCGTGTTTGCAATGCACTAAGCTGTGGAGTCGGTGTGTCCTCTAGAATTTTAGCTATCTGCATCTGCAGCTGCGGCAATGTCAGAAGGGCATCACGCAAACGAGCAAGATCTCGAGGCCGAGCGGAACGCAGGCCGACGCGCGCCAATATTCGCTCGATATCGCCGATTTCATGCAATATCGGATGCAGTTGTTCGAAGCGATAGTGTTCGATTAAGGTGGCAACGACCTGTTGGCGACTTGTGACGACCTCAATGTCGCGCAGAGGGCGGTTTAACCAACGCGCCAACAAGCGCCCACCCATGGCTGTTGCCGTATTGTCTACGACTGACATCAAGGTATTATCCGTGCTCCCTGTCAGATTGCGATCTATTTCGAGATTGCGACGACTGGCAGCATCTAAGATCAAGGCCTCATTGGCTTGCTCCACTTGCAGGGTTTGCACATGTGGCAGGTCTGAGCGCTGCGTCTCGCGGGCATAGGCCAATAAACAGCCTGCGGCCTCTAATGCGACGTCCAACTCTTCACAGCCAAAGCCTTGTAGATCGCGGGTTCCAAAGTGAGAGCAAAGTGCTCGTCGGCTGCTGTCTAGGTCAAATTCCCATAGTGGCCGGCGCCGGGCGCCTCGTCGTGACTCCAGGCAATCGAGCTCGCTGACTCCCTCATTCAAGAGAATCTCGGCAGGGCGAATACGTTCGATCTCTGCCATCAAGCCTGGGATTGATTCGACCTCACTAAGAATAAAGCGGCCGCTACTGATATCCAGCCACGATAAGCCGAATTGCATCTTGCCGGTTTCTGATAAAAGCTTGCCGGTGACTGCCATCAAAATGCTGTCACGGCGTTCATTCAGCAGAGCCTCATCACTCAAGGTGCCCGGAGTAATGATCCTGACCACTTGGCGTTCAACAGGGCCTTTGCTGGTGGCTGGGTCGCCAATCTGTTCAGCCACAGCTACGGATATGCCAGCTTCGACTAGACGAGCGAGATAACGGTCGGCAGCATGAAAAGGGATGCCACACATAGGGATGTCTTTGCCATCGCTCTTGCCGCGAGCGGTCAAAGTGATATCAAGAACCTTTGCAGCCAATTTAGCATCGTCGAAAAACAACTCGTAGAAGTCCCCCATACGATAGAACATTAGCTCATTTGGGTGTTGGGATTTCAGACGCAGAAATTGCTGCATCATTGGTGTGTGTTGAGAAAAATTAGTTTCAGAATTCATTGGGTTGTGTCATTTATATAGTTGATATTTATAGGTATTATAAATCTATTGAGTCTCATTGGATTTCACCGCGTGTCATTAGATGTCGCTAAATCTTACAAATAAGTGTAGCAAAAAGTGTAGTATTTGTTATGGTGATATTAATTGAACTCACCAAGATTCAGCCTGCTCATTCATCGGAGCATTACAATGCCAACTCAGCAGAATAGCAAACCACTAACAACTAGAACAATTCAAAATCTGAAACCCGATGACAGTTTAACTAGAGATATAGGAGAGTATAGGGGGCTTCATCTTCGCTCAGGTAAGTCTGGTACGAAGACTTTCTTCTATAGGTATCGAAGTCCAATAAATAACAAGCTAACTCAAGTGAAAATAGGGAATTTCCCTTCGATTTCATTAGTCGAGGCTAGAGCCGCCTTGCTTGATCTGAAATCCAAAAGAAGTGACGGGATTTGTCCAGCTACAGAGTTGAAAGATCTGAAACGAAAAAAGAAAGAGAGCGCTAGTCGAGAATTCAATAACGTCGATCAATTTACGGTAACTAGCCTTATAGAGTTTTATCTTCAAAATTATATCGAAGATAGGAGGGCTCCAAACGGGAAAGTCATCGCAGGAGCTCGAAAGAAGAAAGGTCAAAATGAAACTAGGCGGACTCTTTATGCTGATGTAGTCGTGAAGTTGGGCGACAAGCTAGCAATGGAAATTACTAGACAAGATGTGGTTGATTTAGTGAGTGGAATCATTGAGCGAGGAGCGAAAGTCCAAGCCGGAAACGTACTTCGTGAATTTTCGTCCGCGTATGAATTTGCAATTGGCAATGGAAAGTTTTCCGATTCATTTGCGAACCCAGCCCTACTTGCCAAGGCCAGCTTAAGGCAAACAAAGGTTAAATTAACTAGTAATAAAGGAAGGAGAGTGCTTTCCGATAATGAGCTCTCACAGTTTTTAGCTTGGTTACCCAATTCTGCTTTTCGGCCAAAACATAAATCGATTCTAAGATTGACGCTGTGGACAGGATGTAGAACTGGGGAAATATGTGCGATCAAGATTAAAGATATAGATTTCAAGAACTCAACTTTACGAATTAGTGAGTCCAAGACTGATGTGGAGCGCTATATTCAACTGCCGCGCCAAGCGATAGCGTATTTAGTCTCTATTAAACCAGAAAACGGGGAATATCTGTTTAGGTCCGGGTCTTCAAATTTTCATCTGACTCAGAAATCTTTGTCGGAGCATTCCTGGGTGCTACGAAAGTCAGGACAAATGTTAAATATCGATTCGTGGACGCCTCATGATTTAAGACGGTCCGTAAGGACGGGGCTTTCTAGATTGCAGTGCCCGAGCGAAGTCGCAGAGGCTGTACTTGGGCATGCTAGAAAAGGGATAGAAGGAACTTACGATTTGCACAGTTATGATCGAGAATGCCGTACATGGTTACAGATATGGGCTGATCATTTGGACACCTTGTAAAAAATAGCGGACTAACGTAAATAATAATCAAGGGTAGGGTTCTAGTTTTAAAAAATTTGTCCATTCGCTCGCTTTAGAGCCGTTTCCTAGGTGAGAGATTCACTTCATTGAGTGGGCAGCACGCGTAGTGCCAGTACCAATGAGAATTCTCCGGTAATTAGAAACTAACCATTGTTTTGGTGAATACCTATCAAGGTTTTTATATAGAGTGTCTGTGCTATTCAATTTTTTTTCAGTTACTCGACATGTAACTCCCCTTTATACATTTGCATCTGGCAATGAAAGGCGTACTTGCCAGGGGCAAGGGCAGGGATTGCGATGGGGACCTTCTCATTCAAGGCCAATGTTGCGCTGATCTCGAGATCGGGAAACTGTACAGTTTCGGCGCAGGGTGAAGGGTCCATTCGTTGAAAGTAGAGCGTCATTGGTGTATCTGCCGCTATTTTCAGGCGCGAGGGTTGGTACACACCGTTTTCCACTTTGATCACTATATCGGAGTCTGTGAGAACAGCTTCCTTAGGCTTATAGAGCCAGAACCACCACACGATGAGTGCTATTAGGGCCAAGCCGGCAATATTGATAATCAGCATAATCCAGTTCCTTTTAATGAGTGTTCGCTTTAAATAGTCTTAGTCGATTGGCGTTGCTGACGACTGTCAAAGACGAGAAGGCCATCGCTGCGCCAGCGATCACTGGATTGAGCAGGACGCCAATCCAGGGGTAGAGCAAACCGGCCGCGATGGGCACGCCCGCAACGTTGTAGATAAAGGCGCCAAACAAATTCTGTTTGATATTGCGCAGTGTCGCCTTGCTTATGGCAATTGCATCGGCCAGGCCATGCAGGGAACCACGCATCAGCGTGACGTCGGCGCTTTCGATGGCGACATCGGTGCCGGTGCCGATGGCAAAGCCGACATTGGCCAGTGCGAGCGCAGGGGCATCATTGATGCCATCGCCACTCATGCCGACGATCTCGCCCCGTGCTTGTAGCTCCTTGATTTTTTCGGCTTTCTGCCCTGGCAGGACTTCGGCAAAAAAGTCTTCCACGCCCGCTAAGCGAGCCACTGCCTTAGCCGTATCGCGATTGTCGCCGGTCAACATAATGACCTTGATCCCCTGCTGTCGCAGGCGCTTGATCGCGGCGATGGAGTCTTTCTTAATAGGGTCCGCCACAGCGATAATCGCCTGCAGTTTATTATCCACTGCGAAATACATCGGCGTCTTCGCCTGCGTTGCTAGGGCCTGAGCTTTATCGATATAGTCATCGATCGCAACCGCGTTTTCCTGCATGAGTGTTTGGTTGCCGAAAAGTAATTCCAAGCCATCTAGAGTCGCCTTGACGCCTTGCCCAGAGATAGCGTCAAAACCGCTTATCTTGGCCTGTTTGATGTCGCGTTTCTGTGCGGATTCGACGATGGCCAGTGCGAGAGGGTGTTCGGAACCCGCCTCGAGGCTTGATGCAAGACGTAGTATTTCGTCCTCGTTTCTGTCCCCCGTCGTAATCACGTCGGTCACAGCCGGAACCCCTTCCGTGATCGTGCCTGTCTTGTCCAATACCATCGCGGTAATCTTGGACGCGGTCTGCAAGGCCTCGCCGTTGCGAATCAACACGCCGGCCTCGGCGGCCTTGCCCACGCCGACCATTACCGACATCGGCGTTGCTAAGCCCAGTGCGCAGGGACAGGCGATAATCAATACGGTAGTGGCAGAGATAATCGCAAAAGCGACCGTGGGCTCTGGTCCGAAGTTAAGCCACACGAGGGCACTGACCACTGCGATGATCATCACGACCGGGACGAAATAGGAGGAGATGACATCGGCCATGCGCCCAATCGGGGGCTTGGAATTCTGTGCGCGCTTCACCATGCCAATGATCTGGGCTAACATCGTATCCTTGCCCACTTTCTCCGCTTTGAATAGGAATGACCCGCTTTTGTTTATGGTACCTGCGGACACCCTATCGCCAATTTTTTTCTCCACAGCCATAGGCTCTCCCGTCAACATCGATTCATCGATTGTTGTGGTGCCTTCGGAGATTTCCCCGTCTACAGGTATCTTCTCGCCCGGCCGCACCCGCACGATTTCGTCTAGGCGTACGTCTTTAATATCGATATCGACCTCTTTAGAGTCACGTACGACTCGAGCCGTCTTGGGTTGTAAGCCGATGAGTCGCTTTATCGCCTCGGACGTGCGTCCACGAGCTTTCAATTCCAATGCCAGTCCTAGGTTGATCAGTCCGATGATCATCGCAGTCGCTTCGAAGTAAACGTGCCGCGCCATCTCGGGGAATATTGCGGGTGCAGACACGACGGCCATGGAGTAGAGCCACGCCGTGCCTGTTCCCAATGCGATTAGCGTGTCCATATTGGCACTATGGTTTTTAAAGGAGTGCCAGGCGCCAACATAGAAATGTTTGCCCGAAAATATCATTACCCCTAGGGTTAAGAGACCGATCGCGAGCCATGCTAAGCGCTCTAGACTCGTTTGCACGTTCATGTCGCCTGTAATGAGGCCGTAGAGCATAAGAGGGACGCCGAGCCCGAGGGCGATCGTCGTGTCGCGGATTAAGTGCTTGTAGTAGGCCTCGTCGCTGCGCTCTTTCTCCTCGAGTAGTTCGTCGTCATTCTCCGTGCTTGGTAGGCTCGCAGCATAGCCCGCGGCCTTCACCGCATCAATTAACGCAGCGGATTCGACAGAGCCGGTTATAGTTACCGTTCTATCGGCAAAATTCATGCTGGCGTTTTCAACACCGCTCACAGCTTTCAGGCTGTTCTCGATCTTCATTACACAACTGGAACAGCTAGCACCATCGACCATTAAGGTTAGAGTTTGTGAATTTTCTTTTTTGTGTTTAGTTGCTTGCGTCATGATTCAAACCCTCAGAAAAACTCTCTATCATGTGGCAGATCATGTGTCCGTTAGGAGCGCGATCCGGAATATTTTCCCATTGCGCGATCGCCGCAGTCATGCGCGCACGTAACGCGATCAGGTTTTGAAACTGGCGCTCGGTTTCTTCCAAACGTTTTTCGATGATATGGCGCACTGTGGGGCAAGGCGACTCATGTTCATCTGCCTTAGCTATGATATTTTTGATATCCTCCACAGTGAAACCTAGCGCACGTGATGCGACGATAAACTTCAAGTGCTCAACGTCTGCCTGAGTATATTCTTTGTAACTATTGTGGGGATTGGTTTGCGGATTCAACACCTGAATTCGGGTATAGAACCTAACGGTATCTGCAGTAACCCCCAAGTTTTTGGCAACTTCCTTCACACGCATCCTTATCTCTCCTTGCGGTAACTAAGCCTGAGCCTTTAGCCCGCTTTTCATACACTATGATGCAAGGCTACACCTATGTCTTAGACACAGGTCAATACTTCGCATGAAAAATTTTCAAATGTTGGTTCCAAGTCGTTTTTTAGGCATCAAGGCATAGTAATGTTAAGCAAGTATTCTGAAAGGACGCTGGTTAGCTTGTCAGTGATGTACCTGATTTTTGGATACCTAGTACTTATGTCTCAGAAAACGATTCGCACTTGCAAATTTGCCTTTTAACTACCCATAGCACAAATGGAGGGATTACCAACCACTGAATGATTGGTGCAGCCCCTGTCCCAAGAAAAGGCAGAGTCGGCATTAAGTCGCCATACTCCCAACGATTTAGCGATCCGGTGGCAAGCTGTTCGGCCAGAATAGTAAATACCAGACCTGGTACTAGAAAAAGTACAATTCGGAATATACTCAAATGAAATATCCACTCTCTTGAATTAAGTAGGCCTGCAACTATCCAAAATGCGACAACAAGCATCACAGCGTCTCCAGCCGATGCCTGAATGCAAGCGATGTTTACCCCCCAAAAGGTTGCCTCGGGGTAAGAACTAAAAAGTGGCATTTGAACTATTTCCCAAATTAAGTTCGTTACGAAACCTAATAGTAGAAAATGGAATTCTTTATTCTCCAATACGGTTGTGTATTTCATAGTGCAAATATTTCTATAGAGAGTGGCTTTAGGTGTGACTGGAATGTTGGTTTCCCGTCTCCGACTATAAATCGAAAAATTGGGTGCTTTACTTAGAGGCCGTGATATTCAAAGACGCATAAGCGCTAAGAAATAGACACCTAGATATACGGTGCAGCTGAGTGTTCAGGTGATTAGCTGCAGAGCATAAATTTCACTATTTTCAGTCGTGGTGGTGTTCCACCTGGATAGGGTTATATCGCAAGAAAAGGACTTCCACAGTTAGAATTACAACCATTACAATGCCAGCAATACTAATCACTAGTGGATCGTTTGCTAACTTAATCCACACGAAACCAAGCAGAACGATTAAGTCTAGGGTAATTGCGGTGATTAGGATGAAGGGTTTTGCACCAACTTCGTGCCGAAGATAACGTAAGACCCCCAAATGTACTGCAATATCCATTACCAAGTAGAAGATGATGCCCAAGGCCGCAATACGAGATAGATCGAAAAACATAGTCAACAACAAACCTAAAACGACTGTATAGACCAGAGTATGCTTCTGAATGCTGCCGGGCATGCCGAAATGCCTATGGGGAACGAGTCTCATCTCAGTCAACATTGCCAACATCCGGGAAACCGCAAAGATGCTAGCTATGATCCCGCCTGCTGTTGCTAGCATTGCTAGAACAACTGTAAACCAGACAGCATATTCACCCAGTGCTGGCCTTGCGGCCGCGGCAAGCGAATAATTCCTAGTTTCAATGATCTCCTGAAGAGAAAGATTGCTTGCGACAGAAAATCCCACCAATGTGTAAATCACCACGCATAGAGCGATGGAGATTATGATGGCTTTGCCAACATTGCGGTGTGGATTTTTCAATTCCGAACCACTGTTCGTAATCGTTGTGAAACCCTTGAAGGCAAGAATTCCGAGTGCAGTTGCGCCGAGAAAGCCTGTTAACGAGGCGTCAGGTGCGGAAGACGAGAAATTAACTTCCACCTTGTCGGCCACAACTACGCCGACAACGCCAAACATCACGATACCGCCAATCTTTATAAATCCAAGTACAGACGCTACACCTTCGATCATGCGGTTAGCGGATAGATTGATTAGAAATGCCATCAATAACAACCCTACACCCAGTGTCGGTACCAGCAAGCTAGAGTCGTCTATTTCAAATAATTGTAAGGTGTAAGCGCCGAATGTGCGTGCCAGAAAACTCTGGGCTATCACCATAGAAAAATACATCAAAAGGGAATGGAAGGCCGTTGTCGCGGTACTGCCATAGGCCTTCTTAAGATACATGGCTATTCCGCCAGCAGAAGGATATGCATTCGACATTTTAACGTAGGAGTAAGAGCTGATCGAGACAACCAGCGCAGCTGAAAGAAAGGCTAAGGGAAAAAGGGCGCCAGTCAACTGGGCCATTTGGCCTGTTAAGGCGAATATGCCTGCCCCAATCATTACGCCGGTGCCGAGCGCAACCGCGCCGACCAATGTTAAGCTATCTTTTCGATAATGCGATGTTCTACTTTCATTAGAGTTCATATAGTAGATAAGACGTCGGAACGTTTAAAAGCGAGCGTTTAAGTGAAAAACTGCAAAAATTATAGTAACACCTATTCAGTGAAATTGCATCAGTGAGCTTAAGCGTTTTAAGTAATTTGTATGCTGAACAACAGACCTTGAAAACTGCTTGCGCGTAAAACGCCAACTTACTTAATGTGGAAAATATGGCGGCCTTTCCTGCTTAAACTGTTATGCACTTCAGAGTTTAATTTCCCTGACTTTTTACTGCTGTTAAATTGTATGTAGTAGGAGCCAGCTATAGCAATTTATTATATATTGTTGCTAGTAACCAGGCTGTCACTCCCGATATTATTGACCATAAAAGTAAACCATAAAATATTCCTGAGAAGGACATTTCCCACTCCCAGTTAGCCATGTTTGAATGAACCATATACCCACTTGCTTGCATGGACATTCCTGGCATTTGCATTACAACTAATGAACATACAACCCAGAATATGGAAAATGTTAATGCAGTAGAGATCGCAAACTTGTTAGCGTTTATATTCATTTAGCTATGTCCTTATTAGTGTCATTTTTTAGGCTTTGTCCACGCAAAGCGAAAGAGTATTATGCCGATTCATCTGAAAACGGGAACTTAGTATAGACAACCGTTCAAATATAGAGCCAGTTTTTATGTAAAGACTGAGAACTAGGTTGGGCGCTATCTGGCACAATAGCAAGAACTAAAACCGTTCTGCGGGTTATGTGGTCGATAGTTGATAGGGATCAATTTAATAGGTGATTGGGATTGATTCTTTGCATGTATCGCACTTAGCCTACGACCTACGCCCCTTTAGGGGAGCTCTGAATTCCTGAGTCCGTGCCCGAGCGCTTCGAGTGGTCGACTGAGTTTCTACAAGGGAGAGTGTGAGTCGTTCTACGCCGTATAAGTCCTAGCAAGGCTAAGAATTCAATTTTAGAATCTCGACCGATGCTCTGTTCTTAAGTGGTGCGTTAGTTCAGTAACTGGCAATTTGTTTCAGGAGAGACGATATGAAGGATAAACCGATATCATTTTGGTCAACGCCGAAAGGTTGGGCGGCGCTGGGGCTTATCGGCGCCGCGACTTATTTCCTGCTAATGGAGCATCGACAGCACGTTTGGCAATATCTACCTTTTCTAATCCTACTTGCGTGTCCTTTCATGCATATATTTATGCACGGCGGGCATAGTGGCCACGGCGAGAATAGAAGCAGTGAGAGGGCAGGCTCTAGTGGACGTTCGAATAAAGTCAGCGAAAGTTCTGAAAGCCAGCACCGTCAATAATTCTGACTAAGAACAGGAGTTCCTCACAATGCACGGTGATTCTAGTTACGGTCTTTGGCCGTTAGTAATTATTAACTCGGCAATATTTATCTTTTTTGCATTCAGTTTTGCTAGGCCGAAAACAAAGATGGACTGGAGAAGTTTTGGTGCTTTCTCGGCCTTTATAGTTGCCTTGTTTACAGAAATGTACGGGTTCCCTTTAACTATATACTTTTTCTCCGGATTTCTTGCAGAACGATATCCCGAAGTCGATTTTCTCGCTCATGAGAATGGACACCTATTACACACGGTTTTTGGCTTTGAAGGTAACCCACATTGGGATCCGTTTCATATCGCTAGTAACATACTAATCATCTTAGGATTCTTCCTACTGTCTTCGGCTTGGAGTGTTCTCCATAAGGCTCAACAATCTCACTCTTTGGCCGTATCTGGGTGGTACGCGCGCTGTCGACACCCTCAATACATCGCCTTCATCATGATCATGTTCGGTTTTCTGTTACAGTGGCCCACACTTCCAACCTTAGTAATGTTTCCAATACTAGTAGCAGTGTATGTGCATTTGGCAAAGCGTGAAGAGGAAATGGCGATTGAGGATTTTGGGGGAAAGTATATTCAATACATGAAAACTACGCCTGCGTGGATACCGAAATTTAAAATCGGAGATAGTGCATATGCAAGTTGAAACTCTTAAAGACATTTTACATTGGACCAAAATGTTTCACGAACAGCTTAGTCAGTGTTTATCACACTGTTCCGATGTGAATACCAGTGAGAGGGTGAGAATGATTCTAGTGTATCTTTCTGACCATGAGGAAAAGCTCATGAAGGTGGTCAATAACTTCGAAGCATCAGGCGATGAGCACGCACTAAATACTTGGTCTTACGAGTATATTAATAAGCAGCCAATAGTCCAACATGTCCACTGTGACTCGCCGTTCGCGAAGTTAGATTCTGCTCAAATTATGGATGTTATTGTCGAGCGGCACGAACAAGTTATTGAACTTTACCGTTATCTTGCCGCTCAAGCACATATACCATCTTCTAAAGAATTGCTTGAGTCACTGCTTTCTCTGGAGGAGCATGAGACTATGCTCATGGTTCATGCAGCCAATCGCTTTGAGGACCTATAAAGTGGGGGAGGCCTAAAACCGTAGGCATCGAGTGGTAAATGGATTCTACGAAACTGGATGTGCAACGAATACAGTGTATGAAAATCTCCGTTTAGTTGGTAGCTGACCAGGCAATGTCTAACTCCTCTTTGGTTCAGCAAGACCGGTCGTTGGTTTCCGCAAGGGAGAATAGCCGCCGCTATATATCCAATGCACAGTCACCCGGAGACGATCGAGTTTGAATCAACTCTGGGACTACGCAGCTTTGGTGCTGTTGTTTACGAATGAGACTAACGTGATAGCAAGGATTACTAAAGAAACGCCTGCCCATTGTCTTATATTTAATATTTCATTGAAAAATACAAAACCGAACGCTAACCCAAATATCGGCGTTAAGAAACTAAAAACATTAAGCTGGTAGAGTGGGGCTTTGCTCATAAGCCAATACCAAATAACAAATGGTGCCGCTGTCCCGAATATGGATAGGGAGAACAGGGAAATTACGTATTCCCAATGCCAAATAACGGAACTTACATTATCTTGGCTGGAAGCGAGAATTCCTAGTGGAACAGATCCGATTAGTAATTGAAATCCCATTGCATACAAGGTGTCGATCCTATTTTCAATTTTCTTTAGTAGTATATTGCTAGTCGCAACGCCTGTTGCTGCCGCTAGGATATAGAAAATGCCAGTGATGAACTGTCTCTCCCATACAATTAGGCTATCCAGACTAATGATTGCAATGCCTAGGAATCCTAATGAAATGCCAAAAAGAGATATTTTCCCCATGCGCTCTTTAAGAAAATGCCAGCCTAGTATTCCCGCAATAATTGGTTGTGTATTCGTAATGACTGTAGCAAGGCCAGGGGAAAGAAGACTGCCAGCGTAGAACATACCCCAAAAACCTATGCTTGTAGCCGTAAATCCCACAGCGCAAATAAACGCCCATTCATTCCTAGCGCGGGGAAGGGGTCTTTTCAGAAAAAATGCAATCAATATTAAAAAGGCGCCCGCACTGGCTGCTCGAGAAAAAGCAGTAAACATTATGGGTGCATACTGAATGCTTACACTTATCAAGGGATAACAAATCGCCCACAGTATCATTGTTACTGACGCGCCAATTGAAACGGGTGTTATTAGTGGTCTGTTTATAATATGAACACCTTGAATGTTTAGGAAATCTGTTTCAGAGTTTTAGGAAGAAACCGGGAGGCTCTAGATTAGAGTAGTCTCACTAATTGGAGAGCGGGAGATGGGAGAGGCAATTGAATAAAATGTAATGGTGCAAAAAAATATAGAATAAACGCATCCGTTAATGTCGTTGTAGTTACGTTATCCCTCCAATTTAATTTCGACGACGACCAGACGTATGAGTGTGCACAATGCGCCACATCCCATCCATCTTCTCAAGTACAGTGGTACCCCGACCTTCCATTTCAATATGGCCAGAATCGGTGTCTGCTGTCAGCTCGTAGCGCAACGCCACGAAAGCAAATTCGCCTTTCACAACAGGTTCGATTGCCAAATATTTATAAGTGAAATTCTTAAAAGCATCGAGTTCAGGGCCCAGATGATTGTCTCTGTAATCTTCCCAGCCGTGATTGACACCTGAACCCTCGATTATGTGAACTCCGCGTCCCGGGGCGTAAATCTTGCCCAGTGAAGCCATATCTCCTGCCTGCATATACGCTGCAACGGCTTCAAGCAAATCCTTAATAGCCTGAGCATCATCTGACTGTGCATTGGCAGTTGGCACGCTGAGAAGGATCATTAAGAATGCTGACGATACAGTTCTAGTGAAGTTCATTTGAAGACCTTCCTGAGTTAATTCTTGATCGGAAAATTAGATGTTCAGAGTAACCTAATCATATTGCGCATTCAACTTCGACGTGCCTAATTCAGTCGAGCTTGAAACGAGTGGCCAGTAACCCTTGGACTCCTATGGATGGGAGCGGAGCAATTGTCCTAAAAGATCGAGGAGGCGTGTCGCGAGCACTGAATATCACTTGCCGCTTTCTATAACCGGAGGTTCAAATACTAGGGCATGGTGATCTCGGACGTTAAGGGCCCATCGAAACAGATGTAATATGTCGATTGTTCAATGTATGGATATTTGGGTAAGAGTTGAAAAGCGTTAATGTTAGTCTTGAGAGTCACGAGTTTTCAGGAACCAATACTCACCATCAAGAATCAGTAAAAGACCAAGAATCGATGCGGCCAAGGTCGAAATACGCCGCGAATATGATTGTCAGCACCATGGTGTAAACCAGTGCGTGTTTCTGAATGTTGCTTGACATCCCAAAGTGGCTATGAGGCACCAACTTTATTTCAGTCAGCATGGTCAACATGCGCGAGACTGCGAACACACTCTCGATAAAGTTTTAAACCGTAGCAACAATGGCGAATATTACGGTGGTCCGAAATCCTAGCTGTCCGTATGCTGGTCGTGAGGCTTCCGCTAACGAGTAGTCTCTCGCGGCTAAAATTTCACTAATGCTCAGATTTCCAGCGACAGCAAAAGATACTAGTAAATAGACTATCAACAAATAGCGAGCGAGATAATTATGGCGCGACCTACATTATTCTTCGGTTTTTAATTTCAGACCCGCTGTTGGTAATAGTGGTAAACCCTTTGTAGGCGAGGATGCCCAGTGCGACGGCGCCGAGGAAGCTTGCGAGAGAGGCGTCCTCCTCGGGAGAAGCGATAGTCTCTTAAGTAAGTCCCGATACCCATAAATCCGCAACCGTAAGAAAGGCTAGGCCGTCAATTTTGACAAATGCCATAAAGAACGAGAAAGTCTAGATTGATTTGTTACCGAGTATGTTGACATAAAAGCGAACAAAAGCACTGCGCCCTAAAGTGCTAGGCTGTTTGAATGGTATTGCGCGCTGCGATCGTGCTCGGAATGATCTTGCATGCTTAGTCCCTTGCGCTATTTTGCTAACTGTGAAAAATAGAGTTGCATTCCGATTCATTGCTTATGACGGTAAATTAACATGACGTTCGTGGTTGGCGAAAACTGTATCCAATGTAAATACACTGATTGTGTAGATGTTTGCCCTGTGGACTGTTTCTACGAAGGCCCCAATATGTTGGTGATTCACCCAGACGAGTGTATCGATTGCGCACTTTGTGAGTCCGAATGCCCGGCAAATGCGATTTATGCAGAAGATGAGCTTCCGGTGATTCAATCTGAATTTCTGTCCCTAAATCAGGAGCTTAGTCAGCTTTGGGGAAATATTACTGAAGTTCAATTACCACTGGCTGATGCTGATGAATGGAAAGATAAGCCTTGTAAGCGTGAACTGCTCAAGAAATTCTGGTGATTAATGTGTTTCCTCTGATTGCATAGGTGCCCTCGCGGTAAGGATTTGGTACTGAACAGGGTTTAAGTCAGGCAGTCTCTCAAGGAATGCGACCATATTCCATATCCGCTCGTCATCGTGACCCCTTCCCCACGCAGGCATACCCGACATTTTGACACCGTGTTTGATTATCCAGAAACTGCGCGCTAGCGTCACGCTTGAGTCGAGTTCTACGTGCGCGTGGTTGGTCAGATTGGGCGGGGCAGGGTACAGGCCCATAGACAGATCGGATGACTCTACTCCAGGACTAAGATGACATCCTGCACACATGTCATTGTAGTCAGCCCCTCCCGACAATAGGCGGTCAGCCGAATCGAGATCCGTTGGAGCTTTGATTTCTGACGACGCGCGGGCAATTGAACGTTCTCGCAGAATTTCTAGCGCCCACGTCGTGACGCGGAAATGTGGGGTATCTGCGCCCATCGGGTATAACCCGGAGAAAATAAAGACACCCGTTGCGACGAATGCCAGTGCGATAAAAATTCCTGTGCGCATTTTTCAATTTCCTACTAGTGCAGATGTTAAATAGAAAAGGGCAATAGGTCTGCCCCTTTTAACGGAACGGATAGACTGCAGTTCTATCAGTGTTGATGTACTTCCTCAACGACCGCGGCAGCCACTGGTGCGGCCGCTTCGTGATTATGCTCTGCATCACTATCAGTGCTTGCTGCTTCGTGAGCATGCTCCTGATGGGCATCACCGGTTGTAGCGACCTCACCGTGTGCATCGGAAGCCATACACTGCTTCATCATTGCGGCCATCACAGGATCATTCATGTCCATTTTTTCATGATCCATTTCAGCCATGGCAGCGCAATCTGGACTTTGCGCGTCCTTCATGTGCTCGCTCGCTTCGTGCGCGTTTGATGAAAGAGAGATTAATAACGTGGTAGCGCCTAAAGCAGTTGCGATTTTTGTGACTAAGTTCATTTTTGTATCCTCAATGTTGAAAGTTATGGAAGTTTTCGCATCTAAAACCAGAACCTAACGCCTGCGAAGTAGCGTGTATCTTTCACCGATTCTCCGTTGCCGTTTAACAGGTCAGCGGTACTGCCGAAATTTTTCTCGGTCTCGACACCTATGAAAGGGGCGAACTGCCGCGAGATCTCATAGCGCAGTCGGAGACTGAGCGCGGCGTTAGCTAAACCGCTGCCTAGTAAGTTTTGGGGGTCGTCTTTACCGCGTACGGTGAATTCAGCGCGCGGCTGTAAAATTAGACGTTGTGTTATTAGCATTTCGTACTCGGAATCGAACACAAACTCAGTTTGCCCTGCACTTCCCAGATAGGCCGTGGCATCAAGCTCGAACCAGTAGGGTGCTAGACCCTGAACGCCTGCTGCGAACCATTGTCGGTTTTTGCCTTCGCTGCGCGAGTCGACCCGTACGCCAAGTTGTGAGTCCCAGAAAGGTGCAAACGCGCGTCCCCAAAGAAGTTCGGTCTCGTTCTCGTACTCATCATTCTCTGTGAATGCACCGTCGGTTTTGATCACGAGTTTATTGAAAGAGGTGCCACGCCAGGCTTGCAACTCATAGTTTCCGGTTTTCGAATCCGGGGTATACTCCACGCCATTACCAAGCAGAGATGAAATAGAGTGTTCATCTGCTAGCACTAGACGTTGCGCGGGCGGCAATGTGTATGGGCCTGCCGCCTGAGTAAACCCTGCAGAGTAAGCGTGGGGATCACGCGTACCCTCAGGTGGCTCATCTGAATCCATCGCAATTGCGCTATGATCCATTGGCATTGCTGCTGTATTCTCCAGTTCCGCTACAACAGTGATAGAATGTTCGTGCGCCGTAGCATTTGCTGCAGGCGCAGTTTCTGGTGTTATAACCGGATTATGCACGTGATTATCTTGTGCAAAGGAGTCGTTGGCGAACAGCAAAACTATACTTAGGAGATAAAAATAATTCATGACACGATTACCTTGCGAAACATGCCTGCGTCCATATGGAACAGCAGGTGGCAGTGCCAAGCCCATTGACCGGCATCTTTGGGCGTGGCAAGAAAACTGATGCGTTGCGCTGGATGCACCAGTATCGTGTGTTGGCGCGAGAGCAATTCTCCATCCTCTCGTTCAATATCACTCCACATGCCATGCAGGTGCATAGGGTGGGTCATCATAGTGTCGTTCTGAAGAATGACGCGAACACGCTCTCCTTTGCGCATATAAATCGGAGTGCTGTCGCCAAACTCCAAACCGTCGATCGACCAACTGTAGCGTTCCATATTGCCTGTGAGATGTAATTCAATCTCACGAGTAGGGACAGTGGGTTCTACAATGGGTTCGAGCGAACGCAGATCGTTTAGGGTAAGCACACGCCGACCATTGTCACGTAGACCAATGCCAGGATCATCGAGGTTGGTGCGCGGGGTGTCTACGCGGGCATCGACTGTGGCGCCGTACTCTGTGCTTGCGTGCCGGACAGCTTTCGATGGCAAGGACAGTGGATCTGCGGACATGTTGTGGCCGCTGTGACTGCTGTGGTCCACTACCGGTGCAGGCACGGTGTGACCGCTATGATCGGACGTGGATGCCCCATTGTCGTGATTCATGCCTGCCATGCCCGCCATCGCTGTCATGTCGCCCATCATGTCCATCATGCTTAGTTGCTCGACCGCGTCTAAGGGAGGAATGCTCGCTTCCAAGCCCCGCCGTACTGCTAATGTTCCACGCACGAAACCACTGCGGTCCATGCTTTGTGCGAATATGGTGTGCGCGTCTCCGGTCGGCTCGACAATCACGTCGTAAGTTTCACCTGGGCCGAACCTGAATTCGTCTACCTCTACCGGTTTTACATTTTGGCCGTCCGATTGAACTACTCGCATGGTGAGGCCTGGTATTCGCACATCAAAAAGGGTATTGCTAGAGGCGTTGACGATGCGCAAGCGAACACGCTCTCCCGGCTTGAAGATAGCGGTCCAGTTTGAATTAGCGGGGCTTCCGTTCATCAGATAGGTCAGAGTGGCCGTAGATAGATCAGCTAAATCCGTTGGATTCATGCGCATCTGATTCCACATGCGCCGCTTGTCCAAGGCAAGACCCAAGCCGCCATTGGCGATGTCACTGAAAAAATCACCCACAGTAGGTTGGTTGAAGTTGTACAGATCGCTCTGAATTTTCAGTTTGTTGAACACTCGCATTGGATCTTCATCTGTCCAATCAGACAATTGAACAATGAAATCGCGGTCGACCGGATAAATCTCACCTTCCCGTGGCTCGATGATAAGAGCGCCATACATCCCAGTCATTTCCTGAAAACCGCTGTGAGAGTGGTACCAGTAGGTGCCACTCTGTTCGAGTTTGAACTGGTATGTAAAGGTTTCTCCAGGCGCTATCCCATCGAAGCTGATGCCTGGCACGCCATCCATTTGATAGGGAAGAATAATGCCGTGCCAGTGAATCGAAGTTGGCACTTTCAACTTGTTGGTCACTCGAATTGTGACCTCGTCGCCTTCACGGAATTTGAGTGTGGGGGCCGGAATTGAGCCGTTGATCGTGGTGGCAATGCGCGATTCGCCGGTGAAGTTTACTTTTGACTCGGCCACTTCCAGCTCTACAACTGGGCCGCTTAGAATGGGAGGAGTTCCCCGTGTTGCTTGCGCGATGGTGTTAGACTGCGCACTTAGTGTCGCGGGTAGTGCGCTAGCGACACCCCCCAATACGAGGCCCTGTAGTAGTTGACGACGGGACTGAGACGAGAGTGCTTGTGATGTTTTATACTGTGGCATTAATTTGACCCTTGGAATGCGAAGGTGATGGGTTACTCTAACTGAGCGAGGCTTTCACTCCGATGACAAGAAGATGATAAATTTGTAATCTTGATGTAATCCAATTGTTAATATGGCCGCATTAGCCTCACCCCAACAGCGACTCGAGACTGAGAGAGATATGCGATTATTAGTGGTAGAGGACGAAATAAAGACCGCGGACTACCTGCGCCAGGGCCTCACTGAGGCTGGTTTTCAGGTTAGCTTGGCCCGCAATGGTCTCGATGGTCATCATCTGGCCATGACCGAGAGCTTTGACCTCGTCATACTCGACGTCATGCTTCCCGATGTGGATGGCTGGCGTATCCTGCAGTCTTTGCGTGAGGCGAAGAATGCCACGCCTGTGCTTTTTCTTACGGCGCGCGACAGTGTCGATGATCGGGTTAAAGGTTTAGAGCTCGGTGCTGATGATTATCTCATCAAACCCTTCGCCTTCGTGGAGGTGCTGGCCCGAGTACGCAGTCTATTAAGACGCACGCAAGCACCTAGCACCCAAGAAGCTGTCTCTTATACACATCTGACGCTGCCGACGAGCGATCTAGTGTAGA
>CAJXSF010000037.1 GCA_913061515.1 uncultured Gammaproteobacteria bacterium | reverse complement strand
GAGATGTAGAGAGGTCTCGTGGGCTCGGAGATGTGTATAAGAGACAGGCTCAACGGTGTCAGTTTTGACGCGCAGGATCAGCTCAGCGATGAAGGCGGTTTGGCATTATTGCGAGATACCTTAATCAACGAGCCTTTACTGCAGGTTTATATCGTTAGCCATTTGGCAGGGGAGCAATCGCTAGAGGAGTTGCAGGCGCGCTCGCAAACTCGTGCGCAAGCAATCGTCGACGCGCTGGTAGCAATGCAAATTGACGCATCGCGTCTAAACGCTCAAGGAGTAGGGCCTTTGGCGCCTGCCTGTCGACAAGCGCCGTGTGCTCAAAGAATAGAAGTGGTTGCGCAGCGCTGATTACTTTCTAATGAGGGAAAGGAACTCATTGCGTGTACTTTGGCTATTGCGGAAGGCGCCAAGCATGCAAGAGGTGGTCATCACAGAGTTTTGTTTCTCTACACCACGCATCATCATGCACATATGCTGTGCCTCAATGATTACCGCTGCACCAGTGGCTCCCGTTTTGCTAATAATTGTCTCGGCAATTTCTTTGGTTAGGTTTTCTTGAATCTGCATGCGGCGCGCAAAGATATCGACAATGCGGGCAATCTTAGACAAACCAATCACCTTACCCTGTGGAATATAGGCGACATGACATTTGCCAATGAAAGGCAGCATGTGGTGTTCGCACATCGAGTACAATTCGATGTTTTTCACAATGACCATTTCCTCAGAGCTAGAGGGGAATAGGGCATTATTAATTACTTCGTCGATGTTTTGCTTATAGCCGCGCATCAGGAAGTCCATCGCTTTGGCGGCACGTTTGGGTGTGTCAGCAAGGCCTGGGCGGGTTAGATCTTCACCGATTGCGGTGATGATATCCTGATAAGCTTTTTCCATTGGTTGCGTCATGGCAAGTCTATATGATCCTAGCAATTAAATGAGGCGCTAACCCTACGACACTGTGCGAAATGGGTAAAGTAATTTTTCATCTGCACTCAGTCAAAGGAGAGCTACAGTGAGTATTAAGAAGGAAGTGCCTTTGGCGCAATTGCTAGAGCAGTTGCGTCAGCAGTTTGAGCAGGCACAGTTATTTTATGGTCATGGAACAGACAATCCTTGGGACGAGGCTGTTTACTTGGTGTTTTCTGCGTTGGGGATCTCCTACGATGAGGATGCATCCATCATGCAACGGCTTGTATCCGAGCAGGAGCTTGCTCGCCTAGCGCCTTTAGTGCAACAGCGTATAGAGAAGCGGGTGCCAGTCGCCTATCTGGTGAAAGAAGCATGGTTTGCCGGCTATCCTTTTACTGTTGATGAGCGAGTGTTGATTCCACGTTCACCGTTAGCCGAGTTAATCGCCCAGGAGTTCGCTTCATTAGTGAAACAGCCACCAGTGCGGATTCTCGATCTTTGCACAGGCAGCGGATGTATAGGCATCGCAACGGCTTTGGGTTTCACTCAGGCGCAAGTTGAGCTTGCCGATATTTCTGAGGCAGCGCTTGCCTTGGCCGAACTTAATATCGAACGGCATGGGCTTGGGTCTCGGGCCAAGGCGATTAAATCGGATTTATTCACAGCTTTGGAAGGCCCTTATGATCTGATTCTTAGCAACCCTCCCTATGTCTCGCAAACGGAGATCGATGACTTGCCACCAGAGTATCAGCATGAGCCAGTACTCGGGCTTTTCTCCGAAGAAGAAGGCTTGGCAATTCCTCTGCAGATTTTGCGTCATGCTGCCGATTACTTAAGCGCCGACGGCGTCCTCATCATGGAAGTGGGTTATTCTCATGAGGCATTGAGCGCTCGCCTACCTGATGTGCCATTTCTGTGGTTGGAGTTTGCCCATGGCGGAGAGGGCATCTTCATGCTCACCGCTGAGCAGCTTCGCGCGGCGAAGGCGGCACTGATTTAGCTTTATTTTACAGATCACGCGTGGGCATATTCGTAACAATGTTCGCGATAGTGTACAATTGCGCGCCTTTTACGGCCTTTTTAAAACCTGCCTATCCAAATTTGAAGGTGATGCATGTCCGGAAACACTATTGGGAAGTTATTTACAGTGACTAGCTTTGGCGAGAGCCACGGCCTAGCGCTGGGCTGCATTGTCGATGGCTGCCCACCCGGATTGTCTTTGTCAGAAGAGGATTTGCAGCAGGATTTGGATCGGCGCAAGCCTGGTACCTCGCGCTTTACGACGCAGCGTAAAGAGGCAGATCAGGTCAAGATTCTCTCTGGTGTATTTGAAGGCAAGACAACGGGGACTCCCATTGGCTTATTGATCGAAAACACCGATCAGCGCTCTAAAGATTACAGCAAGATCAAAGACCAATTCCGTCCAGCGCACGCCGATTACACGTATCAGCAGAAATACGGTCATCGTGACTATCGTGGCGGTGGGCGTTCATCTGCCCGCGAAACAGCAATGCGCGTCGCAGCCGGCGCGATTGCCAAGAAATACCTACAAGAACAACACGGCGTGTTGATCCGCGGCTATATGCGCCAATTAGGGCCTATTAAAGTGGAGCAATTCGATTGGGACGAAGTCAGGCGCAATCCGTTTTTTTGCCCTGACGCCAGCAAAGTCGCCGAGCTCGAAGCCTATATGGCCGCATTGAATAAAGAGGGTAACTCTATTGGGGCGCGCATCAATGTGGTGGCCTCGGGTGTGCCTGTTGGCTTAGGCGAACCAATATTCGATAGGCTAGATGCCGATATCGCCCATGCCTTAATGAGCATCAATGCGGTAAAAGGTGTCGAAATCGGAGCTGGGTTTGCCTGCGTAGAGCAAAAGGGGACTGAGCATCGAGACGAGATGACGCCGGATGGCTTTGTGTCTAACCAGGCCGGTGGCGTGCTCGGCGGTATCTCCTCAGGGCAAGATATCTTGGCCAGCATAGCGCTCAAGCCAACCTCAAGCCTTCGTATTCCAGGGCGCTCTATCGATGTACACGGTGAGCCTATCGAAGTTATCACCACGGGTCGGCATGACCCGTGTGTAGGAATCAGAGCAACCCCCATCGCCGAGGCGATGATGGCCATTGTTTTGATGGATCATTTACTGCGTCACAGAGCGCAGAATTTGGGTGTCACGACGAGTACGCCCATTCTTAAATAGACATCAGTCTATTACAAAAATCTATTCGAAGAATAAAATAGTTTCATTTTGGTTATAGATAAGAGGGGAGTATCCTCTCTCAACTTCAATCGCTACAGGTTTAATGGTGTTTACATGGCTGGCAAAACTTTATACGACAAACTTTGGGATTCACACTTAGTCACCCAACGCGACGACGGCACGGCTTTGATCTATATCGATCGGCAATTGATTCACGAAGTCACTTCGCCACAAGCGTTCGAAGGCTTACGGCTTGCTGGGCGCTTGCCTTGGCGTGCAGACGCTAACTTTGCGACTCCAGACCATAATATTCCGACGACCAAAGATGAGCGTCAACAAGGGCTGGAAGGGATTAAAGACCCAGTTTCACGCATTCAGGTAACTACTTTGGATGATAACTGTCGTGAGTTCGGCATTTTCGAGCTAGACATGAACGATGAGCGTCAAGGCATCGTCCACGTTGTTGGCCCAGAGCAGGGCGCTACTTTGCCAGGCATGACGATTGTGTGCGGCGATTCCCATACTTCAACGCACGGTGCATTAGGTGCACTAGCACACGGTATCGGGACTTCCGAAGTCGAGCACGTTATGGCTACCCAATGCCTGTTGCAGACTAAGATGAAGAACATGTTGATTCGTGTTGATGGTCGTTTGAACCCAGGTGTGACAGCCAAAGACATCGTGCTCGCGATCATTGGCGAGATCGGCACAGCCGGCGGCACGGGCTATACCATCGAGTTTGGTGGCGAGGCGATTATGTCCTTGAGCGTTGAAGGCCGCATGACTGTTTGTAATATGGCTATTGAGGCAGGTGCTCGTGCCGGTTTGATCGCCGTAGACCAGACGACATTGGAATACATTAAAGGCCGCCCATTTGCGCCAAAAGGTGAGATGTGGGAGCAAGCCTGTGTAGCATGGCGTGAGCTAGTCAGTGACAGTGATGCGCATTTTGACCGCGTAGTAGTCATTGATGCCGCCGATATCATTCCACAGGTCACTTGGGGCACTTCACCAGAGATGGTGGCACCGATTACGGGTGAGATTCCAGACCCTGATAAAGAGAGCAATAGCAGCCGTGCGGCGAATATGCGTCAAGCTCTTAAATACATGGGTTTGAAGCCAGGTACTAAGATTACTGACATTCAGCTAGATTGTATTTTCATCGGCTCTTGCACTAACTCGCGCATTGAAGACTTGCGAGCGGCAGCGGCTGTAGTGAAAGGGCATAAAGTCGCCGCAACGGTAGAGATGGCATTAGTAGTGCCAGGCTCAGGCTTGGTGAAGAAGCAGGCTGAAGCGGAAGGTCTAGACAAGATCTTCATAGAGGCAGGGCTAGAGTGGCGTGAGCCAGGTTGCTCAATGTGTTTGGCAATGAATGCCGACCAGCTCGGTGCTGGTAAGCATTGCGCCTCGACTTCTAACAGGAATTTCGAAGGCAGACAGGGCTTTGGTGGGCGTACCCACCTTGTGAGCCCAGCAATGGCAGCGGCAGCAGCGATCAACGGCCATTTTGTGGACGTGCGCGATATGTTGCTCACTCAAGATCGATAAGTGAGTGTAAAGCCAGCCCCTTTAGAGCATAAAGATTAGAGAGTCTTAATTATGAGAAAGTTTACAAAGCAATCAGGTTTGGTCATGCCATTGGATCGCGCCAACGTCGATACCGATTTCATCATTCCTAAGCAGTTTTTGAAATCCATCAAGCGCAGCGGTTTTGGTGTGAATTTGTTTGATGAGCACCGTTATTTAGATAAGGGTGAGCCGGGGCGCGACAATAGCCAGCGCCCATTGAACCCAGATTTCGTCATGAACCAGCCACGCTACAAAGGGGCGTCTGTCCTTTTAGCGCGTGAAAACTTTGGTTGTGGTTCAAGCCGTGAACACGCGCCTTGGGCATTAGATGACTACGGATTCAGAGTGATTATTGCGCCTAGTTATGCGGATATTTTCTTTAACAACTGCTTTAAGAATGGAATACTACCTATTGTTTTAGAAAGAAAAATTGTAGATTCATTGTTCGCGGCAGTTGAGGCGGAAGAAGGCTTTGAATTAACGGTCGATCTAGAAGAGCAAAAGATTGCTTTGCCATCGGGTGAGAGCATTGCGTTCGAGGTGGACTCATTCCGTAAGTACTGTTTGATGAACGGTTTGGACGATATTGGTCTGACTTTGAAAGATGCTGACAAAATTAAACACTTTGAGCAGAATTGGCGAGCAGCCTCGCCTTGGTACTTCGGCGTACAAGGATGATAGAGGGCAGGGGCGCTTAGGTGGCCCTGCCAAACTTAGAGCGATGAACGACACTGCCTAAAAGGCAGACAGGATGAAATGAATGAAGACTTATAATGTGGCAGTGGTTGGAGCAACTGGAGCGGTTGGTGAAACACTGATTAGCATCCTAGAAGAGCGCAATTTCCCTGTAGACCAGCTTTTTCCGCTGGCTAGTGAGCGCTCTGCTGGCACCACCGTCATGTTTCGCGGTAAGCCAGTGAAGGTGCAGAACCTTGCAGAATTTGACTTCTCTCAGGTGCAGATTGGTTTATTCTCTGCCGGTGGCAGTATTTCAGCGGAATATGCCGAAAAAGCTGGCGCTGCGGGTTGTATCGTTATCGACAATACGTCGCATTTTCGCTATGACGATGACATTCCTTTAGTCGTGCCAGAGGTTAACCCTGAGAAAATTGGCGACTATAAGCCACGCAACATTATTGCCAACCCTAATTGCTCGACGATTCAGATGTTAGTGGCCCTAAAGCCAATCCGCGACAAAGTGGGAATTACGCGCATCAATGTCTCTACCTACCAAGCAGTGTCAGGCACTGGCAAGCAAGCGATCGAAGAGCTCGCCAAGCAAACGGCTGACCTGCTTAACGGCCGAAAAGTGACTTGTGAAGTCTACCCAAAGCAGATCGCTTTCAATGCATTGCCGCAGATTGACGTATTTTTAGACAATGGCTATACGAAAGAAGAGATGAAGATGTCTTGGGAAACTAAGAAGATCTTTGGTGATGAGAGTATCGGTGTTAATGCAACTTGTGTGCGTGTGCCGGTCTTCTATTCGCACTCTGAGGCTGTCAGTATTGAAACGCGTGAGCCAATCACGGTCGAAGAAGCTCGTCAATTGCTAGCCAATGCCCCCGGCGTTGAGCTGATGGATGAGCGAAAAGACGGTGGATACCCAACTGCAGTAGGGGATTCGGCAGGCAAAGATGCGGTCTTGGTTGGCCGTATTCGCAAGGATATTACGCACGACAACGGCTTAAATATGTGGATTGTGTCAGATAACGTGCGAAAAGGTGCGGCTTTGAACTCAGTTCAGATAGCCGAAGTGTTGATAAAAGACTATTTATAATGAATACTTGCGCACGTAATTGAATAGTCTTTCGTAGGAGTTTCGAAGCATAGGCGACGAAACTCCTTTGCGAAAACAATTAGCCCTTCCCGTGCCAGCGAATGACAGCGGTTTAAGCCATTAAGAAGGAATGGATTATGGTTAGAAAGCTCGTGGTGGTGTTCACCTCGGTAGTGCTCTTTGCTGCTGCACACGTCAAGGCATTAGGGCTTGGTGAGATCGTACTTGAGTCTTCGCTGAATCAGCCGTTCAACGCCCAGATTGCATTGTTGCAATTGGGGGATGTGCGTCCTGAGCAAATTCAAGTGCAAATCGCTAATGAGCGCGACTTCGCGCGATTCTCCATTGAGCGAGCAAGCTTCCTAAACGCCATCGAATTCGACGTCCAAGAACAAGGCGATGCGGCATTCGTGCGTCTAACAACTGATGAGGCAGTACGCGAACCTTATCTGAGTTTTGTGCTCGAGACACGTTGGCCGAGTGGCCGTCTACTCAACGAGTACACGGTACTATTAGACCTTCCTGCATTTGCGAGCAATGCCAATGCCAGCGCAATACAACAACCAGTACAAGCCGACGCTTCCTCTGCACAAATTTTAGAAAATCAAACACCTGCAGCAACTTCTGCAACTGCTTCCGAGCCTGCGCCTGCTCGTTTTGCGGCTCCGGCCGAACCCGAAAATAGCGCTCAAGCACCGGCTGTAGCACAAGCGGAAGAGCCAGAAGTCGAGCCGACTCCCGAGCCAGTACCAACGCCGGCGGCTCCTAGCCGAAATGCGAATACTTCTGAAACCGTCACGATCGACAGTTCAGATACCCTGTGGGACGTTGCCTTGCAGGTGCGCCCTGATAGTAGTGTCTCGGTTCAACAAACCATGCTAGCCCTGCAAAGCCTTAACCGTGAAGCCTTTATTGGCGATAACATCAATATGGTGCGCCGTGGCCAAGTCTTGCGTGTGCCGACGCTAGAACAAATTCAAGCCTTGTCTGCGCGTGAGGCGATGAGTGAAGTCGCGCGCCAAAATCAATTGTTTGAGAATCGTCGCAATGTGCCATTGGCCTCGCAGCCCATTACGGCGCAGCCGCAGGCGAATAACGGTGCAGCGCCTAATCGCGGTGAACTCAGTGTTGTCAGTGTCGATAACGCAGAGCCTTCAAGTGGGCAGGCCGCTAGTGATAGTCAAAGTGCTGAGCTAGATGCTCGCATTGCTAGCTTAGAAGACGCACTAGCTGTGCAGCGTGAAGAGTCAGACCGTGCAGCCTTAGTTAACGCCGAGCTCACAGCACGACTTGGTCTGTTGGAAGAGCAGATTGCGTCGGCCCAGGAAATTATCCGTCTACGCGACCTCGAGTTAGCGCAGCTGCAAGAAGCACTAGCGCAAGCGGCTGCTGAAGAGCCTGAAGTAGAAGAGCTTGATCCACCGACTGTCATTACGATGGCTCCAGAGAAGAGCCTTGTAGAGCAGATCCTCGATACATTAGTTGCCAACACGCTTGCCTTAGTGGCTTTAGTCGGCCTTCTTATTCTCATGTTGGTATTTGTTCTACTGCGCAGAAATCGCGCCGCTGAAAATGCAACACTGGCTGATATCGACGAGATACCTGTCGATACTGAGCCGCAAGCGCAAGCCGACAATGACGATTCAGAGAGCATTACCGATGACTCGGACATGCATGCGGATGTTAGCGCTGATGAGATGGACGAGCTGTTCAATATTGCTGACAACACCGATGAGCAACATGATGATGAGACTGATCTAGAAGATGACTTCGGTGATTTCGAAGAGACAGAAGAAGTCTTGTTTGAAGATGATACGGAGCCAGAGCCTGCACCGCAAACTGAACACGAAGATATTGAGGCTGTAGAAGAAGCGCTAGAACCCATCGAAGACGAACAAAGCGCTCCTGTTAGCGAAGAAATTGAAGCACCCAAGGATATCCTCGACGAAGTCGATGCGCTTCTAGCCTATGAAAAAGTCGATGAAGCGCAAGTAATGCTGCAGAATGCGATCGTGGCGCAACCAGATCGCGCTGATCTGCGCATGAAAATGCTAGAAGTGTTTGTCGCCAAGCAAGATGCTGTTGGCTTCAAGCTACAAGAAACAGAAATACGCGATATGCAAGTTCGAGGTCTAGAGCCTCGTATTGCCACGTTGCGCTCGCAGCTAGACAGCGAGCTCGATAGTGAAATCCTCGAAGAGGGCGAAGAAGACTTCTTTAATGAGCTCAATGGGCTTGATGATATGGAAGTGGCTCTTGATCTAGAGGCCAGTGCTGAAGTCGATGACAACAAAGTATTGTCGGGTCAGAGTATTGCCGAAGAAGATGACGACAATGTTATCGAGTTTGCGGCGAAGGAAGAGGAAGAATCCAAAGACGATGACATCAGCTTTGACCTTTCTGTTGAAGAGCAAGAAGAGCTTGCGCAAGACGATGAGACGCCGCTAACAGCCGACTTCGACCTAGCCGATGAAGATACGCCGCTTAAGCCTCTTAAAGAGGACGCCTCAGAGGAAGACGAAGATGAGAACGCCATCGACTTCGATTTTGTGATCGAAGAGCCCGATGCCGAGGCAGACAAAATTGAAGATGCAGCGCCTGAGCAAGACAAAGACGATAATGAAATCGATTTTGACTTTGCCATTGATGATGATTTTGCAGGTGATGACGCAGACGTCGAGGTGCTCGATGAGCCTGCGCAGGAGCCTAGCGACACAACGACTGAAGACGTCGATAATAAATTCGACCTAAGCATTGAAGATGATGAAGCCGAAATCGAGTTCCTCGACGACGAAGAAGGCGATGACAATATCGCCTTCGATGATGCTAGCTTTGATCTCTCGATCGATGATGAAGGCACAAAACCCTCAGAGCCAGCGCCGGCGAGTACTGCAGAGTCGACCGAAAAAGATGAGTTTGACGATCTACAATTTGTCGATGATTCGCTCGAAGACAGTGCGGCCAATGACGACGAGGAAGAGGACGATGACTTCGATTTCTTGTCAGATGCTGATGAGGCGGCTACCAAGCTAGACCTCGCTCGTGCCTATTTCGAAATGGGTGATGTCGATGGGGCTAAAGAGATTCTCGCAGAGGTGCTCGACGAAGGTAACGAAGAGCAAGTGAAAGACGCAAAAGAGTTGTTAGAGAAGCTCTAATTTCTTCGAATTATTTTCTGTAAGAGTCTGATTTGACAAACGAAAGCATCAAAGCAACCCGTGTGGCGCTCGGCATAGAATATGACGGCGCCGCTTTCCACGGGTGGCAGCGCCAAGGCGATCAAGTGATCAGCACTGTGCAGGGCGAGGTAGAGCGCGCCTTGTCTAAAATCGCCAATCATCCTGTGGATTTAGTTTGTGCCGGCCGCACCGATACAGGTGTGCATGCCACCGCGCAAGTCGTGCACTTTGACTGCGAAATTGATCGCGGCGAAAAAGCCTGGGTGCGGGGCGCGAATAGTCTATTACCTCCTTCTGTGCGTATTACTTGGGCAAGCCGAGTTGCTGAGGATTTTCATGCGCGCTTTTCGGCTTTGTCACGACGCTACAACTATGTGATTTATGATGCCCGTGTCGAGTCTGCCATTATGGCGGGTCGCGTCACTCATACGCGTTCCACATTGAATATAGAGGCGATGCACAAGGCGGGGCAGTACCTGCTTGGGGAGCGTGACTTTAGCTCGTTCAGAGCCGCTGGTTGCCAGTCTCGAACGCCATTTCGCAATGTAATGCATCTGCGGGTATACCGGCACCACCGTTATATCGTACTAGATATACAGGCCAATGCTTTCTTACAGCATATGGTGCGTAATATCGCCGGCACATTATTGGAGATAGGGGCAGGTAAACGAGAGCCAGAATGGGCCGCCGAAGTACTCGCGGCCAAAGATCGCACAGTGGCCGCAATGACAGCAAGCCCTTATGGGCTTTATCTCGTGGCGGTGGAATATCCCGAAGACAGTGGTCTGCCGAGCCCAGAACTTGGGCCAGGTTTTTTACAGCCATTGCCTTAGGTAAAGCCTGTGAAACTTTGTTAGAATCGCCTCCTTTTGAGCAAATGGATATAACGTGCAGCGAACCCGAGTCAAAATATGCGGTTTAACGACTCCCGAGCAAGCTCTGCAGGCTTGTGAGCTCGGTGCGGACGCTATTGGTTTGGTGTTTTATCCAAAGAGTTCACGCGCCATTTCGATCGCGCAAGCGGCACAAATACAGCAGGCGTTTCCTGCGTTTGTGAGCGCAGTGGGCTTGTTCGTAAACCCAACGCGCGCAGAGGTAGAGCAGGTGCTGCAGCAAGTACACTTAGATTGCTTGCAGTTTCACGGAGATGAGAGTGAGGAGTTTTGTCGCTCTTTCTCGGTGCCATATATGAAAGCCATTCGGGTTCGAGATGGGCTCGATCTACAGTCTGAAATATTAAAGTATTCAAAGAGTTCCGCAATTCTTCTCGATAGTTATGACGAGAACAGTGCGGGGGGAACAGGCAAGCAATTCAATTGGGATATCGCCTTGCAATGTGTGCAATCGAGCCCAGCCAAGATCGTCTTAGCCGGTGGCTTGGATGCGAGCAATGTTGCCAGTGCAATTGCGCATGTACGCCCTTATGCCGTGGATGTGAGTAGCGGTGTTGAACAAGCGCCGGGCTCTAAAAGTATCGAACGCATGCAAGCGTTTTTTAATGAGGTGAGAAGTGTCTGAGTTGAAGCACGATAGTCGTAATGCCCAGCAGGCAGCAGATCAATTTAGTGGTCCAGATGATCATGGTCATTTTGGTCGCTTTGGCGGCATATTTGTCGGCGAAACATTGATTGCCGCTGTCGAAGAGCTGGATCAAATCTACACTAAGTTATCCAAAGACCCAGCCTTTTGGGCAGAGTTCGACAAGGACCTCAAATACTATGTTGGCCGGCCATCTCCGCTGTATTTCGCAGAGCGGCTGACTGCGCACTATGGCGGCGCGAAGATCTTGTTGAAACGAGAAGATCTCAACCATACTGGTGCGCATAAGATTAACAACACGATTGGCCAGGCGTTACTTGCCAAATATATGGGCAAGCCACGCATCATTGCCGAGACCGGTGCAGGGCAACACGGTGTTGCCAGTGCAACTATTGCCGCTCGTCTAGGGCTAGAGTGCTATGTGTACATGGGGGCGGAGGACATTCAGCGTCAATCGGCCAACGTTTACCGCATGAAGTTGCTAGGCGCGCATGTCATCTCGGTTGAGTCAGGCTCACGCACTTTGAAAGATGCGATGAATGAAGCACTGCGTGACTGGGCGACTAATGTGGATAATACGTTCTACATCATCGGGACTGCGGCGGGGCCACACCCTTATCCTAAGCTTGTGCGTGACTTCCAATCCGTAATCGGTCGCGAAGCCCGCGAACAGTCACTCGAGCAATATGGTCGTCTACCCGACGCATTGGTAGCCTGTGTTGGCGGCGGCTCTAATGCCATCGGCTTATTCCACCCCTTCCTGCGCGATACGGAAGTGGCGATGTATGGCGTCGAAGCAGGCGGCGATGGCGTAGAAACAGGTCGTCATGCGGCGCCACTAAGTGATGGGCGACCAGGGGTGTTACACGGTAACCGCACTTACTTGATGAGTGATGCTAGCGGTCAAATTATGGAGACTCACTCTGTCTCGGCAGGGCTGGATTACCCAGGGGTAGGACCTGAGCACTCCTATTTGAAAGACATCGGCCGAGTCAATTACGTGGCCGCGACTGACAAAGAGGCGCTTAACGCCTTCCGCGAGTTGACCCGTATGGAAGGGATCATCCCAGCCTTGGAATCTAGCCATGCGGTTGCCTATGCGGGCAAGCTAGCGGCAACCATGTCTCCCGATCAGTTTATTATTGTGAATCTTTCCGGACGTGGTGATAAAGACATCCATACTGTGGCCGAGATAGATGGCATTCAAATTTAACGCCTAAGAGTGAGCAAGCTTCGATGAGTCGTATAAGCAAGACAATTGCCGCGTTACAAGAGCAAGGCAAGAAAGCCCTTATTCCCTATATTGTGGCTGGGGACCCTTCGGTGCCCTTGACGGTGTCCCTGATGCACGCCCTTGTTGCAAATGGGGCTGACATCATTGAGTTAGGGATGCCTTTTAGTGATCCATCCTCTGATGGCGCGGTCATCCAGCTTGGCGCAGAGCGCGCGCTGCGAGCGGGCACAACGCTCAGCGACGTGTTCGCTATCGTCAAAGAGTTTCGCGAACAAGATACTCTGACCCCAATCGTGTTGATGGGCTACTTAAACCCCATTGAATATATGGGTTATGAGGAATTCGCGACGCAGATCGAGAAAGCGGGTGTGGACGGTTTATTGATTGTCGACTTGCCTGCCTACGAATGTGAAGAGTTGTTTGCGGCAGTGCGTCCAAAGGGCATTGATACGATATTCCTCGTCGCACCGACTACGAGTGATGCTCGCTTAGAGTCAATTTGCAGCAATTGCACAGGTTATCTCTATTATGTGTCACTGAAAGGCGTCACCGGTGCTGCGATTAGTGACAGCAAAGCAATTGAAGAAAAAATTGCCTTATTGCGTCATATTACGCCATTGCCAATCGTGATTGGCTTCGGGATCAAAGACACTGAGTCTGCACTTAAAATGGCAGCCATCAGCGACGGTGTTATAGTAGGAAGCGCACTAGTAGATCGCATCTCTCATCTTGCCGCTGATCAGTCCTATAGCAAAGAGGCTTTAGGGACGACAGTTGGCTTAATCGGTGAAATTAGAGAAGCAATCAATACTCTATAAGCTTAGAATCTCATTTTGACTTTAAAACAATAGACTTTACGGGAACCTTTTATGAGTTGGATTAATAAAATCCTCCCTTCGATTCGCAGCACAGGCAACACTGGCACCCCTGGGGAAGCCCCTAAGCAACGCAATAGCGTCCCAGAAGGGCTGTGGAAGAAATGTCCTCGCTGTGAGGCCGTCTTGTATCGACCAGACCTTGAGCGCAATCTTGAAGTCTGCCCTAAATGCGACCATCACTTGCGCATTACTGCTAGGCGTCGCGTAGAGTTATTTCTAGATCTAGAAGGGCAGATAGAGCTCAACGCCGATATGGAGCCTGTAGATCTACTTAAATTCAAAGACCTGAAGAAGTACAAAGATCGACTCTCAGCAGCTCAAAAAAGCACTGGCGAAAAAGATGCCTTGATCGTTGTGCAGGGCACTGTTAACTCCTTAGAGCTCGTAGTAGCTGCTTTCGAGTTTAGTTTTATCGGCGGCTCTATGGGCGCTGTGGTAGGCGAGAAGTTCACCCAGGCGGTCAATACCTGTATTGAGAAGCGCATTCCCCTAGTCTGCTTCTCCACCAGTGGCGGTGCCCGCATGCAAGAGGCTTTGATCTCTTTGATGCAGATGGCTAAAACCTCAGCAGCACTAGCGCGTCTGCGCGAACACGGCTTGCCGTATATCTCGGTGCTCGTTGACCCAGTTTATGGTGGTGTGTCTGCAAGTCTTGCGATGCTGGGCGATATCAATATTGCCGAACCGAATGCACTTGTGGGCTTCACTGGCCCGGACGTTATTCGTCAAACTGTGCGGGTTAAATTGCCCGAAGGCTTCCAGCGCAGTGAATTCCTTCTCGAGCATGGCGCGATCGATATGATCGTTCATCGTAAAGACATGCGTGATCGCGTGTCCTCATTGCTAGGCAAACTGACACACAAATAAGCAAGATGATCGACTCAGGGCTTGAAGTAAAATTCTTTTTAAATCAAAAGGGTGGCAACGTCATCTAAATGAATTTGTCAGATTGGTTAGAAAGAATTCAAGCCCTGCATCCCAGTGAGATTGAGCTTGGACTGGAGCGCGTGCGCGAAGTGGCCAAGCGTCTTGGGTTGAGCCGTCCCGCACCAATCGTGATCACGGTGGCGGGGACCAACGGCAAAGGCTCCACCGTGGCGATGCTTGCGGCAATATTACACGCTGCTGGGCAACGCGTCGGCACTTATACCTCTCCTCATATCCATCGTTACAATGAACGTATTAGTCTCTTGCAGGAATTTGCGAGTGACGAGGCTATTTGCGCAAGTTTTGCGAAGATCGACACAGTTCGTCAGGAAATATCCTTAAGCTATTTTGAGTTCAGCACATTAGCAGGCTTGATGCTGATGCAAGAGAGCGCGCTCGACGTGGCGATTCTGGAAGTAGGGCTTGGTGGTAGGTTGGATGCGGTGAATATTATCGACCCAGATATCGCCATCATTACTAGCATTGGGATTGATCATCAGGACTGGCTTGGCGATACCCGGGAACTCATTGCGATCGAAAAAGCAGGGATCCTGCGGCCAGCCACACCGTTTATCTGTGGCGATGAAGATCCTCCACAGACTCTTTTGGATTATGCGCAACACCTAGGCGCGCCCATTAGAAGGCAAGGGCTCGACTATTCATTCGAACAGAGCGGTCAGACATGGACCTGGTGGCATAACAGTGCCACTGGTGCGCGTGAAAGTGTGCCATCCTTGCCCTTGCCAGGCTTGGATTTGCTCAATGCTGCCACGGTGCTAGAAACATTGCGTTACTTGCCTTTCGAGATTACTCAAGCAGCTCTTGTAGAAGGCCTCAAGCACCCCAAAATAGAAGGACGTTACCAGCAGCTGCACGATACAAAGCGAGGAATCACCCTGCGGGTCGATGTCGCACATAACCCGCATGCGGCAAAGCAATTAGCCAAGAAATTAGTCGCAGAGCGTCAAACTCGTGGGCCCAATGGGAAAGTGCGGGTGTTGTTGGCAATGATGCGCGATAAAGATCACGAAGAGTTCTATACAGCCTTAGAATCTGCGGTCGACTTTTGGTATATTGCCGCTTTCGATGAGCCAAGATGTTTCGAGGCTGTAAAGCTTTCGTCCCTTTTACAAGAAAAGGGCGCCAAGGTACAAGGGTCGTTTAACGATATTTCCTCGGCATATCAAAGTATTAGCCAAGAAATCGCAGAGGACGACCTTTTGCTAGTCACAGGTTCATTTGTGACAGTAGCTGATATAATGCAGCTACTCGCCCACGAACAGGTTTCGCAGTGAAGGTTCTGATGTCTTTTTCTCACGCAAGAACGCTCGTCATCAAAGGGGCAAGACTGGTTTGAACCAGAGCACTAAACAACGAGTTGTCGGTATAGCCGTCATTGCATTTGCTGCAGCGGTCATCTTGCCGGTTCTATTTGACGGTCAAGGGAGCTATGAACTCCCATTAGAGAGTCGCATCCCAGATCCAGAACCCTTTCCTACACCTCCGCGCCTAACCCCCGAGCGTCCAGTGATTGTGGCAGACACCGAACAAGTGCGGGTTGTCGAGCCTTCGGTTCCTGCACCGGTGGTCGATACTAGCGCCTTAGAGCAGTCGCAAAACACAGACACCGCCGTGGCTGAGCCAGCCCAGCCTGCGCCGAGCATCGCCGAAGTCACTGCCCCAGCCCCTACATCGACAGCACCAGGTTTGGACCCTGTCGGATTGCCTGAAGGGTGGAGCGTTAGGCTGGCATCGTTTTCCGATGAAGCCAATGCACAGAATCTTCTCGATATTCTTCAAAGTAATGGGCACCGTGCCTATACGCGTAAAATTGACTCCTCCCAAGGCACGCTTACCGCTGTGTTTGTAGGCCCAGGAGTGGATCGCGATGCAGTACAGCAATTGCAGCAGCAACTTCGTGCAGAGACACAACTTGCTGGCATTGTTGTGCGCTATGAAGTCGAAGAATTATGAGGCGATAAATGCAGCTGGATTGGGTAGATGTCAGCATTTTAATGGTCACCGGCGTATCGTGTATGTTCGGCCTGTGGCGCGGCTTTGTCCGCGAAGTGTTGTCTTTATTGGCATGGATCGTTGCTTTGCTTATCGCACGCGTCTATAGCCATGACTTTGCCCCTATGCTTGGCAGCTGGATTGCCAGTGAGCCGATGCGCCAAGTGTTCGCATTCGCCGTACTGTTTATTGCCACGCTCATCGTCGGGGCAATGCTGAACCATCTAGTCTCTAAACTCATCGATATTTCGGGCTTGAAATTGACAGACCGACTGCTGGGCGGTGTTTTTGGAATTGCCCGTGGCGTGGTGATATTGATGGTATTCATCTATTTCGGCGCGAGCTTTTTTGCAACCGAGCCCTGGTGGATCGAATCGAGATTTATTCCCTATGGGATTGATCTGCTTGAATTAACGCGAGTTTATGTCATGGATGTAAATGATATATCGGAAGTAGCACCTCCACCTCAATAGCGTTCGCGGGCTTTTAAGAGGTGGTTCTAAGTTTTTCTATACGGAGTGTACTGAATGTGCGGTTTAGTGGGTGTCGTTGGCAATTCAGATGTTGCTGTTTGTTTGTATGACACATTGACGGTGTTACAACATCGCGGTCAGGATGCCGCGGGGATTGCCACCAGTGATAATGGCAAACTAAATTTGCGCAAGGACAACGGGCTAGTCAAAGATGTTTTCCGGACTCGGCATATGCAGCGTCTTGCCGGAAAAATGGGCATAGGGCACGTGCGTTATCCGACTGCAGGCAGTTCTAGCCCTGCATTGGCGCAACCTTTCTATGTGAACTCGCCCTATGGCCTAAGCTTGGCCCATAATGGCAACCTCACTAATTCTGAAGAGTTAAGTCGCGATCTTTATAAAGAGGATCTACGACACATCAATACGGACTCTGACTCTGAAGTCCTTCTTAATATCTTTGCCCACGAATTACAAACTCTTGCCAAAATGCAGCCAACTGCTGAGGATGTGTTTACAGCCGTACGCGGTGTGCATCGTCGCTGTAAAGGTGGCTATGCGGCGCTTGTGATGTTGGGAGGCTATGGCATCGTTGGGTTTCGTGATCGCAACGGTATTCGTCCACTCGTCTTTGGTAAGCGCGAACATAAGGGTTTCACCGAGTATATGCTGGCCTCTGAAAGCGTTGCGCTCGACTCACAGGGCTTTACGATAGTGCGCGATGTCGCACCTGGAGAGGCCGTGTATATCGATGTGAAAGGGCAGCTGCATACGTGCATCTGTGCCGGCCCTGCGGAATACACGCCGTGTATCTTTGAACATGTGTATTTTGCACGCCCAGATTCCTTGATGGACGGAATCTCAGTGTATAAAGCGCGTTTACGCATGGGCGAAAAGCTCGCCGATAAAGTGAAACGGTTACGCCCAGATCATGACATCGACGTGGTGATACCCATTCCCGATACGTCGCGCACTTCGGCCTTGGAGTTAGCCAATCGATTAGGTGTTAAATACCGTGAAGGTTTCGTGAAGAACCGCTATATCGGCAGAACCTTTATCATGCCTGGGCAAAGCCAACGGAAGAAATCGGTTCGACAGAAGCTCAATGCGATCGAATTGGAGTTCCGCGGTAAGAATGTCCTTCTTGTAGACGACTCGATCGTGCGTGGCACAACCTGTAAACAGATTATTCAAATGGCACGTGATGCAGGGGCAAAGAAAGTCTATTTTGCCTCGGCGGCACCGGCCGTGCGCTACCCGAATGTCTACGGCATCGACATGCCTTCGGCCACAGAGCTGATCGCGCATGGCCGAACAGATGAAGAAGTCGAAACCCTAATCGAAGCCGATTGGCTGATCTTTCAAGACTTGGAAGACCTGATCGCTGCCTCCAATGAAGGCAACCCCCAAATCACCAAATTTGAGTGTGCCGTGTTCGATGGCAACTACATAACCGGGGATGTGGACGAGAAATACCTGCAAAAACTTGAAGATAAACGCAATGATGCCGCTAAAAAGATGAGTAAGAAGGGAAATTCCAAATCTCGTAAAGCCGGCAAGAAGAAAATCTGATAGTTTTCTACTCTTACGGTGCGCAATTAGCAATGGTATGGGTATTTTATGCAAGAGAGGATTCAGGCAGCTGTCGATGAAGTTGGCACTGTATTGCTTGGCAAAGAACGACAAATTCGCTTAGCGATCTGCTGCTTGATTGCAGGGGGACATCTGCTCATTGAAGACCTGCCAGGCATGGGCAAGACGACCTTAGCCCATGCCTTGGCACGAGTGTTTGGGCTCGATTTCAACCGTATTCAATTTACCAGTGACCTTCTACCAGCCGACATCCTCGGCGTTTCTATTTTCGATCAAGCCACTAGTGGCTTTAGCTTTCATCCCGGTCCTATTTTTAGTCAGTTAATTCTCGCCGATGAGATCAACCGCACTACGCCAAAAACACAAAGCGCGCTTTTAGAGGCCATGGAAGAAGGGCAAGTATCTGTCGAAGGCGCAACGCGGGCCTTACCTTCTCCTTTTTTCGTTATCGCCACGCAAAACCCTGTCAGTCTGGCTGGTACATTTCCCTTGCCCGAATCACAGCTAGACCGCTTTCTAATGCGTATCGGTATAGGGTATCCAGACCCAAAAGCTGAGCGTGAGCTGCTTGAAAGGGGCGCAGATGCCGACAGAGGCGCGGCAGTGCAGCAAATGCTGAGCGTCGATGATCTTACCTCGATGCGTGAGCAGGCCGGTCAAGTTGGTGTTAGCCCTTTATTACTAGACTATCTTCAACGCATAGTGGCCTATACCCGTGAAAACGAAGCGTTTCATTTTGGTCTGTCTCCTCGGGGCAGCATCGCGGTTGTGCGAGCTGCGCGTACTTGGGCATATATGGAAGGCCGACAACATGCGGTCCCAGAAGATGTGCAGGCTATACTACCGGCAGTGGTGGAGCATCGACTACGGGCCAGCAGCGATACAGAAGGGCGCACAGGCGCTGCTCTTGTTAAACGATTACTTGCTGAGGTGGATGTTTTTTAGAAAAACATGAATGTAATTGCTGCGGTTAAACCTTGGTTTACAAATAGAGTCACTCGTTGGCTCGACCGTAGATTGCCCGCGGTAAGCGAAGTCCAGCTACATCGCAAGAATATTTTCATCCTACCAACGGCCCCAGGCTTTTTATATCTCTGCGCCACAGCCTTGATCTTCGTGACGGCTATCAACTACGTGTTGAGCCTTGCCTTTGGCTTGGCGTTTCTGATGACGAGCCTCTTCATTCTCTGCATCTTGCATACCTTTCGTAATCTTCAACATCTGCGCATTCGTGGGGCAGGCGCCGAGCCGGTATTTGCAGGAGAGGAGGCGGGCTTTGTGTTCGTCCTATATCGCAATGATTTGCAAGTGCATGAGATGTTGGAGCTGCGTTTTCCCAAGGCTAATTGGAGTTATGCCAATGTCTTGGACAACGAACAGGAGCGGGTAAAAGTCTTTCTCCCCACTGCACGTCGCGGTTTGTTGCGGGCACCCAGGGTGACTGTGCAAACAAGGTTCCCACTAGGGCTTTGGCGTGCATGGTCTCATGTCGATCTCGACATGAGCGTCGTGGTCTATCCAAAGCCTCTAGAGGGCCCACTGCCTGTTGCAAGTGGCGGTACAAGCTCAGGGGATTCCAATAGCCTGCAAGTGGGTGTGGAAGATTTTCACGGCTTACGTAATTACAGTGCCGGAGATTCCCCTAAACAGATTGCTTGGAAAAATCTAGCGCGCGGGCAGGGCTTGAAGGTTAAGCAATTTGTGGATGCGCAAGACGAGCACCTTGTGCTGGACTGGGAGCAATTTCCTGGGCTTGATGCCGAGGAGCGCTTATCGCGACTTTGTTACTGGGTCTTGAACCTTGCCCATCGCGATATTGACTTCGGCCTGCGTTTGCCTGGCGTGGAGATCTCTCTAGGTAGGGGAGATGCTCATTGCAAGAAGGTGTTACGTGCCTTAGCCCTTTGGAACACGGGGGCACACTAATGGAAGTGCAAACACAGATTCCACGCCTCACACTTTGGTGGCTACTCACGGCGCTATTCTTGGTGATCAGCCCGCATCTACTGCGTCTACCAATTTGGATTAGTCTGCTCATTGTAGCCTGCGTAGTTTGGCGCATTTTGATATTCGCGGGTCGGGCGGCGTTTCCAAACAAGCCATTGAAAATGCTGATTGTGTTTCTAAGTATTCCTTTGACCATTGCGCAATATCGCTCTCTGGGTGCCGGCTTAGACGCAGCCGTCTGTCTATTGATTATGGGCACAGTGTTCAAGCTTCTGGAGATGCGACAAAGACGGGACATGCTCATTGTTGTTGCGCTGTCTTATGTCTTAACTATGGTGGGTTTTATTTATTCTCAAACCATTTTGGCCTCTCTTCATGCTTTGATCACCTTTACTGTGATTACTGGCGCTTTGGTTTCATTGCAACGTGAAAACTCGTATAGCTCTTTCACAAGTAATGGCCGTTTAGCGATTCGGTTAGTGGCGCAAAGCATTCCTCTGACTATCGTGCTTTTTCTGTTAGTGCCGCGAGTGGCTCCACTTTGGACAATGCCTGTTCCGGTGTCATCGAACAAAACCGGGGTCACCGATGAGATGTCGCCTGGCAATATTAGCAATTTGAGCAAGTCTGCCGAGCTGGCGTTCCGTGTTAGTTTTGAAGACGCGACGCCTATTCATGAAGAGTTGTATTGGCGTGGTTTGGTCTTAGATTATTTTGATGGCCGCGCTTGGCGGCGTTCGGCAAGTGCGTTTCAATCTTACTCGATGATGGAACGATTTCAGCGCACTTCCCAAGGTGTGCGCAACGGCACACCAGTATCTTACGACATCATTCTTGAGCCCACTCAGCAAACATGGATTTATGCTTTGCCACTAGCGCAGCTCGATGTCAGTGATGTGATTCAAGATCGCAATTACACCCTGCATAAAGAAAAGCCGGTAACGCAGCGTCTGCGCTATCAAGTACAGTCCTATCTTAATTACGATATTGATCTTGAACTTGCCAGCGCGCTTAAAGCGCGAGCATTGCAATTGCCTGAGGAAGAATTAAATCCGCGTAGCAAAGCGTTGGCCGCTTCGTTGCGACAAGAAGCGCCAGGTGATCGTGACTATGCCTTACGAGTATTGCGCTTGTTTAGAGAGGAGCCTTTTTTCTATACCTTGACTCCCCCCGCTTTAGGTGAGGCATCCATCGACGAATTTTTGTTCTCTTCGCGACAAGGGTTTTGCGAACATTATGCTAGCAGTTTCGTGTACTTGATGCGCGCTGCCGGTATTCCCGCGCGCGTGGTAGTGGGCTATCAAGGGGGCGAGATCAATCCTTTCGAAGGCTACACGATGGTGTATCAATACAACGCCCATGCTTGGGCAGAAGTTTGGTTAGAGGGTGAGGGCTGGGTGCGTTTCGACCCTACTGGTGCCGTCGCGCCAGAACGAATCAGTGAAGGGGCACAATCGGTCTTAGGCAATCAGCCAGGGTTTTTAGAAGATTCGCGTTTCTCGATGATGCGCTTTCGCAATACGCAGTGGTTAAATTCATTGCGCTTGCGGCTCGATGCAATGGACTATGCTTGGAATCGTTGGGTCGTCAGTTATGACGAAGACGTGCAGCTGCAATTTCTTGAAACGCTGTTTGGCGAAAAAGCGCGTGAACGTCTGTTCCTCGCATTAGGAGTCGCTATTTCCACCTTCTTTATTATTGCGGCGTTCTTCCTGTTGCGGGGTAGAAAACAAAAACAGTTTGACGAAGCGACCAAGTATTATCTTCGATTAATGCAAGACCTTGCTGCGCAGGGAGTCGGGCGCAAACGTGGTGAAGGGCCAATCGATTTTAGTGCTAGAGTCGCGAAGCAGAAACCGGAATTAGCGGCAGCGATGGCCGAGATCACGGCAATCTATGTGCAGTTGAATTACGGGGCTATACCAGAAGAGGGGCAGAAAGACGCAATGTTGTTTGCTCGTTTGCGTCAGTCGATTCGTATTTTGCGGCTGGCACTTAATACGCCAATCAAGCGCGTGTTTCTGAGAGTATGGCCGGGGCAGTTTTAAGATTAGCCGCCGGCTATCTTAACTTTGTAACCTGCGTCTTGTAAAAATTCCTGGAGAAACTTTCGGTGGTCACCTTGTATTTCGATCACGCCATCTTTCACCGTGCCACCGCTGCCGCATTTGTTCTTCAACGTTTTGGCAAAAGTGGTGAGGGCACTATCATTCATCGCGATGCCATCAATTAGCGTGACCCCTTTGCCTTTTCGCCCTTTGGTTTCTCGGCGCAGGCGCACAACGCCATCGCTAGAACCGTGTACCTTGGTGGATTTTTTGCATTGGCACTGCGCAACGGGGTGTTGGCAGTCAGGGCATACTCTACCGGTGTCGGTAGAGTAAACGAGTGAAGAATTGCGTCCCATAAACTAGCTTTTATACAAAGGCGGCAGAGTGAAGTCTTGGTCTTTCGCCTGTTGTTTGCGATTGCTTAATTGCTCTGTGCGCAGGCTGATAATAAGCGTCAGTAGCCGCTTTATGTCTGTCTTTAAAGAGGCTGCGTCTTGATCATTCTGACCATATAGCGCTTGTTGAAGCTTGAGACAGATCGATTTGATTTCTGGATTGCTAGTGCGCTGGGCCAGATCATCTAGATTGTGCAAATCGGTATCTGCGAAATACTGACGTCCCCACGCGATTAAGGCTAAACGCAAAGCCGGTAGGTGATTTTTCTCACAAGCGGCCACAAGTTCTTTGTAGGCAATATTCTCGGACTCAGGTGCGATGCTCTGGCGATACATTGGCGCACTGACTTTAGGCTCGGCCTTTTGTTGCGCAGTGCGAGCTTGGCGACGCTTGACGGTCGTAACTGTGTAGGCCAATAGCAATGCAGTTAATGCCGCTGCAAGCACTAATACCCAAAGTGGTGTTGACGGGGTTCTTTGTAAGGCCTCGGACATTGAACCATTGAAGGACTCACTTGTGTTGCTATCCACAATGCTGCCGTCGTTCGTAGTCGTCAATTGCATCGTGTCGTTTTGACCTGTGGTGCGCACTGGGCCTACTTGGATAGCGGTATCGTCTAGTGTCGCGTACTTGACCTCTTCAGTGTCGATATCAAACCAAGGCAATGAAACCCCGGGGATGCGCACAGTGCCTGCTTCTGTCATGACCAGAGAGTTCTGTTGAATGCGCTCGCCTACAATATTGCCGTTCACATAGGTGCGGCTAATCTCCGGTGGTTCTGGGTACATATTGACCGAGGCAACAGTGGGCGTTTCAAGCGGAGGCAAGGCGGCACCATCTAAACCAAATGCTTCAATCTCTATTCTGCGGGTAATAGCATCGCCAATACGAACATTGGTGAAATCATTATCCCACTGTTCACGGATGGTGATATCACTTGCAGGAAGCCAGATCGCATCCTCTGGATAATTGGCAGGTTTCTCACGTACTTCAATCGTGTGGCCCTCTGCGTAGGAAGTAATCGTGCGCGTGTTCAGGTTCCGGAACACATAGCGGCTAGACCCATCTGTGACTTCGCCACGGAACATGATATCGGGAATCTCTAAAGTGCCGCTGCGTTGCGGAAAGAGGGCGTACTGCTTTTCATAAACGCCATAGCGCACACCGTCGACAAGTTTTTCATATTGATTGGGCGTGCCAATCATTTGAATCACTGTGTCGGGCATATCGAGTTCAGTAAAATTAGGGTTACGAATACCGCTAATTGTGTAGTAAAGGCGGATGCTAAACAGCAACTGTTCTTGTACAAAAATACTGTCTTTATCGATAACCGCTTCCATAAATAATTCTTGGCCAGCGATTGTGGTGTCTGTTTTTGGATCTACGTGAATGCTCATCTCTTGCGTATAAGTTCCATCGACAAGCAAAGAAGGCACTGTTATATCGCCTTCGTGAAGCGGGAATAGCGTGAGGTTATAGTCAATCCACTGTTCCATAGCGTTATTGATACTGCGCATCTGGCTAGAGGTACGCGTCGCAACCACTTGGAAATTGGCCTCAAGAGGAGACAGATCCATTTGCACGCCGCCTTGCTGGCCATCGACACGGATAGTCAGTGTAACGGTTTCACCGCGGACGATCTCTGTACGATCCAAGCTGGCGCGTACAGGTTGCGCGTAACTGAATGACGAAAATAGTGTTAGGGCTATCGTCATAAGACATGCCAACAGATTTACCATATTTGCGTTTCCGTAGGCTGAGGGTTATTTCGATTTTCTAATTGTCGACGTCGGTATTCAAACTGGAATTTGCGTTGTAGCAATTCACCTGGATCATCGTCAATACGTCGTAACCACTGTTCTAAAGATTCTTGGCTTTCAACATCTGAATTGCTCATGCTTGGGTTTTCGCCAGGCTTTTCATTCTGGCTTTCCTCTTCTTCTTGCTCGTTCGCACCGTCTTCACCTTCAGACTCATCCGGCTCTTCTTCTGCTTCACCTTCTTCGTCTTTTTCTTCTTCCTGTTCTTCTTGCTCTTGCTGCTCTTCTTCGTTCGGTTGCTGTTCTTGTTCCTCTTCTTCCTGCTCTTCACCTTGCTCGGATTCGGAGTTCTCTTCAGCTTCTTGCTCTTCTTGTTCTTGCTGCTCTTGCTCTAATAGCTCTTGAATAATGTCGCGGTTAAAGATTGCATCTTCGTGATCTGGTTGCAGAGCAATGGCAACATTATAGGCAACTAGCGCCTGCTCATAATTCTGTGACATTGCCAAGGCATTGCCAAGATTATAGTAGCCATCAGCATCGTCTTCCTCTGGATTGCCAAAGGCTTGAATGGCGCCAGCAAAGTCCCCCGCACGGTAGGCGGCAGCGCCTCGCCAGTTAGGGTCTCTAAACAGACCGGCTGCGGCGATAGGATCTTCATTTTCGAAGGCCTCGGCACCTTGCTGGTTTTTCGTTTTCCAAAGATCCTCCCATTCGGCGGCCTGTACAGGCGTTGTGGGCGTCAAACTACTAATCAAGCCAATGCCGAGGCTAAGACTAAGAATCCAGCCACGGCGGAAGATCATCGCGCCTAGAGGCAGAACTAGCAGTAATAGCCATGGCCCCATTTCGTACCAAATATCGAAGTTTTCATCGACATCGCTTAGCTCATCTTCATTGAGGAAAGCACCCTCGGCGAGCAGATAATCGAGATCGGCAGAAGAGATCTGCATGTCGCTGTAACGGCCATTGACCATGTCGGCAAGATCGGCCAAGGCCGCACTATTGAGCACGGGCGTGACGACTTGACCATTGTTTTGCCGGAGGAAGTCACCACCGGCAGCCGGAATCGGGGCGCCTTGTGCAGTACCAACCCCCAAAATCGCGAGGCGGAAACCTGAGCCTTCGAGTAAATTGGCGATGGCGCTAAAATCTCTGCGCTCGACACCGTCTGTGACCAGAACGATTGTGCCGCTTAAGGAGCCAGCATCATCGAATAGGGCTTTGGCTGTTTCGATTGCTTCGACAGTATTGCTGCCGAAAGAGGGCATCATATTGGGCGTAATAGAGGGTACTAGCGATTTGATAGTGACGGAGTCTTCTGTCAACGGCGTTACGGCATGTGCATCGCCAGCATACACCACTAAAGCGGTTTGCCCTTCAAGGCGTCGATCGAGAATATCGAGAACCTTGCGTTTACTGACCACAAGCCTATTAGGCTCATAATCGGTGGCATACATCGACAGGGACTGGTCATAGACGATGACAAGTGCATCTTGGCGGGCTTGGACTGGCTGCGGAATCTTTTCCCAAACCGGGCCGGCAAGCGCCACGATCGATAAGGTCCAAATCGTCATCAGTAAGATCAAAGGGGTGCGCTCGGCAACGCTTTTGCTCGCATCCAATAGAAAGGGCAGTAATTCTTTATCGATGGCACGGTCCCAAGCGCTTGAGTTTTCATTCATGCGCCAGAAAATAAAGACCAAAATCACCGACGGGATAAGTGCTAAAAGCCACATAGGGCGGAGAAAATGGAAGTTTGTCGTAATGGTCTCGACTAGGGCAGCTTCGTTCATGATTGCCCCTCCAAGACACTGCTATTATTTGGTGACTGGGTTTTGCTACGCGCAGTGAATAGCACCGACCAAGGCAAGGATAAAAAGGCGAGAAGGAAACTGACGAGCACAGCAAAGCCTAAAGGCCAATAGAACAATACATTGATTGGTCGGAAGGTCTGCTCGTCTTGCTCAATAGTCTCTAAAGTGTCCAGTTCCGCGTAGATGTCGACCAAGTCTTCCACGTTGCGAGCACGGAAGTAGCGACCACCTGTGGCTTGAGCGATTGCAGTGAGGTTCTGTTCATCGAGTTCGGCTGAGGGATTGATCGAGCGCGAGCCTTGGAACGAGCGCTGTACTAATGAGTCTGCTCCCATACCAATCGTATAAATCTTGATGTTTTCGGTAGCGGCAAGCTGGCCCGCTTGCGAAGGGGAGATTGCGCCGGCATTGTTGACCCCGTCGGTTAGTAGCACTAAGACTCGGCTGTTCTCTGGACGTTCACGCAAATGTTTCACCGCTAGCCCGATGGCGTCGCCAATGGCGGTGGCCGACTCTTCGATCATGCCGATTTCGAGCTCAGTAATGAGCTTGGCAACGGTGCTACGGTCGAAGGTTAGCGGTGTTTGAATATAGGCATGGGCGGCAAATAAGATCAGACCGAGACGATCACCTTCACGGCGCTCAGCAAAATCACTTACCACGACTTTCATGACCTCAAAGCGCGAAAGCTGCACATTGTTAATGACCATGTCGCGCGCTTCCATACTGCCAGAGACGTCGACGGCTAACATGAGGTCGCGGCCGGAAGAGGGTAGTTGAATCGCTTCTCCCACCCATTGTGGGCGACTTGCGGCGATCACAATCGCCAACCAAATAAGAAGGCAGCAAATCCAACGCAGCACTCGGCTAGCGTCCGGGCGAGATGCGTCACCCTGTAATGACGATAAGCGCTGATAGAATGGCACATACAGTGCTGCATCTTGGCGCGCCGCGCGTGCAAGAAAGCGGTACACCAATAGCGGTACGGGGAGGGCGAGAAAAGCCCAAGGCCAAGTAAACTCAAGCATTATCAGTAACCGGTGTCGATGTTTCGGTGGATTTTGAGCTGTTATCGATTCTAGCCAAATAGAGGCTGCTTATCCATTGATGCGCCATGCTGTATAGCTTCTGCTCGTCTACATCCCATTGTTTCGCGAATCGGCCTTGGCTCAAAGTATTGGCGATCTCCTCGTCAAGTAATGAAGCATTGCCATGATCACGTAAAAATTGGATCCATTGCTCCCCGCTAAGTTTGGCGATGGAGTATTGTGGAAAGTTCTTCAATGCAACACGGCGCAGTACGCCATTGAGTTCATTGACGAAATTGAGTTTAAGTGCCGATAAAACATCCGCGTCTGCGCCTTTGGCGTTGTCCTTAAATGACGCCATGCTCTTGTCGAGTTCTCGCAGAGCAAAGCTGCAGGCACGACGCTTTCGCCAAGCGGCATACAGGGCTTTGCCAGCAAAATAGATGGCCAAACAAAGCAAGAAGAACAGCAACCACCACCCAGGGGCGGGTGGCCAGAACCCTATGGGCTCCGGTAGGTGGATGTCTTTTAATTGGCTTAAAGGGTCTGTGCCGTCCATTGTCTTATCTGCTCAACAACTAATTGATTGGTGCGTAATTTCAGGAAAGGGATTTGCAGTTTCATAAAGTCATCCTGCAGAGTTTCCATACGCGTCTTGAAATTCTCTTGATAGGCTTTGCGCGCTTTTGAACTAAAAGTGTTCAAAGTGCCTTTGTTTTCGCCATCAGTAATACTGTAGTAACCCGGAATCGGTAGATTTTCTTCTAAGGCGTCATAAACGAAGCAGCACACAACATTATTGTGTCGAGACAGTTGATTCAGGTATTGCATCGCCGTTTCATCCATTGTCGTGAAGTCACTGATGATATACAGCGTGCTACCAGGCTTGGTAATGCGGCGGATCTCCGCAAGGGACTGACTCAAGCTACTAGTGCCTGGTGTCTGTGCGTTGCTGGCATGGTGGGCCGCTTGTTGCGCGAGCAGGGTGTTGAACTTGTGTATTTGGTTTAGCAAGTGCAATGCCGAGCGACGGCTGCGCTTAGGGCGCACCAGAGATTGGTCGTGATCCCCATAGACCAGTCCGCCAACGCGATCACCATTGTCGATTGCCATCCAGCAAAAGATTGCGGCAGCCTGTGCGGCGATGACCGATTTGAAGGCGACTTGCGAGCCGAAATACATGCTGCTGGATTGGTCTACAGCAATAATGACAGGGCGTTCGCGCTCTTCGCGGAATACTTTTGTGAACGGCTTGCCGATGCGGGCAGTAACGCGCCAATCGATGGTGCGAATGTCGTCGCCCTGTTGATAGGGGCGAAACTCTTCGAAATCGATACCGCGCCCGCGCATTTTAGATAAATGTAAGCCTGAAATGCCCGCTATTGAGCGGTTATAGGGGACGTAATCGACAATCTTGGCAGCTTGGCGCTGTATAAGTAGCTGCTGCAGACTGATTATCGCCCCTTTGCTTTGGAAGCGTTCTTGCAGTGATTCAATCTGCTGTATTGTAGACATAGACGCTTAGTCTCGTTTAAGGCAACAAGGCCAGTAGGTGAGCGATAAAGTGCACGGGATGCGTGAGGCGGTGCGGCTGCAATTACGCAGCCGGCACTCGCTCTAGAATCGTCGTCAACACTTTGTCAGGCGTCACACCACTGGCTTCAGCCTCAAAGCTAAGAAGAATGCGGTGTCTTAGTACATCGAAGAAAACCGCTTGAATATCGTCAGGGCTGACAAAGTCTTTGCCTTGAATCCATGCGTGCGCTCTTGCGCAACGGTCTAATGAGATAGTGCCACGTGGGCTTGCGCCGTACTCGAGCCAAGAGGCGAGGTCATCGCCGTATAGGGCTGGGTTACGTGTCGCCATGATCAATTGAATAATGTACTCCTCAACAGCAGGAGCCATATGCATTGCAAGAATGTCTTGGCGAGCGGCGAAAAGGTCTTCTTGGCTAACCACTGTTGGGGTTTCAGGCACTTTATTCTGTGCTTCGTTGCGGACCAATTGCAAAATGCGACGTTCGGCCTCAGTTGAAGGATAACCAATAGAGACATGCATTAAGAAGCGGTCAAGCTGTGCCTCTGGCAATGGGTATGTTCCTTCTTGCTCGATAGGGTTTTGCGTGGCCATTACTAGGAAGAGCGGGGGAAGCGTGAACGATTCACGTCCAACAGAGACTTGATGCTCTGCCATTGCCTCTAGTAGCGCTGATTGAACTTTTGCCGGCGCTCGGTTGATTTCATCGGCTAATACAAGGTTATGGAAGATCGGGCCAGGCTGGAAACGGAAGGAGCCGTCTTCTGGTCGGAAAATCTCGGTACCGGTAATATCACTTGGAAGCAGGTCAGGTGTGAACTGAATACGGTGAAAGTCACCTTCGATCGCTTTGGATAAGTCTTTGATCGCTTTAGTTTTTGCGAGCCCGGGTGCGCCCTCTACCAATAAGTGGCCGTCTGCCAAAAGGGCGATCAATAGGCGCTCAACTAGAAGCTCCTGCCCTATAATCTGCTGAGAAAGCCAGTCTTTGAGTTCTGTGATAATACCGTGATGACTCATAATTATTTCTCTGTTTCTTTTTAGTTAAATGCTTGATCTTTTAGGGCGAAAGTCAGGGATTGTAACTGTTTTGAAAGGTATGTCTAGGGAGGATGTGTTGCAGTGTGTGGCGTAATCACTCAACGCCAAGTATGAGGCGACTTTTGTCGCAGACTGCTGTTAATAAATCCCTTATAATGCCTAACAATCAATTCATGAAAATTCGTTTTAACAAAACACTCTTGGTAACTGCCATCTCATGAAAACTCTGACTTTGGATATTTCCATTCCTGCTGATCGGTATGAGGCATTGTATAGCGGTGCCGTGTCCGATGTGCAAGCAGTTTCTCGTGAAGGTTTGAGTGTTAGGTTTCCTGGACGCATTTTGCAGAAGTTTGTTGATCATCAAGGCGTACACGGTACCTTCGTGATCGAATTCGACAGTTCTAATAAATTCAAGGCGATTAAAAAAATTGTATAGTCTGATAAAGAACGCTCTGTTCTGCTTACCGGCAGAAGCCTCCCACAGCATTACACTCCCGATGCTTGATATTAGCCATCAGTTGGGTTTGCTGCCTTTAGTGCGTAGTAAGATTCCCGCGTGTCAGCCAGTGCAGATCATGGGAATAGAATTTCCTAACCCTGTGGGGCTTGCTGCGGGTCTAGATAAAAATGCCGATCATATCGACGCCTTAGCGGCGTTGGGGTTTGGTTTTATCGAAGTCGGTACTTTGACGCCACGCCCGCAGCCTGGAAACCCTAAACCACGATTATTTCGTTTGCGTTCTGAGCGCGCGATTATTAATCGCATGGGTTTTAATAATAAGGGGATCGATCACGCAATCGCCAAGATTCAGCGCAGTCGTTTTAAGGGGGTGCTAGGAATCAATATCGGTAAAAATTTCGATACCCCTGTTGAGCGAGCAGCGGACGATTATTTAATTGGCATGCGCAAAAGCTATGCAGCGGCGAGCTATATTGTCGTGAATTTATCTTCTCCCAACACGCCGGGTTTGCGCACGCTGCAATTTGGCGATGAGTTACGTAAATTGCTCAGCTTATTGAAAGTCGAACAGGCTAGCCTTGCTGTCGAGCATGGTAAGAAGGTGCCGCTCGTGGTTAAGATTGCTCCTGATCTTAGTGACGATGAAATTGGCTTGATCGCTAGCGCCTTGCTCGATAATGAGATTGAAGGGGTGATAGCAACTAATACCACACTGGATCGCGCCTTAGTGCAAACTAGTGTCTATAAAGATGAAGCGGGTGGTCTCAGTGGTGCGCCACTCACTGAAAAATCTAACCATGTGATTCGTGTGTTGTCACAAGCTTTGCAAGGTAAGATTCCAGTGATTGGTGTTGGCGGAATTGTTAACGGTGAAGACGCTCAGGCAAAGATTGCCGCTGGTGCAAGTCTCGTGCAAATCTACAGTGGCTTTATTTATCGTGGTCCAGATTTGATCGCCGAGTCTGTGCGTGCTCTTGAGAACGCAAAACAATGAAAACCTTATTGCTGTATACAACCGCTGGGTGTCACTTATGCGAACAGGCCGAAACATTGTTAAAACCAGTGTTAGAGTATGTTCAGGCAAGTTTTCCAGAGGGGGTTAAGCTGCAGCCGGTAGAGATCTCCGAGTCCGAGGCATTGGTTGAGCGATACGGAATTCGCATTCCCGTAATTCGTGTAGAAGGGCAAACCGAAGAGTTAGGCTGGCCGTTTGATCAGGCAATCGCGTTTGCTTATTTGCAAGGCGCCTTGGCAAGCTGAAATAGTGCCTTGGCATTGGTAGTCGTTTCGGCGGCTAGTTGCTCTGGCGGGCGACCAACAGCTTGTGCAAGAGTGTTTAGCACCTCGGTCAGATAGCACGGTTCATTGCGACGGCTTTTAGGTTTTGGTCGCAAAGATCTCGGTAATAAATACGGTGCATCGGTTTCAATTAATAAGCGATTAGCCGGAATGTTTTTCACGAATTCCAACAAATGACTGCCGCGACGCTCGTCGCAAATCCAGCCAGTGATTCCGACATACATATCGAGATCTAAGTAATCGAATAATTCGTTTTTCTCACCGGTAAAACAGTGCACAACACCGCCACATTTGAGCGCGTCGCGAAAACTCTTAAGAATAGGTAAAAAGCGCTCATGGGCATCGCGTTGATGCAAGAACACGGGCTTGTTGATCTCGCATGCCAGTTCCATGTGATTTTCGAATACGCTCTGCTGTACCGCGCGAGGCGAGAAGTCGCGATTAAAATCTAAGCCTGTTTCACCCACTGCGCACACAATCTCTTGTTTCGCTAAGGCGCTAATATGGGCGAACGCTTCGGCGTGACAATGTTGCGCTTCATGAGGATGCACGCCAGCGGTTGCCGATAAAATCTCAGGGTATTTCAGGGCGATCTCTATTGCGTGTTCCGATGCGCTAGGGCTAGTGCCAGTGACAATCAGGTGCTCCAGGCCAGCAGCGATTGCTCGCTCTAAGACTGCATCTAGATCATGCGCGAAAGATTCGTGACCAAGGTTGGCGCCGATATCAATAAGTGGGGGTAGGGCGGGGTTAAGCTGCTCAGGCATTATTAACAACAGAGTCCAATTGCGATGCCCAGCGAATGCTTTCGCGGTAGGCCAGTTCCAGCTCTTTTAAACCGATATTGAGTTTGCTAAGCGCCTCTGTATCTAATTTTTCCCAGTGAGCCTGCTCGTAAATAATGACACTGTTGAGAATAACCCCGATGGGGCCTTCGCGTTTAAGCAAGCCTTGGGCCACTAAGGGTGAGAGAGGCATCGAGGCAACTATCTCTTCAAGGCTTATATCGAAAAACGCATCGAGATTAGAAAGTAAACCGGTAGTGAAGTAGGCGTCTACTTCACTGGCCATCGCAAAACTTTCGGCAAGAAGCTGGCACATCTTGGCGCGCGTCATTGCTAATACGGAAAGTGCATTAGGCTTGTCAGCCATGTTGCTAAGCGACAATAGCGTTGCCCAACTTTTAACTTGGCGAAGCCCAAGCATCGATACCGCATGTTGAAGCGAAGTGATTTCGCGGCGACTAGAAAAAGCTGCGGAGTTCACAAGCTTGATGAGTTTGACGCTCAGTACTGGGTCTTTGGAAATTATGCCGGCGATTTTGCTCAGCTCAGCATTTGGGTCTTGCAATTGGGCTAAAAGGTTTAAGACAACCAATTTGTTTGCCGGAACTTTTCGCCCTTTGACCTGCTCTGGCTTACTTAAGAAATAACCTTGAAATAGAGTGAACCCGAGTTCTTTGCAGTAATGAAACATCTCATGGGTTTCGACTTTCTCTGCAAGGAGGATAACATTGAATTTTTTAAGTAAATCGACATGGCGCTTAATTTCGGCTTCATCGAAAGCCAGTACATCGATTTTAACGATGTCGGCAATGCGAAGTGCTGGATCCCATTTAGGCGAGTAAACGAAGTCATCCAGTGCAATAGTGTAGCCAGAATCTTTGAGTTTTTGCAGATTGTCGAAGAGCTCTTGGTCGGCCTCGATGTCTTCTAATACTTCGATCACAAATCGCTTGCGATCAAAAGGAGGGGGGCTAAGAATCAGGTTGCGAGTAAAGTTGATATAGGCAGGATACTGCTGCACGACTTCGCTGATGTCTAGCTCATTAAAGGCATTCAACATCACTTGGGAGGTAGCTTGATCCCCGTCGAAGACATTAGAATTGTTAGAGCTCTCAGAGCGGAACAGAAGTTCGTATGCGCTGACTTTGATGTCCGTATCGAAAATGGGTTGTCTAGCTAGCAGAATGTGTTGGTCCGTCATTTGGGTCTCACAACTCTATGATTTACTACTTATCGCTATAATATAAACCATCTATTGTAACTTACTGAGCGAGTATAGCTAAGGCTTTTGCACAATTTATCACAATGTAACGCCCATAGACCTCTGAGAGGACTTCGCCCATAATACGCGGCCAATGGAATTTGCATTGAACAGTTGATAAAAACGACATTAAGGCTCTGTATAGGTAACTAAGTGGCAACATCTAAAGCAAAAAAAGATCTCGATTGGGCTGATCTAGGGTTTAAGTATCGGCAAACCGATTCTCGTTTCAGTTCAACGTACCGTAATGGTGTCTGGTCGCAAGGCGAACTTTTAGACTCACCAATGATTTCTGTGCACGAGGGTGCTCCTGCACTGCATTACGCTCAACAATGTTTCGAAGGCATGAAGGCGCAAACAGCGCCGGACGGTCGAGTGTTATTGTTTCGCCCTGATCTAAATAGCGAACGTATGAATCAAGCGGCTGGCCGTTTGATGATGCCGCAGGTGCCTTACGAGCTCTTTATCCGTGGTGTAGAAGAGGCCGTGCGGGCGAACTACGCTTGGATTCCCCCCTATGGCTCGGGTGCATCTCTATACATTCGTCCTATGCTCATTGGCGTGGGCGAGAACCTAGGTCTGCGTACCGCTAATGAGTTTGAGTTCCGCGTGTTTGTGTCTCCTGTAGGGCCTTACTACAAGAGTGCTGGGCTAGCGATTATCTCACTTGCAGTCTCAGAGTATGATCGCGCCGCACCTGCTGGTACTGGTGCTTATAAAGTAGGGGCGAACTATGCCGGTGGTTTGTTGGCGACTAAAACCGCTCATGATCTTGGGGCAAACGAAGCTCTGTACTTAGACTCTGCAAAACGGACCTATATAGATGAAGCAGGTTCGGCCAATATCATCATCGCGATGAAAGGCGGCCGTTTCGTGACGCCAAAATCGAATGCGATTCTGCCTAGCGTGACGCGTCGCTCAATCATGACGCTTGCCGAGCAGCATTTGGATCGTATCATCGAAGACCGACCTGTGGACCTGCGCAAAGAAATTGGCGACTTCGAAGAGATGGCTGCCTGTGGGACCGCCGCCGTACTTTCTCCTGTTGGCAAAGTCTGGGTCGATGGCCAATGGCACACGTTCCACGACAATGGTGAGTCTGTTGGCCCAGTGATGCAGAAAGTTTACGATTTATTAGTAGGCATCCAGCGCGGCGAATTAGCCGATGATAATGGCTGGACTCACGAAGTTAGAATCGACTGATCATAGCGAAAGAGACCCGCGCCACCGCCTGTGGCGCGCAATCTCATTGCTCGCCGAAAGTGCCGCTCGCAAGTCTCATCTATTGAATTTTTTAGCCCTAGTTTGTGACAAGTTTCGTCACACTAAAACAAACAAACGCTTGACCCTCGCTCTTTCAGCCCTTATATATGTCGGCTTCTTTCGCCTCCACTATTGAGCAATGGCTCGATATTTGGGGTTTCTACGACCCGCAGCTGTATCAGGAACCGTTCAAAACAATGAGTAAATCGTTGGTGATAGTCGAGTCGCCCGCCAAAGCGAAAACTATAAATAAATACCTCGGCAAAGAATTTGTCGTTAAATCGAGCGTTGGACATATCCGAGATTTACCTACTAGTGGTAACGGTCAGACTGTCGATCCTAAAGAGCGAGCGAAAGCCGCTGCCATCACGCGTAAGCTCAGTCCAGAAGACAAAATTCTGCACAAAAAAGCCAAAGCCAAAGAGCAATTAATTGCGCGCATGGGCGTTGACCCAGAGCATGGCTGGAAAGCCAAGTATCAGATCCTGCCAGGCAAAGAGAAAGTAGTTTCCGACCTGCGCAAGCTCGCCAAAGATGCCGACACTATCTATCTCGCGACCGACCTTGACCGCGAAGGTGAGGCCATCGCGTGGCACTTAAAAGAAGCCATTGGTGGCGATGAAAGCCGCTATAAACGCGTCGTGTTCAATGAAATTACCAAGAAAGCGATCAACGAGGCTTTTTCCAAGCCTGGTGATTTGGACATGAAATATGTGCAAGCCCAGCAAGCGCGTCGTTTTCTAGACCGTGTTGTGGGCTTCATGGTGTCACCGTTGCTATGGGCGAAAGTGGCGCGTGGGCTCTCGGCTGGCCGTGTGCAATCGGTCGCGGTGAAACTAATCGTTGAGCGCGAACGCGAGATTCGTGCTTTTATCCCAGAAGAGTATTGGGAGA
>CAJXSF010000036.1 GCA_913061515.1 uncultured Gammaproteobacteria bacterium | reverse complement strand
TACGAGATGTAGAGAGGTCTCGTGGGCTCGGAGATGTGTATAAGAGACAGACGATAACGATCGCGGCAGAAATCAGATGCTAAGGTATTCATTGACTCAAGCCTGAAAGTGACGTTGTCAAAAGCGACTTTAGAGATAAACAGCTGCAACTGCGGGCCGCGAATGACTTGTTCGATTGTATCGACATTGATCTCCTTTTCACCACCTGTAATTTCTTGGGTGAAGTTGAAACCATAGTTAAGACCAAACGCTGGCACATCGTGCTGGAAACCAAGCGAGACATTGCCGCGCCGGTTGAAGCGACGATCTTCGCCAATGATTGGGTCATAAACATGCGAGTCAAAAATATTCAAACCACTAGTGACCAATGCATCTGGCATACCTAAAAAGCCTAGGCGCGTGCTCGTATCAATAAACACACCGTAGCGTTTGCCATTGCCAAGGTTGCCCGTAGCGGACTCTGGGTCTGTAGGGTCATCAGAGATATTCACCTGGCCGATAACATCATCGATATCACGGTAGAAAAAGCGTGTATTCACAACGCCGCCATCATTAGGGAGTCGGTATTGAAGCCCTAGCTCATAACGAATTTCGTCTTCTTGGCGTAAATCAGGATTGCCTGCAAAGGTGTCCTTCGATGGGTCAGAGTTATTAGTGGTCGCTGTAAAGCTAGCAAAGCTTAGCTGCGATACCTGACGCTCTACCGTGCCTCTAATCTGCAAAGAAGGAAGGATATCGTAGCGGTAGTCGACTTTCGGGCGTAGGAAGCCAAAATCACGACTACGGCTAGAGGTGCCAGACTGATCGATCGTCGACGCTTCATAAAGCAGCGTACTTTCTAGCGTCATCTTGTCGTTAAGTGTCCAGTTGTGAACAGCAAAAGTCTCGTAGCGCATCTCCTCAACTGTTGAGCCTGGGTTTGACGCGCTCAATACTGGTGGCAAATTGCCATAAGCGGCCAACGGATCCCCTGCAACGCTTGACGAGCCTAGGAGTAGGGTGGTGTCGAGAATCGTTTGCGCGCGCTCAATGCCAAGCTGCATGTCGTGGTTGTCGGCCAAAGACCAGCTATAGCTTGCCTGACCGATACGTTCACGCGTGGTTTGGTCTGATTGCAGATACTGATTCTTGTCATTGGCACCATTAGTGGTCGTAAAACGCTCGCGAGTATTGTTACGAACCTCTTCGTTGCTGATGAACAAAAATTGGAAGCGGCTATTGTTTGCGAAAGTGTGTTCGTAGTTTCCGCCAATCTCCCAGTTCTCTTCGACTCTGTCCGTGAATTCGAACTCTGTGCTGTCTACGATGCTCAGATTGCTACCATCGAAGTTGCGACGGTCAATTGAAGAGTCGTGGCTACCATCTGAGACCAAGGCATTGATCTGAATGCGATCGCGCTCAAAGTCGTAGCCTAGGTTGACGCTAGTCTCGAAGGTATTTTTGTCGCGAATATTTTTTTCTTTAACCAGCTTGGTTAAGGTCAGATCCGGGCTGTAGTTGTATTCGGCATTATTGAAGGCGTTGTACTGCGGGTCGAGCTTGACGCCCAAAAGGTAATTAAAATTGCCGGACTGCCCACCGTAGGAAATAGTTGTGCCTGGATCTACTTTGCCATCATGGTGGTAATCCGCACTGACCTCAGCAGACAGGCTAGAGCGTGAAGATGCTTCTTTCAATACGATATTCACAACTTGGCTAGCACCGCGAACGTCAAGTGAGCCAGAGCTGCCACGAATGATTTCGATGCGGTCAACTTGGTCAGCAGCAATGCGTTGTAATTGGTCATTGGCAGAATTGTCTTTGCCTGCGATACGCTTGCCATTGATCAGCAAGTCACCGCCAGAGCCAAGACCTCGGCCGCCACCGCCGTTATTGCTATTGAGATTGACGCCTGGAATTCGCGTAATCATGTCATTAGCAGAGATAGGAGTATATTGGTCGAAGAACGTGGCTTCGTAAACAATAGTCGAATCGTCAATGGGACTTTCTTCTTGCGCGTGGAGGGAGCCACTGGCAAGAATTGCAAGCGAGAGTGCTGAAAGTTTCAAACTTGTGCGAAGCGAAGGCTGAAGTAATAACTGCCCAATTGTCATGTGATCTCCGGAATATAACGAATGAACGCTAAACACGTCGTTAGGGGTTCCGTTCAACGCCTGACATGGCACTGAGCGAATGCAAAAAACGCGTAATCTTACAGCAACTTACGTAGTTTTTGAAGTAAAACCTCGAACAACTTATAGAGCAAGCGTTCGGAAAACATGTTACATTACAATCCATTGCGTCATTGTTACGTTGCGAAAATGGCATTGGATTAGTGCAAGTGTTTTGCGATTTCCTAAGCCATTGCTCATAATGTGCGCCTTCATTGTGCGACCAAGCCCGCTAGCCTCTGGTGCCGCACCGTTTTAGCCAAGAACGTATTGACCCTCATTTTGGGAGAATTGATTTATGCAGCGCGAATCCATGGAAGTAGATGTAGTCATAGTTGGTGCTGGCCCTGCTGGGCTGTCCGCCGCTTGTCGGTTGCTGCAATTAGCCAAAGAGGCTGAGTTAGAATTAAGTGTATGTGTCTTGGAAAAGGGGTCCGAAATCGGTGCGCATATCTTGTCCGGTGCTGTGTTTGAAACCAGTGCTTTGGATGGGCTCTTTCCCGATTGGAAAGAGCGTGGTGCGCCACTGAATACAGCCGTGACAGGGGACGACGTTTACTATTTGTCCGGTCCCACAAAAGGCGTGAAGTTTCCTGGTTTGCTAGTGCCAAAACCCATGCACAACGATGGCAACTACATCATTTCATTGGGCAATCTATGTCGCTGGTTGGCAGAACAAGCCAGTGAGTTAGGGGCTGAAGTGTTTCCTGGGTTCTCGGCCGCCGAAATACTCTACCACGAAGATGGTAGTGTGAAAGGTGTCGCAACTGGCGACATGGGCGTCGATGCAAACGGAGAACACAAAGACTCGTTTGAGCCTGGCTTTGAGTTTCATGCAAAGTACACTCTATTCGCAGAAGGTTGCCGTGGTCATCTAGGCAAAGAGTTGATTGCCAAATTTGGCTTAGACAAAGACTCTGACCCACAGCATTACGGAATTGGCTTGAAAGAGATCTGGGAGATTCCAGAGGAAAAACACAAAGAAGGCTTGGTCGTGCATACGGCGGGCTACCCAATGGTCGGGGCGAGTTACGCTGGCTCTAGCGGCGGTTTCTTGTATCACAGCGAAAACAATCAGGTTTCACTGGGACTAATCGTCGATCTTGGCTATAGCAATCCGCATATCAGTCCTTTTGATGAATTCCAAAAATTCAAACAACACCCTGTCATCAAGCAATACATTGAGGGCGGCAAACGTCTAAGTTACGGCGCGCGTGCCTTGAATAAGGGTGGCCTAAACTCGCTGCCGAAAATGACTTTCCCTGGTGGCCTGTTGATCGGCTGTGATGCGGGCACATTGAACGCAGCAAAAATTAAGGGCAGCCACACAGCGATGAAGTCAGGCATGCTTGCCGCGCAATCGCTAGTGGAAACCTTGCAAGCAGCCACGCAGGAGCAGGCGCCAGTTCAAGAAGTGCATCGATATACCGAGTTATTTCGTGCCTCAAGCTTGTATGAAGAGCTCCATAAAACCCGTAACTTCAGTGCTGGTTTTCATAAATTAGGGTTTTGGCTAGGCAGCGCCTTGGTGTTCATCGAGCACAATATTTTCGGCGGCAAATTCCCAATGACCTTCAGGGATCGCACACCCGACTACGCGCAGATGAAACCTGCCGATCAGTCACCGAAAATCGATTATCCCAAGCCAGATGGCAAGATTAGTTTCGATAAGTTGTCCTCAGTGTTTTTATCAAACACCAATCACGCTGAGAACCAACCCTGCCATTTGCATCTTGTTGATCCAAGCATTCCGATAGAGAAAAATTTGCCGCTTTACGATGAGCCGGCACAACGCTACTGCCCTGCAGGCGTATATGAGGTCGTAGAAGAGGACAATGGCACTAAGCGGTTCCAGATCAATGCGCAAAACTGTGTGCATTGCAAAACCTGTGATATCAAGGACCCTGCGCAAAATATCCAATGGGTAAGCCCAGAGGGTGGTGGTGGGCCAAACTATCCTAATATGTAAGCAGTTTATGTAAGGATTTGGAACGCGTTAACTCATAGTGTCTTGCTAAGCGCTTAAGCCTCAGAGTACTCTGTGGCTTAAGCACCTATTATGGAGCGGACCAAATGAGAAGACTGCTGTTATTGTTTTTCTGGGCCACGCTGCTGAATCAAGCGGTTGCCCAAGACGGGCTAGAGACAAAGCGATGGTTTACGACTAGTACGGATAGTTTTACGGTATTTAGTCAGCTCTCTAGCAGGCAAACTGAAAAACGTTCCATGGAGCTAGAGCGATGGCGCAATGCCAGTTTGCAACTGCTCAATGTACTAAACCCGCAAATACAAGCTGCAATTCCCACCTATCTCTATATATTTTCTGATGATGATGACTACATTCTGTTTAGCGACGGTGGTGAACCGGCTTATTATTTTTCGTCGCCGCGCGCCAACTTTATCATCATGCAAGACAGTGATAACGGCCTAAAACTCGCCAAGCATCATTATGCACATTTTCTAGTAAACAATAGAATTCAGGGCTTGCCGCGCTGGTATGAAGAGGGCATGAGCCATTACTTGAGCAGGATCGAAGTGTCCGGAAATGAGGTTGAGCTGCACCGCTTCAACGAAGAAGAGTTTCAACTGATATTGGCGCTCAAAAACGAAATAGAACTGGAAGAATTATTCTATGATGATTCTGCGCTGGCTTCGCCACGACTGGTGCAAATAGCCAATTTAAAATCAGCATTCTTTATGCATTATTTACTGCATGCGCATGAGCGCGAAGGGTTCAATAATCGCACGCGTGTTTTGGAAAATTACCTGAAGCTAATCGATCAAGGGCGTACGGAGCGTTTTGCGTTTGATCAGTCATTCGACTTCAATATGCGACGCTTAGCGCGTGATTTTGAACGCTATTTGGAAGCAGGCCTGCTACGTCCTGAGCGTGATAAGGTGCTATTTAATTTGCCGGCCATTGCGGATATTGACGTGCAAGAGATGTCTTTGGAAGACAAAACTTTGTGGTTGGCAGAGATTTCGTTGCATGCGGCTCGTTTTCCCCTTGCGGCCTATTTTTTCAATGCCCGAATAGAGAGTGGGCAAGCGCCGGGCCGCGCTTATTCCGGTTATGCCGATGCTGTGCGAATGCACGACATGCAAGATGAGTCTCTCGAAAAACTAGATGATGTAACGTTGGTTCAATATTACGAACAAGCACTTGATCGATCGGCAGAAGATTATCAAGTCTACCTAGATTTTGGGCAGTATTACGACTCTAGGCGCAATGAGTGTGAGCCCGAGCCTAGCATCGATGCGCGGCTATTTTATGAGACGCAGATGCAAGTGTATTTTCAACAAGCATTGGCATTGAACCCTGAAAATGCCGAGGTCAATCTATCGGCCGCCCAGGTCTTTCTATTCGAACAACAAAACTGGGACGAAGGGGTGCCTTTGCAAGAGAAGGCGTTTGCGCAATTGGCCTCAGATACTTTTGTGCAAGAGCAGGCAGTGGAGTATGCATTACGGGCGGGGGATTTCGAACGCGCACAGACCATCATCGCGCGAATGGCGCGGCCCATGCATTTTTATGGCGATCCAGGATGGGTGACAGACCTGCGTTTGAAACTGCGCGCAGCGCAGCGTGGAGAACCTTTCGATGCCTGTACGAGTGCTGAGTAAAGGAGGCCGTACTATGCCTAAGCTAGCCCTAATATTCGCGCTGGTTTATGGCTTTGCGTGGCAAAGTACACAGGCCGAAGTTCTGGACACCGGCTCGCCGATAAACGACCAGCTTGCTGCTTTGAGCACAGAGCTAGACGCTCTGGGTGTAGATGTCGCGTTTAATCTCAATGAGTCTGCTGTGGCGCGGGCAAAACCCAAACGTCCGCGTATTGGCATGCACATCGATATCCCAAGCTTAACGATGCCGACAAGTGCGGAGTTAGCGCAGTGGGAGCTGGACTATCAAGCGCAGCAAATCGCGGCGATCGCCCTCATCGCCAATGATGAGTTGGACGCTGGTCTGCATGCCTTTGACGAGTTCTATCCGGCTTGGTTGAACAGTCCAGCGCAAGACCGCATCATGCTCAGTTATGCATTGGAAGACCAAGACGTCGTGCAACGCGTGCTTAGCTTACTTGCCGAGCAGTATCCGCTACAGCATATACAAGGCAGTGATGCTCAGCTTGAGCAGGGAGGACGCTTATTTGCTGTCGTCGGTCAGCGCTGGGTCATGGATTCTGCCGCGGCACGCGATGTCAAATCCGAACTCCCCGATTTTCAGTATCTTGGCGAGTCTATGCGCCGTGCAAGCAAATCGGTCCTAAACCCAAAGTCCCGCAGCGCACGACGTATTGCCTCAGGCGAGCCGGCGGTATTCCTTAAAGAGCGTCTGGGGGATGAATTCGAAGCCTCAACGATTCCCGAGATAATTGTGCCAGGAGGAATAGCATTAGGTGAAACAGCGGTCTTTAGTGATATGGCTGATGGTTTGCGCTTCGATGGTCAGAGGCTTTGGCTGCTTGGTGCTGAGGGCGAATTGGCCCTCCCAGAGGCAGCTTTACCCGTATGGAAGGCGAGCTTTGACTTTGCGGCAAGGGCGCTGGCAATTGAATCGGACGCAATTGTCGATATAGACGAGCGCGGTAGGGTGCGAATCTCGTCAGCATTAGAGGATACAGATCTCGGACTTAGAATGGTGCGTATTGATCTAGAGCCATTTAACTATGTCACGCGTTTAGACGTGCAAAAAAGCGTGATAATCGATAGCAATGTGGAGTTTCTGGCGCAGGATGAGCGAGCCGAGTTTGAAGTAGAGTATGAGGTGCGGTTTCTGCAGTCAGATCGGATGCGAATAGCCCGTACGGAAGCGGCGCTGGTGTATCGGTATCGCTCAGCTGATGATTCGCTAGTGCATTTAGACTCTTGGGGGCCTAGTGCGTTCCGGCTAGAGCAGCGCACTGATTTTGCCGGTTTAGGCAATAGCACGCGTGAACTTGCTGGCTATGCCGCATGGGTCGCTTTGTTTAGAAGTGTTCATGAACAACAAATAGAATTTACTCACGGGCGTTATGAGTTTTTAAAAATTGATGCAAGTGGTCGCCCAACGCCCTCTAGAATATAAATACTAAGATTATGAAGAAGTACTGGAGCTGCTACAAAATAATTGCCTTATTGCTGTCGAGTTTAATTTTGTCGGCCTGCAATATTGTGCGCCTAGATTTTACCTTTATTGATGATCGCGAATTTGAAGCGCAAATCTTAGATCAACAAGCTGATGCCTTTCCTACTATTGACCCTATGGCACTGAGCCCTGAGATCATCGCCTATATGGAGCGGCACGTGAAAAAAGGCACGCAAGTAGAGATGGTGGATCAGTTGCAAAGTTTGCTGTTTGCAGATCAATATCTTGACATTCAATATGACGACTCGATTACCCGTACGGCGGTAGAAACATTTCATGATCGACGCGGAAATTGCTTGTCCGTTGTCTATCTCTATATCGCCATGGCGAGATATTATGATCTCGATGCGCGCTTTCAAACTGTATTAGTGCGTCCGAGTTGGGATAAGCGAGGCGAACTGTTGGTGTTGAGCCAGCACATCAATGCAATCGGAAAATTTAGTCAGAACACTAGTTATGTGGTCGACTTCACACCCGAGATTACCTTGCAACAACTAACCGCGAGCACTATAGGCGATGACAAAGCACGAGCCTTATTTTTCAATAATCTAGGCGCAGAAAAACTTATCGAGAAAGACTACGATGCATCGATCGCCTATTTCAAAAACGCCTTGTATTTGAATCCAGAGCTTTCAATTTCTTGGAATAATATTGGGACAGCCTTTAGTCGCAGCGAGCAAAATGACATCGCCGAATATGCTTATCGCAAAGCTTTTTCACTGGACAGAACCAATACCACTGCGGTGAATAATCTTGTGAAGTTTTACACGCGCGAGGGCGATTTTGAGACGGCCGAACGCTACGCAAAAGCGATTGAACGCTTCAATGTGAAGAATCCCTACTTTCACTATAATTTGGGCAATATCGCCTTCGCAGAGTTCGATTATGAAGCAGCGAAAGAGCATTTCGTATCTGCCATTAGGTTGAAAGATTCTGAGCCAGATTTTTATCTCGCCTTAAGTAAAACGGTAGAGGAGCTTGGAGATCTCGAGCAAGCGAACACATTGTTCGAAGTGGCACGTTATATTTATCAACAATCGAGCGAGATCTACCACCCTAGCATTAATAAGGTTCGGATCATCGATGAGAAGAGTATTCTAAGGTCAAGCAGTGCAGGGTTTAGCGTCAGAGCAAACTAACTCTGACGCTATTGCCCCTAACTAAATTCCACTGCAAATGAGTAAGGCGTTAGCAACTCATCGACAGTCTGTTGTTTGCCACTGTCTGCTAATTTTATCACCATCGTTAAGCCACTCTTTTTGTCAAGCCGGCTAGACACTTCTGCTTCTACATTGTGTTCCGATAATAATTCTCTCAGCATGATTTCGGTAATTTGCTGCCGCAGTGCGGGGCGGAACACTTTGCCGACGGCGGTCAACGGCATAGCTGGAATGATCTCGATTCGCTTAGGAATTGCGGCACGTTCACTGATGTGTTCTTCGGCATAACTTAACAGTGCTTGAGCACTTAGCTGCTCACCAGGCTTTAATACAACAAAGGCCATCGGCAGTTCGCCCGCATAGGCATCGGGAAGGCCAACAGCGATACAGCTGGCGACGCTGGGATGAGTGGCGATAGCGTCTTCGATAATCACAGGGTCGATATTGTGTCCGCCGCGAATGATTAAGTCTTTCGCACGGCCAGACAAATATAGAAAACCGTTTTCATCCAAATAGCCTAGGTCACCAGTGTTAAACCAGTCACCATCAATCCATGCATTAGTGTTATCGCTTTGCGCTTTGTAGCCACGAAACACTTGCGGCCCTTTTACTAATATCACACCGCTCTCATTGAGCTCGCAGTCTTTAACAATGGTGCCTTCATTTAAATGTGCGATACGGATTTGAGAGTAGGGTAAACGCATGCCGACACTGCCAGGAGGCTGTTCGATCGGTGCGCGTGAGATCAAGGCTGTGGTCTCGGTCATGCCATAGCCATTGGATACCTCAACATCGAAGTTTTTTTCAAACACGTGTTCAAACTTAGGCGAAAGTGGTGCGGCGCCGGAGTTGATGTTGGTGAGGCTGCTAATGTCGGCATCGCCGACAGGAATATTGGCTAATGCCATAAGAACCGTTGGGACGGTGGAGAAGCTGCGAATCTTAAAGCGATCGATGTGATGCCAGAAATTCTTCATGCCCTCCATGGACCTGAAGCCGGCGGGTGTGAGTAGCAATACGGTGTAGCCGACACTAAAGGCAGCGATGCCTTGGATAATGACGCCGTAGATATGAAACAAAGGAAGGCCACATAGAACGGTGTGGCGCGGCATGTGCGCTGTGTATATTTGCATCAACTGACCTAAGAAGGCCATATTGCCATGGGTAAGTTGGGCAATTTTGGGGCGTCCAGTGGTGCCGCCTGTGTGGAAATAGGCAGCAATCTGATCGGCCGCAAATTGTCGCCCACTAATAAGTTGGTCGCTGACTTGTTCCGCAATGCTTGCATTGTAATTGAGAAGTTTGGCGTTGACAGAAGCGGGCAAAGTAAATTCACTGTGCGTGAAATACGGCTGTGTAACAGCAATGATCGTGTGCACTAGAGGAAGGCGATGCATTACTTGCATCAGCTTTTCCCAGATATCGGTGTGCTCCGACGGGGCAAGGCAAATGATGACCTTTGCTTCGGCAGCTTCAATAATTTCAGCGATGTGCTCAGCTTCGAGCATGGGGTTGATAGGGTTGGCGATGCCAGCGGCTTGAGAGCCCCATATAGCGGGGTGACTCTGGGGTAAAATGGGCAATACTATTGAGACGGCGGTATTTTCATCAACGCCCAAGCTGTGCAATAGATTTGCAGTTTGGGTAATGCTTTGGCCTAGTTGGCGAAAGGTGATGGTTTGCGGTGTTTCGTCACGTCGGCCGCTAAGAAGAAATTCCAGAGCCGGATCATCACCAAAGCGTTCTGCACTTTTTTGTAAAAGTGAGTAGCTGTCACTGAATGGAAACTGAGTGTTTAGCGCGGTTTTTTCAAACGCTTCGATACTTTCGATGGACTCCATCAAAGGTTCTGCTACGGGTGTATTGCTCAAATCTATCACTTAATGCGTGCCCCCTTTTAATATAATTAATTAGCACTCTAAGAAGAGAATAAACACGAAATTTTCCGTCCTTGTTGAACCTCGCTACCCCATTCTTATAACACCTCGTTCGCGATGTTGCCAGTGCTAACACTTGCGATATGACTGGCTATCTATAAGGCTTTCTAGCAAAATTGCCTCTTAAGATAAAAGCCGGAGTATTCCTGTAATAGTAAGGCCGTATTGTCGGTCTATAATCGGTGCTAAACGCAGTAAACTAAAACCCAGCCAACTAATCATTTTGGAGTTATTTTATGAGCAAGACCCTATTTAAAGTCCTAGGCGCAAGTGCCGCAATCGCTTTGTCATCATTCGCGCTTGCCCAGCAAATGGAAAAGACCGCTGCACCAGAGGGATCCATGGCTTATATAGTGTCTCCAGCCAATGGCGCGACAGTAAGCTCTCCTGTAAAAGTGGTATTCGGTTTGCAAGGCATGGGGGTGGCGCCCGCTGGCGTGCAAGCCAACAACACTGGCCATCACCATTTGTTGATAAATGGTGAGCAGTTGCCTAACCTAGATATGCCGTTGGGGTCGGATGTAACCCATTTCGGTGGCGGTCAGACTGAAACAACAGTGACACTAGAGCCTGGCGTGCATACGCTACAATTGATCCTAGGCGATCACTTGCATATTCCACACAACCCTCCTGTTACTTCTGAGAAGATCACAATTACCGTTGAATAATTGTGACGACACTTAAGCTTAGTGTGCTGGATCAGTCCCCCATTCGCAGTGGTGGGACTGCAGCGCAAGCGCTTGCCGAAACGGTGGCGCTTGCGCAGCACACAGAGTCTCTTGGCTATCATCGTTTTTGGGTGGCAGAACATCATGGCTCTGAAAGTTTCGCAGGCTGCGCCCCAGAGCTGCTGTTAGCGCGTATTGGCGCTGCGACCAAGTCGATAAGGCTTGGCTCTGGTGGCGTCATGTTGACCCACTACAGCCCCTATAAAGTCGCGGAAAACTTCTTATTATTGCAAACCCTCTTCCCTGATCGGGTCGATCTTGGGGTTGGGCGTGCACCAGGCAGTGATTCGGTGACTGCGCAGGCATTAGCCTACGGCTCGCCCATCGGTGTAGATTATTTTCGCAATAAACTCATGGATATGATGGCGTTCGTGCAGGGCACAGAGCCTGAAACCAAAGTGTTTTCCCGTGCGCATGCGAGCCCCTCGGTAGCCATACCACCGCAGTTTTGGCTACTTGGCTCGAGCGAGCAAAGCGCAATCTACGCCGGTGAACTAGGCATGCGTTATTCGGTGGCACACTTCTTAAACCCCGCCCATAGTCATGAGCTTGCCGCAAGTTATCGCGCCTGCTTTAAGCCCGGCAATGGTTTGGCAAAACCCCATGTGAACGTGGGGGTGTTCGTGCTTTGCGCTGAAACGCAAGAAGAGGCCGATGCCTTGGCTTTAACGCGTGATGTCTGGCGTCTAGGGTTAGAGAAGGGGATGCCAGGGCCAATCCCTTCCGTGAATGAGGCCTACGCTTATCCTTTTACAGCACACGAGCGCGCGCTCATAGAGCAGCGTCGCAAGCACGCAATCTGTGGCACGCCAAAAGTCGTTGCTGAGCAGCTAAGAGGCTTAGCGTCTAAGCATCAGGCAGATGAGTTGGTGATTATTAGCAATTGCTATGATTTTGATGTGCGTAAAAACTCCTACAAGCTTTTAGCAAAGGAGTTTGCCCTGCAAGGCGAAACGCCAGCTTAGCTGGCGCGATGCACGGCGAGGTTGGCCATATCTACAAGCGCTTGTCGGAAAGGCGAGTCAGCAAGCGTGCCCAGCAAGGCGATGGCTTTGTCTGCCTCGGCAATGGCGAGCTCGCGTGTGTAGTCCAGACCACCGCTACGCTTAATAATGGCGATAACGTCCTGCAACTGTTGTTCAGCGATCGTTTTGTCGCCTTCGTTGCTGGCCCCTTCAATGCAGGACTTCAATAAGGTGGCTTCTTCGCTAGTGCCATTGCGCATGGCGTAGATTAGCGGCAGGGTGGGTTTGCCCTCGGCTAAGTCATCACCGATGTTCTTGCCCATTGTTTGTGCATCACCTTCGTAGTCGAGCACGTCATCGATCAGCTGAAATGCCATGCCGATATGCATGCCGACATCGCGTAAAACCTTCTGTTGGTCTGCATTTGCACCCGCAAGAATAGCCCCGCACTCAGAGGCAGCCTGAAATAGAATCGCCGTTTTATGGCGGATCACATTCATATAGCCTTCTTGAGTAGCGCCACTGTTGTTCTTATTGATCAACTGCAATACTTCGCCTTCCGCGATGCGGTTGGTGGTATCGGCAATGATCTTCATGATGTCCATATTGCCAATCGACACAAGGACCTGAAAGGCGCGTGAGTAGATGAAGTCACCTACTAGTACGCTAGAGGGGTTGTTCCATTGCTCGTTAGCAGTAGGGCGTCCTCGACGCATTGAGGACATGTCTACAACGTCGTCATGCAGCAAGGTAGCGGTATGAATAAATTCAATGACGGCTGCTAAGGCAATATGCTGGTCGCCTTCATAGCCGCAGCTCTTGGCACCAAGCAATACCAGCACTGGGCGCATGCGTTTGCCACCGGCATCGATTATGTAATGACCGATGCTCTCAACGAGGGCGACATCGGAGTACAGCTGATCGATGATAAATTGGTTAACGGCGTCGAAATCGCTCGACACTACTGCGCGGATATTTTTATACATGGAGCTACCGTGGACGATCCTGCTATTTAGGACGAGAAAACTGAGCATTTACGATGCAAAAACGAGCCTGCATGCTATGGGCGAAGCCGTTGCCTGTCAAGGCGGGCGCGCTTAGTCTCGTATTCCCTCGCCAAGTCTATGGGGAACTTGATAAAATCTCTAATCGAGGCTTGCCAGCCATGCCGAGTTCCCGTAAAATGCCCGCCCCTATAGGCACTGCTGGCCAGAGAAACGAAAAAGCGTATAAATAGCGCTAATAAGTCTCTCTACTGAATCCTCAATTTGAGACCGCAGCGCTAGCAGAATACGAACCTATGCCCAATTTGGAGTGATATATGTACGCGGTAATCGAAAGTGGTGGCAAGCAACACCGAGTAGTTGAGGGCGAGACCCTTAAGCTCGAGAAAATAGAAGCAGCTACTGGTGAAGAAATCAGTTTTGATAAAGTGCTCATGGTGGGTGAAGGCGAATCAGTTAAAATCGGCGCACCTTATGTTGAAGGTAGCAAGGTGACTGCTGAGATCGTTGCTCAAGGCCGTGCTAAAAAAGTACGTATCCTTAAGTTCCGTCGTCGTAAGCACCACATGAAGCAAATGGGCCACAGACAGTGGTTTACCGAAGTTAAGATCACTGGAATTTCAGGATAAAGTCGGGCGTAAGCTGGCAGGAGACAACAAATGGCTCATAAAAAAGCAGGTGGTAGTACCAGTAACGGTCGTGATTCCCAGTCGAAACGACTTGGTGTTAAGCGTTTCGGCGGTGAAAGTGTATTGGCAGGCAATATTATCGTGCGTCAGCGCGGCACGCATTTCCACCCAGGTGAAAATGTTGGCCTAGGCAAAGACCACACAATCTTTGCAACAGTGCCAGGCACAGTGAAGTTTGAAGTGAAAGGCGCGGCGCGCAGAAAATACATTAGTATTGACCCTGCCTAATATCTGCATTTCACTTAATTCAGGGTTTAGGCTAGGCCGACGCTGAATGAATAAAAGCCTCGTCTACTGACGGGGCTTTTTTATATGGGCTATATTGCCCTTACTAGATGTGCACAGGCGGAAAAGCATGAAGTTCGTAGATGAAGCAGAAATCACTGTAGAGGCGGGAAAAGGCGGCAATGGCTGTCAAAGCTTTCGCAGAGAGAAGTACATTGCCAAGGGTGGCCCGAATGGTGGCGACGGCGGTGATGGCGGCAGCATTTACTTGCTCGGTGATAGCGGGCTAAACACCCTCGTCGATTTTCGTTTTCAGCCACAGTATCGCGCGCAATCTGGGCAAAGTGGTCGCAGTAAGAACTGCACCGGCAGTGCTGGGGTCGATCTCGTCATCCGCGTGCCCGTTGGCACTAGCGTCGTCGATAGCGGCACTGAAGAACTGATTGCCGATATCTCTGCCGATGGCATGAAAGTATTGGTCGCTAAGGGCGGCGTGCATGGGCTTGGCAATACACGCTTTAAGTCCAGTACAAATCGCACCCCAACTAAGACCACGAACGGCACACCCGGCGAATACCGAACGCTGCAGTTGCAGTTGAAAGTCTTGGCAGACGTTGGGCTGTTAGGGATGCCGAATGCGGGTAAATCTACCCTGATTCGCTCAGTCTCCTCGGCGCGCCCTAAGGTCGCGGATTATCCATTTACGACCTTGGTGCCTAATCTTGGTGTAGTCAGTGTTAGCAGTGAGCGCAGTTTCGTCATGGCCGACATTCCCGGTGTGATCGAAGGCGCTTCGGAAGGGGCGGGCTTGGGCTTTCGTTTCCTCAAGCATTTGTCACGTACACGCTTGATGCTGCACCTTCTGGATGTGGCACCTTTGGATGGCTCCGACCCCGTAGTGCATGCGCGCAAAATTGCCGATGAATTAGAAAAGTTCAGCCCCACAATGGCCAAGAAAGAGCGTTGGTTGGTGTTGAATAAGCTTGATTTGGTGCCAGAGGAAGAGCGCGAACCCTTAATTGAAAGATTAAAAACAGAATTAGATTGGCAGGGAAAGGTCTTCCCAATCACTGCCATCAATGGCGAAGGCTGCCCGGCCTTGTGCCAGGCGATTATGGTGTCTGTTGAGTCGCATCGAGAGCGATTGCTAGAAGATCCAGACTACCAAGAAGCGCAGGCCGAATTTGATCGCGAAATGGAATACGAGATTCGTAAGAGCATCGAGCAGAGCAAGGCGGCTCGACGCGCTAAATTGGCTGCGCTACGAGCTCAAGGCGAAGAAGACGATGACGATTATGACGAAGATGATATTGCGGATTACGAGAACGCAGGTTATTAACAGCGAGTCACCATTACGATGCGTAAAGAGTTATTGAAGACACGCTGCTGGGTCGTCAAGATTGGCAGCTCCCTCATCACGAACAATGGTCTAGGGCTTGATAAAGCCGCCATCGCGCAATGGGTGCAACAGTTGGTTGCCTTGCAAAAGCAAGGTATTCAGGTCGTGTTGGTGTCCTCTGGCGCCGTTGCTGAGGGCGTTGCCCGCCTAGGCTTGAAGTCCCGTCCTAAAGAGATCCACTTGCAACAGGCGGCAGCAGCTGTTGGGCAAATGGGGCTGATTCAGACCTACGAAAGCTATTTTGCAGAGTACGGTGTGCATACGGCGCAGATTCTCCTCACTCACGAAGACCTTTCTAATCGCACGCGCTACCTCAATGCGCGCAGCACATTAACCACGCTAGTGGCCATGAATGTCGTTCCCGTAATAAACGAGAATGACACGGTGGCAACGGCGGAGCTGTGTTTTGGCGACAACGACACCCTAGGGGCGCTTGTCGCGAATCTAGTCAATGCTGATGCCTTGATTATATTGACTGATCAGAAAGGTCTACATGAGACCGATCCACGAAAAGATCCAAACTCGCCTGTTATCAGCACGGCGAAGGCCAGTGACCCTAGTCTCGTAGCAATGGCGGGCAGTAGCAATAATGTCGGCCGCGGCGGTATGGTCACCAAAGTTTCAGCTGCCAAGCTCGCCGCGCGCTCAGGGGCAAATACGATTATTGCCAATGGCCGTGAGAGCGATGTCTTGGTGCGCCTTGCCAAGGGTGAAGAGATAGGGACCTTATTGTTGCCAGAGAATCAGCCCGTTGCCGCTCGCAAACAATGGTTGGCAGGCCAACTCAAGCCTAAGGGCAAATTGCAGTTGGATGCAGGCGCCGTAAAGGTGTTGCAACACTCAGGTCGCAGCTTATTGCCGGTTGGGGTGATTGGCAGTCAAGGACGCTTTGAGCGCGGCGATGTCGTCAGCTGTCTTGACGAGAAAGGCCAGGAAGTGGCGCGAGGTTTGGTCAATTATGACAGCCGAGAAGTCACCCGATTATTACGTAGCTCTAGCGATAAGATCGAAAGCTTATTGGGCTATGCCGGTGAAGAGGAGATGATTCATCGCGATAATTTGGTGCTGGTAGAGTAGCGCAGAGACTTTTCTCTAGGCATGAAAAAAACCGGCATAAGCCGGTTTTTTTATACTAGCGAAAGACTAGGAGTCTTAAGCAGCTTTCAGAGCGAGTACAGCAGTGTTCAAACGGCTCTTATGACGAGCAGCTTTATTCTTATGAATAATGCCTTTGTCAGCCATTCTGTCGATGACAGGTACCGCTGCAACGTACGCAGAGTTAGCTTTTTCGTAATCACCAGATTCGATTGCGGCGTTTACTTTTTTCAGATACGTACGAACCATCGAGCGAAAGCTTGCGTTGTGACGACGACGTACTTCGCCTTGACGGGCGCGCTTTCGAGCTTGTGCAGAGTTAGCCAACTGGTGCTCCTTTAATGCTTATGCAATTCACTATGAATACGGTACACGGTGTGTCTGAGCTAAATATTGAAGTGTTAGCCAGACTAAGAGAACACGGTTCTCAACAGCCGAATTTAAGACGCGGTACTATGCCGACTTAAAGTGGTGTTGTCAAGACTGTATTCGGCACTATAATGGCCGCCTTTGCAGCGGCGCTAATGCGTCTAAATGCGCATCGCTACTCACAGAATTAACTGAAGAAAAGGACGATACATGATTATTAAGCCAAAAGTTCGCGGATTCATTTGTATTAACGCTCATCCACAGGGTTGTGCGGCGAATGTACAAGAGTTCATTGATTACACAAAGGCCCAAGGCACTATCGAAAATGGTCCTAAGAATGTATTAGTGCTTGGCTGTTCGACAGGCTATGGCCTTGCATCGCGTATCACGGCAGCTTTTGGCAGTGGTGCTAAGACACTGGGTGTGTGCTTTGAAAAGCCTCCCACCGATCGTAAAACCGGTTCGGCAGGGTATTACAACACCGCTGCGTTTCACGCGCAGGCTGAGGCTGCAGGGCTTTACGCGCACACTATCAATGGCGATGCGTTCTCCACTGCATGTAAAGAGCAAGTCATTGCACAGTTGCAAAAAGACATGGGCAAAGTTGATTTGATCGTCTATAGCTTGGCAGCGCCACGCCGTACCGATCCGGTGACAGGTGAGGTGTACTCCTCGGTGCTCAAGCCAATCGGCGGCGATTACACAGCGAAAAATCTCAACACGGACACCCTCAAAGTCAGCGATGTGACAGTTGAGGCCGCAACGCAGGAAGAGATCGCAGCAACTGTCAACGTCATGGGCGGCGCCGACTGGGAATTGTGGATCGATGCATTGAAACAAGCCGATTTGCTGGCACAGGGCTGTCAGACAGTCGCCTACACCTATCGCGGCGATAAGTTGACGTGGCCTATCTATGGCCATGCGACCATTGGTAAAGCGAAAGAAGACCTCGATCGGGCTGCTGGTGCTATTCAGGCGAGTCTTGCTGGGGTGCAGGGTGAGGCGCGTGTCGCGGTGCTGAAAGCGCTGGTGACGCAAGCTAGCTCGGCTATACCTGTCATGCCTTTGTATTTGTCTATTTTGATCAAAGTCATGAAAGAAGACGGCAGCGATGAAGGCTGCATTGAACAATTACAGCGGCTATTCACTGAGTGCCTATACACAGATGCTCCCCGCTTAGATGAGCAGGGGCGTTTCCGTGTTGACGAAAAAGAGCTCGACCCAGCGATTCAGGCGAAGGTAGAAGCGATCTGGCCTGAGGTGACGGAAGATAATTTGTTCGAATTGACTGACTTCAAAGGCTACCAGACCGAGTTCCTGAAGCTGTTTGGCTTCGGCGTGCAAGGCGTGGACTATGACGCGGAGACTAGTCCGTTGGTAGAGCACAACTTCTAATAGGGCGTGCAGAGCAGGTGTTAAGGTTGCTTGCTCTGCAACTCTTCTAACCAAGGGTCGAGCGTTTCCCACTCCATCGAAAACATATGCGGTGACATAAACACTAAGTCAGCATCGACTATGGCGCCGCCTTCTCGCAATTTATTCGCAGTCTCGTCTAAACGGTTCATCCAGGTTAGCTCGTCCTGATCGCCAATACGCAAGTAAATAGGCATCCCCTTTAAAGCATCGACATTGAGCCCCTGCGGCACTAATGCGGGTACGGCAACAATACCGGAATACCGTGACGGCATTGCTGAGGCGACTTCCAGTGCTGACATTCCGCCATTGGAGATTCCGGCAAGAAGGGTTTGCGATTGTTGGATGCGCGAGTCCTCTTGCAGGGCATCGACGAGTAGGGGGATGAGCGCGTTATTCTCGCCGCGAAACGATCGCTGATTTGGCGATACAGGGATTGCGACGGCATAGCCACGCTGCATGAGTTCTTCTCCTAACCAATATTGCAAGTCGCGCGCCAAGGCTTCTTCACCCGACCCGCCAGGCATCAAAATCACCAAAGGTTGGGGGCCTGCTTGCGAGTTTTCAGAAATTAGGAGATACACCCCCAACACGGTACCATTGCCCAGCGTTACTTCGACACGCTCTGCCGATGCCGAGTGCAGCAAAAAAATTGTGCAAAAAACGACAAAAAAGCACTTGTGAATCGACATAGAGAGCTCCTTTTGAAGGCCGGTATTTGCAAGGCCTTGTGCTAAAAATATATAGTTTTCTAATCTATTGACCGAACGCAGGCGTAACTCTACCATGCGCGCCGCGTGCCCCACTCATTTATGATGAACCGATATCAACACTATGCGTATTTCGACCCTGTTTGTCGCAATTTTATTCGCTGTTGTCACCTTCTCAATTTGGGCGCTCATTAATCGCCCGACGGAAGTAGTCCCTTGGCCTGAAGAGATCAGTGGTTTTGCTTTCTCGCCGTTTCAACGCGGACAGGATGCTATTTTTAATGTGATGCCGACGGTCGAAGAGATTGAATCCGATATCGCTCTGTTGGCGGATAAAACTCGTGCCATCCGTACTTATTCTAGCCTGTCTGCGCTAGGCACCATCCCCGCGCTCGCACGTAAGTACGATTTGGACGTGACCCTCGGCATTTGGCTAGGCACCGATGCGATTACCAATCAGCTCGAGATAGACGCGGCTGTCGCATTGGCAAATGCACATTCCAATATTACCGATATTATGGTGGGTAACGAAACCTTTTTGCGCGGGGAGTATAGTGTCGCCGATCTTGCCGTGTTTTTAGATCGTGTGCGCGCGCAAGTGTCTCAGCCAGTGAGCACGGCAGAGCCTTGGCATGTATGGGTGCGATACCCAGAACTTGCCGAGCACGTCGATTTTATTTCAGTCCATATGCTGCCATATTGGGAAGGTATTAGTGTCGACTATGCCGTGGACTACATCGTTGAGAAAATGAATGAGCTGAAAGAGCTGTTTCCTGACAAAGACATTCGTATCGGCGAGGTAGGTTGGCCCTCTGATGGCCGTACGCGTGAAGCGGCTGTGGCAAGTGAAGCCAACGAGGCATTGTTCTTGCGTCGTTTCTTGCACCGCGCTGAACAAGAAAACTATGACTACTATTTGATGGAAGCATTCGATCAACCTTGGAAAGCGCAAAATGAAGGCGGCGTTGGCGCCTATTGGGGCGTTTACGATGTGGATAGAAAGCCAAAATTCTCTTTCGCCGAGCCAATCGTTCGGGTGCCCGATTGGCATATCTTAGCCGCAATTTCTATTCTTACCTCGGTCATCATGCTTGGTATGTTTTGTTTAAATAGCAAAACGCTGAAGACCAAGGGGCATGGCTTGCTTGCCTTGGTTGCCTCGGGCACCGCGACGGTGCTGGTGTGGATCATTTACGATTACTCCCAGCAATACCTGACAATCACCTCTATGCTAGTGGGTTTGTTATTGTTTGTTGGCATGATTGGAGTGATTACGATCCTCTTAACTGAGGCGCATGAGTGGGCAGAGGCGCATTGGTATACCGTGCGCAAACGGCAGCTGCAGCCGAGCGCGCTTAATCAATCACACATTCCAAAAGTCTCGATACATGTGCCCGCCTATAATGAGCCGGCCGATATGTTGATCGAGACGCTTAATGCTCTTGCGGCTTTGGAATACCCTGATTTCGAAGTCATCGTGGTCGATAATAATACAAAAGACGAAGGCGTCTGGAAGCCTGTGCAACGCCATTGCGAATTGCTAGGCGAGCGTTTTAAATTCTTCCATGTAGCGCCATTGTCTGGGTTTAAGGCGGGCGCATTAAATTTCGCGCTGCAAAAAACCGATGCGAGCGCAGAAGTGATCGCCGCCATCGATAGTGACTATCAAGTCGAGCCTAATTGGTTGAGCGATCTTGTCGGGGCGTTTGAGAACCCGCGTGTTGCCATCGTGCAGTCGCCACAGGATTATCGTGATCAAGATGACAACGCCTTTAAGTCGATGTGCTTTGCGGAGTATCGGGGCTTTTTTGAGATTGGCATGGTCACGCGTAACGAACGCAATGCGATTATTCAACATGGCACCATGACGCTAGTGCGTCGCTCGGCACTGGAAGAAGTCGGAGGCTGGGGTGAGTGGTGTATCACCGAAGATGCGGAACTAGGTCTGCGTATCTTTGAGGCAGGCTACGAGGCGCTTTATCTTGCAACTAGCTACGGGCGCGGACTTATGCCCGACACCTTCATCGATTATAAGAAACAGCGCTTCCGTTGGGCCTATGGTGCGATGCAGATACTTCGTCGCCACACAAAGGAATTGTTTAGCGCAAAATCGTCGTCATTAACCAGTGGCCAACGCTACCATTTTCTTGCAGGTTGGTTGCCTTGGATTGCCGACGGTTTCAATTTGATTTTTAACTTAGCGGCGATTGCATGGTCGGTGGCGATGATTGTGTCCCCAACGCAAATCGATGCACCCCTGGTGATGTTCTCGGTGCTGCCATTGTCATTGTTTGCATTCAAACTTTCGAAAATGGTGTATCTCTACCGCTCCCGCGTAAAAGCCAATTTGCGCCATACTGTTGCAGCGGCAATTGCGGGCCTGGCGCTTTCGCATACGGTCGGGCTGGCCACGCTGAAAGGCTTGTTTACCGATAATATGCCGTTTGTACGCACCCCCAAAATGGCGCGCCCCTCGGCTTTATCGCAAGCCTTAGCGGCAGTGCGCGAAGAAACATTAATGCTATTGAGTTTGCTAGGGGTGGTGTTGATGCTAAGTCTGGTGCCGCGCGAATATGGCAGCCCAGACCTGCGCATCTGGAGTGTGGTGCTGACGATTCAGGCCTTGCCCTATGCCGCTTCAGTATTGGTGTCTTTCGTCAGCGCGTTCCATTGGCCCTCACATCTATTGGGTGGCTCAATCAAACGTAATCTCAATACCCGTGGCGTTTAACTGGCAAATAACCACCAGAAGATAAAGGCAACGGCAAAGGCGGTGAGGTAGACCAAACCGATCCACGCGAGCGCGTTCATGCCTTTTGATATATGACGCTTACGCACTAAGTCGAAGTTTAGCCACGCGAAGAACGGTGTAGTGATAAACGCCAGCGTCATAGCAAAGCTAAGCATTGGCGCGAGCGCGCTTTGAAAGAATAGGATGATCGCCATGCCTGCAAAGGCCTGTGCAACGATCCACACGTTCAGTGACCAGCGTGGCGGCTCTTCCTCAGTGCTGACAAGCATATGGACAGACTCATTGAGGGTGCGTGCATAGCCATCCATCACCGCCAAAGTTGTGCCAAACATGCACATGAAGGCGATACCTGCGACTAAATACTCTGACCAAGCACCGATTGTCGCGGCATACATCGACACCAATTGCTGAGCGAATGCTGCACTGGCTAGGGCGATCTCTTGGTCTGTCCCATGCTGCACTAGGGCGCCCAGTGCCAAGAACACCACGGCGAGAAAGACGGCAACCCCATAACCAACATTGAAGTCGAACAGGGCATCGGACAACGATACCTGCGTTAGTTTCTGTTTGGAGCGAGTCCATAGAGAGCTGATTGCGGAGATCTCGATTGGCACAGGCATCCAGCCGATCATGGCGACTAAAAAGGCGAGGGCCGATAGTTGCCAAGGCGACGGGCTTACATAATCTACTGGCGCGGCAGAACCATTTTGCCAAGCAATAACAACGGCAAACACCGTCGTCACGGTGAGCGTAAACATAATCACTTTTGAGACTCTGTCGAGCAGTTTGTAATGCCCTGCTAAGAGAATGCTAAGGCATGCAAATAGCAATAGAAAACAAAGTGTTGTTAGGGAGACCTGCCATGGAATGAAGTATTGCAAAAGGCTGGCGCTCAGAATCAATACACCCGCCGTATTCACCACTGCCGCCACAATGTTCAGGCCGGTAAAGGCCAAAAGATAGTGTCGCCCCTTGCGTAAGTAACCATGAATGAGGCTTTCGTTTTCGATCAAGGTGTACTGCACACCAAAGCGGAAGAATGGGTACTTAAGGACATTGACGAGCAAGATAAGCCACAAAAGTTGCCAACCAAACAGAGCGCCTGCCTGAGTGGAGGCGACGAGGTGTGAGCCGCCGACAGCGGCAGAGGACATGACCAAGCCTGGGCCTAATGCGCGAAGTCGAGAGCGTAATTGTGTGTTTTCCATAGTACTTGCCGTTTTAATGCCAAAAGGGATTTAAAGTAGGGCGCATCATGCAGGGGAGTTTCAACGGGACTCAAGACTAAGTCTTACCAATACTTATGTTCGCGAAACCAAAGATTGCATGCCCACTTTTCACCTCTAATTACTGGCATGCCTCCATGGAGGCTATTGGGGTGACGAACGATGCTACCAAGAAGGCAGTTGTGAAACAGGACTAAGCGTGCTTTGCGGGCCTTTACCTGCAAGTTCAGTTTCGGAAAGGTCGTGCCGCCACCTTCTTCGACATCGTTGAGATAAAGCAGGCAGGTGACAAGGCGTTGTCCACCGCGTTTCATGCAACGTTTTCCCGCCTCACTCTCTGCATCCCATGCATCAAAGTGTGGCGCGTATTCTTGAGTCTCATCGTAGTGGATCAGCTGGATGGATTCGGCTTGCAGAAGGGGCAGCCCAACGAGTGTGCTGATGCGCTCGCACAGCTGGGCGATTACCGCATCATGTTCGTGTGGAATCCAACAATTGCGGCCAGTGCGGCGTTTGCTAGGCACGCCTTCGTCGGGGCCAGTGACCAGCGCAGGCTCCAATAGTGTTGCACCTGCTTGCAGCAGGTGGGTAATTTCCTCGTCACTAGCGAAATCGTCGAGAACGCAAAGCAGGGGGTCAATGCTGAGCAAATTGGCGTTGTTGATCGCTACAGGCGAGTGCATGCTGGCGAGTTCCTACATAAGAGTCTTGAAGGCCCAAAGTCTAGCGTCTCTATTGTTAGGAAACAATTATCGAGACGGGAAGACTCTTTGTTAGACTGCGCCTTTACTGTCCACCCCACATTATTATTGCTCTAGGAAAGGATTAGAGACGAATGCCAGAAACTCGTACTGCATGGCTGCAGATCCATTTCTGCGTCTTTTTATGGGGCTTTACTGCCATTCTAGGCAGGCTTATCAGTATTCCTGCTCTGTCGTTGGTGTTATGGCGTATGTTGCTTGTGGCGTTGCTGCTGTTTTGCGTGCCGAAAGTCTGGCGTGGCATTTCTAGATTGTCACTTCGTCATGGGGCAGCGTTTGCAGGGGTAGGCGTGCTCGTGGCCATGCATTGGGTGACGTTCTACCTGTCAGTAAAACTTGCTAATGCCTCAGTGACAGCGACCTGTATGGCCTTGTCGCCCATATTTCTGTGTGTGTTAGAACCCTTAATCACCGGGCGTCGTTTCGAGCTAAATGAGATGTTCATTGGCCTGTTGGTGTTGCCAGGCATTGCCTTATTGGTGGGAGGAACTCCCGAAGACATGAACGTAGGTGTCTTAATAGGCGTGGTCTCTGCGCTGTTGGCGGCATTGTTCGCCGCTTGTAATAAGCGTCTGATTTTGCGCACGGACTCGCTAACGGCCACGGGTATCGAAATGCTCAGTGGAGGCTTATTGGTCCTGCTCCTAGCCATTGGCTTTGTCGGGATGCGTGGCAATGAGGCGCAAGCCACACAATTGCTGCCAAGCGCTGCACAGTTGTTTGCATTACCAGGCCAGCAGGATCTTATCTACCTAGCGGTGCTTGCCGTAATTTGTACATTATTGCCCTTTGCCCTCTCTTTGCGGGCCCTGCGACACTTGTCGGCCTATGCTTCATCTTTGGCAGTTAATATGGAGCCAATTTATGCGATCATGCTGGCGATACTGATACTCGACGAGCAGAAGGAATTAGGAGTACAGTTTTACGCTGGCGCAAGCATCATCTTATTGGTGGTGTTCTTGTACCCTTTGTTGTCGCGAAAACGCAGTGCGCGAAATTAATTTGCAACAAACCGGGTTTCATTCCCTCTAGTGTTGAAAGAGAAGCAATGTGATGAAAGAAAAAGAAAAAATAGAACTCTTTATGCTGCATTTAGATGAAGAAGCTTCAATATTAGAATTGTTCCGCGCACTATCTCGGCAATGCAGTGATGAAAGCCCTGCTCAGGTTCAGCAATGGATCATCGAGAAAACCTTGGCCATGGCCTCCGAAGGAAGCCTAGGGTTTTATGTGGATGAATTTGGTGCGCGCGATGTGGTCGAGTGTGAATTAGAGCAGGCCAGAGTATTGCTTGCACATGACGAGGTCTGGTCTTTATCGAGCGAGACCATGTTGCACATCTATCCGATTACGTAGCGTGGCGATTGATCTGATTTTGAGAACTGCTGCGTATTGTATTGTTATATAAAGAGTCTTTGCTTGCTCTTCGTTCTTTTGAAACTAATTACTGTGTAAAAGGGTCGTCGATGGAATCGATTTACTATGTTTTATGTTGGCATTGCCATCGCCGTTGTAAACATTGCTACGAAGATAAGTTTCGCCCCTATGTGCGCGACGAGCTCGAACAAGTAGTGGCTGAGGCTGAGCAGAATTCCCCTAAAATTATCGCGAACCTCCCTAAGACAATGCGCTTTGTCGAGCGTGTTAATCCCGAATCAGAACCGCAAGCGCAATACGAAGAGCGTATCGGGCGTATCATTATTTCCGGTGGCGATGTGATGACAGAGCCGGTGCGCGAAAGAGTGCTTTACCCTGCTTTAGAAGCAATCCGTGACAAATACCGCGAAGTAGGCGGTGTGAAAGTGGTGGTACAGACCACTGGCGATCTGCTCACGCCTGCCATTATTGATGAACTACTCGCCCGGGGTGTGTGGACGATTTCTGTTTCGGGCATGGATGACTATCACGTCGGCATGGAAGGAGATAAACGTCAAAAACTCATCACACATTTACAATTGATGTTCGCCAATGCTGGCGTTGAAAACGCCGCGTTATTTGATGAGCGGCGTTTGCAGATGAGCCCAGACACGCCGCTATACAATATGTTTGGCGCCACAGAAGAAGTGTGGATTGGAAAACTTTGGCCAAGAGGGCGCGCGTGGAAAAATGGTTTGTCGACAGCGACATTGGAAGACAATTTTTGCAATGCGTGGTCGGGCGGCCTGAACTTTCTTAACTATGGTTATGCGGGGTCCGAGGTGTCTATAGACCCAACAGGGGATGTTTACCCGTGTTGTTTGAAAACCGCGCATCCACTTGGCAATCTTACGGAAGAGCCCCTACAAGCATTGTTAGAAGACCTCGCAGAGCACCCCGCGATGCAAGCCATTAATGCTGGGGCTCCAGAGAAAATGGGTGAATTTGCAGGTTGGAGTGAGACACAATTTATTGAGGCAGGGAAAACACAATCGCCTGATGGCCGCGACTATCAAAACCTGTGCATCGCCTGCGATCGCTTTCACCATGAAGTGCTAAGCGATGTATTGGATGAACGCTTCCGTGCGCGCCGCGCCAAACGTTTAGGGCTGCTAGCCCGTTCCGATAGCGTGGCAAACGCTGCTGCCAAGGCGAATTGTTGAATATGTCGCGATCGTTATGCAAAACCTTCGTGATGCTTTTATGCCTGTTGCCGTTGAAGGGGCTTAGTGACACGCCCGACCCTAGCGTGTGGGAGCAAGTGCAAGCAGAGGCTCGCGGCCAAACAGTGTATTTCGATGCCTGGGCGGGGGACCCGCAAATTAACCGCTTCATCGCGTGGGCGGCCGATCAAGCGCAGCGGCGCTATGGCATTGAAGTCGTGCACGTTAAACTCAGCGATACGGCCGAAGCCGTGTCACGCGTACTCGCTGAAAAGCTCGCCGGCAACAACGATGCCGGGACTGTCGACTTGTTATGGGTCAATGGCGAGAACTTTGCCACACTTAAACAGAATGATTTGCTATTTGGTCCCTGGGCCGAGCAGCTGCCCAATTTTTCATTGGTGGATGCGGATAACCACCCCGAAATGCGTCAGGATTTCACTATTCCTGTTGAAGGCTTGGAGTCTCCTTGGACACGTTCGCAACTCATTTACTATTATGACAGCGAGTTTCTGCCGTCGCCGCCACGCAATATTCACGAATTATTAACATGGGCAAAGGCGAATCCGGGGCAATTCACTTATCCTCGCCCCCCTGAATTTTTAGGCTCAACCTTTCTAAAACAAGCATTGCTAGAACTCGTGGAAGATCGTCAAGCGCTTTATGAGCCATTGGTGTTGGAAGAGTTTGCGCGTATCACGGCGCCTCTATGGTCTTATCTGGATGAATTGCATCCTGTGTTGTTAAGAGGCGGACGCAGTTTTCCTAGCAGTGGTACGCAAATGCGGCGCATGGTGGGGGATGGCGAAATCAGTTTGGCGCTAAGCCTCAGCCCTGCTGAGGCCAGCGCAGGAATCGCCGCTGGTGAGTTGCCTGAGACAGTGCGCAGTTATGTGTCCGATGCTGGCAGCATTGGCAATGTGAGTTTTTTGGCGGTGCCATTTAACGCGCGCGCAAAGGCCGGGGCGATGGTCTTTGCAAATTTTCTTTTGTCGGTTGAGGCGCAACTACACGCCTATCGGCCTGAGGTAATGGGCAGTACAACAGTGCTAAGTATGGAGGTGCTCAGCGAACAGGAGCGCGCCGCATTTGCGAATGTCGACGTGGGGCCTGCCACGCTATCAGTCGAGGCTCTAGGCGATACTTTGCAAGAGCCTCATCCTGATTGGGTTGGCGCTTTAGAGCGTGAATGGGTTGAGCGCTATGGTGCCCGCTAGCGCACCCGAACAGTCGCTAGTGGGGGGTATGGCGCAGCGGGCTTTGCGATTGGCTCCTTGGTTCATGCTGTTGATCCTATTGGCACCTGTCGTGCTTGGGGTTGGCTTGACGATTCTTCCAGCCTTCGGTTACTTGCCTGCCATTGGCGGCGAACAATTCACGCTAAAGCATTTTGTGGCCCTTTATCAGGCACCGGGGCTGACTCACAGTGTGACCGTGAGCTTGGCTTCGGCGCTAGTGACGCCGTTTATCGCATTATCGTTTGTCCTGCTATTTCTTGCAGCTGCCAGTGGTACTCGCCTTGAGAACTGGATGCGCAGGTTGGTTGCCCCATTACTCGCCATCCCTCATGCCGCGGCCGCCTTTGGCTTGGCCTTCTTAATCGCCCCTTCCGGCTTGTTGCTGCGGTGGGCATCCCCAAGCGTTACGGGCTTCACGTCGCCTCCGGACGCGCTCATCATCAATGACTACTGGGGCCTGTCTTTGATGCTTGCTCTCACTATTAAAGAAATTCCTTTTCTATTGCTCATGGCGCTGGCAGCCCTGCCGCAAATTCAGGCCGATCAACGCGTCAATATTGCGCGCTCGCTTGGGTATCGCCGAGGTTTAGCATGGTTATTAACCGTTACTCCCGCACTCTATCCTCTGATTAGGCTGCCCGTTTACGCGGTGATCGCCTTTGCTTCGGCCACTGTGGATGTGGCATTGATTATTGGCCCAAACTTGCCTTACACATTGAGTGTGCAGGTATTGCAGTGGTTTAACGACCCAGACCTGAGTTTTCGCTTTATGGCCGCTGCGGGTGCCTTGTTGCAATTAGCGCTTACCTTAACGGCGCTTTTGCTGTGGCGGGGCTTGGAGATTTGTTTCGCGGCGATCGGGCGAGCATATGCCCTGAGTGGCCATCGAGGGCGGGCAGATGGCGTGTTGCGTGGCATTGGTTTGAGTGGTGTAGCATTGGCCGTGGGTTTGTCTATTGGCGGCGTCGTGGCACTTGTGCTGAATTCCTTTGCCGGTTTCTGGCGTTTTCCTGAGAGCCTGCCGCGTTCTTGGAACTTGCGCGCCTGGGGCGATGCCTCTGCCGACATTGCGACACCGTTAGGCAATACCTTAATGATTGGCGCACTAGCGACTGTTTTAGCGATTGCCCTAGTGATCGCGGTGCTAGAGAGTGAGCAGCGTTTTCAAAAGCGCTTATCCCCCTCCTTGATATTGCTCTACCTTCCATTGATCGTTCCCCAAATTGCTTTCTTGTTTGGCATCATCGTGGCGACGGAGTTTTTGCAATGGACACCCAGTATCGCCATGGTGGTTTTCGCCCATCTGCTTTTTGTGCTGCCCTATAGTTTTCTCGCCTTATCGGAGGCCTATCGCCGCTTGGATCCGCGTTGGGCACAGCTCGCCGCAACGCTGGGTGCAGGTCATTGGCAAGTGTTTTGGAAGGTAAGAGTGCCATTATTATTGGCCCCTTGCTTGACGGCGATGGCGGTCGGTTTTGCCGTTAGTATCAGCCAGTATTTGGCAAGCCAATTGATAGGCGCAGGCCGTGTGCCGACACTGACAACCGAGGCTGTGGCCCTAGCCTCAGGGGGTAACCGCAGTATTATCGCCGTATGGGCATTATTACAGGCACTATTACCAATGCTTGGGTTTATGTTGGCCTTGTTCGTGCCGCGTTTACTATGGCGCAATAGACAAGGTATGAGAGGAAGCGCGTGAAAGCACAGCATTTGCAGTTGAACAATGTTCGCATAGCCTTGCAGGGGCGAGAGTTACTTGCGGTGGATGCCGTGATTAATGCTGGCGAGGTGCTCACAGTGATGGGGCCCTCTGGCGCGGGAAAGTCGAGCCTACTGGCCTATGTTGCTGGCTTCCTCGCACCGGCATTTGAGGCCTCTGGCGAGTTGTTCTTAGATGGAGCCCACTTAAACCGATTGCCAGCTGAGCAAAGACGCGTGGGTTTATTGTTTCAAGACCCGCTACTATTTCCGCATTTAAGCGTGGGTGGCAATTTGCGTTTTGGTATTCCAGCCGCAGCGCAAGACAAAGACGCTATTGTGACAGACGCGCTGGCCTCGATTGGCCTGCAGGGGTTCGAGCAGCGTGACCCTGAAACTCTATCGGGAGGGCAGAAGTCTCGGGTCGCCCTGCAGCGCCTGCTGCTGTCCCAACCAAAAGCGGTCTTGCTCGATGAGCCGTTCTCTCGGTTGGATACGCATCTACGACGCGAGGTGCGTGAGTTTGTATTCAAGCGCCTGCGAGAGGCCGGTCTGCCTGCCATCATGGTGACCCACGACCAAGAAGACGCTGAGGCGGCAAATGGGGCGGTCATAGCCCTTTGAACCGTTGCTATGGTGTTTGTGGTCGATCAAAATTACCCGTATTATCAGCCACCTTATTTGTTTATTAGTTAGTGGGAAGGACCGTTCGTCATGGGTGCACAGTGGAAAGTTAAACATAAAGAAATCGCGGCCAATGCGAAAGGGCGCATTTTCACCAAACTCACCAAAGAGATTATGGTTGCGGCGCGCAACGGCGCAGACCCAGACATGAATCCGCGACTGCGTTTAGCCGTAGAACAGGCCAAAAAAGCCTCGATGACTCGCGAAACCTTAGAGCGTGCGATCAAGAAGGGCGCAGGCTTGCTCGACGAAGGCATCAATTACGAAAAATTGACTTACGAAGGCTTTGCCCCGCACCAAGTGCCGGTCATTGTTGAGTGCCTCACTGATAATGCTAACCGGACTTATTCCAGCATGCGCGTCTTGTTCCGTAAGGGGCAGCTCGGCAACTCAGGGTCAGTCTCTTGGGATTTTGATTACCTTGGTATGATCGAAGCCACACCGACTAATGCAGAGGCCGATCCAGACCTGGCCGCCATTGAGGCTGGAGCACAAGACCTTGAGCCAAGCGATGACGGCGCGACGCTGTTCTTAACAGAACCAACGGATTTAGACTCGGTATGCAAAGCGCTGCCGGAATACGGGTTCAATGTCGAGAGCGCAAAACTTGGCTACCGCCCAAAGAACCCTGTGACTAGCTTAGGGGAAGTAGAGCGAGAAGAAGTCGAAGCTTTCTTAGATGCCATCGACGAAGACGATGACGTGCAAACTGTTTATGCGGGTTTAGAGTAAGCATCTAGCAAGAGCGGGCAAATTTTCGATATAAAAAAACTATCAATATTCGATAAATATATTGAAATTTGATGTTGGCTGACAGCTATGGCATACTTCTTCCCGAACTTATCGCAAAAAGGAGTTGAACGATGACAAAGATAGACATCGGTATTAAAGAGACTGACCGCACCAATATTGCTGAGGGACTCAAGCATCTGTTGGCGGATTCCTACACTCTTTACCTGCAAACTCATAATTTTCATTGGAACGTCACTGGGCCACAGTTTCGCGAACTGCACCTAATGTTCGAAGAGCATTACACAGAGTTGGCACTTGCTGTGGACGAGATTGCCGAACGCATTCGTACGCTTGATGTTGCAGCGCCAGGGACTTACAAAGAATTCGCAAAACTGAGTTCCATAAAAGAAGTTGACGGTGTGCCAGCAGGCAGCGAGATGGTCGACCTATTGACCAAAGGCCATGAACAAGTGGTGAAGACGTGTCGCGACGTGTTAAAGCTTGCCCAAGACGCCGAAGATGAGTCCACCGCAGCGCTAGTGTCCGACCGGATGCGCTTGCACGAGAAAACAGCGTGGATGTTACGCGCCCTGAACAAGTGATTGCGTTGCACGAAGTCTGGTGAGGCTTATGCGCGTTAATTTAAGAGCCATCACAAGATGAGTGATCAATCACAAGACAGTCCTAGCACGAACAGCAGGCCGCCCCGACCAAGGGGCGGCCTGCTTCGTTCTAGCGCCGTCACCGGCAGTATGACGATGGTCTCGCGCGTGCTAGGTTTAGTGCGCGATATCGTTCTGGCCAGAATGTTTGGTCCTGGCGATGGCACCGATGCTTTCTTTCTCGCGTTTAAAATTCCTAACTTTCTTCGTAGGCTCTTTGCAGAGGGCGCTTTTAATCAAGCCTTTGTGCCAGTCTTATCGGAGTACCGCAGCAAGAAACCTCACGAACAAGTTAAATTATTGATCGATAGTGTCGCGGGCAGCTTGAGTTCAGTTCTATTGGTTTTAACCTTAGTCGTGGTCGTTGCTGCGCCACTCATAGCGATCCCTGTGGCCTATGGGTTTCGCGAAGACCCTGCGAAGTTTGCTTTATTCGTCGACATGCTGCGCATTACGTTTCCTTATTTATTGTTAATCTCTTTAAGTGCATTCGCCGCGTCGATCCTCAACAGTTACGATCGTTTTGCCATCCCAGCGCTGACACCGGCATTGCTCAATATTGTGATGATCGCATCGGCAATATTTCTTAGCCCCTATATGCTGCAGCCAGAAGTCGCGCTTGCCTGGGGGGTATTGATCGCCGGGGTTTGCCAATTATTTTTTCAATTGCCTTTCTTGGCCCGTATGCGCTTGCTGCCGATTCCAAAGCTCAACTCTAAACACGAGGGTGTGCAAAGAGTCATGAAGTTGATGGTGCCGGCGCTGTTTGGTGTTTCAGTCAGTCAGATCAATCTATTGCTCGATACCTTCATTGCTTCTTTGTTAGTCTCTGGCAGTGTGTCGTGGTTGTATTTCTCGGACCGCTTGGTCGAGTTGCCGTTAGGGATTTTTGGTATTGCCATTGCCACTGTGGTGTTGCCCAGTTTGTCGCGCAAGCATGCGGAAAAATCGACATCGGAGTTCGCTGCGATGCTCGATTGGGCGTTGCGAATGGTACTGCTTATCGCGGTACCTGCCAGTCTTGCGCTAGTGCTTCTGTCACAACCATTGATCATCACCTTATTTCAAGGGCAGAATTTCAGTGTTGATGATGTCACTAAAGTGACAAGCAGTTTGCAGGCTTATACGCTTGGTTTATTGGCTTTTATGGCGATCAAAATTTTTGCCCCTGGGTATTATTCGCGCCAAGACACAGCGACGCCTGTGCGCATTGGGATCATCGCGATGGTCGCCAATATGGTGATGAATATTGTGCTAGTATTCGTATTGGATTTCGCCCACACAGGCTTAGCCTTAGCGACTTCCTTGGCAGCCATGCTCAATGCTAGCCTGTTGTTGATGGGGCTAATTAAGCAGGGCGTGTTTAAGTTTCAGAGCGGTTGGGCGCTATTCTTATTTAGAGTGGTGCTCGCCAATATCGTTATGTGTGCATTTCTATGGTTTGTTGCTGGGGATTGGCAACAATGGTTAGAGTGGGGGATATGGCAACGTATTGTGCAATTGACAGTGTTAACCGTAGGGGGCTTCTTGCTATACGCCGCAAGCCTCTTTCTTGCCGGCATGCGTTTGCAACATTTTCGTGGACAGGAATAAACCCGCACTCAATTAAGTTAGTGACATTAAGACAGAGAAGTTTATGAATCAGAAAGAGAACGACAATCTACACATTGTGATGCAAGAAGAGCTGCCATCACCGCGCTCATTGAAAGACGAAATGCCTGTCACAGGTGCAGCGTTAGAGACAGTATTGGCTGGCCATAAAGGCATCAAAAATATTTTGGATCGCAAAGATAATCGACTCATTGTGGTTGTAGGCCCATGTTCTATTCACAATGTCGATGAGGCAATCAAGTATGCAAAATTACTCAAGCCTCTAGCGGATGAGTTAAGCGATACGCTAATGTGTGTCATGCGGGTGTATTTCGAAAAACCGCGTACAACGGTTGGCTGGGAGGGTTTGATCTATGACCCTAATCTCGATGGTAGCCATCGTATCGAACACGGCCTGCGCATTGGTCGCCAGCTGATGTTGGACATCAATAGCATCGGCCTGCCGATTGCAGTCGAGGCACTTGATTTAATCTCGCCACAGTACTTGCAGGACTTAGTGTCGTGGACGGCAATTGGTGCCCGCACGACGGAGTCACCGACTCATCGTAAATTATCAAGCGGCATCTCTTCGGCGGTCGGTTTTAAGAATAGTGTTGACGGCAGCCTCACGGTGGCGGTCAATGGTATTCGTTCGGCCTCTGCGGCTAACTCGTTTATAAGTATTACGGAAGAAGGAAAAGTAGCGGCGTTTCGCACATCCGGAAATCCGCATTGCCATGTGATTCTTCGCGGCGGCAAAGTGCCCAATTACGATGCCGAGAGCGTTGCTAGTTGTGAAGAAGATATGCGTAAGGCAAATCTGCCTGCCAATATTATGGTGGACTGCAGTCATGGTAATTCGCGCAAGGATCACACGCGTCAGCTCGAAGTATTGACGAGTGTTACAGAGCAAATCGAGCAAGGCAATAAGTCGATTATCGGGGTGATGTTAGAGAGCAATTTATGTGAAGGTAATCAGCCGATACCCGATGATTTAGAAGAGATTAAGTACGGCGTATCGATTACCGATGCCTGTATTAATTGGGAAGCCACCGAGCAAGCGCTGCGTGAACTTGCCGCGCGTGTAAAACCGGCACTGGCTAAACGCTAGGCGAACAAGGCGTTGAGTGTTTAATGCTCAACGCCTGTATTCGTTTAACCGACAACTTTCTTGATACTATCGACAAGGTAGTCGATATTATTGTCATTGATGCCGGCGACATTGATGCGGCTAGAATCCACTAGGTAGATGCTGTAATCGTTGACCAAGGTTTGCACTTGGCTAACATCAACTCCGAGGAAAGAGAACATGCCTTTCTCGTTCTGAATGAAACTAAAATCACGACTAACACCCGATGCCGCGAGGCGTTCAACAAATTGCGTGCGCAGACCATTGATGCGTTCACGCATTTGTGTGAGCTCTGACTCCCAGTCGCTGCGTAGTGCCGTATCAGTTAATATCATCTCAACCACTGTCGCGCCGTGGTCGGGTGGCATAGAGTAAATGCCACGCGCGATGTAAGCGATAAGGCTCGCCGTGCCTTTCATTGATGCTGGGGTTTCGCAGATGACTGTGAGTGCGCCAACGCGTTCGCGGTAGATGCCGAAATTCTTAGAGCAAGAACTCACCACAATCAACTCTGGAACCGAATCAGCGAGCAAGCGCACGCCGTAACAGTCTTCCTCTACGCCATCGCCAAGGCCTTGGTAGGCGATATCGATGAAGGGTGTGAAACCGTTCTTCAGTGCCAAGTCTCGAACCTGTTGCCATTGCTCTTGGTTCAGGTCAGCACCACAAGGGTTGTGGCAGCAGCCATGCAATAGTACCAAGTCACCTTCTTTTGCTTGGTGCAGGGCGCTCATCATCTCATCGAAACGGATGCTGTGCGTGCCGTAGTCGTAGTAGGGGTACTTGACGATCTCTAAGCCTGCATCTCCCAACAACGGTATATGGTTGGCCCAGGTTGGGTCGCTTACGAAGATGCGCGCGCCGGGCTTGCTCGCGTTAATAAACTCAGCCGCCAAACGCAGTCCGCCGCAGCCACCTGGCGTTTGGAACGTGCAGCGCAGCGCCTTGGTTTTCTCAGCTAAGTCGCGGCCTAAAAGAAGTTGTGCGATCTCTTCGTTATAACCCGCAGCGCCGGCAGGCCCTACATAGCTTTTGCTAGTCTGGGAGGCAAGCAAGCGCGCTTCTGCTTCCTTGACGGCACGCATCACTGGAGTCGCACCAGTTTCGTCTTTATAAATACCTACCCCCAAATCAATCTTATGGGCGTTGTTGTCGAGTCGATAAGCGGCCATTAGTCCGAGAATAGGGTCGGCAGCTAATGGCTTTAGGTTTTGAAACATAGAACAACTCCAGTTAGTCGGCTTGGTGGTGCATGGCCTGTGCTTTCAAGGTGTTTAGCAGCAGTGCAGCACGAGTCATTGGTCCGACCCCGCCTGGCACTGGCGTGATGAACGAGCATTTATTTTTTACAGCCTCAAACTCTACATCGCCAACAAGCCTAAAGCCCGATGCACGAGAGCTGTCTTCAACACGAGTAATGCCCACATCGATAACTACGGCACCTTCTTTTACCATGGACTCATTGATGAAGTTTGGCTTACCGATGGCAACGATGAGGATGTCGGCACTGCGACAAATCTCGGCCATATTCGGCGTGCGGCTATGCACGAGAGTGACAGTGGCGTTACCTGGGTTGCTGTTGCGCGACATCAAGATTGACATCGGCGTGCCCACAATATTGCTGCGGCCCACGACTACGCAATGCTTGCCGACCGTGTCGACTTGGTAGCGGGCAAGTAGCTCCATGATGCCGTTTGGCGTTGCCGATACAAAAGTAGGCATGCCTAGGCACATGCGCCCAACGCTGGCAGGGGAGAACCCATCGACGTCTTTTAATGGGTCGATTGCCAAGATGATTTTGTCTTCATCGATGTGCTTTGGCAGTGGTACTTGTACGATAAAGCCATCGATGTTTTTGTCACGGTTGAGCTGGTCGATGCGATGCAAAAGCTGCGCTTCGGTTACGTCCGCGGGTAAACGGATAAGGCTCGATTCGAAGCCCACTTGTCGGCAATCGAGTACTTTGTTGTTCACATAGCTGTCTCTTATACACATCTGACGCTGCCGACGAGCGATCTAGTGTAGAT
>CAJXSF010000035.1 GCA_913061515.1 uncultured Gammaproteobacteria bacterium | reverse complement strand
TCTACACTAGATCGCTCGTCGGCAGCGTCAGATGTGTATAAGAGACAGCAGCGGGAGTGTTTGTATTCCTCTCACTCTGCCTTTTGATCTTGGGCTATAGTTTTGTGACCGACGACTTCTCGGTGCAATTTGTCGCGCAGCACTCTAACAGTCTGTTGCCGATGCAATACAAGATTACCGCCGTATGGGGCGGGCACGAGGGTTCCTTCCTATTTTGGACTTGGATGTTAGCCGGATGGATGCTGGCGGTTAGTATTTTCAGCAAAGCCATGCCTGACGACTTTGTCGCACGGGTCCTCGGCATTATGGGGCTAATCGGTGCCGGCTACACGATGTTTATGATCGCTACATCAAACCCATTCGATCGTGTATTGCCGATTTCACCTGTCGATGGCGCCGACTTGAATTCAGCGTTGCAAGACTTTGGGTTTATTATTCATCCACCGTCCTTGTACATGGGCTATGTGGGTTTTTCAGTTGTATTTGCTTTCGCGATCGCCGCATTAATGAGTGGCCGATTGGATTCCGCGTGGGCACGTTGGTCACGTCCTTGGGCCAATGCTGCATGGGCGATATTGACTATCGGCATCGCTCTAGGGTCTTGGTGGGCCTACTATGAATTAGGTTGGGGCGGCTGGTGGGCTTGGGACCCAGTCGAGAATCCTCCCATGATTAACTGGTTACTCGGCACAGCGTTGATTCACTCATTGGCAGTGACGGAAAAGCGTGGAGTGTTCAAGAGTTGGACTGTCTTGCTTGCAATCATGGCGTTTGCAGCCAGCTTGTTGGGCACATTCATTACACGCTCCGGTCTACTGACATCGGTTCATGCGTTTGCGAGTGATCCAACTCGCGGCATCTATATTCTTGGCTTCCTTGGGTTTGTGGTGGGCGGCTCTTTGCTGCTATTCGCATTCCGCGCGCCATTGATGAAGAGTGAATTTAGTTTTGGAGCGATCTCAAGAGAAGTGTTTCTCTTAGCCAACAACATCATCTTAGTAGTGGCCAGTGCGGCAATCTTGCTTGGCACGCTCTACCCAATGGTTTATCAGGCAGTGTCCGGTGGCGAATTGCTGTCTGTAGGGCCTCCATATTTCAATATTATCTTTGTCCCCTTGATGTCAGTATTGGTGGTGTTGTTAGGCATGGGGTCAGTTAGCCGTTGGAAAAAGACGTCTGTCGATTACTTGAAAAAACAACTTATGTGGGTCGCGATTGCCGCTATTGCCTTAGGGTTAGTGATTCCACTGGCGCTGACCCTTGAGTTCCGCATCGGTGCGACTATCGCGACGGCCTTGGGCCTATGGGTAGTGTTTGGAATTGTTCACGATGTCTGGGTAAAAATTGCGAACAAAGCTAGCAAGCTTGCCGGCCTAAAGTCGTTGGCCGTTAGTTATTGGGGGATGCAAATCGCCCATTTTGGCTTCGCGGTCATTTTGATGGGGGCAGGGCTCACTAGTATCTACAGTATTGAGAAGAGTGTTTTGTTGAGCCCAGGGCAGACAGTCGAGCTTGGTAATTACGAGTTCTTGTTCGAAGGAACTGAGCATTTGTCTGGGCCTAATTTTGAAGCGGAACGTGCGACCTTCCAAGTGATGAAAGGCGGCGAATACGTGCGAGATTTGCACCCAGAAAAACGTATTTACGTTGCTAGCCGTACACCGTCTACCGAAATGGCGATTGATGCCGGTTTTACTCGTGATCTATTTATCACCTTGGGTGAGGAGCGTGACTCAGGGGCTTGGTCTATGTCTTTGTACATTAAACCCTTTGTCCGCTGGGTTTGGTTAGGCGCTATTTTGATGGCATTAGGCGCGGTGGTTGCCGTGACTGATAAACGCTATCGCAATTTGAAGGTGAAGGCTTTAGCTGCCAATGCTGCAGAAAGTAAAGCCAAGTCCGAACCCTTACGACCGGTTTCAACTTAAGTTTGAATTAGAGGCTGTTATGTCGAGATTAAAATTATTTGCACCAGTGATTGGATTTCTGGTTTTAGCTGTGATGCTTTGGCGCGGGCTTTATTTAGATCCACGCACTCTGCCGTCTGTATTGATCGACAAACCATTGCCAGAATTTCAATTGCAAACGGTAGAGTTGGGTGAGCAGATCATCGGTAAGGCAGATCTTCCTGATGAACCTTTTTTATTGAACGTTTGGGGCAGCTATTGCCTGCCATGTCTGCAAGAAAATCCTATTCTCATGGCGGCTGCCGAGCAGGATGTCGTCCCTATTGTCGGGGTGAACTACAAAGATAAATTGAATTTGGCACAGCTGTGGTTAGAAGATAACGGCAGTCCTTTTGAATTTAGCATCCTTGATGAGAGTGGTCGTCTAGGCATTGACCTCGGTGTTTACGGGGCACCGGAAACCTTTGTTGTGGATGGCGATGGCGTAATTCGATACAAGCACATTGGCGTTATCGACTATGAAGCATGGGAAACTGAAATTATGCCAGCAATAGCCGCCGTCAAGGCGGAAGCAGGGCAGTGATGGTACGACGATTTTTCACTCAAGGGTTGTGCGTTCTCGCATTGTTTTATATCGCTGTTATGGCAGATATCACGGTGACTAATACCGCGTTTGCCGCGGTAGACACTTTTGAATTTGCAACCCCCGAACAGCAACAACGTTTTCGTAGAATGTCCGACGAGTTTCGTTGTCCCATGTGTCAGAATACCAATCTCACGGGGTCAAATGGCGGCGTTGCAGAGGATCTTCGTCGCGAGATTTATCTGATGATCATCGATGGGAAAACTGACGATGAGATCGAGCAGTTTATGTTTGAACGTTACGGTGATTTTGTATTTTATCGCCCCCGTTTAACAATCGAGACCATCTTGCTTTGGTTTGGCCCCTTGTTATTTTTTATATTGGGTGCATGGATTGTATTGGGAATTGTGCGACGTGCCAAAGCAAGCTCGCAAGAGCCTGTGGAACTCAACGAAGTTGAGCAGGAACGTTTACGTAATCTTTTAGAGACTGTGAAGGATCGCGACTAAGTGGCAACACCTACTGCGTTTCGTTCGCCAAAATTTTCCTAAGATCACTCAATGTGTGTTGATCGATGGGTTCAGGGGGTCAATTGTTCTGGTTCTATGCTGTAGCGTTACTGTTAGTTGCGACAATGTTCGTTATCGTTCCTCTATGGAAATATCATCGTAGTGGTGAGTCGTCGCGCGCACAGCGTGAACGCACTAATCTATTTATTTTCAAGGAACGCCTTGCGGAGTTAGAGCGTGAATTGGCAGCCGGAAATCTAGAAGCGAGTGATTTCAAAGAATTAAAAGAAGAGCTTGAACGTAGCCTATTGAGCGATGTGCAAACGCCGCAAGAGAGGGTGCAAGACGAAGATGAAAATACGCCGTGGCTGTCAATGTCGAAGCTGCTGCCGCTGGGTTTACTTATCGTGATTATCCCAGCCAGCTACGGAATTTATCGAACTTGGGGGTTTCAGGACGAGCTTGCGTTAGCGCAACTGTATGATCGCACACGGGCGAGTGTGAACAACCCTGAAGAAGCACGTGACCTTGTGTTTAGTCTCGGAGCGATCATCGAAGAGGATCGCGAAAATGGCTGGGCTTGGTATTTTCTTGCACAAAATTTAGTGAATCTAGCGCAATTTCCACAAGCTTCTATGGCATTAGAGCGAGCCGGTGAATTTCTCGAAGAAGATGGTGATCGCGTCGTGGTTCTGAGCCAACATGCCTTTCTCGAGTATATGCTCGCCGAGCAGCAGCTTACCGATAAAGTGCAAGACATCATTGATCGCACGCAGCGCATCGATCCAAATCAATTGCTAATTCTACAAATACTCGGGATGGATGCGGAACAACGCGCTGATTATCAGTCGGCGATTACCTATTGGCGACGCATGTTGCAACTTACCCCCCCTGGGAGTGAAGCCGAATTATTGCGTGGCATGATCGCGAATGCGCAGCAACAGCTAAGCGCCTCTAATAGGCAAGATGCCGTTGCTGGGGATGGGCCACAGATTGACGTAGAAGTGAGTCTTGCCCCGGGTATTGATTTACCTGCTGACACAAGGGTCTTTGTTTCAGCTCTCGAAGTAAATGGCCGCGGACAGCCGTTGGCAGCGGAATTGCTAACAGTGGGCGAGCTTCCTACCACTATTACTTTGGATAATAGTGATGCGGTGGGGCCATTTAATATCTCTTCTGCCGAAATGATCTATGTGGTGGCGACAGCGTCCTCAAGTGGGACAGCTAATGTGCAGGCTGGCGACTATCAGTCTAGGACCGAAGGTTTTGCGCATTCTAATCAACACGCTATTATTCGAGTGGAGATTGCAGATCAAGTGCAGTAAGTAAGCACGGGTGTGCGGCTCCATTGACTAATTTCCGCGAGAGGCACTACGCCTTTTTCAGAATCAGAAAAACACCAAAATGGGGGCTGATATGTTCGGAATCATGATGGATAAGCAATTAAATATTGCTGATATCCTGGAGTACGCGGCGCAATACAACACGGATGCAGAGATTGTTACGCGACAGGTAGAAGGGGGTATCCATCGTTATGGTTACCGTGACGCCTTAGATCGCAGCAAGCAATTGGCCAATGCATTAACCAAGCTTGGGGTTGTCGAGGGAGATCGTATCGGCACATTGGCTTGGAACACCTATCGACACTTCGAAATCTATTACGCTGTCTCAGGCATGGGGGCAGTGACGCATACGATTAATCCGCGCTTGTTCGCTGAACAAATTGTCTACATTGTGAATCATGCCGATGATCAGGTGATCTTTGTCGATCTGACCTTTGTCCCATTGTTAGAAGCCGTAAAGGATCAAATCAAAGGGGTTAAAGCCTTTGTCATCATGACCGATGCAGCGCATATGCCGCAGTGCAATCTACCTAACGTCATTTGTTATGAAGATCTGATCGCACAAGAGTCCAAAGACTATACGTGGCCAGAGTTTGATGAGAAAACCGCTGCTGGGCTTTGTTATACCTCGGGGACGACTGGCAATCCAAAAGGGGTGATGTATTCCCACCGCTCCACAATTCTGCATGCATTGTCATCCTGTCGATCGTCGGCACTGGATCTCGGGCCAATGTCCCGAGTATTACCAGTGGTGCCGATGTTTCACGTCTGTGCATGGGGTATCCCCTATGCTGCCCCTATCGCTGGGGCGAGTATCGTATTCCCTGGCGCGGGCATGGATGGCGCTTCCTTGTATGAATTAATTGACGACGAGAAGGCGACCTCGCTATTAGGGGTACCAACAGTCTGGTTAGGCTTACTCAATTACATCGATTCGATCAACGGCCATCTGGATACCGTGGACAGTGTAGTTATAGGCGGCTCGGCTGCACCGCGCTCGATGATGGAGAAATTTAGTGAGAAGTACGGGGTTTTCCCAATCCATGCCTGGGGCATGACGGAAATGAGTCCTATGGGCAGCTTGTGCGCCATGACACCCTATCTCGATAGCGCTGATAAAGAAGTTCGTATGAAAATCCAAGCGAAACAGGGGCGAGCGGTGTTTGGCGTTGAAATGCGCATTGTGGATGACAATGACCAACCATTGCCTAATGATGGTAAAACATTCGGCAAGCTAATGGTGCGCGGACCTTGGATAGCCAGCGGATACTATAAGAATGATGATCGCAGTGCGTTCCGAGACGGATGGTTTGATACTGGCGATGTTTCAACAATAGACCCATTGGGTTATATGCAGATTGTCGATCGCAGTAAAGACGTGATCAAGTCTGGTGGTGAGTGGATTAGTTCTATTGAGTTAGAGAATTACGCAGTGGGGCACGATGATGTCGTTGAGGCCTGTGTCGTCGGGATTGCGCATCCTAAGTGGGATGAGCGGCCTTTACTGCTAGTCATCAAGAAGGATGGGGCATCTTGCACTAAAGAGGATATAATTGCTTACTTGAGCGACAAGGTCGCAAAGTGGTGGATTCCTGATGATGTTGTGTTCGTCGACTCCCTTCCTCATACTGCCACAGGCAAGCTTCTCAAGACCGAAGTGCGCGCGCAGTACGAAAATCACTATCTGAATGAATAGAGACTAAATGCTCCGAGCGGAGCGGGAACGTATATGAGTGTTAGTCACAGTGCAGACAAATTACCTACAGAGCTAATCGATTCCTTCGGTCGGCGTGTGGACTATATCCGTCTGTCTGTCACTGACCGGTGCGATTTCCGCTGCGTGTATTGCATGACAGAAGATATGACGTTTTTGCCACGAGATCAGGTGCTCTCTTTGGAGGAGATCTATCTTGTGGCACAAGCCTTTACCGAACTGGGTGTAAACAAAATTCGGCTTACAGGCGGTGAGCCACTAGTGCGCAACAATGTTATGTCATTGATAGATCGCCTTGGCAAACTCGAAGGCTTGAAAGAGTTATTATTGACAACCAATGGTGCGCAGTTAGATAAATTCGCAAAGCCGCTGCACGCTGCGGGGGTTAATCGCATCAATATTAGTATCGATAGCCTGGATGCGGAGCGATTCCAGCGTATATCCCGCGTCGGTAAGCTCGAAAAGGTGCTCGCAGGGATTGATGCGGCTCGCGCTCAAGGCTTTGATCGCTTACGCCTGAACGCGGTGATTATGAAAGGCTATAACGATGATGAAGTGTTGGTCTTAACCGAATATGCCCTCGAAAAAGAAGTCGATATCTCTTTTATTGAGGAGATGCCGTTGGGCAACGCGTCTGATCATGACCGAGAAAGCACTGTTTGTAGCAACGACTGGGTACGCGGTGTTCTGGAAGAACACTATGAATTGATTGCTAGTGCAGAGACCACAGCGGGGCCTTCTCGCTATTACCAAGTGGCAGGAAAACGCAGTCGAATAGGCTTTATTTCCCCTGTTAGCCATAATTTTTGTGCGGACTGCAATCGTGTTCGCGTTACCGTAGAAGGGCGTTTATTGCTGTGCCTTGGCAACGAACATTCTGTCGATTTGCGCGCCATATTGCGCGAACAAAAAGGCGATCTTGATGCACTCAAGCGTGCCATTGTGGCCTCGATGGACTTAAAGCCCGAGCGTCACTTCTTTTACGATAAAGAACATGTGCAACCAGTCAGGCTTATGAATATGACCGGTGGCTGATCTATAATCGCCAAGCAAGTCCTCCCCCGCGTAACTATAGCCAGTAAAGAGAACAAAATGTCTACAAAAACCCCTGACCCCGTATTCACCCCTTTGCGTATCGCCGTTGTCACTGTGTCCGATACGCGCACCGATGCCACTGACAAGTCAGGACAATACTTGCTAGAACAGGTGCAGGCGGCAGGTCATGAGCTTATTGAAAAACGTATCGTAAAAGACGATACCTACAAATTACGAGCAGTAGTGGCAAGCTATATTGCCGATGACTCTGTGCAGGCGGTGCTCCTAACCGGGGGAACAGGGTTTACCTTTCGAGATAACACCGTTGCTGCAGTGACGCCATTATTAGATATGCATATAGAAGGCTTTGGGGAATTGTTTCGGGCTTTGTCTCATGCTGAGATCGGTTGCTCAACGATTCAGTCCAGAGCGTTTGCTGGTCTGGCTAATGGCACCATCGTATTCTGTATGCCTGGTTCGCCTGGAGCGTGTAAAACAGCGTGGGAAGGGATTGTGGCGCAGCAATTGGATAGCCGGCATAAGCCGTGCAATTTTGTGGACAAATTGAAGAAGTTGTAGAAAGCCTGCTACTGATGGGCTTATAAGTTAAATATTTTCAGGGCTTAATAAAAAACCCGTCGTAGAAGAGAGCTGGCTCAGACTTTTACGGCGGGTTTAATGTTTTCGGGATTGCTGTTTTGAATAGTTAGCATAAGCGCGTTTCCCTGGTCGGATTGGATTTTGCCCCAATGGGCGACCAGCGATTAGGCTGATGCAAGCATTGTTAAAACAGGTACCGCAACTGATGCAGCGACTACAGCAACAGAAATTAGAACAGCTCGTGCGTTGATAAATACTTCGCTCATTTTTTGATCTCCTTATGTGATTGGTGTGTTACCTTCCTCAATCTCAGTAACGGGGCGTATGGTAACACAATTGTGGGTATAGGTAACAAATATTTTTTGTTGTAGTTTAACGTAACAAGTGTGCGTTTCGTCTCACTTTGAACTTATGGTGTGCTCAAAAGAGGGGTTTATGGTAATTGAAAAGGAAAAAAGCGCCCTGAGTTCGGCCCTGAGCGGGCAGACGGTCGCTGTGCCGGAGAGTCGCCAACTCGATATTTTGGCGGATTTACTCACTAAGCGCGGTGCCAGTGTTTGTCGAGTCCCTTTGGTGTCGATTTTGGATGCGCCAAACCCCAAGCCTGTATTGGCTTGGATGCGGGCGTTTATCGCAGCGCCGCCCGATTATTTGATTGTACTGACTGGGGAAGGGCTGCGGCGATTGTACGCATTGGCGCAGCGTAACAAGATCGAAGAAGCATTTGTGGCGGCACTTGGGAGTTGCCAAACAGTGTGTCGCGGGCCAAAACCAGGCCGAGCTTTAAAGGAGTTTGGCCTTAAGCCGAACTTATTAGGCAAGGCTCCAACGACGCAGGGCATTATTGATGCTTTGGATGAGTTGCTAATACAGGATAAGCGTATCGGTGTGCAATTGTATGGTGAGGAGCCAAACCTGCTTCTAATGAACTACCTTGCAAGCCGAAACGCACAAGCCTCTAGTGTCGCCCCCTATATTTATGCTCCAAATAGTGACGAAGATAAGGTATTGGCCTTGATAGAAGACTTAGCGCTAGGGAAAATAAGCATGATGTGCTTTACCAGCCAGCCACAATACAAGCGCCTCTTTGATGTAGCCAAGCGCCATCAGTGTGAGGCGCGATTAAAAGATGGGCTCGCCCGTGTTCATGTAGCGGCAATAGGGCCAGTGGTAGCGCAGCAATTAAAGCAGGCCGGTGTGCGCATTGCTGTGATGCCCGAGTCCACGTTTTTTATGAAGCCAATGGTCACCAAGATGGTGAAGCTGCTGCGCGAAGGGGCGCATTAAGTACCTCGCGAGTGAATCGATTGAACAAGACTAGGGATTACTGAATGCGAATAATGACTTTGAACTGTAATGGCATCCGTGCAGCGGCTAGAAAAGGGTTTTTTGAATGGCTTAGCACCTGTGATGTCGACGTGGTGTGTTTGCAGGAAACTAAAGCACAAATAGCGCAGCTGAGCGACGAAATGTTCAACCCAGCCGGCTTTCATTGCTATTATTTTGACGCTGTTAAGAAGGGTTACTCCGGCACAGCTCTGTATGCGCGCATTAAACCTGATCGTGTGCAAACCGGTTTGGGCTTTGATATCGCTGATGAGGAGGGGCGCTATATTCAAGCTGACTTCGGTAAGCTGAGTGTGGCCTCGCTATATCTGCCGTCGGGGTCCAGTGGTGAGGAGCGTCAACAGCGAAAGTTTGCGTTCATGTCGCAGTTTATGGCGCATATGAAGGCTCTCAGTGCAGATGATCGAGAATACATCATTTGCGGTGATTGGAATATTTGCCACAAAGAGATCGACTTGAAAAACTGGAAGCCTAATCAAAAAAACTCTGGGTTTTTGCCCGAAGAGCGGGCTTGGCTAGATAGGCTCTATGACGAGCTGGGCTATGTTGACGGCTTTCGACTCGTCAACAAAGAAGCGGAACAGTACAGTTGGTGGTCATCCCGAGGGCAAGCGCGCGCCAACAACGTTGGGTGGCGTTTAGACTATCATGTAATATCCCCGTCATTGGCTGATAAAGTAGAGTCTGCTGAAATTTACACGGAGCAAGCGTTTTCCGACCACGCGCCCGTCACCCTAGAATATAAGGTAACGCTATGAAGATTTTGCAGTGTTTTCCCCACCTTCGCAGCGTTTGCGTTGCATTGCTATGGCTGAGTTCTATCAGTGCTTATGCGCAAGACTTAAAGGCTACGATTGTGACTGATAAAGGCACCCTGGAGGTCGAATTAAGCGAGCGGGCTGCACCGACATCCGTAGCTAACTTTGTGAATCTGGCTGAGCGTGGATTCTATGACGGCTTAAAATTTCATCGAGTTGAACGCAATTTTGTGATTCAAGGCGGAGACCCGCGCGGCAACGGCACCGGCGGGCCTGGGTATCAATTCACTGGCGAGATGATTCTTAAACATACCCGTCCTGGCACGCTCTCTATGGCCAATAGTGGTATTGGCACAGACGGAAGTCAGTTTTTCCTCACCTTGGTGCCTACGCCGCATTTGGATGGCAAGCATTCGGTGTTTGGCAGGGTAACTAGTGGCTTGGATTCTATTTACAAGATTAATCGTGGTGACGTAATACGCAGTATCACAATCAGCGGGGATACTTCGGCACTAAAGGTACGCAAGCAAGCAGATTTGGAAAAGTGGAATGCTATTCTAGACACTGGTTTTCCAGACCTGAAGCCTGCGCAGCCCTGATTACATAGTTTACGGCAGAACCTGTTTGAACGGTTTAACGGTCACATTGGCATAGACTCCGGCAGCAACATAGGGGTCCTCTTTTGCCCATTGTTCGGCTTCGGCAAGCGAGGCGAACTGGGCGATGATCGTGCTGCCACTAAACCCTGCTGCCCCTGGGTCGTCTGAATCTACTGCAGGGTGAGGGCCGGCGATAATGATACGTCCTGCGGCATGCAATGCTTTCAGCCTTTCTAAATGGGCAGGCCGCGCTTGTTGGCGCAAAGGCAGGCTGTTGGGAACGTCTTCGGAAATAATAGCGTAGAGCATTGAGATTATCCTTATTTTAAGGGTGGAATTGATGGGTACAATGGTAATCGATTTGTCTGCCTCAGTCTGTTATTGTTCGATCCGCATTCGCTCAGGAACACATCTTGGAACTTAGATTGGCATGGCGCAAACACTCGAAATACACCCGCAAAACCCTGAACCTCGACTGATTAAACAAGCGGCCCAGGTCATTTTAAATGGCGGTGTGATCATCTACCCGACAGACTCCACTTATGCCCTCGGTTGTCACATCGGCGATAAATCGGCCTTGGAGCGAATTCGTCGCATCCGGCAACTAGGCGATAGACATAATTTTACCCTAGTGTGTGCCGATCTCTCTGCCATTGCGACCTATGCGAAAGTGCCCAATAGTGCTTACCGTTTGTTAAAGGCATTTACCCCTGGTGCCTATACCTTTATTTTGCCAGCCACTGCAGAAGTGCCTCGACGTCTCATGCATCCGAAGCGAAAAACTATTGGTCTGCGCGTGCCAGAGAGCCCCGTCGCACAAGCCTTGTTGGCGGAGCTGGGCGAACCAATCATGAGCACTAGCCTTATCCTGCCCGACGATGAATTTCCATTAACAGAGATTTATGACATTGAAGAAAGAATGGGTAAATTGGTCGATCTTATTATCGCCAGTGGCTCTTGCGGGCTAGAGGCTACGACCGTAGTGGATTTGTCCAGCGGTGCGGCGGAAGTGGTTCGAGTGGGCAAGGGCGACCCTGCGCCATTTGCATAGCTAGCCCCCTTGCTCGATGCAAAAAAGTCGTATTCGATTAGGCCATCTGCGATAATGCGGCACTTGCAAGTCTAATGAGTACGAGAGGGATTAAGATTGTCTAGCACGGATTCGAGCCAACGCGTGTTATCAGGAATGCGCCCAACTGGGAAGCTGCATCTAGGGCACTATCACGGGGTCCTTAAAAACTGGATCAATTTGCAGAATCAACACGAATGTTATTTCTTCGTGGCTGACTGGCATGCCTTGACGACTCACTATGATGACCCGCGTATTCTTGAAAAAAACGTCTACGATATGGTAATCGACTGGTTGGCTGTAGGGGTCGATCCTCAAAAAGCGGCCATGTTCATTCAGTCGCAAATTCCAGAGCATGCTGAATTACACCTGTTGCTTTCAATGATCACCCCGCTTGGGTGGTTAGAGCGCGTCCCTAGCTTTAAGGATCAGCAAGACAAGATCAAAGATAAAGACCTACAGACTTATGGGTTTTTGGGTTACCCGCTGCTACAAAGCGCCGACATCCTTATGTATAAAGCAGGCGCAGTCCCTGTGGGGGCTGATCAGGTCGCGCATGTGGAGATTACCCGCGAGATAGCGCGTCGCTTCAATCATATGTTCGGCAAAGAGCCTGATTTCGAAGAGCGAGCACAGACGGTCATTCGCAAAATGAGCAAGCAGGCGAGCAAGCAATATAAGTCGCTGTGCAAAGCCTATCAGGAACAGGGCAGCCAAGAAGCTTTAGAATCCGGCCGGGAACTTCTTAGCGCACAACAAAATTTATCCACAAGCGATAGAGAAAGGCTGCAAGGCTATCTCGAAGGCAGCGGCAAAATTATTCTTGTCGAGCCACAGGCATTGCTAACACCGGCATCTAAGATGCCAGGGCTCGATGGCCAGAAGATGTCGAAGTCTTATAACAACACAATTGCTCTGCGTGAGCCGATCGATGAGATCAGTAAGAAGATCTCTAAGATGCCGACAGACCCGGCCCGAGTGCGCCTTACAGACCCGGGGGAGCCGAAGAATTGTCCTGTGTGGCAGTTGCATGAAGTCTACTCAGATGCCGCGACACAACAATGGGCTGAACAAGGTTGTCGCAGTGCGGGTATCGGCTGTTTAGAGTGCAAGCGTCCAGTGATTGATGCGGTTGTTGCAGAGTTAGAGCCTATACAAGTACGCGCAAGCGAATACGAGAAAAACCCAGACGCAGTGAAAGCGGTAATAGCGGCGGGGAACGACGCGGCTCGAGCTACGGCGGCACAAACAATGGACGATGTTCGTCAGGCCATGGGGCTGAAATACAGGTAACGCAAACGCGATGCAAGACGACAACACAACACAAGGTGAACAAGCCACAGATGCGGAACCTACGGTCGACACCGCAAGCGTGACGACGGGGCGAAGAGTAACGGCGGGCATGCAACGCGCAAGCGCGCAGGCGGGGAATTCCGAGGAGGGCGATGCTGGGCAACAAGAAATGCCATTCGCCTTTATCGATGGCAAAGCCTTCACCGATCTGCCGACTGACCTCTATATTCCGCCTGATGCCTTGGAAGTGTTTCTGGAGGCTTTTGAAGGGCCTCTGGACTTATTGCTGTATTTAATCAAGCGACAAAATATCGATATTCTCGATATCAATGTGGCGGATATCACCGATCAATACATGGCCTATGTAGACCTAATGGAAGCGAACCAGTTTGAGCTGGCAGCGGAGTATCTGGTGATGGCGGCGATGTTGGCCGAGATCAAATCGCGCATGTTATTGCCGCGCAGTAATATCGAAGATGACGAAGAGGAAGACCCAAGGGCGCAGCTGATTCGTCGTTTGCAAGAATATGAACGTTATAAACAAGCCGCTGAAGATCTCGATGAGATCCCCCGCTTGGAGCGTGACATCTTCACGGCAGAGGCCGAAACACCCAAGATGGAACGCACAGCGCCAGAACCAGACGTGGATTTAAAAGAAATACTGGTTTCTTTGGCATTGGTATTACGCAGAGCCGATATGTTCGAGCGTCACCACGTGCAGCGCGAAACGCTCTCTACCCGCGAGAAAATGTCTGAGATTCTAGTGCGGCTGTCTAGTCAGAAGTTTGTGCCATTGGTGTCATTGTTAATGCGTGAAGAAGGGCGGCTAGGAGTGGTTGTGACTTTCCTAGCTGTGATGGAGTTGATAAAAGACTCTCTAATTGAAATCGTCCAGAGCGAACCTTTTGGTCCCATCCATTTGAAGGCAAGAAGTGAATGAGTGAGAACGAAAACAAATTAAAACAAATCATTGAAGGCTTATTGTTAAGTGCCGGCAAACCTCTTTCCCTCGCAGCCATTGGGCAAGTATTTTTGGAAGAAGAGCGTCCTAGCGATGAAGATCTACGCGCTGCGTTGACGCAGATTGAGCAAGATTGCGAAGGCCGAGGCTTTGAACTTAAAGAGGTAGCCTCTGGGTTTCGCTTCCAGGTACGACAAGGTTTAAGTGAGTGGATTTCACGCCTATGGGATGAGAAACCGCAACGCTATACCCGTGCATTGCTAGAGACTTTGGCGTTAGTGGCCTATAGACAACCGATTACCCGCGGCGATATTGAAGAAATACGTGGCGTAAGTGTCAGTTCTACTATTATACGAACATTGCTTGATCGGGAATGGATACGTGTTGTTGGACATCGTGATGTGCCTGGTCGTCCTGCGATGTTTGCCACCACTCGTCAGTTTTTAGACTATTTTAATTTAAAGAATTTACAAGAATTGCCACCGCTTTCCGAAATACGCGATCTAGACAAACTCAACCCAGAGCTTGCCTTAGAAGAGAATGAGCTTTCTAAAATGCGTGTTCTTGAGTTGCCTGGTGAAGGTGAAGAGGACGAAGAGGGCGTTACAAGCCATCAAGGCGAAGAGAGTGAAGACGACGAAGAGTTGATTGATGAAGCAGAGGCCATGGCAATGGCCAAGCGGCCTCTCGATGAAATTCTAGGAGTTGGTCAGTTCGCACAGAAAGAACTCGAAGAGCTTGATGAAGAGCTTGAAGAAGAATCAGCAGAAGAGTCACATGAAGAAGGCTCAACACCGGAAGATTCGAAAGAAAACGAATAAGCAAAGGGTTGATTTCCAGCCCTTATAACCATGTCGGGAGACAGCAAAACACAATGGATGAAAAACTACAGAAAGTATTGGCACGAGCAGGATTCGGATCGCGGCGTGAGCTAGAGGGCTGGATCAAACAAGGCCGTGTAAAGATCAACGGCGAGATCGCCACTATTGGTGACCGTGTCAAAAAAGGCGATGCCTTACTTGTCGATGGCAAGAAGGTGAATCCCAGTAGTGCGGTTGTCGATATGCAACGCGTTCTACTTTACAACAAGCCCGAAAACGAAATTTGCTCGCGCAAGGATCCAGAGGGTCGACCAACCGTATTCGATAAGCTTCCCAAAATCACACACGGGCGTTGGGTCGCTATTGGGCGACTCGACATCAACACTAGCGGCTTGCTGCTCTTCACGACCGACGGCGAGCTTGCTAATCGACTAATGCATCCCTCTTCGAATGTCGATCGTGAATATGCTGTGCGTGTAATGGGCGATGTATCGCAAGAAGTTATTGAGAACATGCACAAAGGGGTCATGATAGACGACCATTTATGCCGCTTTACCGATATTCAGTATTTTGCTGGTGAGGGGGCCAATCGTTGGTATCACGTGGTGTTAATGGAAGGGCGTAATCGTGAAGTGCGTAAATTGTGGGAGTCACAAGGGATTCGAGTGAGTCGACTCAAACGTGTACGCTATGGACCAATCTTTATTCCGAGTAAAGTAAAACGGGGCGAGTTCTATGAACTGCCCCGTGATGAAATGTCGCAGCTTTACGGCGCTGTGAATTTGCCGCTTAAACCGCGTCAGCGTAAACAGGCGCCTACACGTCGTTAACTGTGAATGAGATTGCCGCCGCGCTTCTTAGCATTGTTTAACGCTTTGCTGGCGCGGTCAACTAAACTGATGTTCGTGTCGGTGCCAGTCATCACAGCCATCCCTACACTTAGTGTGAGTTTCTGCACCGCTTTATCATCTTCCATTAGCACAAGATTATGTGCGCTCTCAGAAATACGTTTGGCGATTACATGGGCACCAGTACGGTCGGTATTGCTAAGCGTGACCATGAATAAACCCGATTCACAGCGATACACCGTGTCAGTTTGGCGAGATAGTTCAACGATGCGTTGTGCCAAATCCGTCAATGCTAGTTTCGATTGTTTTAAAAGCGCTCGGCTAGCGTTTTTACCAAGGCTGTCGACTTCAATCATCAAGATTGAGTAGGCTTGGTTATGACGTTTTGCTAAGTCAATTTCGCGGACAAGATTGGTCTGAAGATAAGTCTTATCCACTACGCCAGTCACAACATCCGAGAATGCAGCTTTGACCGCTAGTTTGTAGCGAAGCGCATTACGTAATGGGTGAATCAAAGGTGACAGCAAGTTTTCTAGAATGCTGAGTTCTTTTTCAGTAAATTTTCGGCCTCGCTTGAAAATGATTTCGCCGAGATTATCTTCATTAGTGATTAGCCGGTAGCCACAACTATGAGTCGCTTGCTTGGCGATGCTCGTTTTCACATCTGCATCTTCATTGATGTAGAGAATGCCGTCGAGCCGCACTACAGCGCTAACTCTTTCTAAGAAAATAGTGAGCAAAGCATTGAGATCGATCGATGCTTGCAGTGCCTCGGTAAGCTGCATTTTCAAGTCAAGCTTGTCACCACTCGATGCGTCGGTATGCAGAATCTGTTTTGTCTTGTCTGCATTGGCCTCGGACTGCATCTTTGCGTGTACGGAGACGACCATGATTTACCCCTTGATAGCGTCGCTATTGTTTAAATTATTTCTTTAGAGCCCGATGACCTTATTGCCACCATCGCTCTTGATCAAATACAGTGCTTTGTCAGCGCGGTTGAACATAGATTCAGCGTTGTCTTTGGCGTTGTAAGACGTCACGCCGATGCTGACAGTCGTATTGATTTCATCATCTTCGAATTGCACATGACTCTCTTCGAATGCTTTACGTAAACGCTCGGCAATGATTAGAGCACCATCGGCGTTTGTGCGATTCAGTAGTACGACAATCTCGTCTCCACCATAGCGGAAGGTGAGATCTGTGCTGCGGTTGATTGTGGTCAACGTGTTGACAAGATGTTTGAGCACAGCATCACCGGCACTGTGTCCATAGGTGTCGTTGACGTATTTGAAGCGGTCAATATCCAACACTAGCAATGACAGCGGCTGCTTAAAGCGGCTTGCCAAATTAATTTCGCGCTGTAGAGCGTTATCCAAAGCGATGCGGTTGCCAGCACCGGTCAATGAATCTGTAAGGGATGCCATTAGTGCATCGCGATAGGTCAAGGCATTGCGGAGCGGGCAGATTAATGCGCTGAGCATGACTTCGATTGCTTGTAAGTTTTTGTCTGAGAAGCGCGTATTGCGATAGAACACGATTTCGCCAAGATGATCGTTGGCCGTAATGAGCCGGTAGCCGCAGCTATGAGATGCTTTGCGTCCTGTGACTGTCTGCAGTTTCTGGTTCTCGTTGATGTACTGCAGGCCATCGAGTTCGACATTGCTCTTCAATTCGGCAAGAAAGGTTTGCAAGAGTTGCTCAACATCCAGAGTCGTTTGAAGGCTGGTGGCCATGCGATAGCGTCGCTCGCTGTAATCCTCACGCATTATGTCGCTAGGCGGGGGTGTCTGCGGCTTGCTTAAACTGAGTCTGGCACTGTTGAAATCAATAGTGTTCGATGTTTGCAGTGGCGTTGCCATTCGAAATTTGCTCCTTCAATCCTTGTTTTTGCCAATACGGCAAGTTGTGCAGTGCTCATCAGTGGGATGTCTGCTTAGCACGTAAAGCGAGTATCATGCCAACATGGGATTGGGAGTATTAATAGCTAATAAAAACAATTAGATAGAAGGTTTTTTGTGGGGTGGGAGGATTGTGTTTTGCCGCTGTACAATTGCCGCAAGCGACAGAAAAAGCGGCAATATTTGTCCTAGGGGCGGCATAAATGAGTAAATAGTCAGAATTCTGGCGCCTATTGACGCCAGAGCTGTGAGAAAGCTGTCGTTTAGGCTTTAAGGGCTTGCCCGGTGACCTCGCTGCTGTCGTTGCCCATTAAATACAAATAGAGCGGCAAGCGATCTTCCGGTGTGCTGAGTACATTAGGGTCTTCTGCTGGGTAAGCATCTTTGCGCATATTTGTGCGGGTAGCCCCTGGGTCAATACTGTTGACGCGGATTTGGCTTGTTTGACGTAATTCGTCCGCTAAGACTTGCATCAAGCCCTCATTAGCGAACTTACTAACCGCATAAGCGCCCCAGTAGGCGCGGCCCTTGCGTCCGACGCTTGAGGAGGTGAAGATCACGCTCGCACTCGGTGCAGCCTGTAGTGCGGGTAATAACTCCTTCGTTAAAGCAAACGCCGCATTAACGTTCACTTGCATGACTTGCATCCATTCTTCATAAGGAAAGAACTGAATAGGGGAGCGTGGCCCTAAGCGGGCGGCATTATGCAAGATTCCATCTAGTTTGCCGAATTGCTCCAAGACGTTTTCACCTAATACCTTAAAGTCTTGTTCGCTAGCGTGCTGCAAATCCATAGGATGAATGATGGGCTCTGGGTAGTTAGCCGCAACGATCTCGTCATACAACTCCTCGAGTTTGCTTGTGGTGCGCCCTAAGAGAATGACAGTAGCGCCATGCTGGGCATAGGCTTTTGCGACGGCCTTGCCTATGCCGTCTCCTGCGCCACTAACGAGGATGGTTTTATCTTTGAGTAGATCGATGGGGGCGTTGTAGGATTCCATAAACTATTCCAATTAATATCTAAAGGTAAGTGTGACGCCGCTTGTTAGATCAAGCACTGCTGAATTTGTTGTACATGATCTACGATTAGATCTGCTCCCCAGGTATCGACGTGAGGGGCCGCGGGTAAATAGCCATAAGTGACCGCAATTGTGTACATCCCTGCTGCATTTCCCGCTTCAATATCGCGCGGGTGGTCACCGACATAAACAACATTCTCGGGTGATAGGCCCAGCTGTGTACAGGCTAATAATAAAGGCTCGGGATGGGGTTTCGTATGAATGACATCGTCCGGACAAATTAAGCTCGAACAACGCTCTAATAGTTGCAGTTTGTTCAGTAAAGGGCGGCTATACAGTTGTGGCTTATTAGTCACAACTCCCCATTTGATTGCGTTGTTTTCCATGTGTGTCAGTAGAGCATCCATACCAGGGTACAGCGTGGCCTGTGTGTTCTCGATACGCTGTAGGTAAAGCCCGAGGAGGGTGTCCAGATGGTTTTGAAATTGCGGGTCGTCAGCTTCAAATCCAAACGCGAGTGAGACCAATGCACGGGCGCCATTGGACACTGTTTGATGGACGGCCTCATAAGGAATGGGGGCTATTCCAGCGGCACGGGTCATATCATCGAGTACCGCGGTAAAATCCGCCGCAGTGTCCAAAAGAGTCCCATCTAAATCGAAAAGCATGGCCTTCAATGGGGCAGGGAATGATGCGCTCATATGTCCTCTGCGGCAGTAAAATGCCCCATGTAATTCACATCGACATTGGCTTCTAAAGAATAGCGTTTAGTTAATGGGTTATAGGCTAAACCGACAAGTTCGCCAGCGCTTAACTCGCAGGCCCTAGTCCACGATAACAATTCAGAAGGTTTAATGAATTTCGCATAATCGTGAGTCCCTTTGGGCAATAAATTAAGCACATACTCGGCTCCTAATATTACAAACACGTAGGCTTTTGGATTGCGATTAATGGTGGAGAAAAACAATTGGCCGCCGGGTTTAACTAGGGCAGCGCAGGCACGCACAATTGCTTCGGGGTCCGGCACATGCTCTAGCATTTCTAGACACGTTACGACATCGAAGCTTGCCGGTTCGCGCGCCGCCATTGCCTCGGCTGCGATTTTTTCATAGCGAATATCGAGCCCGCTTTCTAACTGATGTAGTTTGGCTACTGATAACGAGGCGTCGGCAAGATCGATTGCGGTAACCTGTGCGCCTTGCTGGGCCATGGCCTCGCTTAGAATGCCGCCTCCACAGCCAATATCGATGACGCGCTTGCCCGCCAGGTTCACCTTGCTGCTGATAAAACCCATGCGTAGCGGGTTGATTTCGTGCAAAGGTTTGAACTCACTGTTTGGGTCCCACCAGCGCGAAGCTAGGGCCTCAAATTTGTGAATTTCTGCTGCATCGTGATTGTTGAACTCTTCATTTGTGTTTGCGCTGTTCATGCGATTTCCTTCACCCTAAATGGCGAGCGGTCGATTGTATTTTTTGTTGCCAGCTGTGCACATTGGCGCGCAAAGCCTCGATATCGATGGTGGTGAGTTGGCCTGAATCCACGAGTAGCTTACCGGCCACCCAAACATGGCTAACTTGCGTCGAATTGGTACTGTAAACCAAGTGGGATAAAGGATTATAGGTTGGAATTGCGTTGAGCGTATCAAGTCTAACCGCGATCATATCGGCAAATTTGCCCGGTTCGAGAGTGCCGATATCAGCCTCAAGCCCCATTGCTTTCGCGCCATTGATTGTTGCCATGCGCAGAGCCTGTGCAGCGGGCATTGCAGCAGCATCCTGCGCAACTGCTTTGGCCAATAGTGCTGCCGTTTGCATTTCTCCGAACATATCCAAATCGTTGTTGCTGGCGGCGCCATCGGTGCCGAGCGCGACATTGATTCCGGCATCGAGCAACTGCGCGACAGGGCAGAAGCCACTGGCCAGTTTTAAGTTGGACTCTGGGCAGTGAGCGATACTAGCCCCGTTTTCGACTAAGGCTTTAGTGTCCTCCTCATTCATCTGGGTCGCGTGGACGCAAATAAGCCGAGGAGAAATCATTCCTAAATCCGCTAAACGTTGAATAGGGCGTTTGCCGGTTGCTGCCAGAGCATCACTGACCTCTTGGGCAGTCTCGTGCACATGCATGTGGATCGGGATGTCTAACTCTTCAGCAAACGTCGCAATCTTCAGCAACGGAGCGTCAGATACCGTATAAGGCGCGTGCGGGCCGAAGGCGATACTGATTAACGGATGGTGTCTGTAAACATCGTTTAGGTCAGTGGCTTTGCGGATATAGTCCTCAGGCCCATCGCCCCATGCAGTAGGGAAGTCGATCACTGGACAGGCCAGTTGTGCGCGCATGCCGATCTCAGCCGCAGCTCGAGCCGCTTGATTGGGAAAGAAGTACATGTCGGCAAAGCAGGTGGTTCCGGAAAGTAGCATTTCTGCTATCGCCAATTGGGTGCCGTGATAAACGAATTCTTCACCAACCCAATCGGACTCCATAGGCCAGATGTAGTCTTCTAGCCAAGATTGTAGGGGGAGGTCGTCGGCTGCGCCACGCAAAAGGCTCATGGCGGCGTGCCCGTGTGTATTAACCATGCCGGGCATCAGAATATGCTGCATCAGCGAGAATTCTTGCTCGGCTTTGTAGCGCGCAGAGGCTTGCTCGCTAGGAATGATCTCTACGATGCGTTGTTGTTTAACGACGAGGCAATGTTCTTCGAGCAAGGCTTGGGTATCGTCTGCCGTTAGTATCCAGCGGGCGTGTACCAATAAATCGACAGACTCGGGGGTTGTTGGCAGCACAACAAGGCTCCTTAGCGGTTCTAAAGGGTCGCGATTATAGCGAAACTGTAGCGAAATAGCCCGTTTTCACGCGGTGTCACAGCGCGTCGATCAGTAGGCATAAAAAAACATGGATAACAGGGTTTAAGTGCCTGAATTAGTGTCGGTTAGCCATTACTTTGTGTTAACATTACGCACTTTTGCGAAGAGCGATTCTTGCCTTAAGAATGGCGGGTGTTATCGCCTTGTGCCCCAGTGATTGGCGCAACGTGTGAAAGTCTTAGATTGTTAGGATTGCATGGCTCGAATGCTGTTGTAGTTAGCGTAATTAGCCAATGGCATTGCAGGTGTCTGTGTCGTTGAGGGATTAGAGTTTTATGTCTGAATTTGCAAAACAAGTATCGCCGGTATCACTCGAAAGCGAGATGCGTGAGTCTTATCTTGCCTACGCGATGAGTGTCATTGTGGGCAGGGCACTGCCCGATGTGCGTGATGGGCTCAAGCCGGTTCATAGGCGCGTACTGTTTGCCATGAATGTCCTTTCCAACGATTGGAACAAACCCTATAAAAAGTCGGCTCGTGTGGTCGGTGATGTTATCGGTAAATATCACCCACATGGTGATAGCGCCGTGTACGACACTATCGTGCGTATGGCACAGGACTTCTCTCTACGTTACACCCTCGTCGATGGCCAAGGTAACTTCGGTTCGGTCGATGGCGATGCGGCGGCTGCCATGCGCTATACAGAAATCCGCATGGCCAAGATCGCCCATGATTTGATGGCTGACCTCGACAAAGAAACTGTCGACTTTTCTGACAACTACGATGGTACGGAGCAGATCCCTGATGTGTTCCCAACCCAAGTGCCAAACCTACTCATTAATGGTTCCTCAGGTATCGCTGTGGGTATGGCAACGAATATCCCGCCTCATAACCTGCGCGAAGTGGTTGATGCCTGTGTAGCGCTCTTGGACAACGAGCACATCAGTGTTGATGAACTCATGGAGCATATCCACGGGCCCGATTTCCCAACCGCCGGCATTATTAATGGCCGAGCAGGGATTGTAGAAGCCTATAAAACGGGTCGTGGCCGCATCTATATGCGTGCGCGCGCTGACATTATCGAAGACGCAAAAACTGGCCGTCACACCATCATCGTGACTGAGATTCCTTACCAGTTAAACAAAGCAAGACTCATTGAGCGCATTGCTGAATTGGTCAAAGAAAAGAAAATAGAAGGGATTACTGAGCTGCGCGATGAGTCTGACAAAGACGGTATGCGGATCGTGATCGAGCTGCGACGCGGTGAGGTAGGAGAGGTTGTTCTCAATAACCTCTATGCCCAAACACAAATGCAGTCAGTGTTTGGTATCAATATGGTGGCTTTGGTCGATGGTCAGCCAAAGCTATTGAATTTAAAAGAAATTATCGAATGCTTTATTCGTCATCGCCGTGAGGTGGTCACACGTAGAACCGTTTATTTGCTGCGTAAGGCACGTGAAAAAGGCCATATTTTAGAAGGCTTGGCTGTCGCTTTGGCAGATATCGATGCCGTAATTGCTTTGATTAAAGAGTCGCCAACTAGTGCTGACGCTAAAGAGAAATTACTAGCACGCTCCTGGCAGTCCAGTAGCGTATTACAGCTGCTAGGTGATGCGGGTGCTGATGCTTGTCGTCCAGAAGACTTGCCTGAAGAATATGGCATGCGCGGTGATGAGTACTACCTAACACCGGTACAAGCGCAAGCAATTTTGGATTTGCGTTTGCACCGCCTTACAGGTCTTGAGCAAGAAAAACTCATCAATGATTACCAAGAGCTTCTGCGTCAAATAAGCGACTATCTCGACATATTGGCTAGTGATGAACGCCTATTCTCAGTAGTTCGTGAAGAGTTAGCCGCCGTGCGTGAAAATTATGGCGATGACCGTCGTACAGAGATCACCACCTCACAGCTCGATCTTTCTATGGAAGACTTGATTACTGAAGAAGACCGCGTTGTGACGATTTCGCGCAGCGGCTATGCCAAGTCTCAGCCGCTTGCGGACTATCAAGCACAGCGTCGTGGCGGCATGGGTAAAGCCGCCGCTTCGGTAAAAGATGAAGATGTTGTCGAGCATCTATTGATTTCTAGTAGCCACGATACCTTGCTGTGTTTCACCAGCACTGGGAAGGTCTATTGGCTGCGCGTGTTCAATATTCCATTGGCAAGTCGCACCTCGCGTGGCAAGCCAATCGTCAATATCCTGCCTTTAGAAGACGGTGAGCACATCACAAGTATGCTGCCGATTAGAGAGTACACCGAAGGCTACTTCATCTTCATGGCCACCTCGATGGGGACTGTGAAGAAAACGCCATTGACCAACTTCTCTCGCCAACGCAGCGTCGGCTTGCGAGCCATTGAACTGGACGAAGGCGATCGTTTGATCGGCACCGCGCTGACCAACGGTGAGCGTGAAATCATGTTGTTTAGCAGTAGTGGCAAGACTATTCGCTTTAAAGAGAGTGATGTGCGTCAGATGGGCCGAACGGCACGAGGCGTGCGCGGTATTCGTTTGGCCGAAGGCCATGAAATGATTTCCTTGATCATTCCTGAAGAGGGCAAACAAGTTCTAACAGTGAGTGAGAATGGCTACGGTAAGCGTACGGCAACCGAAGACTTCCCTACTTACGGCCGTGGCGGACAGGGTGTAATCGGGATGCAGGCGAGTGAGCGAAACGGCAGTCTTGTCGGTGCGACGCAAGTGGCCGATGGCGATGAAATTATGTTGATCTCAGATCGCGGCACCTTGGTGCGTACTCGTGTCGATGAGGTATCAATTCTTAGCCGTAATACCCAAGGGGTAAGGCTCATCAAGCTTAAAGCCGATGAAAAATTAGTCGGTTTGGAGCGCGTTGACGAACCCGAAGAGACTGATTTGCCTGAAGATGAGTCCGAGGCAGTAGAGCAAGCTGCGGATTCAAATGACACAGCGCAAGATTCCTCTAACGAATAAGGCATAGACTGATCCCTTGCCTTAGTCATTTTTGTCGAGAAAATGCTTTTGTCTGATTCTGTGCAAAACGAACCCCCTGAAAACGCCAGTGTCGCGTTTTTAGGGCCTTTAGGGACCTTCACCCACGCAGCTGTCGACCAACACTTTGGCGCAGATGTTGACAAACATAGCCTAAGCACGATCAATGATGTCTTCTTGCAGGTGGAGTCAGGTGCGGCGCGTTATGGCGTTGTTCCTGTAGAGAACTCTACAGAGGGGGCGGTCAACAATACCCAAGATTGTCTCATCGATACCTCTGCGCAGATCGTAGCCGAGGTCGTCATTCCTATTGCGCAAAACTTCATGCTGCAAGCAGGCAGTAATCTTGAGCACATCACCCGGATCGTGTCACACCGGCAATCCCTAGCACAATGTCGTCGCTGGTTATCTGAGCATTGCCCCAATACGCCAATTGAGGAAGTATCCAGTAACGCTGAGGCGGCACGATTGGCGGCAGAAGACCCTCATACTGCGGCCATTGCTGGAGAGCGCGCGGCGCAGTTATATGGTCTAGAGTTGCGTTATAAGGCAATTCAAGACCAACAAAGTAATTGCACTCGGTTTTTGGTATTAGCCAATGAAACGGTTGCACCTACAGGGCATGATAAAAGCTCGATTTTGGTTTATACCGCGAATAAGCCTGGGGCACTGTTTCGCATACTTGAACCCTTTAATACCTACCAAGTCAGTTTGACAAAAATTGAGACACGCCCTGCGCCCGATAGTGTTTGGGCCTATGTGTTTTTCATCGATTTTGAGGGGCATGTGCAAGATCGTAGCGTCCAGCAAGTGCTCGAACAACTTAAGGAGCGAACCGTTAAAATTAAGCAATTAGGTTCTTACCCAATGGCGCAGGTGCCAGCATGATGGCGTTAGCACAAAAGAGCATTCTCATTGTAGGCCTGGGCCTCATCGGAGGCTCCGTCGCTCGAGGCTTGCGAGCAAATGGCTTTGTTGGCCAGATAATGGCATGCGGCCGCGATGCTGTGCCGCTGCGCAAGGCCCAAAGCGAAGGTGTGATAGATCAATGGTCCACGCAATTACACGAGATTGCCCCAAAGGCTGACTTAATCTTGCTCGCAGTTCCTACGCTGAGTATGCGTGCACTGCTGCAAATATTAAAAGAGGTGGTGAGGGATGAAACGATCATCACCGATGCGGCAAGTGTTAAAGGCAGTGTATTAGCAGATCTGCGCGCCGTATGGGGGCATATTCCTAGGAATTTTGTGTTGGGGCACCCAATTGCGGGGTCTGAGCGCAGTGGCTATGACGCCTCCACTATCGACCTCTATCAACATCGACGCGTTATCATTACGCCGGTACCTGAGACTGCGCCCGATGCTGTGCACGTAGTGACGAAGTTATGGGAAGGGCTAGGCGCACAAGTCAGTGAAATGAGTGTAGCCGACCATGACGCAGTTCTAGCAGCCACTAGTCATTTGCCCCATTTGCTCGCTTTTTCCTTGGTAAATACCTTAAATGCGCAGAATAAAATCGATGATATTTTCCGCTTTGCAGCGGGAGGTTTTGCCGGTTTTACTCGTATTGCGGGCAGTGATCCTGTGATGTGGCGCGATATTTTCCTAGCAAATGGTGAGGCAACCGTCGAAGTGCTAGATGCCTATATGCAGGAATTATCCAGGATGCGACAAGCATTGCTTGCCAAGGATGCACAGGTCTTGGAGTCGGCCTTTGAAAATGCGAAATCGGCACGAAATCACTTCATTGAGAATCATTTCTCCAAGAATCTAAGCGCAAAGGCAGAAACTGTCGTTCCGGTTTTGACAATTGATGGCCCAGGGGGCTCTGGGAAAGGGACAATTAGCGCGAAAGTCGCAGCGACATTGGGGTGGCACTACCTTGATAGCGGCGCTTTGTACCGAATTTTAGGGGTCGCCGCACAGCGTGCAGGCGTCAGCACAAGCGATGAGGCAGCGCTTTTGGCGCTAGTTGATCACTTGGCAATACGCTTTGGCATTGAGGATGGCTCTGTGTGGTTAGGAGACGAAGAGGTCTCTGGGGCTATTCGGCATGAGGATGCAGGCGCTTTGGCCTCGGAAGTGGCTGTAAACCCAATGGTAAGAGCCGCTTTGCTTGACCGGCAACTGCAATTCCGTCAATCTCCGGGTCTTGTGGCCGATGGGCGAGACATGGGGACAGTGGTGTTCCCCGATGCGGCAATTAAAGTATTTCTTACTGCAAGCGCTCAGGAGCGTGCAAATAGACGTTATAAGCAGTTGATTGCTAAGGGGAATGATGTTAATCTCTCCGCCCTTTTTCTAGATATCCAAGCCCGAGATGAGCGTGATAGTCAACGCGCAGTCTCGCCATTGAAACCTGCAGAAGATGCGATAGTGGTCGATACCACTGCAATGAGCATCGAGCAAGTTGTGGAAAAAGTGCTCGATCTCGTTCGTGAGAAAATAGATATCGCTAGTAATTGATCAATCGTTTTAAATGCGCTGTTTCCGAGTTTACCAGCCTAGATCGGAGACGGCGTTTTTAGTAATAGACCCGTGCGTGCTGGAGCGCGGTTAATGTTGAATTTACAGGACTTAAGATGAGTGAAAGTTTCGCTGAATTATTTGAACAAAGTTTAAACGATATCGATATGACTCCAGGTGCAATCGTCACCGGTGTTGTAATCGCAATCGACTCGGACTGGGTAACAGTCCACGCCGGATTGAAGTCCGAAGGTGTTATTCCACGTAACCAATTCCTAGAGGAAGATGGTTCTTTCGCATTGGTAGTTGGCGATTCAGTGAAAGTGGCACTTGAAACTGTTGAAGACGGTTTCGGTGAGACTCGTCTGTCACGCGAGAAGGCAAAACGTGCCGAGTCGTGGATGGATCTGGAAGCAGCATTTGAGAAAAATGAAGTCGTTATGGGTGTTATCAACGGTAAGGTCAAAGGCGGCTTTACAGTAGATCTAAACAACATCCGTGCGTTCTTGCCAGGCTCTTTGGTTGACGTTCGTCCGATCCGTGACACAACGCACCTTGAAGGCCAGGAACTAGAATTTAAACTGATCAAACTCGATCAGAAGCGCAACAACGTTGTTGTATCTCGTCGTGCAGTGCTTGAAGCAGTTAGCACTGAAGAGCGTGATGAGTTGCTAGCACAGTTGCAAGAAGGCATGTCTGTTAAAGGTGTTGTTAAGAACCTTACTGACTACGGTGCTTTCGTTGACTTGGGCGGCGTAGATGGCCTGTTGCATATCACTGATATGTCTTGGAAGCGCATCAAGCACCCAAGCGAAATCGTCAATGTTGGCGATGAGATTCAAGTTAAAATCCTTAAGTATGACCGCGAGCGTAACCGTGTATCTCTAGGCCTCAAGCAATTGGGCGAAGATCCATGGGTGGCAATCAAGGCGCGTTACCCAGAGAAGTCTATCGTGAAAGCGACTGTGACTAATCTGACTGACTACGGTTGTTTCGCAGAGTTGGAGCAAGGCGTTGAAGGTTTGGTACACGTTTCTGAAATGGATTGGACAAACAAAAACGTTCACCCATCTAAAGTGGTACAACTGGGTGATGTTGTAGACGTGATGATCCTAGATATCGACGAAGAACGTCGTCGTATCTCTTTGGGCATCAAGCAGTGCTACCAGAATCCATGGGATCGTTTTGCAGAAGCATTCAAGAAAGGCGACAAGATCAGCGGCAGCATCAAGTCTATCACTGACTTCGGTATCTTCATCGGTCTTGAAGGCAACATCGATGGTCTTGTGCACTTGTCCGATATTTCTTGGGACGAGCCAGGCGAAGAAGCGGTACGTGAATACAAGAAAGGCGACGAGATCGAAACAGTTATTCTGTCTATCGACTCCGAGCGTGAGCGTATCTCTCTTGGTATCAAGCAGTTGTCTGATGACCCATTCGTCAGCTACGTTGGTGAGTTCGAGAAAGGCAGCATCGTGAACGGCGTAGTAGCCTCTGTTGAAGCGAAATCTGCAATGATCACGTTGAAAGACGGCGTTGAAGGCATGCTACGCGCTTCAGAAATTAGCCGTGACAAGGTCGAAGATGCTCGTAACGCGCTGAAAGAAGGCGATGAAGTTACAGTTAAAGTCGTTAGTGTTGATCGTAAGAGCAGAGTGCTTGGCCTCTCTATCAAAGCGATTGAAATTGATGATGAGAAGTCTGCGATTCAAGATCACAAAAACCAGGAGCCAAGTGCGGCGACACCAACAACGATTGGTGACCTGATTAAAGCAGAGATGGACAAGAAGTAATCTCTTGCACAGTGTGACTGATAGCAGTGTTGTCTACAGATCGCGGCGTAATTTACAAGGAATAGGCCATGACTAAGTCTGAACTTATTGATCGAATTGCAGGAAAACAAAGTCAACTCTCATCGAAGGATGTGGAGTTGTCAGTGAAGGCAATTATTGAATATATGTCTCAGGTATTGTCCGAAGGTGGTCGTATTGAAATACGGGGCTTCGGTAGTTTTTCACTACACTACCGAGTGCCACGCATAGGGCGTAATCCCAAGACAGGCACTCCGGTGGCTCTCAGTGGAAAATATGTTCCTCATTTCAAGCCTGGTAAGGAGCTACGTGATCGCGTCAACCTCAGTCTGGAAACACATCCAAGCTAATCTTTGTAGAAAAGATTATTTTGGTAAAAAAAACGGCGAACCCGCGAGGGTATCGCCGTTTTTTTGTTTCGGACTGCGTATAATCTATTGCTACTTTTATTGCTCATACATCTTAAGAGGGCGGTCTCATGAATAAGCTGGCGCGCATTATTGTCTGGTGTTTTATATTCATCATATTTGTCGCAAGCATTGTGTTCTCTTTTTCTAACACACAACCGGTTGCGCTCTCCTTTGGGATTGTCACACTTGCCCCCCAAGCTTTGGCTGTTTGGATAATCGCGGCGTTTGCTTTAGGTGGAGTATTAGGGTTGTTACTAGGGGCAGGCTTAGTACGCAACTTGCGGGCCAAGCTAGAGATAAAACGCCTGCGCAGTCAGGTAAGTAAATTAGAGAAGAGCTTAGCCAATGAGAGAGCAGATAAGCTTAGTGATAATAGCACCGCAATATCTTGATTCATTTTTCCTAGGAGTAGCGTTTTATGCCAAAAAGCTCATTTGATACCAAGAGGATCATTGTGGCACTGGATTATCCAGATGCCGCCCAAGCACGCTTGTTATTGGCCCAACTTGACCCAGCGCAGTGCCGAGTCAAAATTGGTAAAGAGCTTTTTACACGTAGTGGCCCTAGCTTTGTAGAAGAAGTCATCGCCTTAGGTTTCGATGTCTTCTTAGATATGAAATATCATGACATTCCTAATACGGTCGCTAAAGCCGTGTTAGCAGCTGCTGAGCTAGGTGTGTGGATGGTGAATGTTCATGCCAGTGGAGGCAGTGAAATGATGCAGGCAGCCGCAGAGGCGGTGCGCAGTGCCAAACACCAACCATTGTTGATCGCAGTGACAGTGCTAACCAGCATGTCCGCACAAGACCTTGCCGAGATTGGTCTGCAGGCATCACCGCAAGAGCAAGTACAGCGTCTTGCCGCTTTGGCAAAGCGTAGTGGTATGGATGGAGTCGTATGTTCGGCACAAGAGGTGTCGGCACTCAGTGAAAATCTGGGCAGCGACTTTGTTTTGGTCACCCCAGGTATTCGTCCAGAAGGGGATTCTGCAGATGATCAAAAGCGCATTGTGACACCATCGGCCGCGTTGCAAGCGGGCAGTCATTACTTGGTCATCGGGCGACCAATTACTAAAGATGCTAACCCAAGAGAGAAACTCAACACTATTTTCCAGAAAATTCATGGCGATTTTGGTGATCTTTGCTAGATTCATTAATGTAGCCCCCGTGGCTGCATGAATCGACAATCCCAAAGACTATGAAAGGAAACAATCATGAAAAGGATTTTCTGTTGTGTTGCTATTATTTTTTCAAGTTTGATCGCGTTCAATGTGCCAGTGTTGGCGCAAGAGGATGATGAAGTCACGCAGATGCTTGCTGCAAAGTCGCAAGTGGATATCAATTCGGCCGATGCCGCTACGCTAGCGCTTGCTTTGGACGGTGTGGGGATGTCCAAGGCGGAAGATATCGTTGCTCACCGCGAGGAGTTTGGTGAGTTCAAGAGCGTTGATGACTTGGAGCAGGTACGCGGAATTGGTCCTGCTACCATTGCCCGCAATCGTGACAAGATTCTAATCGTCACAAAAGAATAAACAGACTTTGTCTGTAGTAGAATGGGGCGCTCTCAGCGCCCCGTTTTACAAATTCGTGTGTTGTTAAGGTTCACTATGCTCGCTGCGTTTCTGATTATTCCTGTATTTCTATTATCCTTGCTGCTCATGGCCGCAATGCTTAATTTTGCACACAGGGCGCAGTTGGTTGCCATTCCCACCGCGCGTAGTTCACACACCGTCATCACTCCGGTCGGGGGAGGTGTGGCAATCGTCTTTGCCTATTTGCTCGGTATCGCATTATTAGCTTTGCAAGGGGGCTTGGGTTTTTTTGAGTTACTTGCCCTGAGTATGAGCCTGCCTGTTGCCGTGGCAGGCTTTATCGACGATCGAAGTGATCTTCATCACCGCTTGCGTCTGCTAATTCAGGCATCCTCTGTGGTGTTGGCCTTGCTATTTTTAGGGCCGTTGCCTGAATTGACATTCGGGGGTGTTGCATTGGATGGGCTGCTGCTGGGAGTTGTTCTAGCACCGCTTTGTCTTTTGTGGCTGACCAATCTTTACAATTTTATGGATGGAATCGACGGGCTGGCAGGCACTCAAACCGGCTTTGTCAGTTTGGTGGCCGCCGCACTATTGGCGAGTAATGCCGATTATCCACTAGCGCTGCTGTGTTTGTTTATATTTGCAGGCAGCGTCGCGTTTACAGTTTGGAACTGGCCTCAGGCACGGATTTTCATGGGGGATGTAGGTAGCGGATTCGCGGGCATGAGCCTAGGCCTAGTCGCCTTGCTTGCCCATATTCACGCAACGATGAGCCTCTGGAGTTGGTTCATTCTATTGGCAGTATTTGTAGTGGATGCAAGTACCACATTGTTAAGAAGAGTGTTAGCGGGGCAGCCTTGGGCGCATGCTCACAGGCAGCATGCCTATCAACATATGGCAAATTGCCCGAATGGTCACAAAATTGTCTCAATAGCTGTGTTACTAATAAATGTTATCTACTTGCTGCCTTTGGCTTTTTACGCAGGTAAACACCCCGAATATGGGGTATATTTTACATTGCTTGCCGTTGTACCTTTGACGGTGTTAGCCATTCTTTGCGGAGCAGGCAAAGAAACAGAAGGCCGATTGACGATATGGGTGCATGCAAAATTGCGCTAATGTCCCGCGGCCTCGCCTTTGAGGATAGTGTATGAACTTGTATACAGTACCGCTGTCGCGAACTGTTAAACAGATGCTAATGATGTTGGCCGACTGCGTGATGCTCGGTCTAGCGCTATGGCTATCGTTTGCGTTACTGGGTATGGAGTTTTTTGCAGTCAATGAAGGGGTGACCTTCTATTTCGCGTTGGCCAATATCGCCAGCGTCATCGTCTTCCTGCGTATCGGCTTGTATCGGGCCATCCTTTTGTATATGGGTTTGCAATCCGGTTTCATCGTTCTGCAGGGCGTGACAATCTCGACCGGCCTTTTAGTTGCCACCTCTTATTTCTTTTTGCCTTCAGCAAGCTATGACAATGCCATTTTCCCAATCTATTGGATGATTTCCCTGCTATTTGTAGGGGGGAGTCGATTTGTCGCCAAGGTGGCATTACAGAACCTGATTCAAAATTTTCGCCCTAAGGAGCCTGTGATAATTTACGGAGCCGGTAGTTCGGGCATGCAATTGGTGGCTGCGTTACAAAATGGCGATCAATACCTGCCAGTGGCCTTCGTCGATGACAGTCGCAGCCTTATTGGCAGTACGGTGCACGGCATCCGTGTATATAGCCCTGGTGCATTATTAGATTTGGTAGAGAACTTTTCTGTTCGACAAATACTTCTCGCCATCCCCTCTGCAACTCATGTTGAACGTAAAGAGATCCTCAATCGCCTTGAGCATTTGCCTGTGCACGTTAAAACAGTACCTGATCTTTTCGATATGGTATCGGGCAAGGTGGGGGTTGATGAAATACGTGATATTGATATTGAAGATTTGTTGGGCCGCGACATCGTGCCGCCTAACCCTAAGCTGCTTGGGGCCTGTATTACTGGTCGCTCGGTCATGGTTACTGGCGCTGCGGGTTCTATTGGCTCGGAGCTTTGTCGGCAAATTCTTTTATTAAAACCCTCGCGTCTAGTATTACTGGATAGTTTCGAATATGGCCTTTATACCGTCGAGAATGAATTGCTAGAGACAAAGGCTAGCATCGAAGGCGGAGAACACATTGAACTTATCGCGCTGCTAGGCAATGTCGGAAATCCGCAGCTGATGGAGCACGCGATGCGACGCTTTGCGGTCAATACGGTTTATCACGTGGCCGCCTATAAACAGGTACCGATGGTAGAGAGCAATATCATCGAGGGCGTGCAAAATAATATTTTTGGCACCTTAACCTCAGCGCAAGCGGCTGAGAAAACTGGCGTGACCCATTTCGTTTTGATTTCCACAGATAAAGCAGTTCGGCCTACCAATTTCATGGGGGCAACCAAGCGTTTCGCTGAGCAAGTCTTGCAAGCAATGGCTTACAACAAGAGCAAAACCTGTTTCAGTATGGTGCGCTTCGGTAATGTGCTTGGCTCCTCCGGTTCGGTTGTGCCTTTGTTTAGGCGGCAGATAAGTCTAGGGGGGCCGGTAACGGTCACTCATCCAGAGGTCACTCGCTATTTTATGACTGTGCAAGAAGCAGCGCAGCTAGTGATTCAGGCCGGTTCGATGGCCACCGGTGGAGATGTCTTTGTGCTCGATATGAACGAGCCTATCAAGATTGTCGATCTGGCCAAGAAAATGGTCCACCTCATGGGCTATGACGTTAAAGATGAAAACTCCTACAAAGGCGATATCGCAATCGAGTACACAGGGCTGCGTGCAGGTGAAAAGCTCTATGAGGAATTATTGATAGGAGAGTCAGTGACAGGTACTGAGCATCCGAAGATTATGCGTGCAGAGGAAGAAGCGCTTAGTTTGCCTGAGCTGGAGGCGCTGATTGGTCGTTTGCAGGTGGCTTGTAAACGCTTAGATTTGAATCAGATTCGTGAAATTCTAATGGCCGCTGTAGATGGTTTTGAGCCCAAAGAAGGGGCGACTGACCCGCTGTGGCATTATGAAGTCAGTGCCACTGAGGACAAGATAGAAAAACTTGATGCCGATGGCAAAGTGACGACTCTGTATAAATAGCCCTGCAACACCGCAATGATGTAGCAGGGCTGCATGATTACTCGCGTGTCATCGAGATAATGACAACATCATCATTTGGCACATCTTGATGCATGCCGCGATTGCCAGTTGGCACGTCGGCAATATCATCTACCACATCCATTCCTTCGACCACTTCACCAAATACGGCATAACCGAAGCCGCGAGGTGTTTCATTCGTGTGGTTAAGAAAGTCGTTGTTGACTAAGTTGATGAAGAATTGGCTAGTGGCGCTGTCCACGACTTGCGTACGGGCCATCGCGAGTGTGCCGCGATCGTTTTTCAACTCTGCAGTTGCTTCGTTTTTGATCTGCTCTAAAGTTGGTTTTTGCATCATGTCGGGTGTGAAGCCGCCACCTTGTGCCATAAATCCTGGGATGACGCGGTGAAAGATCAAACCATCATAAAAATTGCTGTCAACATAACGCAGGAAATTCGCCACGGTAATAGGGGCTTTGTCGGCCCATAGTTCGATTTTCACAGTGCCCTTATTTGTTTCCATGACGACAATAGGGTTAGCGTTGTCAGCGGCGAATGAGAGGCTGCTAAGGCTAAAGACGAGGGCGAGTAGTAGTGTGCGCATGCGTTTATTTTCTCCTGTGGAGGATGATTAGTGTTGGCGTACTATACCTGATTGCGCGGCAGTGGATAAGTCTTGCAAAGATTTGACCCGCAATAGCAGCGACAAGCCAGTACAGCATAGTGTGTATTGGCTTAATGGGGTATTAACAGATTTTGAGTGCAAAGAAGAGGGGTTTGCGAGCCAGAAATTTGGCTGCCCAACCTGGGCTCGAACCAGGAACCAAGTGATTAACAGTCACCTACTCTACCATTGAGCTATTGGGCAGTGAATCGAAGATATGTGGATGTCTTCAAAGCGTGCGTATACTAATCACAAAGCTTACGGTGGTCAACCCCTTATCGACTTGAGTCAGTCACTTTCTAATCCTGCTATAATATTCGGCTGAAATTTCTACTCACGCCAATGCGGAATTGCAGTTCATGGATACTCCTTTCAAGATTCACTCCCGCTTCAAGCCAGCAGGTGATCAGCCTAATGCGATCGAATCACTAATCGATGGTCTTGATAGTGGCTTGGCGGCGCAGACGCTATTGGGCGTGACTGGCTCGGGCAAGACCTTCACGATTGCCAATGTCATCGAACGCACTCAAAGGCCAGCGTTGGTCATGGCGCCGAATAAGACCCTGGCGGCGCAACTGTATGGCGAGTTTAAGGAGTTTTTCCCGGACAACGCCGTAGAATATTTCGTCTCTTACTATGACTACTATCAGCCTGAAGCTTATGTGCCATCCTCAGACTTGTTTATAGAAAAAGATTCGTCGGTCAATGAGCATATCGAGCAAATGCGTTTGTCGGCGACCAAAGCCTTGCTTGAACGCCAAGATGTCATTGTCGTGGCGACGGTATCGGCTATTTATGGTCTAGGCGACCCAAAGTCTTATTTGCAGATGGTGCTGCATTTGGATCGTGGCGATAAGGTCGATCAACGCAGCATATTGCGCCGATTGGCGGAGCTGCAGTACACGCGCAATGACATGGAATTGCAGCGTGCGACCTATCGGGTGCGTGGTGATGTCATTGACATCTATCCTGCCGAGTCTGATAAACACGCGATTCGCATCGAGTTGTTCGATGATGAAATCGAGTCCTTGTCGTACTTCGACCCACTGACTGGCGCATTGATTAAAAAAGTGCCTAGGCTCACAGTTTTTCCTAAATCCCATTATGTGACGCCAAGGCAGACGATGGTTGACGCCATGGATCAAATAAAATTGGAGCTCAATGAGCGCCTGAAACAACTGGAGGAAAATCATCAGTTGGTGGAGGCGCAGCGCTTATCACAGCGAACCAAATTCGACTTAGAGATGATCGCCGAATTAGGCTACTGCACTGGTATTGAGAATTACTCGCGCTATCTCTCTGGGCGTGGAGCAGGGCAGCCGCCACCCACCTTGTATGATTATCTTCCTAAGAATGCTTTGGTGATCGCCGATGAGTCGCACGTCTCTATCCCTCAATTAGGGGCGATGTATAAGGGCGATCGCTCACGCAAAGAGACACTGGTGCAGTATGGGTTTCGCTTGCCCTCCGCGCTCGATAATAGACCGCTACGTTTTGAAGAGTGGGAGCAACTTACCCCACAAATCATCTACGTCTCTGCAACCCCTGGCCCCTACGAAGATGCTCATGCTGGGCAATTGGTTCGACAAGTCGTCCGGCCCACCGGTTTGCTCGATCCCGAGCTAGAAATACGGCCTGCAAGCTCGCAAGTCGACGATCTTTTGTCCCAGATTCGTGAAGTGACGGCGCGGCAAGAGCGCGTGTTAGTGACCGTGCTGACAAAGCGTATGGCAGAGGACTTAACGGATTATCTGGGAGAGCACGATGTGCGGGTGCGTTATCTGCATTCGGATATCGATACGGTAGAGCGCTCTGAGATTATTCGTGATTTACGCTTAGGCAATTTCGATGTTTTGGTGGGTATCAACTTATTAAGAGAGGGCTTGGATATTCCAGAGGTATCGCTCGTAGCGATATTAGACGCAGACAAAGAGGGTTTCTTGCGTTCCGAACGCTCGTTGATCCAAACCATTGGCCGTGCCGCTCGTAATTTAAAAGGGCGTGCCATTCTTTATGCCGATAGGATTACAGGGTCTATGGAGCGAGCGATTGCCGAGTCGGAAAAACGTCGACAAGTTCAGATCGAGCACAATAAGCTGAACAATATCACTCCGATGGGGGTTAGTAAGCGGATTGCCGATGTGATGGAAGGGGCTTATGGTGCCGCTAGCGAAGCGAAGAGTAATAAACGCACGAAGGCAGGGGATAAGCGCGGGGCCGATGAGCAAGATGTTGCGAAAATGGATGCTAAGACCTTGACTAAAGAGATCGCCAAGCTCGAAACACGCATGTATGAGCTCGCCCGTAATTTAGATTTTGAAGAGGCTGCTGCGGCGCGCGACAGGTTGAGTGTTCTCAAAGATGCTCTTCTTAAAGCTTGATAGGGCGATAATTAGTAAAAATTTTACGAAACTCTCTTATTTTGTGGCGGCAACAGTGTGATTGTATTGTAGTTTTAAATACATGCCCCTATAATCGCACCTCTTTTGTGGAAGCCCTTTCTAGGCGCGTAGCTCAGTTGGTTAGAGCGCTACCTTGACACTGTCTCTTATACACATCTCCGAGCCCACGAGACCTCTCTACATC
>CAJXSF010000034.1 GCA_913061515.1 uncultured Gammaproteobacteria bacterium | reverse complement strand
CGAGATGTAGAGAGGTCTCGTGGGCTCGGAGATGTGTATAAGAGACAGGCTATCAAGTCAGCATCGGAAGTGGGCAGGGCGCAAATGGGGCTCCGCAGGCTGGCGACAGTTTCATCATCAATTACAACACCGATGGCACGGCGGACAACCGCAATGGCGCTGCGATGTTGTCACTGAACACAGCTCTAACACTGTCTAATGGCAATCTTACCTATCAAGGCGCTTATGGACAGTTGGTGGAAAGCTTGGGCATTTTGACCAGCCAAGCACAACTGAGTCAATCGGCCAGTGAAGCTCTATTGCGGCAATCCATGGATTCCTTACAGGGAGTCTCTGGTGTCAATATTGAAGAAGAAGCGGCAAGGCTCATACAGTTCGAGCAACATTACAATGCGTCGGCGCGACTTATTACTATGGCGAAAGATCTATTCGATACTATCGTTAACATCTAAGCCCCACAGGCTTAATGTGAGGAAAATGCAATGTCTATACGTCTATCCAGTTTTCAGATTCACCAGACCGGTCTCAATGGCCTGCTGGATATGCAAAAAGCGGTCTCGAAAACGCAAGAGCAGATTGCGGCGAACAAGCGTGTGTTGTCCCCAGGGGATGACCCCGTGGCCACCACTCGTATTTTGGCATTGAAAGAAGAGCTAGCGCTGAACGAGCAATACAATAGCAATCTGTCAACTCTAAGCAACCGCTTGAACCGCGAAGAGGTCGCGCTCACGGGTATCAGTGATCTGATTCTCAAGGCGCAGGAGTTAGTCACGCAGTCCGGCGATGGTGCCTTGAACAAAGAGCAGCGTGGGTTCATTGCAGTTGAGCTGCAGGGAACCATCGATGCCATGGCGCAGATGATGAACTCTCGCGATGCGAACGGTGAATATATCTTTGCCGGCTATCAGGGCAAAAGTGAGCCTTTTGTGAAAGGCGATGACGGCCGCTATCGTTTTACGGGCGATGAAGGGCAGCGCACGATTCAAATTGCGCCAGCGACCTCTGTGGCCTCTAGCGATTCCGGCAAAAAGATTTTCGTTGATGTAAAGAGCGCAGAACCAACAGTCATCGGCCACGCTAATGCGAGCAACCGTGGCAATCCAGCGGCAAAGATTGGCGGTGAAGTGGTGCTTGACCCAGAAGCCTTTGCCGAGCTTTACCCAGAAGACGTCGTTATTGAATTCCGCCCATTAGACGAGGCGAGCCCACCACGCCTAACTTATAATATTCGCCAAGTCTCCGATGGCCGCATACTCGTGCAAAATGAGCCCTATGTCTCTGGTTCACAAATTGAGTTTGGCGGGGTTGGGGTCAATATCTCAGGGCGCCCAGCGGTTGGTGATACCTTTATTGTCGAGTCCAGTGACAAAAAAAGCTTGTTAGGCAATCTTGAAGACTTTGTACTAGCGCTACAGACCTTTGATGATAATGTAGTAGACAAACAAGCTCTTGCTAAACAGACAGCAACAACGCTGACTAATCTGAGTAATGCGCAAACGACTATGCTGGAAACGCGCAGCTCGGTAGGGGCAAGATTGAATCTGGTCGATGCGACCTTGTCGAGTAATGAGGATTCGAAGCTGGCGATACAAGAAGCTTTGTCGAATCTTGAAGACTTGGATTATGCCTCGGCGATTAGCCAATTGACCCAAGAAAGCTTCATCTTAGAGGCAGCGCAGGCCAGTTTTGCGCGGGTCAGTAAGTTATCAATCTTTAATTACATATAAAGGGTGGGGCAAACACAGGCATTCGCTATTGTGTTTGTAGCCTTTCCATTTGTTGCTTATAGGCGTTGACCGTCTGTTTCGCCTTCTGCAGCTTGATCAACTCATCCGCCAATAGCTCCCGATTGTGCTTGGTTAGCTCCACAATCAGGCGGTCGTTGTTCTGAATCATCTCAATCTGCTCTTTCATCTCTTGGGTGCGCTCCAGCGAGGCACTGGCGGTGAAATACAGTTTTATCAACTTATCCCTAGCGTTCATTAAAGGCGGCAGCGAATCCCAGTCACGGGTTTCGGCAAGTTCAAGCATCCGGTGAGACAGGTCGAGGATCGTGGCCCATTGTTCGCGGGTGGTGCGGGAGGGTTGGGTCATTGATGTTCCTTCTTTCAATTGGATAATAGAGTCAATCATACCTAATCGCGGGCAGGCCCGCTCCCACAGTCAGTGGGTTCCCCTAGATCTAGCTAAAACCACTATCTGTGGGAGCGGGCCTGCCCGCGATTTTTCCAAAATTTACCAATATCCCTCAAAGTTATACAAAAACCCCAAAACTGCTAAAGCCCTCACACAAATTGCCGATACTTCTGGGTCTAGGCGCTCCTCTTTCTTTAGAAGGTAGGAGTACAATGACCGCAAAGAGCTTTGACCTGCATAAAAATAATTTAAATTTATGCTAAAGCTTTGAGCATTTTTGTCGTTAACCCTGATAACGCATAAGGCGAGCAGTAGTTTTCCTCTTCTATATGCGACTCAGTTTAACGTGTACAATCAGGAGTATCAAAGCATGCCTCAGATCATTAATACCAACATCGCTTCATTGAACGCTCAGCGCAACCTGAACAGTTCACAGGCGGCCACGAACCAGGCTCTTGAGCGTCTGTCTTCTGGTCTACGTATCAACAGCGCAAAGGATGACGCGGCAGGTCTTGCGATCTCCACGCGCTTCCAGTCTCAGATCAATGGTCTGAACGTGGCAATCCGAAACGTAGGTGATGGTGTTTCTCTATCACAAACGGCTGAAGGTGCATTGGGTGCAATGACTGACTCCTTGCAGCGTATTCGTGAATTGGCACTACAGTCTGCTAACGGAACAAACTCTGCCGCAGACCGCGAAGCCCTAAACGCAGAAACTCAGCAACTTATCGCTGAAATCTCACGCGCCGGCTCGCAAACAAACTTCAACGGCTTGAACCTACTAGACGGTAGCTTCTCTTCTGTATTCCAGGTGGGTGCAAACTCTGGCGAGACTATCAGCGTCAGCATCGGCAAATTGACTGCCGACACTTTGGGCGTTTCTACGAAATCGGGTGTTAGTGCTACTGCTACAAGCGCTGCGTTGAGTGGTGGTGACATCGTTATCAACGGAACAAGCATTGGTGCAAGCCGTGCCTCCGACGATACAGCATCAACTGCAAATCAAAGCGCTTCAGCCATTGCTAAGGCCGCTGCAGTCAACCGTGCTAGCGCTGAGACTGGTGTAACAGCAATTGTTGATGAAAACACTGCTGCTGGTACAGCTATGACTGCATCAGTCACTGCTGGTACTGTTGTTGTAAACGGCACATCGATCTCTGTTGAAACTACAGCCGATGCCACGTCGTCACGTGCAGCGGTTGTTTCTGCAATTAACGCGCAATCTGGTTTGACTGGTGTTACTGCTGTAGACAGTGGTGATGATGCATTGGGTGTTAGCTTGGTTGCAGCAGATGGCCGTAACATCACAACGTCTTTCACAGGCACATTGACTGCTGAAAGCACAGGTCTTGCGGCTGCAGGTACTAAAACAGGTGGATTCACTCTAGTAGCAAGCAGTGATACAAGCGAAATCAATATCACTGGTGCTAATTTATCAAACGCGGGTTTGGTAAGCGGTTCCTTCACTGCCGGTGTTTCAGGTGTTAGTTCAACTGCTCGTGTAGCTGATGCATTCCAGGCAGCGACTAGCGCAGCCTTAACAGCGGGTGCAACAGACGTTAGCACTTTCGCAAACGACTTTAGTGATGGCGCGCAATCTGCGGCTGCGATTATTGTTGGTAATACTGCAGTAGCTGGAACTGGTGTTGACTTCTCTCTTGGTAACGCAGTGATTAGCGGTAGCACAGATATCAGTGACTTCTCTTACGACTTCACAGCAACGGGTACACAGGCAACGCTGACTGGTACCGCGGATTTAAGTGGTGGTTTAGATCGTTCAGGTGTGGGTGATGAGATTTCATTCCGAATTAGTATAGTGGACGGAGGCAATGCTGATATTACACTCAGTACTGACCTAAGTGCAGCTGGTGCACTAGTCACTGAAATTCAATCTCAACTTGATGCGGAACTTGGGGCTGGGGTAGTTCGAGCTGCTCTAGACGCCAATGACTTTTTGACTTTTACTGAAGTTGCTGCGGAAGGTAGCACTATAATCTTCACTACTCAGCCAGGTGGTGCAAATGCTGGTAATGCAGGTACTTTGCTTGGTTTTGCCGCAGGTGTAAATGACAGTGACACAGGAACTGAAGGTACGATTCCTGCGAGTTTTGATGTTGTGACAGATGGTCCTGCTACAGAAACTGTTTCATTGAGCGCCAACTACACAACTAGCGCACAATTGTTGCAAGCAATCAATGGACAGCTCACCAACTCAGTTGCCTCACTCAACGATGATGGTCAATTGACATTCACATCGAACACTGAAGGCAACACCAGTGTGGTGACAGTGAATAACTTCATCGATCCGACTAATACTACGACATTGGCATCTGTTATTGGAATTACCTCTGGCACAACTGATAATGGTGAAGCTGAGCTTGATGTTTCATTCACAGTGAATGTAGATGGATTGGATTACGATGTAACTCTAGATCAGGACTATACAGATGCGGCTAATGGTGGCACTGCTGGTGCTGGTAATGTTGCGATGTTGGCCTCTATTAATGAACAGATCGCTGGCTCTGGCTTTACGGCGACAATTGATGACAGTGACTTCCTAACTTTCACAGAAGATAGTCAAACTGGTAAAGCGTTAACCATTACCAATAATGCGGGTACAGTGAACGCTGACACTGTCTTTGGTACTGATATTACCGACACTGTTACAGGTGTTTCTGCAGTAGGTGCGGATAACGCAACCTTCACGGTGACTGTAGACGGTGGCGACGCTCAGAACGTCAATATCAATTCAGATATTGCCAACTCGACAGCGTTGCTAGCGGACATTAACGGGCAAATTACTGGTGCAGTAGCATCTTTGGACAACGATGGATTTATCGTCTTCACGTCTGATACTACCGGTTCTACTAGCTCGGTTGCGGTTTCTAACCTCGGTGGCTCAACAGTTGACCAACTAGGCCTAGCTGCTACTTCGGCAACAGGGACAGATGCAGTTGAGGCTTCATTCAAGAACCTCGCCTCTGGCGACCTAGTAGTCAATGGTGTCAGCATCAATGCAGCGAAGGCCTCTAACGACTCCGCTTCATTTGATACAGCTAACTCTAGTAGCAAGCAAGCTTCTGGTATCGCCATTGCAGCGGCTATCAATGAATCCACTGGTTCAACTGGTGTGAGCGCATCTGTAAACGCTACTGTAGCGAAGGGCACTTCAGCTGCAACAGACGGCACAGAAGGCAACTCAGGTACATTGTATTTGAATGGTGTAAGTGTAAGTCTTACAGCACAAAGCGGCGCCGATGCTAACAGAACTTTCCTAGTCAACCAGGTTAATTCGGTCACGGGGCAAACAGGTGTGACGGCTGAAGACAATGGTAGTAGCGTAACGCTAACTGCTGCTGATGGTCGTAACATTGTGTTGGCACTGGATACGAATGGCGATGCGATCTCTGCAGCGAACTTCGGTTTAGCAGGTGCCGGCATCTCTGAAACTGACTTCACGGACGGCGGCGCAACTGGTATCACTCGCGCCAACGCTGATGCGAAGACAACTTACTCGACTGTAACCTTGTCTTCTGCTGGTGAGATCAACCTTACTGGTGGCACTAATGGCAATAGCGCATTGGCTAGCCTAGGTCTATCACAAGGTTCATTCGGTGGTGGTGTTGCGGGTCAGTTCCTGACTGAGGTAGATATCTCTACTCAGGATGGTGCGAATGCTGCGCTTACTGCGGTCGATAACGCTCTGAACGCTGTTAACGGTGCACGAGCTGAACTCGGTGCGATTCAAAACCGTTTCGAGACGACTATCTCTAACTTGGCAGTAACCGCTGAGAACCTATCAGCTGCAAACTCTCGAATTCTTGATGCTGACTTCGCCTCTGAAACGGCGGCACTGTCAAGAAGTCAGATCCTGCAACAGGCTGGTATCTCGATCCTTGCGCAAGCAAATGCTGCTCCACAGCAGGTGCTATCACTACTCCAGTAAGTTGAACTTCCGATTTGGCCCCCGACTCCTTGAGTCGGGGCGCCAAAGAGGATAATCTGCGAGCAGGTTTAGATGATTGAGTAATTTTAGAGACGCGCTCTGGAGGCATACCTTGACTGACATCAGTATAACAAGATATCTGCCGACAACTGTCTCGCGAGACAAGGTTAATTCAGTGCAAACCGAGAATAATGATCGAGGACACTCCAGTCTATTTTCAGGAAGCGAAGAAGAACGACGAGAAGAAATGGAAGAAAGCGGAGCCCTTGAAGCAGGATCCCAGGAAAAAGATACAAACGAGCAACAACTGGACGTTGCAGTCGCAAAATTGAACGATTATGTTCAGACGATACAAAGGGACATTATTTTTGGCGTTGAACTGGGCGCAGCCGAACCTTCGGTGACCGTTGTGGACAGAAACTCAAGAAAATTAGTACGACAGTTTGGTGGTAAAGAGGCGTTAGAGCTGGCAAAAAAATTAGACGCACAAGAACCGATTATTTTGTTCAAGGCGCAAGTCTAACTCTTAAACCAAAAACTGATCATAAACTCCTTAAAATCTTCAGGCACGCGTAAGCGTGCCTTTTATTTTCTAGCTACCCAGCTCGATTATCTCGTCATCGCAAGCAATCTCTCCCGGTTCCAACACCGCGGCGCGTAGCCCAGCTTTACTAACTAGATGCGGCAATACAAGTGAATTCACTGTACGCGCAAGCTTGCTACAGGGCTCACATAGCTCCATTCCTAAACAAAGCACAGAGCCAATACGGAACTGTTTCCCCACCAATGCATTGAGGTCGATGCCTGTGGTAATGATATTGCGGCGAAAGTCCCCATAGGGGATATCAAGATCGAACTGCTCATTGAACGACTTTAACTCTTGCGCGCTAATGAGTGATAAATCCTCCTTGCGTGGGGGGAGTGTCTCTAGTGCTAGGCCTGGTTGCGGCTGGAAGTAGCGATCACCTACGATTCCTTGGTTCGCAAGCACAGTAATGCGCTCTTGCACTAGGGGCGTGTCATCGGTTTTAGCAGCGATATAAATGTCGACTATTTTGCCCTTTCGCATGTAGGGATACCTGTGTCATGAGTGAAGTTGAGTCACAGGATAAGGCGCTTGGGCAGGCAACGCAAAAATTTGCGGCAAGCGATTGCCGAGCAAGGCAAAGCCATGCACTAATCGCTTTCAAGAAAGTCGCTTCCTTGCCGATAAACTCTATATAAGACAGGTGCTTGCGATATATTTTTAGATCTGGCACATAACTTGAATTAGTCATTGCTAGTGTGGTGCGCAAGGTCACTTTATTGCCACTAAAAACCGTCTACCAAACTCGCTCTTGGAGCACGCATGGCCTCTATTCAGTCACTGGGTGTGGGATCAGGTCTTCTGACATCCGATCTCGTTGAACAAATTATCGAAGCAGAACGCGCGCCGGTTGAGGCGCGGCTCGACAATAAGCAGGCTATTGCTGAGGCTAAAATATCAGCCTATGGCGAGATCACTAGTGCGTTGTCCACATTCGACAATGTGCTGCAATCACTCAAACTCCCTTCGACATTCAATGCCAGTACTGTTAGTAGCACTAATGATGCGACTGTTTCAGGCACGGCTAGCAGCGTGGCATCCGAAGGAAACTACACTGTTAACGTTAGTCAATTGGCTCAGGCGCATTCGATCGCCAGTGGCTCGTATGAAGAGTTGACTAGTACAGTTGGGACTGGTGTGCTGAATTTTCGTTTTGGAACTACCACGTACGGCGAGAGCGGTAGTTATGATGGCTTTGAAGTCAATGCCGATGCGACCTCAAAAACCATAGTGATATCTTCAGCGAACAATACGCTATCGGGCGTACGTGATGCTGTCAATAAAGCCAATTTTGGCGTCCAAGCAAGTATTGTTGATGATGGCAGTGGCTATCGTTTAGTGTTTAGTGGCAAAAATAGCGGTGCAGACAACAGCATAGAGATTACTGCTTCAGGGACAGATAGCTTAAAAGCGCTCAACTATAATGCAACGAGTCAGAATGCAAACCTTACGGCTAGGACAGCTACAAGTTCACTCGATATTTCGAGTGGGGCGGGTCTAGATACCGACAACCTTGCTTTTATTCTCGCCTATCAAGGCATGAATATGAATGTCAATGTACCCTCTAGCGGGGGTATTGCGACAACTGAAGATGTATTGGCAGCTGTTCAGTCCGCATTAGATACGGAGCTAGCAGCGGCTGGATTTTCCGCTGGTGATGTTGTTGCTAAATCAGACGGTGATCGATTGTATTTCGAGACAGCAGCTACAGGATTTGATCAAAAGCTTGAAGTGATCACTGATGGGGCCTCTGCTATTGTTACCGGTGGTAGTGCACTAAGCGATGGTTTCGATTTCTCGTCGAACAATGCCGCTTTCGATATAGCGATCGATGGAGGCATTGGGGTAGCCATCACCTTAAACACGGCAACAGCATCTCGACAAGAAACCGTAGACCTCATTAATACTGAGCTTACTAGCAAAGGCCTAGGTAGCGATGTGATCGCGAGCCTGAATGATGACAATGAACTAGTATTGACGCGAGTCACCGCTGGGGCAGCTAGTAGTATTCAAATTTCTAGTGTCGATTCCAGCGGTACTGCTGCCTCGGCTGAATTAGGTCTAGTGGCAGCGGATGTTGATGGCTTGGATGGTTTTGGGCTTGATGATAGCGAAGGCTTGGTGGAAGGTTCGGTTCGTTTGACCGAAACAATTGCGGCACAAAATGCCTTGTTTACTGTTAACGGTTTGTCGATTAACAGGTCAGATAATTTAGTGACGGGTGTCATCACTGGCACCACTATTAATTTAAAAGGTGTGACGGCAGGTCCTGTTACGCTTTCTGTAAGTAAAGACTCGTCGTCGATCTCGGCAAAGTTAGAAGAATTTGTCGCTAGCTACAATGCACTCAAGACTATTGCTGACGAGCTGACCGCTTTTGATACAACCGCAGGAGAGAATGGTCAAGGGAGCTTGCTCACCGGCGACTCAACCTTGCGTTTAGCAATTTCTGAGATCAATTCTATACTCCGAAAATCAGTAACTGGATTAACGGGTAGCGTGCGCTCATTGTCTGAAATTGGCGTGACTACCAATCAAAATAATAGTTATAAGTTGAGTTTTGATAGTGCAAAATTCGCGACAAAATTTAGTGAGAACTCCGCTGATATTCTCGCGATGTTTGCAACACGTGGAAGTGCATCTGACAGCTTGATCACTTATTCAACATCTTCGTCAGTTACCAAGCCGGGCACCTATGATGTAGAAATTACTCAATTAGCGACTACTGGTACATATGTGGGACTTGCGGTAGACGACCTTGCTGCGGGTAACATCGTTATCGATGCGGAGAATGACCAGTTTACGGCGTTACTTAATGGTATATCTGCAGACATAAGTTTGGTACAAGGCACTTACAACACGGCGGAAGATCTTGCGGCGCATATCCAAACGCGTATCAATTCTAATGCTGACTATACCAGTTCTAATTTTCGTGTTGCCGTGGAATACAATAGCATTGAAAAACGTTTTGAATTTCAATCGAATACTTATGGTTCTAATTCAAATATTGGTTTTATAGCTGTTGAACAAGGTGTTGCAAATATTCTTGGAATAACATCCCCATTTCAAGGGAATGCCTTTGGTAACCAGTTGAATGGATTAAGCACTCCCAATGGCGTGTCGAGCGAAAATTTTGACGATCCACTTTTGCTCAATGACGATACTAGTTTTGTATTCACCGTCAACTCTCTAAGTAGCAGTGTTCTGACAATTCCTGGTAGTAGTGGCTCGCCGGTAACTTACAACAGCCCTGATGATGTGATTGCCGCCATTAGTAATCAGATAAACTCTGATCCGCAGTTTGATGCGGTTGCCGCTCAAACCGACGTTGGTGATACATTGACGGCAGGGCAGAATTTCTCTACGACTAATCTGTCGATCACTTTAAGTTTAGACAATGGCAGTAGTGAAACAGAAATTTTGATTAATGGGGATGCGAGTTCGGTCTCCTTTGGTGGTGAGACACCAGGCACTATCGAAAATACTTTAGCAGCTGTGCAGGATGCGATAGATGCGAGTGCTCTAAACGGATTGGTAACGGCACGGTTAAGTGATAGTGACCAAATTTATTTCGAAACTGTCGCGACTGGAGCAAGCAGTCAGATTCAAGTTACGCAAGATGGAACGCCCGCTACACTAACGGCAAGTGCTGCTGTGGACGCAGGAGGCTTTGATTTTTCCTCTAACAATGCGGTGTTTGAGTTGGATATTGATGGAGCAGGACCTGTTACCGTGACCATCGATACAGCCACAACAGATGCCGCTGATACGCTGTTGAAAGTTCAGAACGCACTGACTAGCGCGGGGCTAAACGATGAGGTGATCGCCACTCTAGATGGTAGTGACCAATTGGTCTTTACTTATGCATCGGGCACAGGGGCTGGAACACAAATTGAGGTCGCCTCGGTCAATCCAACGGCGACTGCAAGGTTAGGCTTATCGCTACAAACTGTAACTGGTCTCGATGGTTTGTCTGTCGCCCAGAGTAATAATTTGGGGGAAGACGGTCTTACAGTAACGGTTTCTTACGAATACAATTCGGATACTGAACTCGGACGCTTTGTTTTCTCTACAGGAGATGCTTCTGACGTCATTAGTATGAGCAGTGTTTCAACTAACGCAGGAAATAAGTTAGGTTTCTTTAGTGGCAATAACCCACGAGTTAGTTCTGTCGATGGCGTCGATGTGGCTGGCACAATCAATGGCGTTGAAGCGAATGGAATAGGGCAGACCTTGATTGCTGGCTCAGGCAATGTTGCTGCCGAGCCTGGTTTCTATTTAAATGTCGCGGCCGGAGACCTCAGTACAAGCTCTGTATCTGATACTTTTACTTTAAACGTCGATGGTATTCTTAGTGCCCCGATTACGCTTGGCACTATTAGCAATACTGATCCAATCGCTGTTGCTTCTTCGATGCAAACTGCCATTAATAACAGCCCTTCACTACTAGCCGCTGGCGTGTCTGTAACGGTCGAATACGATACCAACACTGGTGGCTTTGGCATTATTTCCAATAGCACAGGTTCTTCTTCGAAAGTATTGGTCAATAGCCTGAGTGGCAATGCGGCGGGCATATTTGGTTTTGCTACAGGAGCAGGAGCTGTTGGCCGATCTGGCACTAATGCTTCTGGTGAGGCAGATGATGCGACTGGGATTCGTCTTACTGTCACTGGTGGCGATCTTGGGGCTCGCGGCTCTGTAAGTTATATCAAAGGGATTGCAGAGGATCTCAGCGTCCTTATGGATACCTTCCTTGATGCTGGCGGTTTGTTCTCAACACGAACTAGTACCCTTACAACGGAGTTGGAAAGCATTGCAGAAAGTCGTGCTGCCTTGGAAGAGCGTATAGCGCGCTCTGAGGAGCGTTTACGTACTTCGTTCTTAGCCAACGACATCATTATTTCCCAGCTTAACTCCACCGCAGATTTCCTGACGTCCCAATTGGCCGCATTAGAGGCCTTGGCAAGCGGATCATCGAAAGAATAGTTATTGGCAGATTTTTACGTTTAATTATGGTTTATTTAGACAATTGGAGAAGACTATGTACGCAGCTCAAAGCGCATTAGCGCAATACAAACGGATCAACACTGAAAGCGCCTTGGAAGGGGCTAGCCCGCATCAACTCATTCAGATGCTACTCAATGGGGCTTTGGATCGTTTGTCGCAAGCCAAAGGCGCGATGGCACGCAATGATGTCGCACAAAAAGGCGTAATGATTGGCAAGGCTGTTTCTATTCTTGGCGGTTTACAAGATAGTCTTGATGCCAGTGCCGACGAGCAGATTACAGGCAATCTCGATAGTCTATATGACTATATGCAGCGCCGTCTGCTAGAGGCCAATGTTAAGAATGACCCAGACTTGCTAGATGAAGTGTCAGATTTGTTGCTTACGATCAAAGACGGTTGGGATGCGATTGCCCCTGCGCCAGCGACAACGGAGCTTGAAGAGGATGAGCTCTCGATTGACTAATAATGGTGGGCGTTGTCTAATCATTGCAAGTTTTGGGCGGTATCAATACTAGCTCAAGGCAATAGTGTAAACTTGAAGATGTTAGCGACTATCGTTAGCATCTTTTCGTTTTAGAATTTGTCAAACTTGCTAAAGATGGAACCGCCTACTTTGAATATCGCCGATCAAGGGAAAATCCTATTAATTGATGACGATAAACAGTCCTGCCAAGACCTCCAAGTCGTATTGGCTTTTCTGGGCGAGTCCGTCGAATTTGCTAGCCTCAATAACTGGCAAGATATTGTCAGCAGTCAGTTCGACTCTCCCGAGTCGATCAAATTAGCCTTGCTAAGCACTTATCCTGAAGACGACCTAGTGGCGCTCATTGGCGCTCTAGGTAAGCTCGACCAAGGCATTCCCATTGTGTTTCTAGACTTGCAGGGGCAAGGCAAAACCTTGCCAGAGTCTTTGCATAGTCTCATCACCGCTATTATTCCCTACCCATTGAGCCATCAACCGGTGTTAGATGCGTTACATAAAGCCGAAGTGTATCGGCAGCACTATGCCCGTTTGAAAGAGAACAATAGTGTGCGTGACTATAATATGTTCCGCAGTCTTGTAGGCAATAGCGCCGAGGTGCAGAAGATACGCAACATCATGGGGCAGGTTGCCGATAAAGAGGTCACGATCTTAATCACAGGTGAGTCTGGCACGGGTAAAGAGGTAGTTGCCAGAAACCTGCATATGAACTCGCAGCGCGCAAACAAACCTTTTGTGCCGATCAATTGCGGTGCCATACCGCCCGACTTATTAGAAAGTGAATTGTTTGGGCATGAGAAAGGGGCGTTTACTGGCGCAATTTCAACGCGGATTGGGCGTTTCGAAATGGCCGAAGGTGGCACTTTGTTTCTTGATGAAATCGGTGACATGCCATTGCCTATGCAAGTGAAGCTGCTGCGTGTTCTGCAAGAGCATAGCTATGAACGGGTAGGGGGCACGCGTACGCTTGAAACTGATGTTCGCATCTTTGCAGCAACTCATAAAAACCTTGAAGACATGATTGAGCTGGGAACTTTCCGGCAAGACCTTTATTACCGAGTGAATGTGTTTCCAATCGAAATGCCTTCGCTTCGAGAGCGGGCCGAGGATATTCCCTATTTGCTCAACGAATTGATTAGTCGTTTGGAAAGTGAGAAACGTGGCTCGGTTCGCTTTAATAGCAGTGCTATCGAATCACTGTGTCGTCATCCTTGGCCTGGCAATGTAAGAGAGCTGGCGAACCTAGTCGAGCGCATGGCGATTCTGCACCCCCATGGTATTGTCGGTGTGAACGATTTGCCGATGAAGTTCAGGCATTTAGAAGAGGAGGAAATCGCGAGCTTGAAATCACTGCCGGAGCACAAGCTTCCTGTTGCGGATATCAGTGCAGCAGTTTCGCCTAGTAGCGCGCCAGCCCAGGCGTTGTTGCCGCTAAATGGTCTAGATCTAAAAGAGTATTTGGCGAATCTTGAACGCGACCTTATCGAACAGGCGCTAAATGATTGTGGTGGGGTAGTGGCGCGTGCGGCTGATCGATTGAACATTCGTCGAACAACACTTGTCGAGAAGATGCGTAAATACGATATGCAGCGCAAGAATGAAGACGATGAATAAGGCTTAGAGCCCAGTGACTGGCTCGCCATCCATGGTGGCCGATTCCAAAGACAGTTGCGTCTCGGTGCCAGAGCCTGACACTTGCTCTAAGCGCACCAATAAATAATCCCAATCTTTAGCCAACCATACAGTTGTTCTACGGCGACTCTCTGCAGCGCGCACTCGTTCAATCTTAATAGTGTTTAATTTGCCCAATGGTGTCTCGAGGACTTCTTCGCTGCTGATACGGTAAAGGTGTTCATCGATCTTGTCTTCATCGACAACATTGTATTGAAATTGCGCTAATTCGCGTTCGGCGATGTCTTGCCCGATTTGCACGCTGAAACTTAGCTTATCGAGCACACCATCGCTCAATGCGACTTCCCAGGATTCCTCATCGCTTTGGCTAATGGCCAAAGAATTATTCCAATCGAAAAATACTTCTTCGTTGCTTGCGCTGATGCCAGTTTGAACATAGCGATAATGCAGCGGCACGATCTGTGAGTCATTCCAAACAAACTCACTGGTCTCTGTAACGCTGCCGACATTGGCACCGAGCACGACGAGGGAGAGGCTGTTTTCTAAGGTGTATTGCTGCTCGTCGCTGATGCTCTGGCGTCGAGTGGCAGTTGCCGAAATACCCAAGGCTTTGGCTTGATAGACGGCCTCATAAGGGCGCGGCTCATTTGCTTGGCTCGTTGTGCCAAGTAAAAGCAAACTCAAAACTGTCAGTGTCGACACTACTTTCATGCACTATTTTCTCTTAACCCGTGAACCCCTAAGCGAGTGCCATCGAAGAAAGCCGCTTGGTCTTGCATCTTTAGTCGCCCCGAAGCAAACCAAGACACGGCCTTCGGATAAATGCGATGCTCTTGCACAAATACGCGTGCGGCCAAACTATCGCGATCATCGTCGGCTTGGACCGGCACAACGCTTTGTAATACTACAGGACCGCCGTCGAGCTCTTCTGTTACAAAATGCACACTCACGCCATGTTCTTTTTCACCGGCCTCTAGGACTCGCTCATGTGTCTGAGTGCCTCGGTAGGCCGGCAGCAATGATGGATGAATGTTAAGGATTTTGCCGGAGTAATGCTGAACGAAGGCTGAACTGAGAATGCGCATAAAACCGGCCAAGACTACTAAGGAGGGTGCGAATGCGTCAATCTCTTGTACTAAGCGTTCATCGAAGCTTTCCCGGTCTTTGAATTCGCGGTGGTCGACGACGCGCGTAGGGATGCCAGCCTGGCGTGCACGCTGCAAGCCGTAGGCATCGGCTTTGTTGCTTAACACGGCAGCGATGCTGTAACCGCCTTCGCTGCTGTGATCGATCAATGCCTGAAGATTACTGCCGTTTCCAGAGATCAGAACAACAATAGCGCAGGGCTCACTCATCTTGGGGATCCTTCCAATACTACTGGTTTTGCGCCAGCTTGCGCAGCTTGTATGCTGCCAAGCTCACAGGCGCCTAGGTTATGCTCTTTCAAGATCGCTAGTGCCGCCGCGCAGTCTTGCTCAGGCACGCACACGATCATTCCGATGCCACAGTTAAAAGTGCGCAGCATCTCGGAATCTTGAATATTGCCTTGCTCTTGCAGCCAGTTGAATATGGCAGGTCGCGCCCACGCATCTAGATTGATCACCGCTTGTGTGTTCTCTGGCAATACTCGGGGCAGGTTCTCAACAATGCCGCCGCCAGTGATATGGGCCAGCGCATGGATAGTGGCTTTGCCCTTTAGGGCCTGAATCGCTTTGACATAGATTTCTGTGGGGGCAAGAAGGACCTCGCCGATTGGCTTGCCGTTGAAATCGGCGTCCAAGGCAGTGTTACTGACTTCCAATACTTTGCGGATCAATGAGTAGCCGTTGGAGTGCGGGCCAGATGACATCAAACCTATGAGTATGTCGCCGGGCTGTACGTGCTTGTTCTCGATGATTTCGTCTTTCTCGACGACGCCCACAGAAAAACCGGCTAGATCGTAATCGCCTTTTTGGTACATGCCTGGCATCTCGGCGGTTTCGCCACCGATGAGCGAGCAACCAGAGAGTTCGCAGCCCGCACCAATGCCTTCGACAACCTGCGTCGCTTGATCGATATTAAGACCGCCAGTCGCATAGTAGTCGAGGAAGAACAGCGGCTCAGCACCACAGACGATCAAATCGTTGACGCACATGGCGACAAGGTCGATCCCGATCGTGTCGTGTTTGCCTGTTTCGATGGCCAGTTTAAGTTTTGTGCCAACGCCGTCAGTCGCAGAGACGAGAACTGGACGTTTATAGCCTTCAGGAATCTCGCAAAGCGCACCAAAACCGCCAAGGCCCGAGAGGACTTCTGGGCGGCGTGTTTTCTGGGTGACCGATTTGATTTTCTCGACAAGAGCATCTCCCGCGTCGATGTCTACACCGGCGTCTTTGTAACTAAGGGAGGGCTTATTGGCTTGATCTGCAGATTGTGTCATGAGGGAGAGGTCCGTGTGCTGGTCATGAGGAGCGTGAATTCTATCAGTTACGAGCTTTTCAGGGTATTACTTCGAGCATTTTCGCTGAAATTTTGTCAATCACTCGCTCGTGTCAAGGCGTCTCAGATCGGGTATGATGCGCGGCATGAATCTCTTTGCAAACACACGACACTATTTACGCGCGCTTTGCCTCCTACTGTGCTTAGGGGCTAGCTCTTTGTCCTATGGCTTAATCGTCACGGGGCTGTACGATCAAGAGATAGTGGTTACAGGGCAGGGAGACGCCGAGCGCATAAGAGCCTACCGAGAGGGGCTTACCGCCGTGATCCTCAAGATTACTGGCGAGGAGCGCTGGTTGAGTAATTCCGCTGTGCAGCGGGCCATTCGCGATGCCCAAAGCTATGTCCAAGAAGTGAGCTATCGAACCAGCTCTGGGACTTTAGAGCAACGTAATTTCATCAGCGTGCGTTTCGACCGCGCCCTTGTCGATGACATGCTCAATACCGCCGGCATTCCGGTGTGGGATCAGAATCGCCCAGCGGTAATGCTGTGGTTATCGGTGCAAGGCGCAGACGGCCGTCGCGAGCTATTAGGAGCCGATTCCGACCACCCAATCATGGACATCGTGCGAGAATTCTCGCGTGTACGGGGCATACCGCTGTTATTTCCGTTGATGGACTTAGAAGATCGTCGTAATTTGCCGATCGATGTAGCGTGGAGCCTGAATGAAGAGGCGCTGCGACGTGCTAGTGCTCGCTATGGGGCTGACGCAATCCTAGGCGGTCGCGTCTTAGAATCCCCCGGTGGCGAATTGGTTGGCCTTTGGCAATTTTTGTTCAGAGATAATGTGGAGTCTTTCGACAGTTTCGAAAGTGATTTGAGCGCTTATGCGCAGAACGCGCTCAATCGCGTGACGCAAACCATATCGTCCCATTTTGGCTTGCTGAAATTGGCCAATCCAGCCAACGTGACCTTGCGGGTGGAGAGCATCGACAGTGCCAAAGATTACGTCGATTTGCTAGCCTATATTCAGGCCCTTGCGGTGGTGGATTCGGTGTCGGCCGCGCTATTGGATGGCTCGGGCATTGAGTTAGACGTGAGCCTTATTGGCAACACCTTCCTGTTTACCGAGTTCATTGCCTTGGGGCGGGACATGGAGCCACTTGAATCATTCGCGCAAGAGAGCCGCGCCAATACTTTTTATTATCGCTGGGTACGTTGATTGATGAGCGATAAAAATAAGCAGTTAGCTCTGCAGGTCGGGCTCGATGATTCCTCAACCTTTGATAACTTTTATATCAGTGCCAATAATTCTCAGGCGTTAGCCTATCTTTATGAGCAACGCAGCTCATGCCTTGAACAGTTCACCTATTTGTGGGGGAGCACTGGCGCTGGGCGCAGCCATTTGCTGCAGGCAGTATGTCACCATTTTGATGCGCGTGACGCTGCCAGTTTTTATCTTCCTTTAAAGCAAGTGGCAGATTTCGCCCCCGAGATTCTCGAAGGGCTCGAAAATTTGACCCTGGTTTGTCTCGATGATGTGCAAGCCATAGTGGGAAATAAAGAGTGGGAGTTAGCGTTTTTCTCGCTGTTTAACCGGCTGCGCGACAGTGGTACGCGTTTAGTCGTCGCCGCCAACTGTGCACCAAGAGAGTTGGCCATTGAGTTGCCGGACTTGCTCTCGCGATTGCAATCTGGGGTGGTGTTTCAATTGCATGGCCTGCGCGATGAAGAGAAACGCTATGCATTGCAATTGCGAGCGACCCAACGCGGAATCGCCCTGAGCGAGGATGTGCTCAATTATGTATTGCAGCGCAACGAACGCAGTATGCAAGCATTGTTGTCATTGCTAGAACAGCTCGATCAATTTTCCTTGCAAACTAAACGCCGTATTACTGTGCCGTTACTGCGTGAGCTGATGGAAGCGAGTGACGCCAGTTAATCAAAGGGGTGTTTTGTAGTAACCGCGAAACGCGCGGATATAAATCACCAACGCGCAGAATAAAAGTGACAATAAACCGCTCACTATAATCCCGTAAAGCCTCGCATCCTCTGTAAACGCTGTTTGTACGCCCTGAATAAAATACAACAACACAACAAATGAAAGCCATGCATAGGTGCGTAGTTTGCGGCGCAGTAAACCCGGCAAAAAAATCAACAGCGGCAAAACTTTAATAAGCCACAACACGATGATTGCGGTGAGATTGCCGTTGGGGATTTGTGTGAATCCATAGGCGGTAAAGGTCAGCAACAATGCCGCATAAAGATACACCACTGCGCGATGCGAAAGATCGATCAGGGCAGGTGGTGTGTTGTGGTCTGTCATATCACTAATTCCGAATTTCTGTGTATTGTTGTCGTTCTAGGCTTGCAGTTTCAGAGCAATGCGGGCAACGCGCTTGCCTAATGCTATGCACAATTCGCTCTCGTCTTTATCCACTTTACGGTCACTGTTGGGCCCAGCAAGATGACTGGCACCGTAAGGAGTGCCGCCACTTTGGGTGGTGGACAATTGCGCCTCGCTGTAAGGGAGCCCACACAACATCATGCCGTGATGCAGCAAAGGGTTCATCATGCTTAGGAGTGTGCTTTCTTGTCCGCCGTGCAAACTCGACGTCGAAGTAAAAACGGCGGCAGGTTTATCGATCAGTGCGCCAGAGAGCCAAAGTGCACTTGTGCCATCGATAAAAAACTTTAAGGGGGCTGCCATATTGCCAAAGCGCGTTGGGCTGCCAAGAATCAATCCGGAACAGTGGCGCAAATCATCTTCTGTGCAATAAACGGCGCCAGAATCTGGAATTTCGGGGGCGCTTGCTTCGCAGACGGTTGATACCGCCGGTACCGTGCGGATTCTCGCTTCGATGTTACCCGCTTGTTCAATGCCGCGGCCAATCAACCGTGCCATCTGCTCTGTCGCCCCTTGGCGACTATAGTACAGAACCAGCACATAAGGGCTTGTAGTCGTCATAATGAATTCTCTATCGTTTTCTCAAGGGCGGTATTGTAAACGTTTAATCGCTTAGCGGTGGCTTTACTCGTTGTTTTCATCACTATTGTGAAAACGGCGCTCACCCAACTCTTGGGCGGCTTGCTCTTCTAAGTCTTTTAGAAACTCATTTACCTCAGGCACTGGGCGCGCGATATTGGAGTTCACGTGCGTGCTAGGGGCATAGTGACGCATCTGTCGCCACAGTGATTGGATGGTCGCTCGCTCGACTGCACCGGTAGGTAAATACCGTTGTGGGTCTTGATCTGTGGGGGTGATGAAATTGATGCCCAGTAAAGTATCGAGTACATCGTCAACGACGATTGGGTTTAAACGCAAATGTTCGCTTAATTCCATTGCGCTCCAAGGAGTCTGCTGGGCTTGAAAGCGCTTGATGATAAGAAAGGCGACGTTGAGCGCATTACTCTCTTGGTCGGCAATACTCAAACGTGGCTTCTGGCGCCCTATGTGAATGCGTGTGGGGTTTTGGATGTAATAGGCAATACTAGAGCCTGTCAGCAAAACTAACCACCCTAAATAAATGAAGATCATCACCAAAATAATGGTGAAGAATGCTAAGTAGATAATTTCATTGCTGCTGGAGTTTGCAAACACGCTTTGGAAGAAAATCCCCATGGCCTTCCAGATGATGGTGGTCATCATGCCGCCAATAAAAGCGGGGCCAAAACGCACGCGGGTGTTGGGGATGAAGCGATACGCAAAGGCAAAGGCCATCGACATAAAGAAGAAGGCAAACAGGGTGCCGACAATCGCGATGATCGTGCCACCAAACAGCAGGCTCTCGATATAGACGGCGAAAAAATTAGTATTAATATAGGAGCTAATCCCCACTGATACAAAAATCAGTAAGGGGCTGACAATCAATGCGAAAAGATAATCGCTGACGCGGGTGGCTAGTTTTCGGCCTTCAGACACGCTCCAAATGAAATTAAACGCTGCCTCAATTTTCTGCATCATATTGAGCACGGTGTAAATTAAGACGCCTAAGCTGACGAAGCCGAGAACATCGACGCGCACGTTCTCGACAAACATGATGATGTTGCGAGTCACCTCGTCGGCGCGATCGCCCAATGGCGCTAGTAAATTGAGTAGGGCTGGCTCCATCGAGTTGTGTGCGCCAAGGCCTTTGAGTACAGAGAAGGTAAGGGCGAGCAAGGGGATGAAGGAGATGACGGTGTAGTAAACGAGGCTCATGGCTCGCAAACTGAGCTGGCCTTGCGCCAAATCTCTGGCAACAGCAAACGCTACCTGAAAAGCCCGTAGTCCTATAAATCGAACGGTACTGTCTTTAGCGGTAGGGGGAGTGAGTAAACTATTAAACTGTTTTTTGAGTTTTTCGAGGCGCGCAGTGATCGCCTGGTTTGCTTCACTCATAAGTTATTTCCTGTATGGCACTAGTAAGGTGTGGGCCCCACTAGTGCCAATGGGATTAATTGAGACGAATTTTATTCTGCAAGAATGATAGAAGCTCTTGCTCTGGAACTAACTCATTGTCTTGGGCCGCTCGAGCTTTGTATTCGAATGCGCCTTGTTCGATACCTCGGTCGGATACAACAATGCGGTGGGGGATTCCCATCAGCTCCATGTCGGCGAACTTCACCCCAGCACTGGTCTTTTTATCGCGGTCATCGAGCAAGACATCATAGCCTGCATCAGTTAACTGCTGCGCCAAGCTTTCGCTTAATTTTAGAACAGCCTCTGACTTATGGGCGTTCATAGGGATGATGGCGATATGGAAGGGGGCGATATTGTCAGGCCAGATGATGCCTTTGTCGTCATGATTCTGCTCAATACAGGCAGCGACAATTCGGCTGACTCCGATGCCGTAGCATCCCATTGTCATGGTGACACTCTTGCCATTTTCATCTAGCACATTGGCGTTCATTGCTGCGCTGTATTTAGTGCCAAGTTGGAAGATGTGGCCGACTTCGATGCCGCGCTTAATCTGCAGAGTGCCTTTGCCATCTGGGCTGATATCACCTTCTTGCACTTTGCGCAGGTCAGCGCTGTCGTCAAAGCGGCAGTCGGCACCCCAGTTGGCGTCTAGCAAATGTTGGCCATTGTGGTTCGCGCCACACACAAAGTTCACCATGTCGACGACGCTAGTGTCGGCGATCACGGGAATTGGCAGGTCTACTGGGCCAATGCTGCCGGTTTTGCAATGCAGTGCCGCTTCGATCGCCTCATCATCGGCAAGTGTGAAGGGCGAGGCGACCAAGGGGTGTTTCTCCGCCTTGATGGCATTGATCTCTTGGTCGCCGCGGATAACAAGCGCGACTAGACCCGTTGGGTGCTGTTCATCGATATTGGCTTGGACCACCATGGTTTTAACGAGTCGGCGTGGTTCAACATCTAATAGTTTCGCAACATCCTCTATCGAGTGAGCATTAGGCGTATCGATAGTCGCAGCCTTGGCTTTCTTCTCTTCTTGCGCTGCGTAGTGCTTGTCGGACAGCTCACCTTGGGCCATTTCAATATTGGCGGCGTAGCTGCTGTCAGAGCTGAACACTATTTCATCTTCGCCAGAGTCGGCTAAAACATGAAACTCATGGGACATGCTGCCGCCAATGTTGCCGGAATCGGCTAGTACAGGTCGGTACTCTAAGCCCAAGCGCTCGAAGATGTTGCAGTAGGTCTTGTGCATTTGGTCATACGTTGTCTGTAAGGAGGCCTCATCTGTGTGAAATGAATAGGCATCCTTCATGAGAAACTCGCGCGCGCGCATGACGCCAAAACGGGGGCGGCGTTCGTCACGAAACTTCGTTTGAATCTGATAGAAATTAGCAGGAAGCTGCCGGTAGCTGCTCAGTTCGTTGCGAATAAGGTCTGTGATGACCTCTTCGTGGGTTGGGCCAAGGCAGAAGTCCCGATCATGGCGATCGACAAAGCGCAATAGCTCTGGCCCCATCTTGTCCCAGCGGCCGGACTCGATCCAAAGGTCTGCCGATTGCACGACAGGCATAGAGACTTCCATGGCGCCGGCTCGGTTCATTTCGTCGCGCACGACGTTGGTGACCTTGTGCAATACCTTGAGCCCCACGGGTAGCCAAGTGTAAAGGCCAGTGGCAAGCTTGCGAATAAGCCCGGCACGAACCATAAGTTGATGACTAACCACTTCAGCGTCAGCTGGGGTTTCTTTCAGAGTGGCTATAAGGTATTGACTGGCACGGATCATTTAATTGGACCTTAAAATGAGAAAAGCAGCCCAAGGGCTGCCTTTCTGAGTAACTAGTAATCGACACTTACAGGACATTACATCCTTAATGTCGCGGTAATTACAGTGCGAATTCTTTCAGCTTTTTCAAAGGCAGAATCTTAACGCGTGTGGTGGCAGGCTTTTTAGGGATATCCATGAACTCGCCTGGCTTGAAAGGATTAGGAACATTCTTGCGAGCAGGGCGCGCAGGACGTGTCACTGATTTGATTTTCAATAGACCAGGAAGCGTGAACTCGCCAACCGCGCGCTTCTTAAGGTGACGCTCCATGATGATGCTTAGCTCGTCCAATACTTCAGAAACTTGTTTCTTAGTAAGGTCAGTGTTCGCTGAGATCTCATTGAGGATTGCAGTCTTTGTGTATTTCTGCTGAATTGCAGTGATTTTACGTGTTGTTGATGCTTTCTTTGTGGTTTTTGCTACAGCCATGCCCGTGTCTCTTTTAATGATGAAGGTTGTTTCTTATGTTGCTCCCGCATAAGGGGAGAACCCCAGGATATCTTCCTGCAAGTATTCGAGGACGTTATTATTTCCACTTACGCCTTTGTGGGGCTCTATTTATAAAGCTTTTGCCTAGGGGTCGCAAGCATTAATCGACAAGAATGCGCATGAGATCAAGGTGGGCAATGCTATATGGCGTATTTTACGTAAACACCCTAAATTATAGTGCCAGAATCATGCCGATGGGGATGCCAGTTGTTTTAGAGCTAGGGTATAATGCTCGGTTTTCGATTAACTCAAAAATCGTTTTGTTTTGTAAAAGGGGTGTTTGGCGACTATGCCTATTTACGAGTATCAGTGTAAAGAATGTGGTCATCGACTTGAGGCATTGCAAAAAATTAGCGATGGCCCTTTGAAAGAATGCCCGCAGTGCCAAAAAGAGGCGCTGAGCAAATTGGTTTCGGCAAGCAGCTTCCGCCTTAAAGGTGGTGGTTGGTATGAGACCGACTTTAAGACTGGCGCTAAACGCCATGGTACACAAGATACGCCAGCCGCGGCGGATAAGAAGGCCGATAAGGCCTCTACCCCAGCCGCTGGCAGTACGAGCGCTTAAGCCTCATCCCTACGGGAAAGTCAAAGCGATAAGTGCAGGAACTCATTCAGAAACACATATAGGATAAAACTATGCGCAGCCACTATTGCGGTGAACTAAACGAACAACACGTCGGCCAAGAAGTGGTCCTTTGTGGTTGGGCCCATCGACGTCGCGACCACGGTGGCGTCATATTCATCGATCTTCGTGATCGTGAAGGCATCGCTCAGATAGTAATCGATCCAGATACAGTCGAAGCCTTTGCAACTGCCGAAGGGGTGCGCAATGAGTTCGTCCTAAAGCTGACCGGCATCGTTCGTCCTCGTCCTGAAGGCACAACTAATGACGTGATGGGCACAGGCCGTATTGAAGTATTAGGGAAGCAGCTAGAGGTGTTGAATGCGGCAAAGACGCCTCCATTCCAGCTCGATGAGCACGCCGAGGTAGGGGAAGATATTCGCCTACGTTACCGCTATATCGATTTGCGTCGCCCTGAAATGGCCGACCGTCTGCGTTTTCGCTCTAAGGTTTCCAATTCGATCCGTAACTTCTTAGACGACAACGGCTTCCTTGATATCGAAACACCTTTGTTGACGAAAGCCACTCCCGAAGGGGCGCGTGACTACTTGGTGCCTAGCCGCACGCATCAAGGACGTTTCTTTGCCCTGCCACAGTCTCCACAGCTATTTAAGCAGATTCTCATGGCAGCGGGTATGGACCGTTACTATCAGATCGCCAAATGTTTCCGCGACGAAGATTTGCGCGCTGATAGGCAGCCAGAGTTTACGCAGATCGATATTGAAACTTCGTTCATGAATGAAGAGCAGATCATGGGCATGTCCGAAGCAATGATTCGCGAAGTGTTCAAGAAACACCTAGACGTTGATTTGGGTGATTTCCCGCGTATGACTTTCGAAGAGGCGATGCGCCGTTATGGGTCAGATAAGCCCGACTTGCGTATCGACATGGAGCTCATCGATATCGCCGATTTGATGCAAGAGGTTGATTTTAAAGTATTCAATGGCCCTGCTAACGATCCTGCTTCGCGCGTTGTCGCATTGCGTGTCCCTGAAGGCGCGCGTCTAAGCCGGAAGGAGATCGATGAATACACCAAGTATGTTTCGATCTATGGGGCGAAAGGCTTGGCTTGGATTAAAGTGAACGATCTCGATGCGGGCGTTGAAGGCTTGCAGTCGCCAATTTTGAAATTTATGCCAGAGCAAGTCATCAAAGATGTGCTCGCGCGTATCGGTGCACAAACCGGTGATCTCGTCTTCTTCGGCGCTGATAAAACTAAGATTGTGAACGAGTCCATTGGCGCGCTGCGTATCAAAGTCGGCATCGATATGAATATGCTGAAGAAGGAATGGGCGCCACTATGGGTGATCGATTTCCCCATGTTCGAGCATGATAGCGAAGGCAATTTGACACCGCTGCACCATCCATTCACAGCACCATCGTGCAGCGTGGAAGATCTTAAGAAAGATCCTGCCAATGCGCTATCGCGTGCCTATGACATGGTATTGAACGGCACAGAATTAGGCGGCGGGTCGATCAGGATTAACAAGCCTTCTATGCAGCAGTCGGTCTTTGAGATTCTAGGAATTGAAGAAGAAGAGGCGGCCGAGAAGTTTGGTTTCTTATTAGACGCATTGGCTTATGGTTGCCCACCGCACGGCGGTTTGGCGTTTGGATTGGATCGACTGATTATGTTGATGACTGACGCTAACTCAATTCGTGAAGTGATTGCCTTCCCGAAAACTCAGTCTGCAGCGTGTCCATTAACGGATGCTCCTGGCCTTGTGTCGACTAAGCAATTGCGAGAACTGAATATTCAGATTCGCCAAACGGCGAAAGAGTAAGACCTTAGGAGGTAGGAGCGTTTCATGGCAGGTCATAGTAAATGGGCCAATATTAAGCACCGTAAAGCCGGGCAGGATGCCAAGCGTGCGAAGGTGTTTACAAAGATTATTCGTGAGCTGACTGTCGCCGCAAAATTGGGTGGTGAGCACGTGGCGGACAACCCGCGCTTGCGGGCAGCCGTAGACAAAGCGCTTGGCGCTAATATGACCCGTGACACGATCGATAGAGCGGTCGCGCGTGGCGCAGGCACGGCAGATAACGATAATCTTGAAGAGTTGGTGTATGAAGGCTATGGGCCTGGTGGTGTTGCGATTCTTATCGAAACGCTAACCGATAATAAAAACCGTACAGTAGCAGAGGTTCGCCATAGCTTTTCTAAGCATGGCGGCAACCTCGGTACTAGCGGCTCGGTGGCGTATTTGTTTGAAAAGAAAGGCTCAATTATTTTCCCTGCCGGTAGCGATGAAGAGAAAATATTAGAGGTGGCGCTAGTAGGCGGTGCTGACGATATGCAGATTCACTCTGATGGGGCGCTCGAGGTCATTACAACGCCAGAGAATTTCGGGGCAGTCAAAGACGCTTTGAGCAATGCAGGCCTAGAGTCTGAGTCCTCTGAGGTGTCTATGGTCGCTTCAACCGAAGCAGAGCTAGACCTAGAGACAGCGGAAGTGCTGCTCAAGCTTGTCGACCATCTCGAAGATCTCGACGATGTGCAAAATGTCTACAGTAATGCCAGTATCTCTGATGAGGTGATGAGCCAGTTATAAGCACACCCATTCAATTTTCCACAACAGGAACAGTCTTATGGCGTTGATAATAGGAGTCGATCCGGGGTCCCGTATTACCGGTTATGGCATTATCAACGCTACGGGCAATCGTCTTGAGTATGTCAGCTGCGGCTGTATTCGCCTACCTGCTGTTCCGCATCCCGAACGTTTAAAATTAATTTTTGATAATCTTTGTCGTGTGATCGAGGAGTTCTGTCCTCAGGAGAGCGCGATAGAAGAAGTCTTTCTCGGCAAGAGTGTGTCTTCTGCACTAAAGCTTGGGCAGGCCCGTGGCAGTGCAATGTTGGCCTGCCTTCATAACGACCTCCCTGTGGCAGAATATTCCCCAAGAAAAGTAAAGCAAGCAGTTGTTGGCAATGGCAGTGCCGGCAAAGAACAAGTGCAGCATATGATTAAAGTGCTACTTGGCGTGAGCGGCACCGTGCAAGCGGACGCAGCAGATGCCTTGGCTATTGCTATCTGTCACGCCAACACAAAATCGCATATGGTTAAAATTGCAGGCGCGCGGTCATTCCGAAAAAGTCGGCTGCAAATCTAAGGAGAATTAAGAGTGATTGGAAGAATTCGCGGCATCCTCGCCGAGAAGCAAGCGCCTGATGTGTTGGTCGACGTCAATGGTCTTGCTTATGAAGTGCAGGTCCCGATGAGTACTATCTACCAATTGCCAGCAGTTGGGAAAGAAGTCACCTTGCACGCCCATCTCGTTGTTCGCGAAGATGCACAGTTGCTCTATGGTTTTTACACCCTGCAAGAGCGAAGAATGTTTCGAAGCTTGATTAAGGTCAGCGGCGTTGGCCCGAAGATGGCGTTGGCGATTCTCTCTGGTATGGCTGTCGAGGAATTCGTGCGCACTGTGCGCGTCAATGACATCGCTGGTTTAACGCGAATGCCAGGGGTGGGGCGCAAGACCGCAGAGCGTCTTATTGTCGAAATGAAAGATCGTTTGGAAGAGTGGGGCGATGACATAGCTAGCCCTGACTATAGCGCTCCTGCAGCAGATGAGAAGCCCTCAGAGCGACAATTGTCGCAAGAGGCTGAGGCAGCCCTTGTTGCCTTGGGCTATAAACCGGCGGAAGCGACGCGTATTATCGCTAAAGCAATCAAGGCAGACCCATCAATTTCAACTAGCGACGAGCTTATCAGACAAGCCCTTCGCAGCATGGCGCAATCATGATTAATGAAGAAGACCGATTAATTTCGCCAGATATGAGCCCTAACGATCGCTCTTTGGATCGTGCGATTCGCCCACTATCGCTCAATGACTATATTGGTCAGAGTGAGGTGAAGAAGCAGATGGAGATTTTCATCGGGGCCGCGAAGAATCGTAGCGAGGCTATGGACCATGTGCTGATCTTTGGCCCGCCTGGGCTTGGGAAAACGACGCTGGCTAATATTATCGCGAATGAACTCGATGTGGCGATCAAGACCACCTCCGGGCCGGTACTTGAAAAAGCAGGCGATCTGGCAGCGATGCTCACCAATCTTGAATCCGGCGACGTCTTGTTCATCGATGAGATTCATCGTTTGAGCCCTGCGATCGAAGAGATTCTTTATCCAGCAATGGAAGACTACCAGCTAGATATCATGATTGGTGAAGGCCCCTCAGCGCGTTCAATCAAGCTTGATTTGCCGCCATTTACGTTAGTGGGGGCCACCACTCGAGCAGGTCTGTTGACCTCACCGCTACGTGATCGCTTCGGCATTATTCAGCGTTTGGAGTTCTACTCCGCTGAGCAATTGTGCAGTATCGTGATGCGATCTGCGTCGATCTTGGAGTGTGAGATCGATAAAGAGGGGGCGTCAGAGATCGCGCGTCGCTCGCGCGGTACGCCGCGAATTGCTAATCGCTTGCTGCGCCGTGTTCGCGATTTTGCGCAAGTAAAGTGCGATGGTGTGGTCAATAAGTCAGCGGCGAGCCAAGCGCTCGATATGTTGAGCATTGATGAAAATGGGTTTGATCACATGGACAGGCGCCTGCTGATTACCATGATCGAGAAATTCGGTGGCGGCCCGGTAGGGGTTGACAGTCTTGCTGCCGCCATTAGTGAAGAGCGCGACACCATAGAGGATGTCCTAGAGCCGTATTTGATTCAGCAGGGCTTTATGATGCGAACCCCGCGCGGACGCGTGGTGACGCCCCATGCTTATCTGCATTTTGGGATGACACCGCCTAGCGCCAGCGAAGATCTTTTTAAGCCTTAATTTTTAGGGGGTTGGCGGCGATGTGGCTTGTCTTTTTTGTGCCACAATTCATCAGGAATCCGTCAGTATCACAGCAGTTGAAAGTAATATTGCAATTGTTAAATGCGTGCGTACGTGACCGGAGTCTTATATTGCTAAAAACTCTTTAGAAAACACCGGATTGTGTATGAGAAGCGGCGAACATACCTTATAATGCCGCCAGTTTTTGGTAGTCAAGAGGATCGTGCAGTGGGTGAGTCATTAAACGTATGGAGTTTGATCGCAGAGGCGACGGCGGCCGTACAATTGGTAATGCTAATTTTGATGGCAGCCTCGGTGACTTCCTGGGTAATGATCGTACAGCGTTGGATGGTCTTGAATGCGGCTGAAAAAGGCATGTTTAGCTTTGAGAAACGTTTTTGGTCTGGCATGGATCTAAGCCAACTGTTTCGTGAAGGCAGCTCTAAGCAAAAAGAGAATCAGGGCACAGGTGGCATGGAGAATATTTTCCGTGCCGGCTTCAAAGAATTTATGCGTTTGCGTCAACAGGGCGGCATTGACTCTGAAGTCGTCATGGGCGGTGCTCAGCGCGCTATGCGAGTCGCTTACTCGCGAGAAGAAGAAAAGCTAGAAAAGAACCTCACTTTTTTAGCCACAGTAGGCTCTGTTACCCCCTATATCGGTCTATTTGGTACGGTCATCGGCATCATGAACTCTTTCATCAGCCTCGCCAGCCAAAGTCAGGCCAGTCTCCAAGTAGTAGCTCCTGGTATTGCAGAGGCACTGATTGCCACAGCGATGGGTTTGTTCGCGGCGATCCCAGCGGTAGTTGCCTATAACCGCTATTCATCGCGGGTTGATTCCATTACCGGGAACTACAGCACCTTTACCGAAGAGTTCTCCAGCATCCTGCACCGTCAGTTATATAGCAGCACAAGTAAGTAAGTGTGAAAAATCGGGTCTTTATTGCTAGTGTCGTTGAGGCAGCATGGAAATAGTTAAAAAGCGTCGTAAGCCAGTAGCTGAAATCAATGTGGTGCCATACATTGACGTGATGCTAGTGCTTTTGATTGTATTCATGGTGACAGCGCCATTATTGGAGCAAGGCCTGAAGGTCGATTTGCCCGAAGCCAACTCTGAACCACTGGACGTTGATGAGAACGCAGAAACCTTGGTGATCTCTATCACTGCAGATGAAGCCTTCTATATCAGCTTGGGAAGCACCCAAGAAGATGAACAAGAGCCAGTGGCGCTTGAAGTGGTGGGCGATCAAGTAGCAAGAATTGTAAGTGCGAATCCACGGATTCAGGTGTTTGTCGAAGGCGATGGCGATAGCAGTTATAGCTCGTTCATCAGTTTGATGACGGTATTGCAGGCCGCTGGTGTCGCAAGCCCTAATTTGATCACGAAACCTTTGGAATAATGTAATTGCACTGTGAGAGTATTTAATGGTTATCCAGTTTCGATCATTGCGTCCGTGCTGTTTCACGGCTTGGTACTGCTAGCGCTGTTTTATTTTCAGCAAGCTAATACCGAAGTGATAGATATTGTGCGCCCGCCATCAGTGAAAGCCCTGTTGGTGGCCGAGAACCCGCAAGAGAAAAACGCGCAGCTGCAGGAGCAGCGCCAAGCGCAGCGGGTTCAGGAACAAAGGCGTGAAGAGCAGCGCCGCCAAGAGCAAGCCCGCGCTGAAGCACAGCGGGTGCAAGAGCAGCAAAGGCGAGAAGCTGAAGAGCGCGCGGCGCAAGAGCGAGCCGTAGTGCAGCAACGGCAAGAGCAAGAGCGACGTCAGGCCGAGCAGCAGCGCATAGCGGATGAACAACGGCAACGCGAAGAGCAGCAACGCCGCGAAGCAGAGCAGCGTCGCCAGCAAGAACTAGCAGCGCAACAAGAGGCCGCTAGGCAAGAACAAGCACGACAAGAGCAAGCGCAGCGCGATGCCGCCGCTGCTGCTGAGGTCGCAAGAACAGAGGCAGAGCGAGTCATGGCCTATTCGGCGGTGATTCACGACTTGGTGCAACAGAACTGGTCGCGCCCGCCAAGTGCAAGAAACGGCATGGTGGCCGTATTGAGAATTCGCATGGTGCCCACGGGTGACGTGCTAGAAGTAGAAGTGGTGCAGTCTAGTGGCGATTTTGCCTTTGACCGTGCAGCAGAGTCGGCAGTGCTAAGAGTGCGTCGTTTTACGGAATTGCAGGGCATGGATACACGTATGTTTGACCGCAATTTCAGAACTTTTTTGTTAACGTTTAGACCACAGGACTTGTTGAACTGATGAGGAAAATGCGACACATATTCTGGCTTACGCTCATTTTGACTAATATGGTCACAGCGGCAGAATTGAATATCGAAATTACCCAAGGCGTCGATAACCCTATTCCAATCGCGGTTGTCCCATTTTCATGGGAAGGCACTAGCGCATTGAGCGAAGATGTTGCCGCTGTGGTTTCTGCTGATTTACAGCAAGTGGGCGAGTTCCGTGCATTGCCGCCGGGCAATATGCTCAGCATGCCTGATGAGGCGGCAGAAGTGTTTTTCCGTGATTGGCGTATTTTGGCTCAAGATTATTTGTTAGTGGGCAAGATCACGCATTCGCCTGGCAGCCAATTGGTACAAGTGCAGTACGAATTTTTCGACGTGGCGCGTGAGCAGAAGCTCATTGGTGAAGTATTAACCGGCAGTGTTGATCAATTGCGTGATATCGCCCACGAGATAAGCAATGTGGTGTTTGAGCAGGTTACAGGCATTCGTGGTGCATTCTCTACGGAGATCCTCTATGTCTCAGCGCAATTCGTCTCGCCAGAGCTGACGTATTTCCGTATTGAGAAAGCCGATTACGACGGTCATCGCTCACAAGTCTTAGTGGAGTCGCAAGAGCCATTGATGTCTCCGGCTTGGTCACCCGATGGTCGTCAAATCGCGTATTTGTCTTTCGAGACGAATTTGCCGCGCATCTACATCCAAGAGATTGCCACTGGTGAAAGACGGCAGATCACAGATTTTCCGGGCATCAATAGTTCGCCCGTATGGTCGCCCGATGGCACTAAGTTAGCGATGGTGTTGTCTAAAGATGGCAGCCCTGATGTATATGTAATGGATTTAATGACAAATCAATTAACACGCTTGACGGATCACCCGCGCGCAGAGACAGAGCCAAGTTGGACAGCCGATAGCCGTTCAGTGCTCTTTACCTCGGATCGCACAGGGCAGCCACAGATCTATCAGGTCGGAATTACCGGAGGCTTCCCAGAGCGGTTGACCTTCGATTGCTTTTATTGCTCGAAGGGACGTTTCTTGCCGGACGGCAAGAATCTTGTCCATGTCAGACGTGATACCCGCGAAGATAATAGCTATAGCATCGCTATTTTCAACATCGAGACTCAGCGGGTCATCACCCTTACTGACACTTCACTAGACGAATCTCCCAGCGTGGCACCGAACGGAAGTATGATCATGTTCGCCACAAAGGTTAATGGAAGAGGCATCCTAGACGCCGTTTCCATTGACGGACGTGTAAAATTCCGTTTACCATCCGCGCAGGGCGATGTTCGGGAACCATCTTGGTCACCGTTCTTAAATTAAAGGTATTTAAAGTTATTAAACTTGAAAATTTGATAGCATCAGCCTATCGGAGGACTTGCAGAGTGGGTACGCACAGCATGAAATTTTTTAGAACAACAATCCTAGCATTATCAATCATGGGCGTTGCAGCATGTAGTTCTAGTGGCGACGAAGATATGATGGAAGCACCAGCCGCTGCAGATACTTCTGGTATCGATGCAACGACTGCCGCTGCTCAGCGTGCTGAACAAGAACGCTTAGCGCGTGAGCGTGAAGCCCAACAGCGCATGGAAGCCGCCGCGTTAAATACAACCGTATTCTACTTCGATTTCGATGTGTCAGAATTTATGGCATCCGATCGCGATGTACTTGCAATCCACGGTCGTAACCTCGCTGCAAACTCCAGTCGTCGAATTCGCTTAGAAGGCCACGCGGACGAGCGCGGTACACGCGAATACAACTTGGCTCTTGGTGAGCGTCGTGCGAACAGCATCCGTGACTACCTAGTAGTAAACGGTGCGTCTTTGTCGCAAATCGAAACGGTTAGCTACGGTGAAGAGCGTCCAGCAAACACTGGACAATCAGAAGCGTCTTACCGCTTGAACCGTCGTGTTGAAATCAAGTAAGGCTAGAATTAAATGAAGCACACTTTAGCAGCGTTCCTAATTGCCGTGCCAGCAGCTTTGTTGAGCACCGGTGCTATGAGCGCTGCTGGAGTCGTAGAGGCACAGCCTTTCACGCCTGGCCAAACTCCAACAGGAGGGCAGTCAGGCGGCGCTTCTTCTAATGACGCTTTAGTGATGTTGCTTGATCAGTTCAGAGAAATGCGCTCTGAGCTTGAAACCCTTCGTGGCTTGGTTGAAGAACAAGCTTACGAGTTGCGCAATTTGCAGCGTGAATCACTTGATCGCTATACTGATCTCGATTCTCGCTTATCTTCACTTTCCTCGGTTGCACCGGCCACCTCAGCGCCGATGCCTAATCCGACAGTTTCGCAAACAGTGCCTGGGCAAGCCCCAAATACTGTTAGCCCAATGCCTGCTACTCAAATGCCTGTGACAGGGGCTAGCACCGCTAGCGCGCCACAGGCCTCGGGTACGCCACGACCAACAACGCTAGCACCAACATCAGTCGCCCCAGCAACGCTTGGCAATGCCCCAAGCCCAGTGCCTGCGAACAATAGCGTTGCGACAAACACTATCAATAACGCCGCCCCGAGCTTGCAGCCTACGGTGCTTTCTGAGCAGCAACAATATCAAGTTGCCTTAGACTCTTTGTTGCAAGAAGAGCAGTACCAACGTGCTGTGAGCGAGTTTGATCAGTATCTTAGTATGTACCCCAATGGCCGTTTCGTGACCAATGCCTATTATTGGAAAGGTCAGGCCTATGTGAATCTATCGATGCTTAACGAAGCGCGTGATGCCTTCGAGGTCATCGTGACACAGTATCCTGATGGCCGTAAGGTCGATGATGCAATGTATTCATTGGGCACTGTCTATGACAAATTAGGCAATATCGATCGCGCGCGACAGCTTTTGCGCCAAGTGCAATCGCGTTACCCGAATACTTCTGCAGCGAATCTTGCAGATATTTATATGCGCGCAATGAACTAATTTCGCCTGAACTGCTGCAACAAACCTCTCACGTTTTAACCCCTTATATTGCCTTCGAGCCTCTATGGAACACTCGCCTTCACTGCGTATTAATGAAATCTTTTATTCTCTGCAAGGGGAGACAGCGACTGTAGGCTTGCCTACGGTATTCGTGCGTCTTACCGGTTGTCCTCTGCGCTGCACTTATTGCGATACGGCTTATGCCTTCCATAAGGGCACTGTAATGGGATTGGACGAGATATTGGCGCAGGTTGACTCCTATGGTGCGAAATACATTACGGTGACCGGTGGTGAGCCCTTGGCGCAGCCTGAGTGCATCGCCCTGTTACAAGCCTTGTGTGAACGCGGCTATACCGTGTCATTGGAGACGAGTGGCGCCATGTCGATTGAGAAGGTCGATTCACGAGTCGTAACTATTCTTGACCTCAAAACCCCGGCCTCTGGGGAGTGTGATAAAAATCTAGAGAGCAATATTAAGTTTTTAAAATCCACCGATCAGGTCAAATTCGTTATTTGTGATCGCGGTGATTTTGATTGGGCAAGGGCGAAGACCGACCAATTCGATTTACGTCATCGTGTGGCGGAAGTGTTGTTTTCACCAAGCTTTGAACAGCTGAGCTATCGCGAGCTTGCCGATTGGATCTTGCAAGAGCGCGCCGATGTTCGTATGCAATTGCAGCTGCATAAACATATCTGGGGCGATAAGCCCGGACACTGATATGAACTTGTTTCGAAGGAGAATGTTTTGAGTACAAGGCAACAGACAGCGACGAAAAATGCCGTTGTGCTTCTTTCTGGTGGGCTGGACTCTACAACCTGTTTGGCCATTGCAAAAGCTGAAGGATTCAAAGTCTATGCCTTGAGCTTCGATTACGGTCAACGCTCGGCAAGTGAGCTACAGGCTGCGAAAGCGGTAGCTAGCGCCTTTGAGGTTGAGCAACATTCAGTAATCCCGCTAGGAATAGGGGCGTTGGGTGGCTCTTCTTTGACGGACACATCAATGGCAGTCCCTGAGCAAGAATCTAGCGGCATACCGACTACCTATGTGCCGGCACGTAATACTGTGTTTCTGTCCTATGCAATGGCCTTGGCCGAAGTGGTCAATGCGCAGACGATATTCATTGGCGTTAATGCACGAGATTACTCCGGTTACCCCGATTGTCGTCCCGAGTTTATCCAAGCCTTTGAGAAAATGGCCAATTTGGCCACCAAGTCTGCAATCGAAGGGGCAAGCCTCAAGATTGAAGTTCCTTTGATCGCTTTGAGCAAGGCACAGATCATCGCTAAGGGGCTTGCGCTAGGGGTAGATTACTCTTTGACTGTATCGTGCTACCAAGCCGATGAGCAAGGACGGGCCTGTGGTCGCTGTGACAGCTGCCGCTTTCGCGCCAAGGGCTTTGCCGAAGCCGGTGGTCAGGACCCAACCCGTTATTGCTAAGAAGCGCATTTTAATGACTTTTTTGTCATAAAAGACTTGTCTTTTTCTCTGATGATAGTACTATGTCGCCCTCGTTTACGGGTCGTTAGCTCAGTCGGTAGAGCAGTTGGCTTTTAACCAATTGGTCGAGTGTTCGAGTCACTCACGACCCACCAATTTTCTTGCTTAGGCAAGTAAGCAATAAGCCCTCCTAGTGAGGGCTTTTTTGTGCCTAAAAATCTGTGTGCACTTTAGAAACTAGTGTCATGTAAAACTTTTCTGAGGTGTCCTTGAAAACCGCTCTCGCTAAATCTTGTCCTGCGCAGCCATCTTTAAGCTTATGGGAGCGTTTAGAGGCAACAATCACTCGGCTCAGTACTCGCAATAATTTCTGGCACCGCGTATGTTCGTTTATCTGGTTCCCCCTAGTTTTTCGAAGCGGCATCAAAATCCGCCATGTTGGGGCCGACGAATACATGGCCATACTTCCGTTCAAGCGTGGCAATCGCAATTTTTATAATGCTATGGCCGGTGCTGCTTTGCTTGGCAATAGTGAGGTGGCTGCAGGGGTTTTTCTATTCAATAATTGCGGCAGTGAATACGAGGTGGTGTGTAGAAAATTTTCCTACAAATTTTTACGGCCTTGTTATGGGCCGGCGGTTTACAAAGTAAAAAATGCCCAGGAACTGCGTGAACAATTGCGCAGTAAAATTGCATCAGCTGGTGAGTTCAATATCACCGTCGAGATGAAGATAGCGCAGCAGCAGAACTCTGGTCGACATCTAAGGATTGGCAAATCAGAGCTAAGTTTTCACTGTACGCCAAAGTTGATGGTCAAGGAGCGTATCGAAAGGCGCAAAGCAAGGAAGCGCATGCATGAGTAAACTGTCGACTTTGTCTTGGGGGCTATACTTAAGCTCTAGCTGGACATGGTGTATAGGAATGTTCTTGCCTGTTATTTTATTGCAGCGCTACGGCTTGGCAGGGTATTTAGTCTTCGCTATTCCGAATGTGATTGGCTGTACGGCGTTTGGCTATGTGATGGGTAATCCAGAACGTTCGCGTAATTTTGTGGCTCGTCACACCAAGCTAATGATGGCATTTTCCTTGGTGACCATTATTTTTCATTTTTATTTTCTATTGATGTTGTTGCGTATTCACGATGTCGGTTTAGCCATCTGCTTACTGCTTGTTCTCGTAACCGTTGTATTGTTGATTGCTAGTTTACGTTTATCAATGCGAAGCTTTTTGTGCCTAGCCTTGCTAAGTTATGGGGCGTCGCTTGTCGCAGGTAGCAGCTTATTTGACACTGAATTTCTGGTGCAAGGCTCGCAAGCTTGGTATGAGGCGTTTTATTTGCTGCCTCTGACTGGCATCGGTTTTTTACTCTGCCCCTATTTCGATCTGACTTTCCATAAAGCATTGCAGTGCGCACCAAGCAAACATAGTTTCGCAGTTTTCGGTGTAAGCTTCGTCCCGATGATTCTCATTACCGTGTTCTATCAAGACATCGTGCTTGAAGCCATGCCCATACTATTGTTGTTGCATCTTGGTGGGCAAGCGCTGTTTAGTATGGGCGTTCATGCGAAGGAGTTGAGTCAGCAGATCAGTGTGGCAACGCGTACGAAAGTGTTATCAGTATCTTGTGCATTGCTATTAATGGTAGGCGCAGTGATGCTTTGGCCGAATCAAACGACACAGTTTTGGCTGGATAATTATTTACGCTTTTTTGTGTTCTACGGGGTCGTGTTCCCCGCGTTATTGATTGCCACGGCAATTGATAAAAAACATTATCCGCTATTGTTAATGAGTGTGCTAATTGCTCTGCCATTTTTAGAACTGGGAGTCATAGCGCAGATCTCATATCTGGCAATCGTCCCAGCTGTCATTGTGCTTTATTGGGCTTGGCTTGCTGTGGTCAAAGGCAAGCCAGAGCCTATATCACGCCCATCGCATCCATCGCGCGTGCCACACGCATAAACCTGTCTCTTATACACATCTCCGAGCCCACGAGACCTCTCTACATCTCG
>CAJXSF010000033.1 GCA_913061515.1 uncultured Gammaproteobacteria bacterium | reverse complement strand
AGAGAGGTCTCGTGGGCTCGGAGATGTGTATAAGAGACAGGTTCAACGCTATTGGGAAATTCGGGAATAAAATCATCGATGAACCGCGAGATTTCTTGATAGGCTTCGGAGGTATCGATACGAATTTTTTCAATCTGCGGAGTGATGATGTCACGCATCGCGCGCATATAAAGGGGCACTTCACGATAGAGAATATGCACGTCACGACTATCACTGACACGTCGTTCCACCGCTCCCCAAAGCCTTTTTAGAAAGCGTGTGTCTTCGAGCATCTCCTCTTGAGTACACCCTTCTGCGGCAGTACGGATAATAAAACCACCGCTACCATCCATCGCTTCTTGCGCGATACACTCTTTCAGCAAGGCCATCAAACGTTCGCGCTCGGCTTCGTGTTCAAGGCGCTGCGAAATGCCGATATGCGCACTTCTAGGTAGATACACAAGATTGCGCGACGGCAGAGTCAAATGAGTGCTTAATCGCGCCCCCTTGGAGCCGATAGGGTCCTTGATCACTTGCACGATCATCATTTGCCCTTCGCGCACCAAACTTTGAATAGGGGCTGGCGATTCGTCCCGCACTTCGAAGCCTTCGGGGCTAATGGGCGAAATGTCGGCACTATGGATAAAAGCTGCACGCTCTAAGCCTATATCAACGAAGGCGGCCTCCATGCCAGGCATGACCCGCACCACCTTACCCAGATAAATATCCCCTACATGCCCTTTGCTATGCGGGCGCTCGACAAAGATCTCTTGCAGCAAACCGTTTTCAATGAGCGCAACGCGCGTCTCCATAGGAGTGACATTGATAAGGATTTCTTCACTCATTGCGCCCCTCCTTGTGCAGCCCAGTTTGGACACCAAATTTATTCAGCAGCTGGCTCGTTTCATAGATCGGCAACCCGACAACACCACTATAACTGCCCGCTATAGCAGTGACAAACATGCCTCCAAGCCCTTGAATGGCATAGGCACCGGCCTTGCCTAAGGGCTCTTCGCTTTGCCAATAGGCTTCGATTTCCTGCTCTGATAGAGATTTAAAACTGACATCGGTACGCGCTAAAACCGTTTCATTTTGCTCACCTAAACACATCGCGACGGCGCTAAAGACCTGATGCTGCTGCCCTGATAAAAGGCGTAACATGCGCTGCGCATCTGCTTTGTCTTTAGGTTTACCAAGGATCTGGCCCGCGCAAACGACGATGGTGTCCGACCCAAGGATTGGCAACTGCGCAAGCGGCTGTTGCGATTGCACTGACAAGGCTTTTTCGAGCGCTAGGCGCTGCACATAGACTTCGGGGGACTCTCCAGCGATGTGCGCTTCATCAACCGTATGTTCATGCACACTGAACTGCACGCCGATTTGCGTAAGAATTTCACGTCGTCTTGGAGACGCTGAGGCGAGTAATAGAGACGAGAATTTGTAAGACATACTTCCTCAAATTGACCGCAAGTTGTTTTGCCTAGCGCACACCGAAGCTGCGGCGCATTTGCCTGAGCAAAACAAACATCCATGGCCAGATGAAGGCGCTAGACAAAGCGCCTAACAAGAATAGAAGACTCGATGCGACAGCTTGTTCGGTCGCAATTTTCATCCAGTGGGTCATCATCAAATGCAGGCCGATTAACGCTAGAACAACGCCGCTTTGCTGCAAGGAGGAGAACATTCGTAAGCGTTGGTGCAAGCTCAAGGTGATATAAGCAATGATGGCCAGCGCCAGAGCATTTAGCCCCAGCAACGACCCCTCGAGAATATCCATCATCAAGCCAGCGGTCCAAGCAAAGCCAATACCGACTCGATAGGGAAGTGCCATCGCCCAATAGATCAGTACCATCGCAACCCACTGGGGACGATAGTTCATGGCCCACTCGGGAAAAGGTACGATCGCCAAAAGATAGGCGACAAAAAAACTTAGGAAAATAACCCAGCGCCCACTGGCACGTTGATTCATCGATTACTCCTGCCCTGTGGGTGCTTCTGGCACTGTATCAGCCACTTCCGAGGGCATCGGCGAATCCAACCCCACACTCTCCGGTGCTGGGTTCACGACTTCCTCATGGGGTTGAGCGCTTAACTCATCAATTTGCTCTTCAATCTGATCGACAATACTGGTGCTCGAGAATTGCTGATTCGTATCAAGCCAAACCGGTGCCGCGGAACTCGGCCCTATGCGCTGGCTATCATCAGCGGATAGCGCCAACAACATGACATGACGCGTTCGATCCATCTGCGCTAATGGCCTTGCACGAATGCGCGCGAAGGGCTGCCCGCGATCGTGGACAACACTGATTACCTCGGCAACCGGATAATCCTTAGGAAAGCGCTGCCCTAGGCCGGAACTCACCAAAAGGTCGCCCACTTCGATGTCCGAAGTATCTGGCACATACTCTAGCTCCAACTCAGGAATATCACCGCGACTCCCCCTGGCGATAGCGCGTTCGCCGTTACGGTTAACCTGCACGGGAGTCCCATGCCGAGAATCGGTGATCAGCATCACCCAACTAGTGAACGGCAGCACTTCGACCACCTGCCCCATCAAGCCATGCGCATCTAGCAATGCCTGCCCCTCTAAGACACCATCGGTTGCACCGCGGTTAATCAACACGCGGCGCGAACCTGGACTGGAAGAAATATTAATGATTTCAGCAGTTAACACACGACCATCGACACTCGCTGAGGCCTCTTGCAAAGCCCGCAAGCGACTATTCTCTGTAGCAAGGCCAGCCAGCAACTGCAATTCACGCTGAGCAAAAAGCAACTCTTCACGCAGGCGTTCGTTCTCTTCGATGAGATCACCGTGAGAGACGAAAACGTCGTCAATCCAATAAGATATCCGTGCTGGGGTGTCAGCCACCCAATAGACGGGGGCCGTTAGGAAACCAAGGCTATAGCGTACCCGATCTAGGTAATCGAAGCGGCTGTCAGCGAACATGACAGCCACAGAGAGCACCACGAAGGCAGCAACGCGATACTCAAGGGACACGCCTTTGATGAATAAGGTCTTGATGATGGAACCTCGAACCGTTTATTCAATGGTTAACGAATCCATGTCGTTGGCGTCCATCAGCTCCATTGCTTTACCGCCACCTCGGGCCACGCAAGTGAGCGGGTCTTCGGCGACAATGACGGGCAGCCCTGTCTCTTCAGACAACAATTTATCCAAATCTTTCAATAATGCGCCACCGCCAGTTAACACCATGCCGCTTTCGGCGATGTCAGAGGCAAGCTCGGGTGGCGATTGCTCAAGGGCGCTTTTCACAGCCTGCACGATCGCAGATAGCGTTTCTTGCAAGGCTTCGAGAATCTCATCGCTATTCAAGGTGAAGCTACGAGGCACCCCTTCGGCTAGGTTGCGACCACGCACGTCGATCTCTCGCAGCACGCCTTCAGCTGGGTATGCACAGCCGATCTCTTTCTTAATACGCTCTGCAGTAGCATCACCAATAAGGCTGCCATAGTTGCGGCGCACATGGGTAATAATCGCCTCATCAAAACGGTCGCCACCAACACGGACAGATTCGGCATAGACAATACCGTTCAAGGAGATAATCGCGATCTCAGTAGTACCACCACCGATATCCACTACCATCGACCCGCTAGCTTTCTCTACTGGCAAACCTGCCCCAATCGCAGCAGCCATAGGCTCTTCGATCAAGCGGACTTCGCGTGCCCCAGCGCTTAGCACCGACTCACGAATCGCGCGTCGCTCTACTTGCGTCGATTTGCAAGGAACACAAACCAATACACGTGGGCTTGGCGGGAAGAAGCTATTCTCATGCACTTTGCTGATGAAGTGCTGAAGCATTTTCTCTGTTACTTGAAAGTCAGCAATAACGCCGTCTTTCAGGGGCCGAATCGCGGTGATATTACCCGGTGTGCGGCCCAGCATACGCTTAGCATCGGCACCGACAGCAGTTACCGTCTTCTGACCATTGTGAGTACGAATCGCGACAACCGAAGGCTCATTGAGCACAATCCCTTGCCCGCGTACATAAATAAGCGTGTTTGCTGTCCCTAGGTCGATCGATAGATCGTTGGAGAACATTCCCCGAAATTTTTTGAACATCGACTTCTATAACCTCAAATAAGAGTCCACCCCGGACTAAAGAGCGAGCATCTGATCACAGACTTGAAGCAAGTATTCAGCTTACGCACTAGGGTTCGTACAAGGGGTTGGATAATACGGTGGAATCCGACGGTGTTTGGCTATTTTACCCTCAGCTCCGAAACTGTTGCCCTAAACCGGTCTCTTTCCCGTATAATCACGGCTTCTCCGGCGAATAGACACGCACTCTAACAACGGCAAGGATATAGGGCAAGAGTCAATTACATAAATGCTCGAAATCTAGGAATGTCGCACAAATATACGTCGGAAGCCTTACATACTCACTGCGATGTAGTGTTAAGAAAATTGGAGATTTAGCGAATGGCTTTAGAACAATCAGACGTCGAGAAAATCGCCCAGTTGGCACGCCTAGATGTGGACGCCAATGAAGCGCAAGAGGTGACCAAGCGCATCTCATCTATTCTTGAACTGATCGACCAGATGCAAGACGTTGATACAAAGAATATTGCGCCGTTGGCACACCCTTTCGACGCTATCCAACGCTTACGCCCAGACGAAGTGACTGAAACCGATCAGCGCGAATACCTGCAATCGATCGCTCCTGCGACACAAGATGGCCTTTATCTAGTTCCAAAGGTAATCGAATAACCGACCCTGTCGACGCCTCTTCCTCTTTCAACCATTGACGATCAAGGACACCCTTTAGCATGTCTGACCGCACAGTCGCCGAACTCTCCCGCTCATTAGCGCAGGGCGAAATTTCCAGTGTTGAGCTTACACGGGATTACTTAGACCGCATTGCTCAGCACAATTCACTCTACAATGCCTACATCACAGTCACTGAGGACCTAGCGCTCGCACAAGCGGCGCAAGCAGATGCCGCGCGCGCCAAAGGCGATGCAGGCCCACTCACTGGCATTCCAATTGCCCATAAAGACATCTTCTGTATGAAGGACGTCCTGACCACATGCGGCTCGAAAATGTTGGCAAACTTTGTTGCGCCCTATGACGCCACCGTAGTGGCAAAGCTCAACGCAGCAGGTGCAGTGACTTTAGGTAAAACTAATATGGATGAGTTTGCGATGGGCTCATCAAACGAGAACAGTTTCTTTGGCGCCGCGCGCAACCCATGGGATACCGATCGCGTGCCAGGCGGTTCATCAGGTGGCTCGGCAACAGCCGTTGCCGCTGACCTTTGCGCAATTGCCACTGGCACAGACACCGGCGGCTCGATACGCCAACCAGCCGCTTTTTGTGGACTCACAGGCTTCAAACCTAGTTATGGTCGCATTTCACGCTGGGGCATGATTGCCTACGCCTCAAGCCTTGATCAAGCCGGCCCTATCAGCAAGAGCGCAGAAGATGCCGCCCTTATGATGAATGTGATGGCAGGCCCTGATCATCGCGACTCAACGAGCGTGGACATGCCCGCTCCTGATTTCACCGCCAACTTGAATGACTCGCTGCAAGGACTGCGCATCGGCGTAGTACGTCAACACCTTGCCGAAGGGCTTGATGCAAATGTCGAAAGTGCGTTGCAAGACGCAATAAAAGTATTCGAAAGTTTAGGGGCAAGTATCAAAGAGATCGACCTGCCTAACAGTCATCTGTCTGTCTCGGCTTACTATGTCATTGCCCCCGCAGAAGCTTCTGCGAATTTGTCACGTTATGATGGCGTGCGCTTTGGCTATCGTTGTGAAAATCCGGCCAATCTTGAAGACATGTATAAGCGCTCGCGCAGTGAGGGGTTTGGCAACGAAGTTAAGCGCCGCATTCTCGTTGGAACTTACGCACTTTCTGCCGGTTACTACGATGCTTATTACATCAAAGCACAACAAATTCGTCGCTTAATCAAACAAGATTATATCGACGCGTTTAAAGAAGTGGATGTCATCATTGGCCCCACCACGCCCAACACGGCGTTTAAGATTGGAGAGAAAAACGACGACCCTGTCACGATGTATCTTGAAGATATTTACACAGTCAGCATCAACCTCGCTGGCCTCCCTGCAATCTCAATACCGGCAGGATCAAGCAAAAGCGCAGACGGTAAGTCTCTCCCCATTGGCATTCAGTTGGTCGGTAGCGATTTCGCCGAGGCCAAAGTTTTGAATATCGCACATCAGTTCCAGCAGCACACTGACTGGCATCAACAAAGACCGGAGGGTTAAGGCATGGTCTGGGAAACGGTTATTGGCTTGGAAGTGCACGTACAACTGGCCACAAAGAGCAAGCTCTTCTCTGGCAGCAGCATCACTTTTGGTGCCGCGCCAAACACGCAGGCAAATATTTTCGATTTAGCGATGCCTGGCACTTTGCCCGTTATGAACGAGGCAGCGCTACGCATGGCGGTAAAATTTGGCTTGGCGATAGACGCGCAGATCGGTCGCAAATCGGTCTTTGATCGCAAAAATTATTTTTACCCTGATCTTCCAAAAGGCTACCAAGTGAGCCAACTAGATTTTCCAACCGTTGGCAAAGGCGAGCTAGAGATCACGCTTGAAGATGGCAGCACTAAAGTCATTGGCATTACACGCGCCCACATCGAAGAGGACGCCGGAAAATCTTTGCACGAAGACTTCCAAGGTTTAACTGGCATCGATCTGAACCGCGCAGGCACCCCACTACTTGAGATCGTGTCTGAGCCAGAATTGGCAAATGCGAAGGAAGCTGTCGCGTACTTAAAAAAATTGCACTCGATTATTCGCTACCTCGGCATTTCCGATGGCAATATGGCGCAGGGCTCCATGCGCTGTGACGCCAATGTGTCTGTTCGCAAAAAAGGCGCAACAGAGCTTGGCATGCGCACTGAGATCAAGAACATCAACTCGTTCCGCTTTGTCGAAAAAGCGATCCTACACGAGGCTCAGCGCCAGATCGACATCATCGAAGACGGCGGTCGCATCGTGCAAGAGACACGACTATACGATGCCGACAAAGACGAAACCCGGTCAATGCGCAGCAAAGAGGTCGCGAACGACTATCGCTATTTCCCAGAGCCGGATCTATTGCCGATTGTCATCGACGAAGCCTATATTGAGTCTGTTCGCGCAGAACTGCCCGAATTGCCCAACGCCAAACGCGAACGATTTGTTAGCCAATACGAATTAAGCGAGTATGATGCAGGCGTCATTGCTAGCAGTCGTCAGATGGCAGACTTCTTTGAAGAAGTTGTCACTATATGTAAAGACGCCAAGTTATCGTCTAACTGGGTCACTGTCGATTTGCAGGCAGTGCTCAACAAGCAAGATTTAGAGATTGAAGACTCTCCTATCAGCGCTGCGCGACTCGGTGGCCTGATAGCTCGCATCAAAGACAAAACCATTTCAAGCAAGATTGCGAAGACAGTCTTCGAAGCCATGCTCGAATCAGAGCAGTCCGCTGACGAGATCATTGAAAGCCAAGGCTTGAAGCAAGTCACCGATAGCGGCGCGATTGAAAAACTCGTGGACGAAGTCATTGCCAACAACCCAGAACAGGTTGAGCAATACCGCTCCGGTAAAGAAAAAGTCTTTGCTTTCTTTATTGGTCAAGCCATGAAAGCTTCGCGCGGCAAGGCTAACCCAGAACAGCTCAACACATTGCTTAAGCAGAAACTTAAAGCCTGAGCAACAAACAAGTATTAAGGTTTTACTATGGAAGAGAAGAAAAAAGGCGCCGAGCGTACTCAACGCGCGGTCAGAGATGAATTTTGGACTGACGAACGCGTCCACGGATTTCTTAGTGTACAACCACCTGAGGGAATACCGGCCGACTACCACATTTTGCAGAAAGCCTATAGAGGAATGCTACCTGACGCCTTTGAGCGTTTCGTACCATTTTTCATCGAAGCTGGGCATGACATTAATGTACAACTAGAGGATGGCAGCAACTTTCTCGACCATGTTCTGCGACATCGCAAATCGGTGGAATACGCGCGGGTATTGCGGGAAGCTGGGGCTGTGGCGAGCTCTTAGGGGATTTGAGCAAAAATCGCGGGCAAGGCCCGCTCCCACAAGAACAGTTTCTATTAAGATTAGTAGAATCCCCTAACTGTGGGAGCGGGCCTGCCCGCGATTCCTACCACCAATCTAGAACAACCCCCTAACTGTGGGAGCGCTTGCCCCTTTTGGGGGGCCTGCCCGCGATTATTACCACAAAACTAAATCAATGCCTTCGCGGTGGCCGAGCACCTCTCCCCGAAGACCCTCCAGCAGCTTTCGCAGGGGCTTTAAACTTCGAGGCTCGCTCAAACGCTGGCGGCTCAACCAACAACTGCTCAGCAGGGTGGATACAAGGCAACTTCATTCCCAGCTTCTCTTCGATGTTGGGCAGTAAAAACGAATCTTCTTCACACGCAAAACTAATCGACGTACCAACATTTCCTGCGCGACCTGTGCGTCCAATCCTGTGCACATAATCTTCTGCCTCTTCTGGCAAAGAGTAGTTCACAACATGCGTCACATCATCGATATGCAAACCACGTCCTGCCACATCTGTGGCGACTAATACTTGCAATTTACCCTCTCTGAAGGCCTCCAGAGTGTGAACGCGCTTGTTCTGCGCCACCTCACCGGAGAGCAAGCCACAGCTGATGCCATTTCGGTGTAAGTTGTCAGCCAGTTTACGCACTTGGTCACGGCGATTGTTAAAGACAATCACTTTATCGGCACCTTCGGCGCTGATGATGTTGTACAGCAGTTTGTATTTGTCCTCAGTCGTGACCAAATACACAATCTGATCGATGGTATCGGTCGCCACTTGCGTAGGCTCGATCTCGATCATGATAGGATCCATTGCCCAGCGCTTAGTCAACTCGAGAATTTCAGGAGTAAACGTGGCACTAAACAAAAGTGTCTGACGACACTCTTTGGCGGGTGTGCGAGCAACTATGCTACGTACTTGCGGAATAAAGCCCATATCTAGCATGCGGTCAGCTTCGTCGATGACCATCATTTCAACCATGCCTAAATAGACTTGATCGTTTTGTACAAAATCAATCAAACGACCAGGGGTCGCCACAACGATATCCACGGGCCGTTTATCCAGGGCGCGTAATTGTTTCTGGTAATCCTCACCGCCCACCATGGTGACGACGTGCAAATCGGCATACTTTGATAGGTTCTGCGCATCACTGGCGATTTGCATTACCAGCTCGCGGGTTGGGGCGATAATTAGCGCTCTGGGCTCTGCCACATAACGCTCTTCTGTAATCGGATTGCTCACCAAATCATTGATGATGCTAATCAAAAACGCTGCAGTCTTTCCGGTTCCCGTTTGCGCACGTCCCGTAACATCGTGGCCTTCTAAGGTATAGACCAAGCTTTGCGCTTGAATAGGGGTGCAATATTCGAAACCGAGATCTGCGATGGCTCTATTGAGTGGGTCAACCAAATTAAATTCTGCAAATTTTATCTTTTGGTCAGTTATTTCATTATCCATAAGGAACTACGCCGCTGGCATTATGCCGATAAGTTAACCCCGAAACGGGTCTTGGTACATCAGAAATGACATGAAATTACTTATAAATCTGCAACTTATGTGATCACGCCTCTGCGCGCGAATCATAGCTGCCAAGGGCGCTAACATCAATAGCTCCCTCCACCTCAATGCGAGCCAGCACCACAGGCTGGGCACTTGGGATCACGAGGCAATCGCATCTCTCGCCACTGCATGGAACGGGCATCCAATAGCAACAACTTTCCTGTTAAGGGCTCGCCGAGACCAGCAATCAACTTGATTGCCTCCATAGCCTGCACGGCTCCGATGATGCCTACCACCGGCGCCATAACGCCATTAGTCGCACAATTGGCCTGCTCATCATCACCAAGTCGGTACAAACATTGGTAACAAGGGCTGTTCTGCTCGCGACTATCAAATACTGCAACCTGACCTTCCATACGAATGGCGGCCCCTGAGACCAATGGCACTCGCGCATTCACACAGGCCTGATTAAGGGCAAACCGCGTCGTAAAATTATCACAAGCATCCAAGGCAAGAGTCACCTGCGGCAGGATCTCCTGCAGTCGTGCACTGTCTAGACGCTCTTTCAATGCCGTGATGCGCACATTGGGATTGAGGTTCTGCAACGTGGCTGTCGCCGAGTCGACCTTGGCCTGTCCAAGAGTGCTTTGATTATGCGCAATTTGGCGCTGCAAATTGGTGAGCTCGACGATATCGTCATCGGCGATGATGAGATGTCCTACCCCTGCCGCAGCAAGATACATCGCGGCAGGGCAGCCAAGTCCGCCCATGCCAACGATCAGCACGGTAGCATCGATCAGTTTCTGCTGCCCCGACACATCCATCTCGGGCAACATGATCTGGCGGCTATACCTGAGGAGTTCTTCGTCTTGCATCTATCAGTTCCTAAACATTATTCGCGTCGCAGTGTAACGCATATTCACTAACTGCGTATTTTCCAACAGCCTAGCGACACACGATCACAGCCATTAATATCTGCAAGTGTTTGAACTTGGCAGAACCCGTATTGCTGCAAAAGCTGTCTCGCCCTCTGCCCTTGATCATAGCCGTGCTCCAACAGCAGCCAACCGTTTTCAGCTAGGTAAGCAGGCGCCGCACTAATAATTTCGTGGATATCCGCCATGCCAGCGTCTTCAGCACTGAGGGCAGTAGCAGGCTCAAAGCGCAAGTCCCCTTGCCCAAGATGCGGGTCATTCGGTGCAATATACGGCGGGTTACTTACGATCATATTGAAGCAGGCCTGCTCTACGGCTGCATACCAACTCCCTTGCTTAAACTCGATATTCTGAATTTCTAGCTGCAGAGCATTCTCTTCGGCAAGCAGCAATGCCTGCGCGCTGAAATCTGTCGCGAGCACTTGGCAATCAGGTCGTTCATGTGCGATAGCCAAGGCAATTGCACCGCTACCGGTGCCTAGGTCCACCACTCGCTGCGCGCCTTCCCCTAACAAAGATAATGCGGTCTCAACCAACAGCTCAGTCTCTGGTCGTGGAATCAACACATGACGATTAACCCGCAGAGTAAAACTCCAGAAATCGCGCGTGCCGATCAGATAAGCGACAGGCTCGCCTAGAACGCGGCGCTCTAAAAGCTCTTCAAACAGCGTTTGCACCGAAGAGCTCAACTGTTTTTCTGGCCAAGTATAAAGATAGGTGCGATCACGACCGATTGCGTAGGCGAGCAATAGTTCAGAATCGATTTGTGCGCTCTCATGATCATTGAGCGCATGCTTTGCCATGTGCAGTGCTTGTTTAATCGTTAGCGCTAACATCTGCACACCTGTGCAAGTTTAGGAATCGGCAAGTTCTGCCAATAGGTCGGCTTGATGCTCATTGATCAGTGGCTGCACCACCGCATCCAACGCGCCCTCCATCACCTCTGCTAACTTATAGAGCGTCAGGTTGATGCGGTGATCGGTCACCCGCCCTTGCGGGTAGTTATAAGTGCGAATCCGCTCAGAACGATCTCCGCTGCCCACAAGTTTGCGGCGCGTATCGGAGACTTCTTGTGCGGCCGACTGTTGTGCCTGATCATTCAATTTGGCATGTAGCAACGACATAGCACGCGCGCGGTTTTTATGTTGAGAGCGCTCGTCCTGACATTCGACGACGATGCCCGTGGGGATATGGGTTAAACGGATCGCAGAGTCGGTCTTGTTAACGTGCTGCCCACCTGCTCCACTGGAACGATAGGTATCGATTCGCAGGTCCGCTTTATTGATTTCGATTTCCGCCAAGTCATCCATCGCAGGCATTACCGCTACCGTGCATGCCGAAGTGTGCACGCGCCCTTGCGTCTCAGTCTCTGGCACGCGCTGCACACGATGAGCGCCAGACTCAAACTTGAGGTTGCCGTAAACGTTTCGACCCTCTATTCGCGTAATTATCTCTTTGTAGCCACCATGCTCGCCTTGGCGCTCACTCAATATCTCTAAACGCCACCCCTGGTTTTCTGCATAACGCGAATACATGCGGAACAAATCACCAGAAAAGATCGCCGCCTCATCACCACCGGTGCCTGCGCGAATTTCCAAGAATATATTGCAACTGTCTTTCTCATCTTTAGGAAGCAGAAGTTTTTGCAGCTCGAGCTCTTGCTCTTCTACACCAGCCTCAATGCTTTTAACCTCTTCATCGGCCATCTCGCGAATATCGACATCCGCGTCTTTTTGCATCTCTTTGGCTTGGGCGAGTTGCTCCTGTACCGATTCAAATTCAGAAAAGGCTTGTACTACAGGTTCAATCTCGGCGTACTCTTTTGAAAGGCCGCGAAATTTATCTTGATCGGCAATCACTTCGGCGTCACTGAGCAGCGCCGCCAGTTCTTCATAGCGATCTTTTAGGTTAGTCAGCTTGGTCTTAATCGAATCTTTCATAAAGTGGTCTTGCCGATTTCGGCATTAGGAATCATTGGATTGTTTAGCATTGTGATCGAGTTCGTACAATTCACGCGTGAGCAATAGCAAATCGTCACGACCATCGGCGCTGGCTTTTTTCATTTGCACACTTGGCGAATGAATCAACTTATTAGTGAGGGTGCGGGCGAGTGACTCAAGCACGGCATTCGCATCAACCCCTTTCTCCAAAGAACGAACGGCCTTTTCAACTTCTAAATCACGAATATTTTCTGCCTTCTGCCGAAATGCTCGTAAGGTGTTGACCGCATTCAAGGCGCGCATATGACGGATGTATTCCTGCACTCCCCGCTCGATGATAGAGGCGGCTTGTTCTGCAGCTTCTGTGCGACTCTTCACATTGTCTTCGATCACATCGCTAATATCATCGACACTATAAAGGTAGGCATCGGCAATATCGCCTACTTGCGGCTCGATATCACGAGGAACCGCAAGATCAACTAGCAACATAGGTTTGTGACGCCGTTTTTTAATCGCGCTTTCTACCGCTCCTTTGCCAAGAAGGGGCAACTGACTATTGGTGGAGGACACGACGATATCGGCTTTCACTAGCTGCTCAGGGATATCCGAAAGCAGCACTCCTTCGGCGCCAAATTTCTCGCCCAGTTCCACGGCATTTTGCAATGTGCGATTGGCAACCACGATATTACGCACGCCTTTGTCAGTTAAATGCCTGGCCACCAACTCGATGGTTCTGCCGGCACCAATCAGCAAGGCATTGAGACTGCCAAGATCGGAGAATATTTGCTCTGCCAAAGTCACAGCCGCATAGGCCACTGACACTGGGTTTTCCCCAATCGCCGTATCGGTACGCACTTCTTTAGCAATTGAAAACGCTTCTTGAAAGGCTCGCCCTAGGCTACCACCGACCACACCGCTGTCTTTTGAGACAGCAAAGGCAGATTTGATTTGCCCCAGAATCTGCGGCTCGCCTAAGACCATGGAGTCCAAGCCGCAAGCAACGCGCATCAAATGCCTTATGACGTCTTCACGCCAGTGAAAATAACTGCACCGCTGCAACTCGTCTTGGTCTAATCCGTGATAGTCGCTCAACCAATTAAGCAGCAGCAATTCTTGTTCACGCAGTACTTCTTGCGCAATGGGAGCTTCTGGGTCAGCCCCATTGTCGATATCGAGGTATGCATAGATTTCAGTGCGATTGCAGGTCGAGACGATGACTAGCTCGTCCAAACAAGGCAAGGCGCTCGCGCGCTTTATCGCGTCCCCCACTTTTTCTGGCGGGAACGCAACTTGCTCGCGAAAATCCACATTCGCGGTATTGTGATTGATACCTAGTAAAACCAGCGCCATAGAACCCCAGCCAGACAAGCTTGTCAGACACTTCTATCAACACCGCCTTGCCAGTGGCCTAAAGGCAGCGTGTCCCGAATCAGATGAGAAAAAAGCCGCCTATATTACTAAATATGCGCCTAAGTTCCCAATAAGATAATTGATTAGCCACTTATATCGTGGAAGCAGTCTATAAAGCCATGATTCAAACAGCGCATTCTAGCCGCTCCTGCGCCTATCTAGCCCTAGCGCGAAGTTGTTAAATTATTGCTATTGCGGGTACACTCAAGGTCACATGCGCCATAGTTAATGAATCTCACAAACTCATTGAGGCGCCACAATTTAAAGGAAGTTTAGCTCTGGTAACCCATCGCACATGAACAATACTCACCGTTTTTTTATCCTGTGCTCACTTGGCATTGCCCTAGCCGCCTGCCAAAGCCTGCCAGTAGACATAGAAGAACCAGCCGAAGTTGCACCAGCACAAGAGCCGACCCCGATAGTAGAGGCGCCACCGGCTCCAATAGTTTATGGCAATTTCACCAAAGACCAGCTCAATCGAACGATCATTAATGAGCTCGGCGGTCAGCGCGGCTATCTACCCGAGGCAGCTGAAGACTATTACGCCCTTGCTAAAGAGACCCGCGACCTCGCTTTGATTCGCCGCGCTGCGCAGTTTGCAGCTGCCAGTGACAACACATCGCGCGTGATCGAGCTTGCACAACTATGGATAGAAAAAGACCCAACGGCTCGCGAGCCGCATCTGCTCATCAGCTATCAATTATTAGAGCAAGGGCGCCTTGAAGAGGCGATGGACCATATAGGCATGGTGTTAGAGCTCGATGGCAATATCGACTTCACCACCATCACCTCCCGTACTCAGTATCTCCCCCCCGCCGCTCGTGCTCGATTAATTGATAGCTTCAAGGGCCTGCGCGTTAAATTCCCTGATGAGCGCGCGGTTCACTACAGCCTAATTCAGCTTCTAGAGCAAAGCGATCTTGCAGAGGAGGCCATGGCAGAGCTTATGGTTTACCGTGACCTGCATGGCAATTCCTCGCGCATTATGCTGTTACAAGCACAGCTTTTACTAAAGCTAGAGCGCGTAGAGGACGCAGTTAGCGTTCTCGCCCAAGGAATTGAAGCCTACCCTGAGAACCGCCTGCTGCGCTTTAATTATGGGCGCATATTGGTGCAGACCCGTGACCTCGAAGAGGCACGCGAACAATTTGCCCTGCTCGCGGTCATGGCGCCTGACGATTACGAGACTCTATACTCACTTGCACTGCTAGACCTAGAGTTAGGGGCAGTTGACTCGGCTAAACAGTTACTAGGCAAGCTCGTGCAGGCAAACTATCGCCTAAACGATACCCATTACTACCTAGGCTATATCGGCCAGAACCAAGACCAACCGCTTGAAGCTGTTGAGCATTTCAAGAAAGTGGGCACTGACTCCGCCAACTTCCTCAATGCCCAGCGACAGGTTATTCGCACACTCGTCGAACAAGGCCAATTAGAGGAGGCCCATGCATGGGTCATCAGCGTCTCCGAAGGGCATCCCGACCTAGAGCTTATGCTCACCACAGTTGAGACCGACGCACTTATGAACAATGGGAAGCTAGCGCTAGCCCAGAAGCTGCTTAGCGATACCATCGCCGCCAACCCCGATAATGCCGACCTTCTATTTGCGCGTGCATTGCTTCATGAGCGCATGGGCGACTTGGCAAGTGCGGAAAGCGATTTGCTCAAAGTCATCGAGCTAGAGCCCAACGAAGCACGCGCCCTTAATCACCTCGGCTACACACTAGCCGATCGTGGGGAAAAGCTGGAGTTCGCACTTGAACTACTGGAAAGAGCCATTGCAATTTCCCCAGAAGACCCAGCCATCATCGATAGCCTTGCTTGGGCACAATATAAGCTTGGTTATCTCGAAGAAGCCTTAGTTAATTTAGAGCGTGCTTTTGAAGTATTCCCTGACCCTGAGGTCGCCGCTCATTTAGGGGAGGTTCTATGGGTGTTGGGACGTCAACGTGATGCCAACCGCGTTTGGGAAGACTCCTTGCGAGAGAATCCCGAGGCCCAGGTGATTCTTCGCACTATCGAGCGCCTCAGACCGCGCCAAGGCTCCTAAGTGCCACTTCGACACCCACTAGGTTTATGCTTACTCAGCGCGCTGATGCTTAGCGCCTGTGGCACCACTCGCATGGACGCCCCCGTAAACGACAACTGGCAAATGCGCCGCAACGTGCTTGCGCAAATTACCTCTTGGGAGTTTACCGGGCGCATTGGTGTGCGCGATGCCAATGATTCACAAAACTCTAGCATTCGCTGGCGACAGATCGACGAAGACTATGTCATCAATCTTTGGGGCACCCTTAATGCCGGCGCTACAGAGATCATCGGCACCCCAGGGCAAGTAGTACTCGAACAAGAAGGTAAAACCCCACTGAGCGCGACTAGCGCAGAAGAACTCGTCTATCAGCAGCTAGGGTACGAATTGCCCGTGACGCAACTGCGCTATTGGGTCAAAGGTATTCCAGCCCCCAGCTCCGTTGGCCAGCCGAGCTTCAATGAAGAGAACCACCTTATCGCGCTCAGCCAGGACGGCTGGGATATTCAATATATGGCCTATACCAACTACGATACAGAGTCGCTTCCCACTCGCATCCGCATCGAAAAACCTCCTCTTCGCCTAGACTTTGTTCGTCTCAATTGGAACTTACAGCCTTAAAGCCAACATCATGACTGACCGCCTCGAAATACAATGCCCCGCCAAGCTCAATCTATTCCTGCACATTACCGGACGCAGAGAGGACGGCTACCACTGCTTGCAGACCCTTTTTCAGATCATCGATCTTTGCGACACACTGGTTCTCAATAAAACTTCGTCACCAGAACTGCATTTTGCCTGCGATGACGCGAGCCTCAACACCGAAGACAATTTGGTGCTGCGCGCTGCCAAAGCTTTGCAGCTAGCAACCGGCACGACTTTCGGGGCGACCATGCACTTAAGCAAGCATATCCCCACAGGGGCTGGGCTTGGCGGAGGAAGCTCTAACGCTGCCAGCACGCTCTTGGGACTTAACCGGCTGTGGAACACACAATTGAGCCATGAACAGCTTGCTAGAATTGGCTTAAGCCTTGGCGCCGACGTCCCATTGTTTGTTCTTGGACGCACGGCTTGGGCCGAGGGAATTGGTGAAAAACTCACGCCGATGACGCTTTCAGAGAAGACCTATCTGGTCATTGATCCGGGTTGCCATGTCTCAACACAGGAGATTTTTTCACATCAACAATTGACACGGAACACAACAGCCATCAAAATGGCCGCCTTTCTGGCTAGGGACACCAGAAATGATTGTGAAAATGTTGTTAGAAGTCTGTACCCACCGGTAGATAACGCCCTGATTTGGTTGGGCCAATTTGCCGAAGCAAGGATGACAGGAACAGGCGCTAGTATATTTGCCACCTTCGATAACGCAGATGATGCATACGCACTTTTGCCGAAGATTCCCAAGGGAATGCGAGGGTTTGTTGCTAAGGGCTTAAACAGCAGTCCTGCATGTTAAACATGCAATCGCGAGCGCATTCGCTTAAAATGCACAAGTTTATTGGGGTGTCGCCAAGTTGGTAAGGCACAAGGTTTTGATCCTTGCATGCGTTGGTTCGAGTCCAGCCACCCCAGCCATTTTTAAGGTCCTTCTGGACAGCAACTCTCAGCTAGATCTCACGCTATCCCTGATAGATTGGCGGTAAGCATATCTTAAGCTTGAATAGCAGCACTCTTAGACCTGGAATCATAAAGCCTCCCAAGGGTACGACACGCATGGCTAACAATTTAATGGTATTTGCGGGTAACGCAAACCCAGCACTCGCAGAGGAAATCGCCAAACACATCGGCATTCCTGTCGGCAACGCCGACGTCGGCAAATTCAGTGACGGCGAGATCAGCGTTGAAATCAAAGAGAACGTTCGCGGCAAAGATGTGTTCATCATCCAGCCCACTTGCGAACCGACCAATGATAGCCTGATGGAATTGTTGCTAATGGCAGATGCCATCCACCGCTCCTCAGCAAATCGCATAACAGCAGTGATCCCTTATTTCGGGTATGCACGACAAGATCGCCGAGTGCGCTCCTCCCGAGTTGCCATCAGCGCGAAGGTCGTCGCCGACATGATCGTCGCGGTAGGTGTCAATCGTGTTCTCACCGTTGACCTGCACGCAGAACAAATTCAAGGATTCTTCAGCATCCCAGTAGACAACGTCTACGGTTCACCATTGTTGACTGAAGACATCGAAAGACAAAACTACGAAAACCTTACAGTTGTATCGCCAGACGTTGGCGGTGTGGTGCGTGCACGCGCTGTTGCAAAACAACTACACGTTGATCTTGCGATCATCGATAAGCGTCGCCCACAAGCCAATGAAGCGCAGGTGATGCACATCATCGGTGAAGTAAAAGACCGTACCTGTTTGATTGTCGATGACATGGTCGATACCGCCGGCACGCTTTGTAAAGCCGCCACAGCGTTAAAAGAGCATGGCGCCAAACGCGTGATTGCTTATTGTACGCACGCTGTATTGTCAGGTAACGCGTTTAAGAATATTAGCAATTCCGATCTCGACGAGCTTGTCGTGACAGACACCATTCCGCTTAGCAAAGAATTTAGTCAGTGCAAAACAGTTCGCCAGCTCAGTATGGCCAAACTGCTCGCCGAATCGATTCGCCGCGTAAGCAATGAAGAATCCATCAGTGCGATGTTTGATAACACCTAAGGTGTTACACCCGCATTGAGGTTTGTTTGTAGACATAAAAGTCTGCAGATATAGATGAAAGGCCCGATGAATTACCGTTTTCTTGCGAAAGAAAATGTTGTAATTTGCTGGGTCTTTTTTTAACGCTGACCCCAGAGTTGGTCGCAAACCTGGGTAACGCTTGTTGATGTTGTGAAACATCAGTTTATGGAGAAATAACATGTCCAACGAATTTGAGCTACACGCTACAGTCAGAACGGATCTGGGGAAAGGTGCGAGCCGCCGCCTGCGCCGTCTTGACAGCCTTGTTCCTGCCATCATTTACGGTGAAGGCAAAGCCCCAGTCAATATCAGCATTCCACATAAAGATATGCTGAAGGCATTGTCCAATGAAGCATTCTTCTCGCACATTATCACTTTGGTAGTAGGCAAGAAGTCAGAGCAAGTGGTCATAAAAGACTTGCAACGTCACCCAGCCAAGCCACGCATCATGCATGCTGACTTCCAGCGCGTTAGCGCTAAGAACGCCATTACAGTAGCGGTTCCATTGCACTTCATCAATGAAGACAAGTGTAAAGGTGTTAAACTAGGCGGCGGCAGCATCATTAAGGTGATGAATGAATTGCAGATCAGCTGTTTACCAAAAGACCTACCAGAGTTTATCGAGATCGATATGACGGAAGTAGGTGTTGGCGAAGCGGTACACATCTCGCAGATCAACTTGCCTAAAGGCGTCACCAGCGTTGACTTGATCCATGGTCACGATGCAGACAACGCTGTAGTGAGCGTTCTAGCGCCACGTGGTGGCTCTGCAGACGGAGACGAGTCTAGCGATGACGAGCCTGCTGAAGAAGCTGGCGAAGAGTAACACCAACCCCCTGCACCTGCGCTGCGGACCATTAGTATGCAAGGCAAGGCGTTAAAACTTATTGTGGGCTTAGGCAACCCTGGCCCACAGTATCGCTATAACCGCCACAACGCAGGTGAGTGGTTTCTCTCACGCGTGGCTGCCGATTTTCACGGCGAGCTGCGCGCTGAGACTAAATTCTTTGGCCTAACAGGCCGCATTACTATTGCCGACCAAGACGTTCGACTCCTCTTCCCTACTACATTCATGAATCGCAGCGGCCAATCCGTTTCAGCGTTTTGCCACTATTTCGACATAGAGCCAGATCAAATGCTGGTTGCCTATGACGAGATCGATTTCGATGTAGGTACTACACGCTTTAAGTTCGGTGGCGGACACGGCGGACACAATGGTATGCGCGACATCATTAGCGCACTCGGCGGTAATAGAGACTTTTACCGATTACGCATTGGCGTGGGCCACCCAGGCAATAAAGCTCAGGTTGCCAATTACGTCTTAGGAGATCCTTCCAAAGCTGAAATGGAAGCGATTCAAACCGATATTGATCAAGCAATTCGAAGCCTGCCGCATGCGGTGAAAGGCGAATGGCAAAGCGCCATGCATGAACTACATACCAAACCTTAAGGAACACAAAGAATGGGATTTAAATGCGGCATCGTAGGCTTGCCCAATGTGGGCAAATCGACCCTTTTCAATGCATTGACAAAAGCAGGCATTGCAGCGGAAAACTTCCCGTTTTGCACAATTGAGCCGAACTCTGGCCTTGTTCCTATGCCAGACCCACGGCTCAATGCTTTGGCAGAGATCGTCAAGCCTCAAAAAATTCTTCCTACTACGATGGAGTTTGTCGACATCGCAGGCCTAGTGGCGGGCGCGTCAAAGGGTGAAGGCCTTGGCAACCAATTTCTTGCCAATATCCGCGAAACCGATGCGATCGCCCACGTGGTACGCTGCTTCGAAGACGGCAACATCGTTCACGTCGCCGACAAGATCGATCCTGCCGCCGACATCGAAGTCATTAATACTGAGCTCGCGCTATCAGACCTTGAATCCGTTGAAAAAGCCGCTCATCGCGTGACCAAGTTAGCACGTAGTGGCGACAAAGATGCTGCCAAGCAAGCCGCATTATTAGAGCGTGTTCGCGTGCATCTCGATGCAGTAAAGCCGGTTCGCACTCTCAACCTAGACCCCGATGAGTTGCAGGCACTGTACGGTCTGCATTTGCTAACCGTAAAACCCACAATGTATATCGCAAATGTGGACGAAGACGGCTTCGAGAACAATCCGCATCTCGATAAGGTTCGCGAAATAGCGTCAGCAGAAGGCGCCTCTGTAGTGCCCATCTGCAATAAACTTGAGTCCGAGATCGCCGAGCTCGACGACGAAGAAAAAATCGAATTCCTGCAAGACCTAGGCATGGAAGAACCAGGACTGGATCGCGTCATACGCGCTGGCTACTCCTTGTTAGGCCTACAGACCTATTTCACAGCAGGGGTTAAAGAAGTACGTGCATGGACTGTAAGAGTCGGCGCTACGGCCCCTCAAGCGGCCGGAGTGATCCACACCGACTTCGAAAAAGGCTTTATTCGCGCGGAAGTCACCGCCTATGAAGACTTTATTCAATACAAAGGCGAACAAGGTGCCAAGGATGCCGGCAAGTGGCGCTTGGAAGGAAAGGAATACATTGTGCAAGACGGCGATGTAATTCATTTCCGATTCAATGTGTGACTTGACAACAATCTCCGAAATCGCCAGAATTCGCATCCTTCAAACGGGTCAGAGAAGAGACATGTTGTCTGAACCAACCGTTTTTTGGCTATGTAGCTCAGCTGGTTAGAGCACAGCATTCATAATGCTGGGGTCCGTGGTTCAAGTCCACGCATAGCTACCATATAAAACAAGGGCTTACCGAGAGGTAGGCCCTTTTTTTATTCCCATAAAAAATACTTAAGTCCACATTAAGTCCAAATCGATTGAAATTGGTTGTCTCTCAGCCCTTGCTCAAAGACTCTTCAGGGGGGCATTATCGATCGATTGGAAATTGGGAGATTATTAACAATGGACAATAATCCAAGCTGGTTTGATCGAAGCATCTATATCCCAAGTCCTAGCGCAGATTACTGGAAGTTGATGATCGGCAAACGGATATATTTGAGAGAGTTCGTCAACGGAAAGACGAATAGAAAATATACCCAGAAAATCGGCATGCTTCGTTTTAACGACCTAATCAGAATTACTGCCGAACAATCCCACCCTACCCTGAGCCCAGAACAGTCTTTTATTCGCAATATCAGTAGCACCCCGAAATTGAAACCTGCTTTCGTCCTTAGACAATTAGATATTGAGCATTTAGCGCATTGGTCAGATCAGTCGCCTGAATTTACGGAGCAGCGCAATACCGCTAAAGAACTTTTCAAAAACATGCTGCAAACTAATCATAAAAGATTAAAGAGAACAGCCGTAGATCTGCAACCTAACGCCGAAATCTGGCAGGAATATGATCGAATTAGAAACAGTGAGATCACTGAATTCCCCGATTGGATGAACCGCTTTGCCACCAAGGAATACACTCCAATTATGGTCAATCTCTCGAAACCCTTGAATGAGATTATGAAAGATATAGCCATAATTAAGAAAACATACGATACCCAGGGTAAATTGCTGAGGGATTTAGAGAAAGAATTCCGCACTTGGCACAAGTTTGGCCTTTTGGCGTACTTTGACCTGAAGCTTTGGTCAAAGATTTCAGGCAATCGCATACCCAATAGCGAGATCTACAGGCTGATTTGGCCACCAGAGAAACAGCCGTCACTCAGCGAAGAGACGCTAAAGAAGACAACCACCAGATACATAAGAAAAGTCTTTACGGAGGCCACACTCAATAAGCTCTAAAATAGCGTATGCGATTTAGGGACAAATTTAACACTCAAAGTGTACCCCGAACATATTCCTATACAGTCATAGCATTCAATCCCAGGTAATTACTACGGAGATTGACTATGAACGATCAAGCAACAACCCCAAGTTTCGACCAAGTGGACCCCCTGCTTGGAGACACCGAGGCAGCCAAGGTCCTAGGCTCTACTAACTCCTCGATGAAACAATCACGCTATACCGGCCAACTTTTCGGTCGCCCCGCTCCTAAGTTCATAAAAATGGGGCGCAGCGCCAAATACAAGTTATCTACTCTCCTCACATTTCGCGACCAATTTCCTGAGTTTCAGAATACCGCCGAAGCGCATTGCGCCCAGGAGATCAAATGAATAGCCGGAAAACAGCAATCGAGAAACATTGCAAAGAGTGTATTTTCGATCGATATGCAGGATCTGGAACATGGAGAGAGCAAACTGAAAAATGTAGCAACCTAGGCTGCAACCTCTACCCATTTAGGCCTCGCACTATCAAGGCATCAAGACCAGGCAGCAAATCGCTTAAATCTTCTCAAAATAGCGAAAACCCATCAATTCCAGATAGCGGCGTGGAGTGCGGGAGGCTAGATGCAAGTTAATACCACCCTAAGTCAACGACTATTGTTTAACCCGAAATTCTACCCCCGTTTTTATTTGACTCGGTATCGCTCTAGCCGCAAATGGCAAGGCCACGATCGAAACAATAGAAACCTACCGAACTCGGTTTTTAATATTATCTATCCATACTATCTAGAGCTTTTCTCAACGACTTACACGGATGTGGTCTTTGAGCGAACATTCAGTGAAGCGAGTAACGCTGGATAACGCTATCCAGATAGCAGGGCGCGAATATCTAATTAACACCAGAAAAACCACGAAGAAAGGATGTTTCGTAGAAATTCTGAATGCAATCGAAGCCAATCTTTCTGCCATGCTGAGCTACCACTGCAAAGTGTTTGTTGTGCAGTTTGTAGTCCACTGCCACGAACATGAAACGAAAAATAGAGGAGTGTCAAGATTGATGGCAGTATTCAAAAAAAGGCTCTTTAGTCGCTATGACAAGTGCCGCGTATCTGGGGGCTGGGTAAGAGAGACCGGAAAGTCGAGCATTCAACATTATCACATAGCCCTATTTTTTGATGGCAACAAAGTAAGGTGGATCGGCGGAGTACAAGAGCTAATAAATGAAATTCTTGATAGCCGGAATTATCCAACCGCGTCATTTACGCTTGCGCATATGCTAAACCGGCATGACCAGCAAAAGCTGCAGGATGTGTTCTATCACTTAAGCTATCTCGCTAAAACGAGCACGAAAAAAGATCGATTGCCAGCAACCAATGATTTTTCGTTCAGTCGTTTGAAGCCGAGAACGTGCAGCAACTAGGTTGAAGCTCAAGCATTTCTCTCTCAGAGAATGAGATTTCGTGAGTTTTCAATTTTTCTGTTTATCTAATGATTTCGGTAAAAAATATCGGAGGCAACATGGAGAGGGGGGGGGGATTACAAACACAGTTGCCGAACCCTTCTTCTCTTTGCTCAAGAAAAACCGAGTAAAACGGAGAGTCTACAAAACAAGGGATGATGCTAGATCGGAGATCTTTGACTGCATAGAGTGGTTCTACAATCCTCGACGCAATCATGGTACAAACAACCGACTATCTCCTGAAGTGATGGAAAAGCAGTATTTTAGCAAGCTACAAGGTCTCTAGAAAATTGGGACCTTACTATTGCCTAATCCGGCTCGGATATGCGTCGGTTAGGTTTGGAAGTGTAGGTTCGCAGAAAGGAAAACCTTCAGAATTCTTAGAGTTAGAGCCTAAAATCGGGAGCTGTTCCATTGACTCACAATCCGCTTGCACTAGGTTCGAGCCCTGGTGGGCCACCACCTTTATAACAATATATCAGCACGTTAAAGACGAAACGCTTCTGAGAATCTAGTCATATTTCGCTTGCACGCTCCAACTCCCTGCTTGCAGGCCCTTTCCAGCCTCAAGACAAGGCTCGCCTGAAGGCAAGAAACACGGGAGTTAGAGCCAACACTTCAAAAACTGAATCCGGTAACTGCCTTATCCAAATGATCACTTAACCTTAGTTTCGTAGGCCCCATACAAAGAGGGATTTTGTAGAAAAATAAGCTACCATAGAATAAACCCATCTTCTCACGAGCAGCAAGGTATGCATGTTTGGTTTCTTATGGCATGGGCCATTATATGTTTTTTAATCCCCCTTCCAGAGTGGAGCTCACAAATGACGCCCGAGTGGATTACCGCTTTAGCTACTATAAGCTCAACATTAGTAGCCGCAATAGCAGCAATATTCCTCCTAAAAACTCTAAGGGCTGCTGAAGATAACAATCGAATAATTACTCTACAATTAAGAGCAAACAGACCCTTTCTTGTATGTGAAGGCCCAAAGAATCTTGATCCTCGTCGCTTTGACAGCGAACTTTTATCATACGACCTTAGTTGTAATATGCTTTGGCGAAATTTTGGAAAGCCGCCTGCATTAAACGCGAAATTCACTTACCGAATTAAAAGCTCAAAAGATGAAAATATATCTCTTAGTGATATATTAAGTGAGGTCGCAGACTTTCCAGGAGTCACCATCCCGGAGACGAAAACCGAAACACAGCCTTTTAGGCACAGCTTTGAAATTGAACGCGCTGAAGACAAGATCGAAGCGATTAAAACGCCATTTTTTTCTGTAGTTGCTGTGTTTAAAGATAGCCATGGTTACACGCATATTGTCGAACAAGGCTTCAAAGCCTACTGGATCGAGAACCACGATAACAAATACCTCAAACTCAAGATGGTTGGACCAGATAACAGAGAGACAGTAATCGAAACAAATTAAGGACTTTGCTCAATTGAGTTAAATTGCCCGCCATGTTTTTCTCAACGCTTTAGAAGTTGCGATAAAAGCTCCCCGCTCACCCACACTGGTTTGACAAATGAATTCGTTACGAAAGTGCTGTTAGCAAGCATCCACACCTAGAAAAGAGCCTTATGATGGAGTTCAATATGCGGAAAATTAGAAAGTTTCGGAAAGCTGCTGATAGCAAAAATATTTCTCGCTTTCCTCAACTAAGCATCAGCCTCGTTGTTTTCTCTCTATCTATACTAATGGCAGAGTTCGCGTATTCTCTGCCAATGGAATTCCAAACTTACCTTGGTACGCCCGACTGCCCTGAGTGTCGAATTATTGCTGCCGACGGGGATATAACAGAAAGTACGCCCGAAATTTTTATGAAACTAATCGAGAACAATAGTACCCCAGCACTTCAAGATACAACGGTAATATTCAACTCCCCTGGAGGTTCGTTACTTGGTGGTCTTAGAATTGGCGAGTTTATAAGAAAAAATAGCTTCAATACTCACATTGGGGTAATTGAAAGTGGTCCGAATAGTGACTACGTCATCCAAGAAGGCATCTGTGCTTCGGCTTGCGCCTACGCATACCTGGGAGGAGTAAGGCGCAGCATGAGTCTAGAGAGTAAATACGGCCTGCACCAAATTTCGATAGACTCCAATGCCGCGTTGCCAGTCAACCAAACAGTTAGAATGACCCAAGAAACTATTGCGGAAATTTCCAATTATGTAGAGTACATGGGAGCATCTACTGAAATTGTCACTATAGCCACTCGCACTAGTGATATTAGTGTCAATTGGATTGAGGAACCCGATCAGTATGCGCTCGGTATTGTGAATTCAAATGGCTTAGTTCAGCAACGACCTTGGAATCGAGGTCCCAATATTCGGAATTGGTATGTGGTGTCTGTATTACCAGACGCCAGCAAAGACATAATTATGATGAGCTGTGAAAGCAGACCTACCAGCTTTGGTTCCCCTGGGCATGTGCGCCTAATTATTAGACAGTCCAAGCAACTCGAATCTAGCCATCCCTACTTCGGTGAACTTATTGATATTCCTGTTACGATCCTATTGAACGGCGAAATAGTTAAGGCCCAAAGCCCACAACCTTTCTATTTTGCAGGCCCTGGCCACAGCATGTACAGCCTAGGCATTCCTGTCAACGCTGTCAGACGTGCGGTGCAAATTAATGGTGACCTATCTATAAAAATAAGCTATCCCGACAGTTTTCCACCTAGTTTCTCAGCCTACGATCATCCAATTCCCCTGATTGGATTGCCTCAAGTATTAGACGCGCTCTCAATGTCATGTCCCCACTTACAGTGACAGGGGGTTCTAATCTAGGGGGATAGGTCAACTACGATCAACATTCTACAAGTTATTTTTGTAGAAAATGGATAAGCGGTGGGAAGATACCGTTACGGGAGACCCTGGCGCAGGACTTCTCTGAACTTATTAGCACCCAGCTATCAATTTTGATTTATGAAGGGTGTTCATAAGTGCCAAGGTTTAACCAAGGGTATTTAAGATGTTTTTCGGCATATTCAGCAACCTTACAAAACCTAACATAGTAAGCCGTTATTGGTGCACGCTCGCATGAGAGGAGAGATGCCTTAGTTCAGTAACTATGCGGTTTTGCGCGTTATACACTTAGACTTTGAGAGCATCTGCTATCGACTAGATGACAAGAGTCCGGCCACTCATCAGGAGAGTTATGCAATGCGGTTGATGTTAGCTTTTGTTAGCCACTGCCGGATGAAGGAAAATCTCTGCAATATTAAGTTTTGTTAAGGTTCTTCTGAGGCACTGCGACAGGCGAATTGCCGCTTGAACTCCACTAGCTTGGGCCCCGAGGCGCAGGTACTAAAATTGCTCCCACAATTAACGCTTAGTCACTTTTAAGCCGTCTTAACTACTAAGTTTGATTAACTCAAAGATCATCTTAGCGAAGCCCTTGGCTTTCTCTGGATTCGACAGAAGCTGCATCATCTGGTTTTGGTGAGCTTCACCGCTATCGAGAACGGCGTCATCGACAGCCTTCGAGAAATCCCCCAGCATCGCCTGTTCTGGCGAGTTACTATTGATTTGCATCATGACCTGCGCGTTCTCTCTTATTTTGTCTCTGATGGTGTAGGCGTAACTTACAAGATCGTTCTCAGTCAGATTGTCTGTGACAAACAATTCATTCAGCCTTTCAATAATATTGGAAAGTAAGTCTTCCTTCTTATCTCTGGCCTTGGCCGTGCCCGCGGCATCGCCTGGGACTAACTTATAGTCTTCGGTATTCTGCTTGAGCATAATGTCTTGCTGACGGATAGCGGACAGCCTGTAATGGCTCAACACTACGTTGCTGAGATCGACATCTTCCTCCTCCACTAAGGACTCGCGCAGCATTGGTCGCAAGTTGCGCGCATAGAGGCTGAGCTTCTCTAGCTCCTTGTCGTCATAGTCGACGATCTGGGACATAAATTCGTAGAAGCGCACGAAGGTGCCTAAGTCTTTCTTGAATATCTCCAGCGCATCTTTCTCTTCTTTGCACTCTTTAAAGCTGTTCTCCGCATTGGCAATCAACACAGGGTCGTCCGACTGCTTGGTGCGCTCGAAGATGTTCTTGGCTCGCTTATAGGCATCAATGGCCGACTTATAGCGTTTCTGCCAGCGCTCGACCGCAGGCTTGCAGATATTCGCAATCGCGGCATTGCTCTTCGTCTTGATGAAGAATGCCTCGCAAAACTGCTCCACCTCCCTCCATGTAAAGATACCCGAGGCGCGCAGCTTGTCGAACAGGTCGAAGATCAGGTCAGGGTCGGATACGTCGTCGAGCTCTGCTGTCTGATAATAGGGCTGAAATGCCTTGAGGATATCGTCTGGCTCATTGAAGAAATCCAACACGAAGGTGCCCGTTTCAGCCTTGCCTGGGTAAACACGGTTTAAGCGCGACAGCGTCTGCACGCACTCCACGCCGCCTAGCTTCTTATCCACGTACATGGCGCAGAGTTTGGGTTGATCAAACCCGGTCTGGAACTTGTTCGCGACGATCATCACCTGGTAGTCATCCGAGTCGAAGGCCTTGCGCATATCCCGCCCCTTCAGGTTCGGATTCATATTGGTTTCGGTGAACTTTTCCCCGAGTATGCCCGTGCTGTTTGGATCCCTCTCTGTAAACTCGACCTCGCCGGAAAAGGCCACCATCGCGACCAAACCCGCGTAGCCCTTCTCCGCGATGTACTTGTCGAAGCCGTGCTTATAACGCACGGCTTCTTTCCTGCCGCTGGTAACCACCATCGCCTTCGCATTGCCGTTGAGTAGCGCCATGACATTGTCTTTGAAGTGCTCGACGATGACCTGAACCTTTTGGCTGATGTTGTAATCATGCAGCCGCACCCATTGGTTGAGTTTTACTTGGGCTCGCTTGCTATCAACTTCTTGGTCGGCCTCTTGTATCTTCATCGCCAAGTTATAGGCGACCTTATAGTTTGTGTAGTTCTTCAGCACATCCAGAATAAAGCCTTCCTCAATCGCCTGACGCATGCTGTAAACATGAAACGCCTCGGGTTTATTGGTCTTTGAGGGAGCCTCTTGTGGGTTGGGCACTCGGCCAAACAATTCGAGCGTCTTCGTCTTGGGGGTCGCCGTAAACGCCAGATAGCTCAGGTTGCTGGAGACGCGGCGTGAGGCAACGGCGGCGTCGAGGATATCCTCTGAGTTCAATTCGTCTTCACCTGCCTCCTTCGCATCGATCATCAACACCTCTTTAAGCTGCCGGGCAGTCGAGCCCGACTGTGAAGAATGTGCCTCGTCGGCAATGACCGCATAGTGTCGCTCTTTCAGGCTGACATTATCCTCTATGGCTTTGAGCACATAGGGGAAAGTCTGAATGGTGACAATGATAATCGGCTGTGAGGCCTCTAGCGCCTTGGCGAGCTTCTCTGATTTTGAGCCATCGCCCTCATCTCGATTGATGCGCCCAACAACCCCTTCGACGCTGGTGAACTGGGAGATCGTTTCCTGCAACTGATCATCCAGCACGGTTCTGTCGGTGACGACGATGATGGAATCGAATAGCTTATTGCCCTTGGCGTTGTGCAATGAGGAGAGTTGATGCGCCGCCCACGCGATCGAGTTGGACTTGCCGGAACCCGCGCTATGCTGGATCAGATATTTGTGCCCAGGCCCTTCGCTACGTGCCGCGTCCACCAGTTTATTCACCACATCCCATTGATGGTAGCGGGGGAAGATCAGGGTTTCTTTCTTGTATTTGCGGCCATCCCAGTCCTCTTTTTCTACAATCTCTAGATGCACAAAACGCGCTAGAATCTTGAGCAGATTGTCTGGCAGCAGCACTTCGTTCCACAAATAGTCAGTAGCATATTGATTGATGTCCTCGGGTACTGCGTTGCCCGCACCACCGTCAGCGCTACCCTTATTGAAAGGGAGAAAGTAGGTATCATCCCCCTCCAAGCGAGTGGCCATATACACTTCATACTGGCTAACCGCGAAATGCACCAACGCTCCGCGCTTGAAAGTCAGTAGGGGCTCTGCTTTCTTAGTGACTGGGTCGATAGGAAATCGGGTGGTCTTGTACTGCTTGATGGCGTTTTCAACCGACTGCTTGAACTCGGATTTTAGCTCCAGGGTGGCCACCGGTAGACCATTCACAAACAGCACCAAGTCGATACGCCACTTTTTTGCCCGAGCGCCCGTCTCAAGCTCATGCGCCTCGGTAGCCCACGGGGAGTACACCAGCTCCGGCACTACCCGCAAACGATTTTTGCTATAACGAGCCAAGGTATCGGGGTTGAGATCATGCTCGGGTTTAAACTGACAAAGACTAAAACGGGTGCCCCGGTCACGCAGCTCGTGACGCAATACACCTAGAGTGCCAAAGGTGCGCATGTCTTTATTGGCGGCATTGGGGTCTGCTTTGTTAAGCTGCGAGGCGACGCGCTCTAGAAATTTTTGCTCGGGATTATTGGGGTAAAGCGTAAGGTACTTCTGCCATTGCGTGTCTTGAGTATCTTTAACAAAGCCAAGCACGTCTTCAGAGTATAGGGCTAATTCACGGTTATACCCTTCGGGCTTGCCAAGGCGCCAACCGTTGCTCAATAGTTGCTGAATCATTTCGTTCTGAAAGGCAATCTCCGCTGCGCTCGCCATGAGTCTTCGTCCCTATTCTTCTATTGGAGCCAGCGCTTTCACCGCGGCTAAAATTTCTAGTGTTATTGTTATTAGCTCTTTTAGTAGCTGCGGCTCTATCTCTAGGTGACCCTCATACTCAGCCAAGTTTCTTACGTTATGGCATTTATCTAACACGCGCCACTTAGCGTTCTCTATTCCCAGAGTATGCTGCAAACATTGAAACACCAAATAGCGGGCATCGGAGCGATAGCCATGCCAGCGCAATGCCGCTAAAGACAGCGCATGCGCGGCACTGTAGGCCAAGGAGAACTGGCTATCTTCACTTAGCCCCTGCAGTTGCGCATCCTTAAGTTTTGCTTCTGCGGCTCGCAACATCCCCGCAAACTCTTTCGCATCGGCAGCCTCTACTTTTAGCCTATTAATTTTGACTAAGTTATCCAGCTCTTGCATGTCGCCTCCTGCGATCCATCGCTAGCTGCTTTCTAAAAGATCAATGCGTTGCTGCGCTAACACCTTGTTTAAAAAGTTCTGCCCCGCGGCCAAGCGCTCCGCAAATTCCGCGGGTGAATACACAGTAGGGTTCACCTTGCGTTGCAACTGCCGCTCAATTGGCTCGAGCATTGCCATGATGGCACTGTAACTCAGGTCATTGCCCACCAGCATCACGTCGATATCGCTGCCCGCGTGATCTTCGCCCTTGGCCACAGAGCCATAGATAAATGCCTGCTCTAGCTGCCCAAACAAAGGCGCGAGCCCAGCACGCACCGCGCCTGCCACGCCGAATGTTTTCAGCACGATCTGCTTTAATTCATTAAATATAGGGCACTGTGCATTGGCTTGATAATGATTTTGATTGCCCTGTTTGCTTGCCGACAATACACCCGCATCCGTCAACTTGGCCAGTTCGCGGCTTATCACGCCCTTACCCATGGCCGCATGGCGCACCACCTCATTCAGGTAGAAACTCTTGTCCGCCTGCCCATAGAGCAAGGCCAGCACCCTCTGCTGCCCTTTAGTAAACAATGCATCTCCAATACTAGTTCGCGCCATCGCCTCCGCCCATCAAAAGTCCCAATTTGGGTACTATAACCCCCATTTTGGGACTTGTCGAGAAGACTACCAATCTAACCCACACCGCGCTCGCCTTTGATATCTTGTCTTTACGCCTGTGGTGCTAGCTGTGGAAAATACCAAGGCTCTGCATGCTCTGGGATCTCCCAGCGCAGCGGTGACTTACTGCTGGTTTCACTCAGCAAGCCCTCCGCTTTTAACTGACCCAATAGACGACGCGCGCTACGCTCCGGCATGGCGCATAATTCTAATGCCTGCGCCCGCTCAATCTCGCCATGGATAAATGCGGTGAATAACACCAAGGCGGCGGCCGGCTTCAAGGAATCGCTCATCCCCGCCACGCGATTATCATTGCGCGCCTGCACATAGCCGTTAATGCGTTTACGCAGCTCTACGAGATTGAGCAGCTTACTTATATACGCCACCTGATCATTGGCGGTATCCAGCATATAGGCACAAAAATTCAGTAAACCCTTCTCGCTGAGCTCGCCACGGCCATCGAGATTCCCCTGTCGCGGAGCATCGGCTGCGGCTAATAAGGCCTTATATTGCGCGGAGGTTTTTGCCAAACCACGGCTTAGGCTCCAAGCACCACAACTGCTTAAGCCCGCCGCAGTCAAGGCTGCATCGGTGAACAAACGCCCCACTCGACCGTTGCCGTCTAGAAAAGGGTGAATCCAAGCAAAACGGTGGTGAGCCGCCATAACAGCCACCAGCTTGCGGTCGCCCTTATAGTGATTGGGATTATAGGTTGTGCAGAAGCTTGTCATTAAGCTGGGCAGATCGTCACCAACGGGTGGCAAATGCCGCCCTACTTCTACCTGACGCGTGCGCCATTGCCCCGGCACCACTTTATCGAGCTCTTTACCCTGCTTGTCTTTAATCACCCAAAGACTCTCGGGAATACGCTGGTAAAACTGTTGATGCAGCGCTTTGATAAACGCTGGATCGAAGATCTGCTCGAGCGTCAGCTTTTGCTCCCGCACCCAGGCCTGTACCGCCATATGCGCAAGGGACTCCTGTTGCAGGTCTCGCTTAGCCCCATCATTACTATAATCGCCACGCTGAGCCGCCCGAATCTCATGAGGCCGCGTAGTATTGCCTTCTATAAGATTTGAGTAATAGGAATCAATCACCCGCATATAACGCTCAAGCGTTGCCAGCGTCAACGGCGATAACTGCGCAGCCAATGCCATCGAAGCCACACTCAAAGCCACCGCTTTGTCCGGCAAATCTGACTGACCTAATGCTTTGTCGCTAGGAATAAAGGGTGCCACAGCAATGATTGAAGTCCCCACAAAAATGCCCCGTCCGTTTATATGCAGAGACTCATTATGGCTAATTTTTTGGCCGATTCAATGGCCGATTCAATGGCTGCCCTATCCATGACACATAACACGCATCAACATATTGATATATAACGACTTTACAGACATAAAATAAAAACCAAAGAAGCGCCTTTCGTGCTTGTTAAAACTGCATTTTGGCCGGTTCTATGGCCGGTTGAGCGAAGCCAACTGACCCATGCCGTAAAATGAAAACCCATAGCAACACAGACACAACTACCGGAGACCGAACTCGACACACTAAGCGGGCTGCCAATCTCTAACATCGATCTTGCCGGTGACGGCGGCAGAGATCAGCGCGGTGCGACGCTCTTGCATCAGTTGAATAGCAATAACCTGCAGCTCAATCAAATTATCAAACTTACATAATTGTTGATTGATGTACTCAGTAATTTTATCTTGCTCTCCTTTTGGCGGCACTGGCACTTTAACGAATTTGACTTCACCACAATTTAAATGAGGATGCATTCCACCAGTACGAATTGAGTACAAAACTGAATAACCATAATGAGACTGAAATAACATTGATAAGTAATTCCCAGCTATAACGTTTGTTATTGGCTGCACAATAATTAAGGCATGGCAATTAAATCCTTCCTCATCTTCCGTAACCAATCCAATATCGCCAGTGCCCGCACCCGTTTGTACGATCAGGACATCGCCCTTAACTAGTATAGATTTCGCATGCGCATCACTCCATGTCGGCCTCACAAAGTAGGCATCATCAAAATTCACTTTACCCTTTTTAATATGTGTAGCTTGTACGTATGGTACGCCCTTGGGTACAAGAATATCTCTAGTAGGCCCAACATAGCCATTCGTTATTTTTTGAGAAACTTTTGACACTGCGCGTATTTCCCAATGCGCCGGCACATCACCCAACCACTCGACACCCGAGTCGCGCATGGGGGCGTCTGGATTGAGGCCTTTGGTGACGGCGTGACTGATGACGGCCTGACGCTTCTCTTTTAGCAGCTTGATTAGCTGTTGTTGTTTGTCGATCAAATCGTCGATTTTGGCAGTTTCGTAGTCGAGAAATTTCACCACTCTTCTTTGACCGGGTTTTTCAGGATAAGAAAACGAAAGGGACTTCCAGTTCTCAAAATTTAAGCTTTCGATTGAAACACCATAACCTTTCAAGTTCGTTGCTGAATTCCCAAGACAATACATTAAATAGTCTCGATCAAATTTCTTCTTTAGCACTATTCTTTGAACCACATTCGAATAAAGTGACCCTGGTATAGGTTTGTGAACATAGGGTGTACCGTTACGAGTCAATAATAGGTCATTCGCCCCAGTTCTCTTATCCTCTGGAAACTCTGAGAAATCTGACTTAAGAGGGGTTCTGTTGCATGTATACAACAATTCGTCACCCTCTCCCCAATGCGACTTATCAATAACCTCTCCAGCGTTAGCTTTAACAAAAACATAGGCTAACCGACTAACATTCCAAGATTTAGGAACACTCCCCAACCACTCAACACCTGATTTTTTATACTCAGGATAAGCTTTATACCTACTCATAAATCCCCCAAGCCAAAGCCTCAAATTTGGCACGTAGGAAGGACTGCGTTCGCGTGCTGGTTTTCTCGACTGTCGCCAGCATGGATGCTGGCGTCAAGCCTACACGGACGTATTCACGGCGTGTCGAGCAAAGCAGCACGCGGAGGCAGGCCGAGAAAAGAATACAAAACCGCATCAAGAATGCACCTCCTGTAACAGTTGCATAATCTCAGCCGACACCTTATCCAAATCCGTATCAATCTCCGCCAAATCCCGCGGCGGCCGATACTCGTAGAAATGCCGATTAAACGGAATCTCATAACCCACGATGCCTATCTCCTGATCCTTAGCATCCTTCTTGCTCCCATCGATCCACGCATCCGGCACATGGGGCCGCACCTCCTTTATAAAATAAGCCTCATTCAAATCATTGACCGACTGGCTTGGATCCAGCGCCACATTTTCATTATCGCGCAGCTCCCCGTCGGGCTTGTATTCAACAACTTTCTTTCCCACCTCAAACAAACCATACAGCGGATTGGCCTTGTTGTTTTTGTGAACTTTCTTAATGACTTTCTCCGCCTCTGGGTTCTTCCAGCTTACCGCGGTTACTATCTGCTTTTTCTCTCCTGTATCTAGCGCAACGTCCAGCGCCTCACAGGCAGTCTTGAGTGCCGCGTCATAGGTGTTCATATCATCGTACTGTTTACTGCCAAAGCTTTTCTGTAGTTGCTTAGCTTTGAGAAAAACGCTTCTCTGCGTTAGCCACATCTTAGGAGCCAGCAAATCCTTGATCTGTTTTTCTTTTAGTTCGCTGAAGTGACTCTTGATATAGGCACGAATCTCCACTGCCTTATCCTGCAATATTCCGTAGGCTTGGCAATCGGCATCATCGCGCCAGTGTTTGCCAAAGTTCTCGTAGATCCACTTCATCGGTGCATTGAACGGCTTATTGGCGAAACGTAACTCGGCCACGCGCTCGTCGCTGAATTGATAACTCTCTCTTAACGGTCGCTCTATGGTAATGCGGCGGTAGCCGAACTCATGGGTGGCGAATATCTTGCTCGCGAAGGTCTTAGCAGGTTCTGTCTTGGGGTTAGCGGACTGACGCCCTCGGTTGCTCTTCTGCTCCGCTGGCTTATCCAACTCTCGCGCATCTACCGTCTCAAACGCGCCGAAAGTGCGGGTAATGATGGCGATGTCGTCTGCACTCATTTCATTGCGCTTCGACCCAAGAGACTTACGCATCTTGCCACTGAGGTTAACGCCGTTTATCAGCTGAACCTTGCCCTTGCGCTCGTCGGCCTTCTTGTTGGAGAGTATCCACACATAGGTGGCGATGCCCGTGTTGTAGAACATATCCGTGGGGACTGCGACGATGGCCTCTAGCAGGTCGGCCTCTAGGATATAGCGACGAATCTCCGACTCGCCAGACCCAGCGCCACCGGTAAACAGGGGCGAGCCGTTGAGAATGATGCCGATGCGGCCGCCCCCTTCACTGCCGTCCCTAAGCTTACTGATAAGGTGCAGCAGGAATAGAAGGGAACCATCGGAGACACGGGGCAAACCTGGCCCAAAGCGGCCGTTGTAGCCTTTCAAAATATTCTCGTCTTTTATCGATTCCTCTATCTTCTTCCAGTCCACACCGAAGGGCGGGTTAGAGAGCATATAGTCGAAACTATTGCCGTAGAGTTGATCGTTAGAGAGGGTGTTGCCTAGCTTGATATTGGAGACATCCTGCCCCTTGATCAGCATATCCGCCTTGCAGATGGCATAACTCTCTGGGTTTAGTTCCTGGCCAAAGGCGCGCATGACCGCCTGGGGGTTGAGCTCGTGCACATACTCCATGCCCGATGAGAGGAAGCCCCCCGTCCCCGCTGTGGGGTCGTATACGGTGCGGATGATGCCGGGCTTGGTGAGCGCCTCATCATCTTCCATGAAGACCAGCGAGGTGGTTAGGCGCACGATATCTCGCGGGGTAAAGTGCTCACCGGCCGTGTCGTTGGAGCTTTCCGCAAAGCGGCGGATCAGTTCCTCGAATACTAGACCCATCTCGTGATTGGACACCGCCTTGGGGCTTAAGTCTGTATTGCGCACACGTTGGACGACCTTATACAGCAGGCCTGCATCGTTGAGTTGTCCAATGAACTCCGCAAACTTGAAGTGCTCAAAGATCTCCCGCGCGTCTCGTGAGAACCCTTGAATATAACTCTCAAGATTCGCCTTCACGTCACTCTCGCCAAGGGTTGAGAGGTCCATCTTCGAGGTATTAAAGAAGGAGAGGCCACCCGTCGCCCTTAGTAACAGCTTTTCTTCTGCCTCCTCCGGAATATTCATCTTCTTTACTTTTTCATATTCCGCTAACACTTTTGGCTTAGTCTTCTCTAACACGCATTCGAGCCGACGCAGGAGGTTAAAAGGCAGAATGATTCGACCATATTGGCTTTGCCTAAAATCACCACGCAGCAGCTCTGCCAAGGCCCACGATTCGCTCGCGAGGTTATTTACTCCAATCGTCATATATTGTTCCGTCATCTAATTTTTTCGCCGATCACACGTAATGCGTAATTCGCCATGAAATTCCATTTAACTCATTCCCAAACTGTGAGTTTAGCAGTTCACTTAGCCACTAACCGCTCTACTGCAGTGGCCGTATGCTCTGGTGCCAGATGAGCATAACGCTCCGTCATTTGGATCGTTGAGTGCCCCATCAACTCCTTTACGGTATACAGATCAACTCCTGCCATAACCAGCTTACTTGCAAAGGTATGCCGAAGATCATGAAACCTAAAGTTTTCAACACCTGCGCGTAGTCTTAGTTGTGTCCACGCTTTTTTAATCGTTTCCAGTTTCCGATTCGTCACCGGGCTAGGAAATACATACTCACTACATACACTGTCCCGCCACCCTAGCAATAAGGCAACCGCCTCAGAGTTTAGCGGAACATGCCTTGTATGCCCCGATTTTGCAGTATTTCCGATAACAACAAGGTTCTTACGCTCGAAACTTATATTTTCCCATTTGAGACTGAATAGCTCTCCGCGCCTTAAGCCGGTATTAGCCGCAAGCAATACTAGCGGTTTTAAATAGTCTACGAACTGACTATTGAGCTCCGGGAGTCCATCACGTCCTCTTGTCTTGCGCCATGCATTGCCTGATTTTCTGCTATCCACCATCTCTCGTTGTCGTTCATCCAACGCAACTCTCAAACGAGCCTCTTCCTTGTCGGATAAAAATCTAACAATTCCCTTTGAGTCTAGTTTGAGCGGCTTAATTGTTTGCAGAGGGTTTATTTCAATAACGCCCCACTCTAAAGCCTTGTTTAAAACAGCTTTCAATGTGGTCACAGCTCTATTTATCGTTGACGGCGCAAGCCCTGCCTTTGACTTCTCTGTGCGCCACTTTTGAATATCCCAAGCAGTTACATCTTTCAAGTACTTAGGATATAGAGGCAGAAAACTTCGCCGGAGGAGATTTAGAGTTTCTTGTCCACGCCGCTGATGAGAGAGTGCCCAGTCTTTGTACTTGTGCGCTATGAAGCCCTCTAGTGTTTCATGCTTTGCACGTAGTCGTCGGTCCCGCTCAGCCTTCTTTACTTGCTGAGGATTCGCACCTAGAACTATCTCCGCCGCAAGCCTTTCAGCTTTCTCTCTGGCGAAAGGCACTGTGACCGTTGGATATGAGCCTATCCTGCTTCTTTGACGACGACCGTCAGAAGCTCTATAGGTAAAGTAAAAGGTTATTCGTCCGGAGGGTTGCACCCGAGCAAGAAAGCCGGTCAATACATTGTCTACGATTTCGTAAGCAGCAAGTTTAACGTCAACATCTTTAAGAAGTGTCGCTGTAATACGAGCCTTCATAATTTAAGTCCACATTAAGTCCAAATAAGTGTGACTTAAGCATACCTTCATTGACTACCAGTGAATATAGGAAAGGTGTAATAATTAGATTAACTTCCATAATTACAAAAGGATATCGATATACATCGAGTAATACCTGGACCAATCGAGAATACCAAAAAACAATTCGACCTCGCATTCATAATGCTGGGGTCCGTGGTTCAAGTCCACGCATAGCTACCATATAAAA
>CAJXSF010000032.1 GCA_913061515.1 uncultured Gammaproteobacteria bacterium | reverse complement strand
GCGCTAGACGCTTAGCTGCGGCTTTCGCTTTAGCTGCTGCACGACGTGCCGCTGCTTTTTCGCGAGCTAGACGCTTTTTCGCTGCAGCTTTAGCGCGAGCGGCTGCTTTTTGAGCAGCTGCTTTTGCTTTAACGGCAGCTTTCTTAGCGGCTATTTTACGCTTGAGGTTTTCTTTCTTAGCACGTGCGGCTTCTTTCGCTGCGTCGGCTTTGGCGCGCTTTTTCTTCCAATTTGCAGCAAATGCTTTCACTGCTTTGGCTAGATCTGCTTCTGCTTTAGCCGCAGCTGCCGCTTTTCTAGCTTCTACAGCTTTCTTTGCGGCTTCGGCTGCAGCTTTCGCTTTCGCTGCAGCAATGGCAGCTTTCACGTTGTTTTCTGCAGTTTTAAGTTTAGCGTTAGTTTCGCGAACTTTTGCTGCCTGCTTAGTTGCAGCAGCTTTCGCTCGAACAGCAGCTTTCTTATTTGTTGCTGTAGCAGCTTTTGCAGCTTTAGTCTTTGCAGCTTCAGCTTTGCTCTGCGCAGCAGCTAGTTGCTTGTTTGCTGCAGCAGCAGCTTTTTGCAATTTCGCGGCATTAGCTTGTGCTTTCGCAAGAGCAGCATCACCGGTTTTTTTAACCGCCGATTTAGCAGGCGCCTTCTTTGTCGCTTTAACTTTGGCCATACTGTTATCTCTCCTAAAATGTGGAACAAAACCACCTTAATTTCATCAACATGGGAGCACCCACGTTTGAGCGGCACCTTAGCACAAAATTTTTAGCTATACAGCAACGCATTCTCAAAATGTTGAAAAAAATCAACATTATTTGACAATATTTAACTAAAACGGTGTGTGAAAGTCTTGCGGAGAGTTTTTTGAGAATTTTTTGTGCGAAGAAAAATAAAAAATTAACAGCAATAAAACGTGGGATATTGAAAATTCTAACGCTTAACTGAGGGCGTTTTCAGTAAAAAAACGCCCTCAGTTTTTCGATTATAGTGCTGACATTAATGCGGCAATTTGTTCACGAACAACTTCAACATTCTCTTGCCCGTTCAACTGAACTACCTTTACACCCTTACCAGCGGCTTCTAGATTCTGGTAAAAATTTACCAACGGTTTGGTTTGCTGGTGATACACCTTCAACCTTTTACGAACCGTTTCTTCTTTATCGTCGTCACGTTGAATCAATGGCTCGCCTGTTTCATCGTCTAGGTTTTCACGCTTAGGCGGGTTATTCGTCACGTGATAAATTCTGCCTGAATCGGCATGAACGCGACGACCGCTCAAACGTTTTACAATTTCTTCGTCTTCAACGCTGATTTCAACCACAACGTCGACGGCAATTCCTGCCTCTTCCATCGCCTCAGCTTGCGGAATAGTTCGTGGAAACCCATCTAACAAAAAGCCTTTTGCACAGTCAGGCTGGCTGATGCGCTCTTTTACCAAAGCGATAATGATATCGTCTGTTACCAAACCACCAGTGGCCATCACCTCTTTTACTAAAGCACCCAGCTCTGAACCCGCTTTCACAGCGGCTCGTAGCATATCGCCAGTGGAGATCTGTGGAATTGCGTACTTTGACGTAATGAACTGCGCTTGAGTTCCCTTTCCTGCGCCCGGCGCGCCTAACAAAATCACTCGCATAACTTGCTCCTTAATAGGCCCAATATAAGTTTGGGCTAGCCTTCAATGTAATACTCAATCTTTAAACTGTTCGCGAAAGTGGTGAACACACACCGTCTTTAGAATTTTGGGCCGAAAGTCGAATTTCGCGCCATATTGGCTCAAGCGAAGGCAACGACCATACACTAAAGCCCTTTGTAGAGACAAGAACGCCGTGTTCCCATGCGTTAAAACCCCCTATATGACGGTTTTACTCTGACCCGCTTGGTTTTACTCTGACCCCTTTGTTTCTGCTTTTTTTATTTGTTCCCAAATCGCGTCTAATTCCTTTTCATTCAAACGACTCAACGCCCGTTTTTGGTGCATGGCAGTGGCTTCCACCGCACGAAAGCGTCGTTCAAACTTTCTATTGCTCTCACGTAGCGCAGATTCTGGGTCTATCTGTAGATGTCGCGCTACATTAACGCAGCTAAACATCAAATCACCGAACTCCTGCACAATTGCCTGGCTGTCACCACGCGCTATCTCAACCTCTAACTCTGCTATTTCTTCTTTTAGTTTCTCAAGCACTGGTAGAACACTCTGCCAATCAAAGCCTACAGACGCGGCCCGTTTTTGTAGCTTTCTTGCCCTATCTAACGCAGGCAGACTACTAGGGACATCGTCCAACACACTAGGATCTGCGTTTTGGGCTTTACGTTTGGCTTTTTCAGCGCGTTCTGCGTTCTTGATCTGTTCCCATTGGGCAGCGACTTCATCCGCATTTAGGGTCAACAATTCACTATTGGCGAAGCTATTCAAAGTACCATCGGGAAACACATGAGGGTGACGACGAAGCAGCTTGTCGGTAATGGCAGCAGTGACATCCGCGAAATCAAAACGTCCCTCTTCTTTCGCAATCTGGGCGTAGAAAACCACCTGAAACAATAGATCGCCTAATTCATCTTGTAGCTGTGCGTCATCGCCTGTCTCAACCGCATCAATAACCTCATAGACTTCTTCTAGGGTATATCCGGTGAGCGTTTTTAATGACTGCTTTTTATCCCAGTTACAGCCAAACTCAGCATCACGCAAATTATCCATGAGCTTTAATAGGTCAGCGATATCATGTGATTTTGTCATTGTTGTTCCCGTTTAAGTCTGCACACCATCATGAGGCGTCGCTGGCATCAAGGCGGCGCGCTTCGATGACATTATTCAGGCGACTAATCTTCTCTAAGACTCGCGACAAGGCAGGAAAAGAATCCACTTCCACTTCTAGATTCATTTTTGCCGTGCCCGCGTTCTTATCTGAACGCGTATTGACTTGCATCACTTCGACTTTGGCATCGGCAAGAATTGTGGTTATATCGCGCAACAGCCCCGCTCGGTCATAGGCCAGTACATAGAGCTCGGCCAACATGCTCACACGCTGCCCTTCACTCCAATACACTTCAATAATGTTTTCATGGCGGTCGCGTTGATATTGCATCGCGACAGGACAATCACTCTTGTGAATGGTGACTTGATTGTGTTGAGTTAAACAACCAATGATTGCGTCCCCTTGTTCGGGGCCGCAGCAAGTCGCATACTCGGTTGCCAAACGGCCAGCTCCGTAGATTTTTTTGCTAGCTACTTCGCTTTCAGGTGGGAGTAATTCGTCTTGCACATAATGGAGCTGAGCAAGCTCTTGGGCTGCCGTAACAACCTCTTCCACTGTGACGGCACTCACCCCAACCGCTGCAAATAATCCATCAGAGTTTTTACAACCTAGTTTGCGCGCCAAGTCTTTATAGTTAGGACTGCGCACTGCAAGCCTTGCGAACTCTTCTTCAAGCAAGGCTTTGCCATGGGTAATATTCTGTTCACGCCCCTGAGTCTTAAACCACTGAATCATCTTAGCTTGGGCACGAGGCGTGTTTGCAAACCCTAAGGAAGGTTTCAACCAGTCACGGGATGGGCAACTATTATCATCGGCAAGTACTTCAACTCGGTCACCGGTTTGCAATCGGTAATTGAGGGGGACAGTTTTACCATTGACGCGGGCACCACAGCATTTATTGCCTACTTCGGTATGCACATAGTAGGCAAAATCGAGAGGAGTTGCGCCTTCCATCATATCCACAACATGGCCTTCGGGGGTAAAGACATAAACACGATCAGGCGTATTCGAATCGCTTCGTAATTGCTCCGCTAGACCGCCAACCATGCCCATTTCATCGTGCCAAGCCAACAATTGTCGCAACCAGGCAATCTTTTCTTCGAAATTGTCTTTATAACTAGGGTCCGCGATGCCTTCTTTGTAACGCCAATGGGCACAGACACCGAGTTCGGCGTCTTCATCCATGGCAAATGTGCGTATTTGTACCTCGAAGGTCTTGCTGTCAGGACCAATCACCGCAGTATGTAAGGATTGGTACCCATTCGCCTTTGGCGTGGCAATATAATCATCGAACTCGTTTGGAATCACCCGCCACAAATTATGCACAATCCCTAATGTGGCATAACAGTCGCGTATCTCCGGCACCAAAATCCGTACCGCACGCACATCATAGATTTGGCTAAAATCTAATCGCTTATTCTGCATTTTTCGCCAAATACTGTAGATGTTTTTCGCGCGACCGGTCACTTCTGCGTCGATATTGGCACGATCAAGCTGCAGCCTTAACTCTTCGGTCACTTGCACAATAAAGCGATCGCGATCTACACGTCTCTCATCAAGCAACTTGGCAATACGCTTATAATTATTCTCCTGCAAATAGCGAAAGGATAGATCTTCGAGCTCCCATTTGAGCTGCCCAATACCCAATCGGTGTGCTAAAGGCACATAGATCTCGAATACTTCGCGCGCAACTCGCAAGCGCTTCTCCACCGGTGAGTTTTTCACGGCTCGAATAGCACAGGTACGCTCGGCGAGTTTAATAAGGGCAACACGCACATCATCGATCAGCGCCAAAAGCATTTTACGGACATTCTCGACTTGATCATCGCTCTGCCCGAGGACGCGTTTGCGGCTTGTATCGGTCTCATTGATCGCGGCCATGCGCAGCACGCCTTCGACAAGTTTCGCAACGCCGGCCCCAAACTCTTTCTCAACGACCTCTAGAGCCAAACGAGATTCACGCACGCTGCGGTACAGAATCGCCGCAAGTAGCGCCTCAGAGTCCAAATGCAATTCCACAAGAATCTCTGCCATATCTAAACCGGTGATATAGCTGCTACTTTTCTCGAACCACGCATTAGTGGGCTCATCAGTTTTTTGATGGGCATCCCAGCTAATATCACAAGCACGCTTTAGTCGTTCGACGTCTAATACTTCGCCGATGCTTTGCAAGCTGCTAATCCACTCATCGAAGCAAATGCTGCCGTCTTCATTGAATGTGTGTTTTTCTCGAATATGAACCATTAGTAAATCCGTGGTTTAAAGGGCTAGCGTTTCTTTAGTACAAATTCAGCGATCGACTCAACGTGACCGGTATGCGGAAACATATCCATCACCCCTGCCTGAGTCATGACATAGCCAAGTTTCGCCAACTCACCGGCATCACGTGCCAAAGTGGCAGGATTACAAGAAATATAGACAATCTTTTTAGCTTTAAATGCAGCGATACGAGGAATTATTTCCAATGCCCCAGAACGAGGCGGATCCAACAAAATTTTATCGTACACTGGCTGTGCCCAAGTGCTCTCATCGAAATCAACTGTGAGGTTCGCAGCATAAAACTCGGCATTGTCGATGCCATTCGCTTTGGCATTTTCATAACCGCGCAACACCATCTCATCACTACCCTCGACTCCCACCACCTTTTTACAACGAGTGGCGATCGGCAAAGTAAAATTGCCCAGGCCGCAGAATAGATCCAAAACGGTTTCATCTTCTTGCGGGTCTAACAAGTCCATCGCAAATGCGATCATTTTCCGATTGAGTTCACCATTGACCTGAGTGAAATCGCTAGGGTGAAACGCCATCTTCAAATTAAAGTCAGGCAAATAGTAATACAGGCGCTCATCGCCCTCTTCGGGCCAGACTTTATGGACAGTGTCTGGCCCCTTGGATTGTAGATACAGTTGGATATTATGGTGCTGCGCGAAGGCAAGTAATGCCTGTAAGTCGGCATCGGATAAGGGCTCCAGATGTCTAACCACAAACACGACTTGATTGGCGCTGTGCTCACCATCGGCTAAGCTTGTTTGTTGCTCCCCTACTGCTACCTCGATCTGCGGTATTTGCATTCTGCCATCGAAATTACTAAACAATTCACGCAACGGCATAATCAAATTGGATACTGAGTCGTTCAACACAGTGCAACTAGACATTTCAGCGATAAACGAGCTGTTCTTCTCGCGAAAACCTACCAGCATTGACTCTTTTTTGCTGACATAGCGCATCGCTAATCGTGCTTTGCGACGATAGCCTTGAGTTTGACTTAGCATAGGAGCGATTGGGGTAAAGTCAGTCAGCCCACCAATATGTTCTAGTTGATCATGCAGGACTTTTTCTTTGAGTTTTATCTGCGCCAGTGGATTGATATGTTGCATCGCGCAACCACCACAAATGCTTGCATGCGGACAGGGTGGCTCGACACGATCCGGCGATGCACTTAGCACTTCGACGGTTTTTAACTCATCATATTGCTTCCGCCGCCCAGTATACTGCGCCATTACGCGCTCACCATCGATCGCACCTTCTACGAAGGCAATTTTGCCATCGATAGAGCCAACACCACGGCCGTCATGGCTTAGGCGTTGAATTTCAATACTAATGGCTTCTTCAGGCAGTTTTTGACGCCTACGTCTTGCATGTCTCATATTCGATGAATTCACATTAAAGAGTTTTATTAGGAATGCGCGCAGTTAAAACAGCGCTGCTGTTTTTACGCTTAGGCGAACACGCCAGTTGAGAGATAACGATCACCGCGATCGCACACAATGGCGACAATCACAGCGTTCTCAACAGTTTTGCTTAGTTCCAAAGCGGCAAACACGGACCCGCCAGAGGAAACACCACAGAAGATACCCTCTTCTTTGGCTAATGCACGCATGGTGTTCTCCGCATCTTCTTGTTCGACATCGATCACCACATCCACACGGGTGGCATCGAAAATTCGCGGCAAGTATTCTTGTGGCCAACGGCGAATTCCAGGGATGCGCGAACCTTCTTTAGGCTGCAGGCCAACAATACTGACATTGGGATTTTGTTCTTTAAGATATCGAGACACGCCCATGATAGTGCCAGTAGTCCCCATCGAGCTGACAAAATGGGTCACTGTGCCCTGCGTATCACGCCAAATTTCCGGCCCAGTGTGCAAATAGTGCGCACTAGGATTGTCTTGATTGGCGAATTGGTCCAAGACTTTGCCTTTACCTTCCTCGCTCATTCGCTGTGCAAGATCCCGCGCACCTTCCATTCCTTGCTCTTCTGTCACTAAGATCAATTGCGCTCCATAGGCACTCATAGAGGCCTTGCGCTCAGCGGACATATTATCGGGCATGATTAAAATCAGCTTATAGCCCTTCACAGCGCATACCATGGCCAGTGCAATGCCCGTATTGCCGCTTGTCGCTTCGATGAGAGTATCGCCTGGCGTAATATCACCACGTAGCTGGGCTTGCAGAATCATATTGTAGGCTGGACGGTCTTTTACAGACCCTGCGGGGTTATTACCTTCGAGCTTCACCAGAACGGTATTGCTAGTGTTCCCTGGAAGCCTAAGCAGACGCACAAGAGGGGTATTACCGATCTGGGATTCGATTGTAGGGTAAGAAATAGACATCGCGTAATCCCAAAGAAAAAATTTGCGCGATTTTAACCTTTATTCGGGCACAGGCAAAGCGCAGGACTAGCAATGCGCCTTGTTTACTGTGGTTTAGTGCTTTTTAGGAACAAGTCTCGACTAGCCAAGGGTTTATCTCCCAAATGCGGCTGCAACGCCATACGGGTCAAACGCCTTGCGGCATTGCTCAAGTTTTTGTCAGAAAACTCTCCACTTCTTAAAGCGATAAGTTCAGCGCCATTGAACACTGCTGGATTACTGCGTTGTTCAGGGCTTAATGAGGGCAGGCATTCAAAGCCAATATCGGGGTGAAATAGATAGTAGGCTTGCGGGCTAATGGGCTCGGCACTGTAGCAATCTGCCAGCAAATCCACCCCATAGCCTAACGCTTCCAACAACGAAAGCTCAAACTTGCGCAATACGCCCTGCAGATCACGCTCGCCGCTGAGAGCCACCACGGCTTCTTGATAGCTAGCATAGAGCTCCGGACTACCCTCTTGATAACTCAGCAGACGCACGATCAATTCGTTGATATAGAGCCCACTGAAGAGCCTAGTGCCATGTAGCCGCAAGGCATTCACACTGCTTTCGATAGAGACCAGAGATTTTAGATCGGTTCTACCACTAAGGGAGATCAATAGTGGTTGGAAGGGTTGTAATAATGCGCGAGTTTTAGAGCCCGGACGACGGGCTCCTTTGGCCACTGCGCGCACTCGACCAAAATCGATACAGAAAAAATCCACTAAGAGACTAGTGTTTTGAAACGCATGCGTATGCAGCACATAGGCTGGCTGCAACTCGATTTTGCTGCGCATGTCGTTATTGCTCCGCTCGCAAAAGTGGGCGCATCGGATGCTTAGTCCTGATGATATCCGAGACTTTGCAAGGCGCGTTCATCATCGGCCCAACCGGTTTTGACTTTCACCCACAAATTAAGCATAACTTTTGAGTCGAAGGCTTTTTCCATGTCGACGCGTGCTGCACTACCAATCGTTTTAAGGCGATCACCTTTACTGCCGATAATAATTTGCTTTTGGCTTTCTTTATCAACAAGAATGAGTGCATGGATATGCACTACGCCCTCGGCTATCGTGTATTTTTCAATCTCGACGGTTACTTCATAGGGAAGCTCATCCCCTAATTGCCGCGTTATTTTCTCGCGAATAATCTCAGCGGCAAGAAAGCGCGAGCTGCGATCAGTAACTTGATCCTCTGGGTAAAGGAACGGGCCTTCAGGTAAGTGTTTCAATACACACTGCTCGACAGTATCGATATTGTGCCCACCCAACACCGAGAGCGGAATAATCTCAGCGAATTCGCGCACCTTCGATAGACGTTCGATATGAGGCAATAAGCGCTCACGATTGTCGAGCAAGTCGCATTTATTAATAAGAAGAAGAACCGGCGCTTTAACTCTCTTCAGAGCCTCTAATACGATTTCATCCTCTTCATTGAATACCAATCGCTCAACGACAAACAACACAACATCGACGTCATCGAGCGCACTGGTCGCTGCTTGATTCATCATGCGGTTGATCGCTTTTTTCTGAATCTTATGCATACCCGGGGTATCGACGTAGACGAATTGCTTATTCTCAATAGTCTTAATGCCTAAGATTCGGTGCCGTGTTGTCTGTGGCTTGCGCGAGGTAATACTGATCTTCTGCTGTAGCAGATAATTCAACAGTGTTGATTTACCAACATTGGGACGCCCAACAATTGCGACGAATCCGCAATAACTAGTAGGCTCTGTGTGATCAATATCCTGCATAAATTTCCTGTGTGACACTCATTTAGATCGCTATAGGCCTAATGCCTGTAGCGCTTTTTCAGCAGCCTGTTGCTCGGCAATCTTACGATTACTCCCTACCCCTCTGGTAGCTTGTTTCAGTAGTGCGATCTGGCAACTTACGACGAACGTTTGTTGGTGCGCCTCACCGTCAATTGAAATAATGTCATAGCTGGGCAACGCAAGGCTCTTGGCTTGCAGTAGTTCTTGCAGGCGTGTTTTCGGGTCTTTACTTTTCTCTTCGCTGCCGCCCTGTGCAAGCAAATCGCCATAGGTCGATAATATGACAGCATTGCAAACTTCCAGACCACCGTCTAGATAGATGGCCCCAAACACCGCCTCTACGACATCAGAAAGAATAGAGACTCGTTGTCGCCCACCGCTTTTTAATTCACCAGGGCCTAAAATCAATAACTCGCCTAGTTGTAAGCGATTAGCAATGTCAGCCAAACTCTGTTGATTGACTAGGCGCGCACGCAAACGACTTAATTCGCCCTCAGGAGCATCGGGATAGCGCCTAAACAGTTCTGCCGCAATGGTGAACCCTAAGATGGCATCACCCAAGAATTCTAAACGCTCATTATTGCTTGCTTCGGCACTGCGATGCGTAAGCGCCAACTGTGCCAAAGCTTGAGAATGGAATTGATAGGAAAACGCCTTTTCCAATTTTGCGATCGCGTTTGTCATCTATTGAATCTGATCATCAAAACTAAGAATGATGTCGATATTGCCTGCAATAGGAATTCGACGCTCGTAATTAATAGTAATAGCGGTTGCCCCACCTGCCCGAGAGGAAGTGATGGAATCCAAATCAAAATCGCGAATATTGTTCACTCGCATGCTCCCGGCGATCTCTTCTCGAATCTCTGCTTGGGTCATCGAACTGGCGCGCCCACTTTCAACGATAGTTTCGGCTACGCCGCGGACGAAGTTGTGGTCGATATACACTGGCAAGACTTTCAAGCCGAAGGTTAGCCCACTCACTAACACAACTAACATGCACAATAAGCCGAGTTTAGAAAACCCACGTTGTTGCGAATTAGGAATTAATATTTTACTCATGACATCACCTGCCTCATACGGTCATTTACAACACTTGAAATAGTGTCCCGTTGTCGAAAAGCGATTGTAACCTTGCCAAGAAAACACAGGCGCGACACAGTACTCGTTTTAGAATATCAACCCATTGCGGCTAAAGCTTGGCAAGTTCAAGCCTGGCTCTTTGTGCATCCAAATAGCGAATGCTTTACCCACAATGTTTTCTTCAGGTACTGCGCCCCAGACTCGACTATCAGCACTATTATCGCGATTGTCGCCCATCATGAAGTAATGCCCTTCTGGCACTACCCAGACATTTTGACCATTACTGCGCGTTGGCACATCGATTATCTGTGTTAGGTGCTCAACCTCACCAAGTGTCTCATTGAGTAAAACCCCAGTCCGAGACAGGCCATTAGGAAGTTCTATTTGAGTTTCTTCCAAAACCTCTGATTGGACCTGTTCGCCATTGACGTACAGTACTTTGTTGTCATAACGAATGGTGTCTCCTGGCAAACCAATAACCCGCTTGATGAAATAGCGCTCGTCGTGTGGCGGAATAAACACCATCACCTCACCGCGCTTAGGCTCGTTTATTGGCACAATTTTGGTGCCGATAACCGGTAGGCGCAAACCATAGGTGTACTTGTTTACCAAAATAAAATCGCCCACTTCCAAAGTTGGGATCATTGAGCCCGAAGGGATCTGAAAGGGCTCAACAAGGAATGAACGCAGCACAAGGACTATCAATAACACTGGGAAGAATGATTTTGCATACTCGACTACAACAGGCTCACGCTCAGCTTCCGCGATGGCTAATTGCAGCGCCTCAGAATGCGGTTGTTGCGCGGCACGTAGTTTATTCGCTGACTCTTCTCGCTCCTTCGCTCTCAATAATCGGTCCAATAAGGCAATGACGCCTGAGATCGCAACCAACACAATGAGAACTAGTGAAAAATCGATATCCATTAACTATCCACCTTTAACACTGCAAGAAATGCTTCCTGAGGAACTTCGATATTCCCCACTTGCTTCATGCGTTTTTTACCGGCTTTTTGTTTTTCTAACAATTTCTTCTTACGACTGACATCGCCGCCGTAACACTTAGCGGTCACATTTTTGCGCAAGGCTTTTACAGTTTGACGCGCAATGATTTGACCACCGATGGCCGCTTGAATCGCCACATCGTACATTTGCCGTGGAATCAATTCTTTCATTTTTTCTGTCAGCATACGGCCTTTGTGATGGGCTTGATCACGATGCACGATCAACGCCAAAGCGTCGACCCTATCGCCATTGATCAGCACGTCTAAGCGCACAAGATTCGCTTCTTGAAAACGTATGAAGTGGTAATCCAAAGAGGCATAACCACGGCTTGCCGATTTCAGTTTATCAAAGAAATCCAACACCACCTCATTCATTGGCAATTCATAGCGCAGAGAAACTTGCCGACCGATAAATTGCATGTCGCGCTGTACACCACGGCGACTAACGCACAAGGTAATGATATTGCCCACATACTCGTGTGGAACAAGAATGCTAGCCAATACAATCGGCTCACGCATTTCGTCAATGGACGTGACCGCTGGCAAAGCCGATGGGCTATCGACACGCACCGTCTCGCCGCTGGTCAATAACACTTCATACACCACAGTCGGCGCAGTAGTGATCAATGACAGATCGTACTCACGTTCCAGACGTTCCTGAATAATCTCCATATGCAGCATGCCAAGGAAGCCACAGCGGAAACCAAAACCCAAAGCGTCTGAACTTTCAGGCTCATAATACAAAGAGGCATCGTTAAGCGTTAATTTCTCTAGCGCCTCGCGGAAATCTTCGAAATCATCGGAGGACACCGGAAACAGGCCAGCATAAACCTGTGGTTGAATCTTCTTAAATCCAGCCAAGGCTGGCACAGTAGAACTAGAGGCATGGGTTAGCGTATCGCCAACCGGGGCGCCCTTGATTTCTTTAATACCGGCGACAACAAAGCCTACTTCACCAGCACGCAGGCCATCGGTGATTAAACGCTTAGGAGAGAACACCCCCACCGCGTCAACAAGGTGAGACTTACCCAAGGACTTGGCGATAATCTTGTCGCCCTTGCGCAGCGTGCCCTCTTTGACTCGCACCAAGGAGACCACACCAAGATAATTATCGAACCAAGAATCAATAATCAATGCCTGCAACGGGGCATCGACATCACCGACCGGTGGTGGCACTAGACGCACGAGTTCTTCAAGAATTTCAATAATCCCCAAGCCAGTCTTAGCACTTGCGCATACCGCATTGGAGGCATCGATCCCGATAATCTCTTCGATTTCTTGCCGTACTTTTTCAGGCTCTGCTTGCGGTAAATCCATTTTATTGAGAACTGGAATAACTTCTAAGCCTTGCTCAATGGCGGTGTAGCATGTTGCCACCGATTGCGCTTCCACGCCCTGCCCAGCATCAACTACCAGTAAAGCACCTTCACAGGCTGCCAGCGAGCGCGAGACTTCGTAAGTGAAGTCGACGTGCCCAGGAGTGTCGATGAAATTGAGTTGATAGCGTTTGCCTGCGAGGCTTGTGTAGTAAAGCGTCACACTCTGGGCTTTGATGGTAATGCCACGCTCTCTTTCGATCTCCAGAGAGTCGAGCACTTGGACGTCCATTTCGCGGTCCTCAAGACCGCCACAAGTTTGGATGAATCGGTCGGCCAAGGTAGATTTACCGTGGTCAATGTGGGCAATTATAGAAAAATTGCGGATATGGCTTAGATCGCTCACAGGATAGGGTCACACATCAGTAATTAAAGGGGTTGTGGTTTAGCTGTGGTGGTTTTACTTGCACAGAAAAACAAGGCCGCAAGTCTACAGCATTCGCACTGCACTGTCAGTGGATTTTTATTGGCATTGCAAGGACTTGCGCGACTTTGGAAGGACAGGCCACCGGGACGGTGGCCATAGGATTACTCCAATTCCAGAACGAGCGTCGTGCCACGACCTTCACGCCATATGCGTACAGGAACAAAGGCAGACTCAGGCAACTCGTCGACAGCTTGTGCGAAAGCTTCAATATTGGGAACAGGCATCCGGTTGAGCTCGACGAGCACATCACCGCTACGTAAGCCTGCTTGTGCCGCGGGACCATCGTCGAGCTCGTCAATTCTAACCCCTTGTATTCCCGCCACTTCTTGAGCTTCTTGGCTCAGCTCGCTCACAGTCAGACCCAAGGTGTTTGCCCGTGGCTCCGGCACTACAGGCGCAGTCGAGGCAACGCCATCTGCTGGCAGGCTACCCACAATCACTGGCACTTCGATAATCTCGCCATTGCGCATGATCGTCAGCAATGCACGGCTACCAGGTCGAACCTGCCCGACATAAAACGGTAATTGTGATGAAGACTCAATATCGCGGGAGTTAAACCCAATAATGATGTCGTCGTTTTGTACGCCACCGGCTTCGGCAGGGCTGCCTGGTTGCACTTCATCGACAAAGGCGCCTCGCGGACGCGGCATAGCAAATGCTTCGGCCAATGCGAAATCGACGTCTTTGATCAAAACACCAAGCAGACCTCGGCTGACAGTGCCCGTTTCACGAAGTTGTTCCACAACATTGAGCGCCACATTGCTTGGAATTGCGAAGGACACGCCATTGGAGCCCCCAGAACTGCTTAATATTTGGGAATTAATGCCAATCACATCGCCATCGAGATTGAACAACGGCCCACCCGAGTTGCCCTGATTAATGGCCACGTCAGTCTGGATGAAAGACACATAATTGGTTTGATTTCCGGGTACGGCACGGCCTTTGGCACTGACAATGCCTGCAGCGGCAGAAAACTCCAAGCCGAATGGAGAACCAATCGCGAGAACCCATTCGCCAACGCGAATCGCCTCGGAGTCTCCAAATTCCACGGCAGGGAAATCTTCCCCCTCGATTTTCAGCAAAGCCACATCCGATAATTCGTCGGAGCCTATGACCTCTGCCTCGAACACACGGCGATCATTTAATGTCACAGTGATTGTGTCAGCGCCAGTGACCACGTGATGGTTCGTGATGATATAGCCATCGTCGGAGATGATAAATCCAGAGCCCACCCCGCCTCTGGGACGCGAAGGCGCTTCACCAAAACCAGGAGGCAATTGCTCATCGGGGCTTAAACGGCGCAGCAGTTCTTCTATCTCGCTACTACGTCCACCGCTGCGACTACGGACAGTCTGCAAGGTGGCAATATTCACGATCGCCGGAGCGTTTTTCTCTACAAGACTGGCAAAGTCAGGCAGCGTTGAAGCGGCCATGCTGCTAATAGGCAGTAGCATGAGTACTGCCGCCAATATTGGTGCATAAGGCTTAGCAAACACCATACGGCTAAGAAATTTCATACTTTGGCTCCCAAAATTACACAACACACGCGATTGCGAAATCGTCAACACACCGTGCATCAGTCTCGTAAAGTACAGCGCGAGCGAAAATCGGGCAAGCTTTGTATGAAAAGATTACAAAGTCACCCTAGAGAGCGAACGAGGAGGAAAATCACGCACGCAAGGTTTTGATAAGCCTTGCGCGCTAGGTATGGACGTCTTACGGCTCGATCTGATTGACCTGCCTGATTAGCCTAGAGTCTTCTAAGATATTGAATTGCGGGCGATTTATGTCGTCCTCAGTATATTGAATTGAGACACCACGAATATAGTCATTCAAGCGCTGTTGCGCCTGCGCATCAAATTCTACAGAGGCACCAGAGGCGACCTGTGAGCTTGGCTGCATTGTTTCGACGCTAGGCGCCGATGTGGCCAAAGGCGCTTGCGACATTGGGTCCACCAGCAATGGCTGAAAACCTATATAAGCCGCCAATGCAACAGAGGCAGCGATCGCTGTGCGGGCAAGCGTCTGCCAATACACAGGTTTTGCCGCCACAGTGCTAGGTGCTGCTTCGGGCACGTAGGCCTCTTCTGCCGCGATTGCATCGAGAATACGACTCGATGTCGCATTCGACACTGGCAGCACATCTTCGTGCTGCATCACTGATCTTACTAAATTATAGCGTCTCCAGGTGTCTGCCAATGCCTCGTCATTCGGGGCATTTTTTAGCAACCTGCGCATCTCGAGTTCATCGGCTTCGTTATCCATCAACGCTGACAATGACTCCTCAAAGGGGCGACCGCGATTATTTTCCAAACTCATTCAATACCTCTGCAAACTACCACTGCACAATGCAGCAAGGGTAAAGGGGTAAACCGTTTGACTTGGGTCTTGCACTTATAACGCACTGCTCTAGGCCAAAATATGGCATAAATCTGACAATGTTACGAGTATGACAACATTTGTAATACAAAGGTTCCTCGAAAACTACAAAAACTCTCGTATTTTTTTATCGATCGCCTCTCGAGCGCGGAAAATACGCGATCGCACTGTTCCTACAGGGCAATCCATAATTTCGGTAATGTCCTCATAGCTCAAGCCAGAGAACTCTCGCAATCTAAATGCCGTGCGTAAATCATCAGGCAGCTCTTCGATGGCTTGGTTAATCAAAGCCTCAAGCTTGTCGCGCTGAAGCTGTCCTTCAGGAGTCTCACTTTCGCGCAGCGCCATCGTATCTTCCACCAACTCAGCTTCTTCCAAGTCGAAATCAGTTGCTGGTGGTCGTCGGCCTCGTGCCACTAAGTAGTTTTTGGCGGTATTGACCGAGATACGGTATAGCCATGTATAAAAAGCACTGTCACCACGAAACAGCTTTAAGGCCCGATACGCCTTAATAAACGCCTCTTGTGAGACGTCTTCTACTTCATGCGGGTCTTTGATAAACCTTGAAATCAAGGCCGCAACTTTATGCTGATAACGCAAAACCAAAAAATTGAATGCGGATTTATCACCAGCGAGGACGCGGTCTACTAATTGCTGATCAGAATCGTGTTTCATGCACACGGCTCCCAGCACCGAGCAAGCCACAAATTGCGGCGATGTATATAAGTTGCAAAGATGAGTAGACCACGAAGTTTTGGTTTAGTTCTATACACAAATAGATTTCTTAATTAAGTCTTTTAACACTTTCAGTCGCGCAGCCTGTAATATAGGCGGCCTATAGGGCAAGCCGCTGGTCTTTTAGGGCTTGCTACCGTCACCATCACCTACGACACTAGTGCCACGACAATGAGCGCCAAAGATACCACATCTGTTTACGACTACGACATCTTGATCATAGGCAGCGGGGCTGCCGGCTTAACTCTCGCGCTTAAAACGGCTGACTTCGCCAAAGTAGCAGTCATAAGCAAGGGCGAACTAAGCCAAGGGGCCACTTTTTGGGCGCAAGGCGGCATTGCTGCGGTACTCGATGATGAAGACAGCATCGAAGACCATATTACCGACACACTCGATGCCGGCGCGGGCTTATGCCACCGCGATATGGTTAGCCACGTTGTGGAAAATAGCGGCAAATGTGTCAAGTGGCTCGTCGAACAAGGCGTGCCATTCACGACGATCTCCCCCGAAGAGGCTAAAGAAGGCGCTGCACGCGCCCCGCTAAAACCCGATAACTTGGCGCCTTTACACCTGACTCAAGAAGGCGGCCACAGCCATCGTCGAATCATCCATGCAACCGATGCAACAGGACGCGCCGTATTTGAAACATTGGCTAACCGTGCGCAGCTGAACAAGAATATCGATCTATTTGAAAACCGCATTGCTATTGATCTTATTACTCGCAAAAAACTAGGCTTAGAAGGTGAACAATGCGTCGGAGCTTATATTTTTTCCTCAGAGACTGGCGCAATTGACCTTTTTAGAGCCCGTTTCGTTATTTTAGCCACCGGCGGCGCGAGTAAAGCGTACCTATTCACAACCAATCCCGACGGAGCCACAGGCGATGGTATCGCCATGGCCTGGCGTGCCGGTTGTCGTGTCGCCAATCTGGAATTCAATCAATTCCATCCCACGTGTCTTTACCATCCACATGCCAAGTCCTTTCTGATCACAGAAGCGCTTCGTGGCGAGGGCGCATGGTTGGAGTTAGCCGATGGCACCCGTTTTATGGAGAGATTCGATGAGCGTATGGAATTAGCGCCACGAGACATCGTCGCCAGAGCTATCGACCATGAAATGAAACGGCTAGGTGCAGATTGCGTCTACCTCAATATCACCCACAAAAAGCCTGAGTTCATTAAAGAGCACTTTCCAACGATATATTCTCGCTGCTTAAAATTTGGTATCGATATTACTAAGGATCGCATTCCGGTCGTCCCTGCCGCACACTATACCTGTGGAGGCGTTGTCGTCGATAAGATGGGGCGCACCGACATACCAAATCTCTATGCCATCGGTGAGACAAGTTTCACTGGCTTGCACGGTGCCAACCGAATGGCCAGTAATTCCCTGCTAGAGTGTTTTGTTCTGGCCTTCAGTGCCAGCGATGATATTCGCGAGAAACTGCCAAACACGCCGCTGACCACCGACATCCCCAAATGGGATGAGAGCCTAGTGACACGCTCGCACGAAGAAGTGGTCGTCTCACACAACTGGGACGAGTTGCGCCGCTTCATGTGGGCCTATGTGGGCATTGTACGCAAAGACGAACGTTTGCAACGGGCCAAACGCCGCATAGAGTTGCTCCAACAAGAGACGCAGGAGTACTACAAGCATTATATCGTCAGCAAAGACCTATTGGAGCTACGTAATCTTGTCCTAGTGTCGCAGCTGATCGTCGAATGCTCTATCGAGCGCAAAGAAAGCCGTGGCTTGCACTACACAGTTGACCACCCTAACATGGCTGCAAACGCCATTGACACAATCTTAGACCCACACACCCCGCCCTTCTAATGAGGTCTACGGCAATAAAGTCTGGGCATCGAAACTGTACCATCGCAATGCAGTGCGAAGTTGTCGATGGGAAGCCGATGGGCAGGAATCGGGCAGTAACACCAAGGTGAAATGACGACGCTTGCGATGCGCTTTTAATGCTTGCGTTTCATGCAGACGCAAGATCACTAAATAGCGGCTGCAAAAACAGCGCCTATGCATTCTTACTGCAATATTGTGATCGGTAAAACTTAAAACCACACCCGAGTCACTCACCAGCAGACCAATAGGCCTCTTACGTCGAATCAGGCTTAAGGTTTCGTAAAGCCATAGCAGTGCGCACAGGCCAGTCAGCCATACAGGTGCCGCGCTTAACAGCAAAGCAAACAGCGCGAGCATGGATTGCACACCATAAAAAGCTAGTAGAATTGGCGAGATATACAAAGGGATGAGCAGGTGCATTGGCATATCCTTATGCGCGGTTTGCAACCATTAGCGAGTGCTACGAATAAGCTCCACGATTCTCTCGATTTCAGGGGTGGGAGCCGGTTCACGCATGACCAGCCAGTTGTAAAGGTCTTGGTCTTCCTCATTTAAAAAGCGCTGATAAAGCAATTGATCCTCAGAGCTTTGCTTTTGCAAAAACCCTTCAACAAATGGCAGCAATAGTAAGTCGAGTTCACGCATGCCACGGCGGCTATGCCAAGCGAGTTTCTTGTATTCAATATCTGATAACATGTAAGAACCTATAGGGGATAACACTTCCCTTATAATAACCCAATTCAGTGATTTTATCCGGGCCTATGCCAAGGCGATTATGATTATTAACTTAAGTGAATTTGACCTTCTCGCAATCGAAGGAGTTGATGCTGCCAAATTTCTTCAAGGGCAGCTTACCTGCAACGTTGACGCGGCTACCCCTACTCATAGCCTGCAAGGCGCCTATTGCAATCTTACAGGCCGAGTCATCTCGGACATGCGACTGCTGCCATATGAGGGAGGAATCTACCTACTATGCCAAGCTGGCATGGCAGAGATCTTAAAGAGCACCCTCGATAAGTACATCGTCTTCTCAAAAGCCAAAACGAAAATCGTGACCGAGCAATTTCGCCGCTTCGCAGTCCTAGGGAAGGATTCTCAGAATATTTTTGCAAAGCTGGGGCTCGATGCCCCACAAAACCCTGGCGACATTAATGCGATCGAGCAAGGCTTTATTTATCGACTAGAAACTGCACAGCCATGCTACGAATTGCTACTCAAGACCGAGCAAAACCCATTATTAGAGTCACTGAAAGAATTACCAATCGAAGAGGATCGCAGCGCTTGGGAAATGGCGCAGCTAATATCAGGCACCGTGCATATCGATACTGAGAGTCAGGGCAACTACACTCCGCAAGTGCTCAATTACGATCTTCGCGGCTTAGTTGATTTCAAGAAAGGCTGTTATACCGGGCAGGAAATTATCGCCAGAATGCATTACCGCGGTAAGGCGAAGAAGCGCCTGTACCTCGCACAAGCGAAAGACTTTACGATTTCGAAGGAGACGCAATTAAGGCTTCCAGAGGGCAGCACAGGCGAAATTATTCGTTTTGCCAATGACACAGACGGGCATGGCTTTTTGCTGGCCATATTGCCTTGTGATGCGGTGGAACAACAGCTACCTATGACAGTTGTCGACAAAGCTGGAAAATCCCAAGCGATCACCCTCTTGCCAATCACTGGCCTTAATTAAGCCAGTGATCGATAGGTGAAAGGCCATGCGGAGTGTTATTTCGCATGGCCTTTTTTTGTTAAGCTTGAACACCACCATCGATGCTGGCAGTTGAACTCGCCTTGCTTTGCATTTTCTTTAGCAAATTCGACACAGCCTCTGGCGAACTTGTATTTCTCGCCATCAACTTATAAATCACCGGTACTACGAATAGCGTCATAATTGTTGTCATTAAAACGCCAGAGAATATCACCACTCCTAGGAGCACTCGGCTTTCAGCGCCGGCCCCTGTTGCATAGATCAACGGAATAGCCCCCATCATCGTTGACAGGGCCGTCATTAACACTGGACGCAAACGTAGGTCACATGCCTGCACCAATGCCTCAGAGAACTCCAGGCCTTCGTCACGCAGTTGATTGGCAAACTCTACGATCAGAATGCCATTCTTACTAGCAATCCCCACCAAGACGACTAAACCAATATTGCTGTAAATATTCAAAGTGCCGTCGGTTAAGAACAAGCCTAAGAGCGCACCGAATATTGCCAAAGGCACAGTGGTCATAATTACTAAAGGATGCACAAAACTTTCGAACTGAGCCGCCAATACTAAGAACACAACAATTAGTGACATGGCAAAAATCAGCACCAAACCGCCACTGGCATCCTTTAAGTCTAAAGACTCTCCCTTGTAATCAATCTGCGCATATTCAGGTAGCTCCGTCTCAACGGTGGACTCCAAATACGCGAGCGCTTCATCCAGACTTACCCCTGGCATTAAAGCCGCACTGATCGTGATCGCACGTATGCGATTATAGCGATTGAGTGACCCAGGACCTGCGCTATTCTCAATGCGCACGAGATTGCCCAGCGGTATTAATTGACCAGATGACTCAGAACGCACATAGATATTCGTCAGGTCTTCAGGAGACGCGCGTTGCGACTCTTCGGCCTGCAAAATAACATCATACTCTTCACCGCGATCCAAATACGTGGTCACTCGACTCTCGTTCATCATCGCCTGTAGGGTTCGACCAATGGATTGAATTGAAACGCCCAGATCGGCTGCACGCACTTTATCAACGACTATCGTTAAACTAGGTTTAGTTTCTTCATAGTCAGACTGAATTCGACTGAACATGCCACTTTCACGCGCCCTGTCCATGACGATGTCACGCCATTGTGCGATTTCATTGTAATCACGCCCGCCTAGTACAAACTGCACCGGTAAGCCGCCCCCCCCGCGTACAAGCCCAGAACGCATAAACGTGCTGACGCGCAAGGCCGGGTATTGCGACCATTTCTGATTCAATTCAGTCATGATTTCTTGAGTAGAAAGGGTTCTGTTTTCCCAGTCGGGCAAGGACACAATGGCCATGCCACTGTTGACCCCACCACCACCGCCAAACCCTGGCACCATGGTGACGATATTTTCGATCTGCCCTGCCTCGACATAGGGCAATGCCTCGGCCTGTAAAAGATCGATTTGCTCTTTCATAAACTCGAGGCTTGCCCCTTCAGGACCGCTGAAACGCGCCATAAACACACCCTGGTCTTCTGAAGGTGCAAAAGTAGAGGGTATATTTATCACAAGATAATAGATTGCAATGCCAACCATAAACAACACCGCGAAAACCCAACGAGCGTGTTTCAAACAAGTGCTCAAGGCATCGTGATATGCCGATTGTAGCCAGCGGAACACTTTATCAACATTGCGCGTCAGCCAACTCTCATGAGCATGGGTCGTGAGCAATTTTGACGACATCATCGGCGTGAGCGACAAAGCCAATACAGTGGAAAAAATCACTGCCGCACCGATCGTCACAGCCAATTGATAAAACAAAATGCCAAGACTGCCTTCCATGAAGACTACTGGCACAAATACCGCGAGCAACACCGCAGTAGTAGCGATGACGGCAAACCCTACTTGCCGCGAACCATTGAAAGCCGCAAGTAATGGAGGCTCACCCGCCTCTACACGGCGTTGAATATTCTCAAGCACCACAATGGAATCGTCGACGATTAAACCAACGCACAACACCAAGCCAAGCAAAGTAATGAGATTAATCGACAGGCCCAAGGCCGCTAGGATGATAAACGCCGCTAAAATACACACCGGAATCGTCACCACTGGAATCAGCATCACTCGGAACGACCCCAAGAACATATAGATAACAATACTGACCAGCAGCATCGTCAACGCAATCGTTTCATACACCGAGGCGATTGAGTTTTCGATAAAGACGGCATCACTAGAGGATGACATCAACTGCATATGATCTGGCAGCGTGGCATTAATTTGCTCACCGAGCGCTGTCGTCTCACGCAGGACGTTGAGGCTATTGGCAGTGGACTGTTTCACAATACCTATGCCAACCGATTCAACACCGTTACCTTTATTGGTGCTGCGCTCATTTGCTGAGCCCACTTCCACTCGCGCCACTTCACCCAAGGTCACTAAGTGACCATCTGCTCCGCGATCAATGACCAATTGTGAGAAGTCTTGTGCGGTTTGGTAGATGCGCTCAACACGCACTGTAAACTCGCGTTCATTAGAATCTATTCGGCCCGCAGGGAGTTCTAAATTTTGACGACGAAGAGCGGCCTCAACATCCGTGACCGTTAAGCCACGCGCTGTCAGCGCCACTCGATCCAACCACACTCGCATTGCAAAACCGCCATTGCCACGTACTTGCACACTGGCTACACCGTCCACTACCGCAAACTGGTCGACAAGAAAACGATTCGCATAGTCGTTGAGTTCTAAGAAGCTCATTTGCGAACTGGTCAAGCTGAAATTCTGAATCGCTCGCGCATCGCTGTCAGCTTTGGCGATTTGTGGCGGGTCCAAGTCTTCTGGCAAAGACCGCGTAATACGAGATATTTTATCGCGCACATCATTAGCCGCAGCATCGATATCTCGACCAACTGCGAACTCGACAGTGACGCGCGAAGACCCATCACTGCTACTTGAGCTGATCGAAGTGACCCCTTCAATGCCGTTGATTTGATCTTCGATTCTCTGGGTAATTTGTGTCTCTACGATCTCTGCAGAGGCACCCGGGTAGCTTGTGCTGATGGAGACAATTGGAGGGCTAGTATCGGGATACTCGCGCAAGGGTAGTTGCATGAACGACAACACCCCAAAGCAAATCAATACCAAACTAATAACCGTTGCGAACACCGGTCTTTTTACAGAAATATCAGATAGAATCATCGTGTCACCACTGCCCGCAAAGTGTTAGGACTGCACCGTTTCAGTTTTAGTTTCTTGAGTTCTGTCACTACCAATAGAAGAGGTTTGTTGTTCTGGGCTATTCAACACCCGAACATTTTGGCCAGGCCTTAATTGCGCCATGCCCTCTACCACTACTCGATCGCCCACTTGCAGACCACCTAGCACTTCGACTTTGCCTGGCTGACGTCGGCCAATAAGCACTTCTACTTGTCTGACAACGTTCTCATCATTGACCACAAACGCATACTGACGACCGCCGCTTGGAATTAATGCAGCCTCGTCAACGACAATAGAATCTGACTCATTCAATGCCAAAGTCACGGTCAACAACATCCCCGGCCGCAGAATGGCGCTGCGATTTTCGATATGCGCTCTGACTTGCACCGACCGGGTGACAGGGTCTATCCGTGAGCCGATGACTTGTACCACGCCCGCAAATTCTTGATCGGGATACACGATACTTTTCGCGCGAATTGTTTGGCCGACCTCGATCTGTGCCAGATAAACCTCGGCAATCGTGAAATCCAACTTAATCGTAGAGATATCATCTAAGGTAGTAATGACTGTGTTGGGAGATACCAAAGAACCATCGCTGACATTACGAAAGCCTAAAATGCCCGAGAATGGTGCACGAATAAGATGATCATCCATCGCGACAGCGACCCCTTCTAGCCTCGCCTGCGCAGTCTCAGCGCGGGTGCGGGCGGCATCCAGATCGGTTGCCGAAATGAGATTATCTGACAATAAGCTCTGCAAACGTTCGTACTGACGCAAGGCCTCATCTGCGGTGGACTGAGCCTCTGCTAAACGAGTCGCCTCAGAGGAATTAGTAAGCTCGACGAGAATTTCACCTCGCTCGACCATGGCCCCTTCTTCGAAGGCGATTCGGCTAATAGTATCGGAGATTTTTGGGGTCAAATTAACAGACTCGTTAGCCCCCGCGGTTCCGACTGACTCAACTCGATCGGCAAACACCTCTCGACTCACGGTCGCGACTCGCACCGAAGTGGCTGCACCAGCACCGCCACGTGCGTTGGCAACAACATTACTGTTTTCTTGCACCTTAGAAATTACAGCAAACCCTAAACCTAGAGCAGCAACTGCAAAGAGGATCGCTATGGGGTGTCGAAGCAAAAATCGCAATTTATATCTCCTGGAAAACTAAAAAAGCACTCGATCAAAACCAACCCTGCTTTCAATGCAGAATACTCAGTTATGGTTGTTTGCCTTAGGTACTTGGCAATTGTTGAGTTACTAGCTCATAAGTAACGCTGTAACTACGAAAGGACTACGTGTTTTCCGTCGCGTCAAGATCAGAAATAGACCGGATAAATTGAAACTATTCTTGCCACATTGTTACAAAAGCCTAAACGCAACGAAGGAAAAACAATAATTAGCTTAAATATCAATCATCTAAGAACTGCAAGAGAGCATAGAACAGCCTGCACGACTACGGGCCCAATCTGGCCGTTTTTGCGCAAATTTTGCAAATTGCGGGTTTTGCTTATAAGGGTCACGAATTGCCTCTTCGAGCTCATGCAACATGCTGTAATCACCCTGATTGGCTAGGTCTATAGCCTCTTGAGCAAGGTAGTTGCGCAAGACAATATAGGGATTGGTTTTCTGCATCTGTGCTTTGCGCTGCTTAGCGTCCAGTTGTTGCACTTGGATACGTTGGCTCAGCTGTTTCCCCCAAGCGTCAACCCGGTCCTTCGTGTCAGCAGAAAGGGTTTGGGGGTCGTAAAATGCACTTGCAACAATATCGCTCAAAGAATCTTCTGGCTGAAAATTACAAAGCAGCCGATAGAATAAAGTCATGTCGGTTTCATGTAGCTGCAAAACCGTTTCCAATTCATCAAGAAAAGCTGAATCGGCTTCCCCCTTGTTTAACTGCACTCCCAGTTTGCGGCCCATCATCGCCAAACTCTGCTCATCGTAATAGGCTGCATAGTCAGTCAATATACTTTGCAATGCGTCTTTGTCATCAATCACGGTCAATAGCGCATTGGCCAATTGGTATAAGTTCCATTGCCCGATGGCAGCTTGTTGACCGAATCGATAGCGACGCATTTGCGCATCAGTCGTATTCGGAGTCCAGTTCGGATCATAACTATCGAGCCATCCATAGGGGCCGTAGTCGATCGTCAACCCCAGAATAGACATGTTGTCGGTGTTCATCACTCCATGCACAAACCCCACTCGCTGCCAATGCACTAGCATGTCTGCGGTCAACCGACAGACCTGTTCGAACCAGCGCAAATACAATGTGAATTCACCACTAGCCTGCTCGCTTGCCGTTTGGAGCAGTTCGGGAAAATCGCTTGCGATTGTGTGATCAATGAGCTCTTTCAAAAGCTCTGTCTCACCACGATAAGCACATAGTTGAAAATGCCCAAATCGAGTAAAACTAGGTGCCACTCGGCACACTATGGCCCCTAGCTCTTTTTCTGGATTGCCGTCATAGAACATATCCCTAACGACTTTGTCCCCGGTTAACACTAAACTCAGCGCACGGGTCGTGGGTACTCCTAGAAAGTGCATCGCTTCACTACACAGATACTCGCGCACTGATGATCGTAAAACTGCACGACCATCCGCCCCGCGGGAATAAGGGGTAGGCCCGGCACCTTTTAACTGTAGATTCAATAATCTGCCATTGCGCTCAGGCAGTTCACCTAGATTGATTGCCCTACCATCTCCTAGCTGCCCCGCCCAATTCCCAAACTGATGCCCACCATAACGAGTAGCGAAAGGCGCAGTCCCCGGGAAAAGTTGGTTGCCCGACATGAGCTGCGCAAAATACTCACTCGTGCAAAATGCCTCATCAAAACCCAAATCGAAAGCCACATCCGATGACCACAACAGGGTTTGAGGTTGCGATACTGATGTCGGCGAAACTAAGGAGTACAAAGCATCGCTGACCTGACGCATGCCAATGCCTTGAACAGGGTCTTGGGGCATTGCCAAACTAAATCGTGACTGCACCGATGGTAGCTTTTGTGCATTGAAATCAACCGGCAAAGTAGGCATGTAGTGTATTTCCAAACATCGAAGGCTTAGCTTAGCATAATGCGCAAATCAAGCATCACTGCAGATGCCATTATTGCGGTGCTCGCTACTATATGAAAAGTCTGCACAACAGGAAAGAATCGGGAATATTTTCTAACAGATAGAGCGCAAACCGTTTAGGAGCTTGTTGATTTCGGATTGCTAAGTTCGAGCAACTCAAAGACCGCCGTCTCGGCAACTGGCCGTGAGAAATAGAACCCTTGCGCCGCGTCGCAATTCAATTGGCCCAAAAGTTTCGCCTCTTCGGCCTCTTCGACCCCTTCAGCGATAATGTTGATCTCCATGTTTTCACTGATTGTGACGATGGATTTGACCAGTCCTAGTACCGACTTATCGTGACGCATGTCGCTCACAAAACTTCGGTCTATTTTCAGCGTATCGATGGGATAACGATGCAGATAACTCAAAGACGAGTAACCAGTGCCAAAGTCATCAATCACAATTTTAGCACCGAGCTCACGGCAACGATCGAGAGTCGCTTTAACATCGGTAGGTTGCTTAAGTAGCAAACGCTCAGTAATTTCAATGTGAATGCGCTTGGCAGAGATATTTGATTCAGAGACTATTTCTTTGAATTTTTCAACGAAATTACGCTCTTCGAAATCCGTAGCAGACATATTGATGCTCACGAATAAGTCCTGCAGATCAGGACGCTGTGCATCTAGCCTGCCCAACATGGCACACACCTCTCCCAATGCCCAACGGCTAGCCTCGATGATCAAACCAGAGTCTTCTGCTAATGGTATAAACTCATCAGGTGGGACAAGCCCGCGCTCGGGATGCTGCCAACGCATTAGGGCTTCTACCCCTAAAATACGGCCAGAGCTAATCGAGTAGATAGGTTGGTAGTGTAATAATAACTGCTTGCGGGCGATGGCCACTTTGAATTCATTCGCGAGCTTGATCGACTCCACAACATTGATCTGTTCTGCATATTCGCGTTCAGATTCTTCCGCAGATCGAATGCCTGGCGCATCCATCGACAACGCTTCAGAGCGACGCAATATGTCACGGTAGCGCATCAGGATTACTTGCGAGATTAGCCGCACAATGGGGTTCGCCCCTTTGACACTGCGAGCGAAGTCTTCTTTAGTGATTTCTAGAAGTTTGCAGGGTTCTAGTGCTTGAATTGTGGCGCTACGTGGCTGGTTATCGACGATGGCCATCTCACCGATTATGCTGCCCGGGCCACGAGTCCCCATGTCTAGCAGATTGCCGTCGGATTTTTCGAGCACAATTTTAACGCGCCCCTCTTGGATAAAATAGGCGCAGGCCCCCATTTCTCCTTGGGACATTATTGTGTCACCGGCTTTAAAAATCTTCTCAGCCTTTGGTGTATCCATACGTTAACCTAGTAAACCCATAATGGCAGGAATCGACAATGAAGACGCACCTGCGCGTACAAACAACGCCCATCATAAAGGAAAGAGATAGGGATTGAAACTAGCAGCCCTATTGGAAATAAGCCGTTGAATACGCTTTAAAAGCCGAGATTGTAGTGTCGACATCCTGCTCTGTAATCCCCAGATGTGTCACTAAGCGTAGATGATCAGACGAGCTAATTTTGACTCCCATGCGCAGCACTGTGGTCTGCAGCTTTTTTGTATCCAAATTACTACAATCCACATAAACCATATTGCTGTATACAGGCGCTACTTTGAATCCCAGCGCTTGCAAACCTTGCGCGAGTCGCTCGGCGTTTTGGTGATCCTCGGCTAGACGCTCGACGTTGTTTTCCAGTGCATACAATCCTGCGGCAGCAAGTATTCCTGCCTGGCGCATACCGCCGCCAGTGATTTTGCGCCATCGATGCGCTGTGTGGATAAACTCTTTACTCCCGAGCAATACCGAGCCAACGGGAGCCCCCAAGCCCTTCGAAAGACAGATCGATACGCTATCGAAACCACCCACGACTTGCGCAATTGTCACCCCACTTGCCACTGCAGCATTGAATGCTCTAGCGCCATCCAAATGAATCGCAAGTTTGTGTTGGGCGCAAAACTGTACCGCGGACTTAATGTAATCGATGCTCAGGACTTTGCCCTGCATCGTGTTCTCTAACGCTAATAATCGGGTATTGGCAAAGTGGTGGTCTGCAGGCTTGATCGCGGCCTTCACCATCGCAAGGTCTAACTCCCCAGCCTCATTAAAATCCAAAGGTTGCGGCACTATCGCACCCAGAGCTGCCGCGCCACCGCCTTCATATTTATAAGTATGTGCTTGCTGCCCTACGATATATTCATCGCCGCGCGCGCAATGACTTAGCAGTGCCACGAGATTCGATTGCGTACCGGAGGGCATGAAAAGCCCGCTCTCCATCCCTGTCATTTGCGCTAATACCGCCTCAAGACGATTCACAGTTGGGTCTTCGCCATATACATCATCGCCCACCTTAGCGTTGAGCATGACTTTGCGCATGGCGGACGACGGCTCCGTCACGGTGTCACTGCGCAGATCGATCAAACCATCACTGTTCACTTTTCACTCCTCAGCACGGGCACGAAGGCGCCGCATCGACCCAATCAATACTGGTTGTACTTCTTTGCGCTGCCACGCACTTTGTCGGCAGGGTATTTTTGCGCGTTTTCTTTCATTTTCAATGCCACTGCCGCCATCAGATCAATATTGAGCCTATCGGCAAGACGCACGACATAGACTTGCACATCGGCGAGCTCTTTTGCGACCTCGGCCAAAGTTTCAGCATCTAAATCACGAGACTGCGCTTCACTTAACCATTGAAAGTGTTCCATGAGTTCTGCCACTTCAACACTCAACGCCATCGTTAAATTTTTAGGTGAGTGAAACTGATCCCAATCGCGCTCTTTTGCAAAATTGGCAACATGCTGTCGAATATCCTCTAAGTCTTGCATCTTTTGTGTGACTCCCAAAGCCATTGTTCTTATTACAACATATCGAGCAATTGCTCTAAATTATTTCACTGAAGTTTCATCGTTAATCGCAAATTCGCACAGTAATCTAGCATGATCTTGAAATAAAAAGTGTCAGTTGCCGCCCTTATTGTTAGCATCACCGTTACTGATTGAATTAGCGAAATTAGTACATTATTCTGTTCATCCATTTTCGTAATCGAGGGAGAGTTCTCCGCCGTGTCAAATTATAATAAAACCATCAAATCAGCCTTATTAGGTTTCACCGCAGCAGTTGCCGTACTTCCTATGTTGGGCTTCGCACAGGGTTCAGCCGATATGGAGCCTGTTAATTCACTACCTAACCCATACCAAACAATCGAAGGCTTCGCCAAGATGCCTGCCGGTCGTGAATGGGGTTCTACTAGCTCTGTGGACATCGATCCAGACGGCGTTAGCATCTGGGTTGGCGAGCGCTGTGGCGGAAACGTCGGCGCCTGCGTCACTAGCGGTGTTGATCCAGTCATGAAATTCGATGCCAATGGTAATATGGTCAAGAGCTTTGGTGCCGGCATGGTCATGTGGCCACACGGCATTCACGTTGATTTCGAAGGCAACGTTTGGATTGCCGATGGTCGTGACAACCGTGACCGCGATGGCAGCGTTGTAGGTGGCGGTGAGCTAAAAGGTCACCAAGTCTTGAAATTCAGCCCAGACGGCGAGCTTCTAATGACGATCGGTGAGCCAGGTGGCGCACGTGAGCCTGGTTATTTATTCCAGCCAAATGATGTCTATGTTGCCCCTAATGGCGACATCTTCATCGGCGAAGGTCACTCAAACGGCGAAGGCTCGACTGCCCGCATGTTGAAATTCAACAAAGATGGCGAGTTCATCAAGGCATGGGGCCAGCTCGGCACAGGTCCAGACGACTTCATGCAGCCACACTCACTAGCTATGGACTCCCAGGGTCGTCTATTCATTGCCGACCGCAGCAACAACCGTATCGTAATCTCTGACCAAGACGGTAACCGTCTAGATACTTGGTATCAGTTCAGCCGTAACAGCGGTATCTACATCGATAAAAACGATGTGTTGTATGCAGCTGACTCTGAGTCTGGTTCTGTTAACCCTGACCACGGTCACTGGTTGCGTGGTATTCGTATAGGCAGCGCCGTTACTGGTGAAGTCACAGCATTCATCCCAGATCCACAGCCTGATTGTCGTGGTACTTGTACTGCAGAAGGCGTTGTTGCAGACCGCAATGGTGTGATCTACGGGGCAGAAGTCGGCCCAGTGGGTGGTATCAAGCGTTATGTTAAAAATTAAGCACTTCGGTGTTTAGGAAAAAGGCGCCCTTGTGGCGTCTTTTTTTTTCTTTTGATTTAACAACTAACACTTTAAAACTGTGCTTCCTAGTCCGCCTTAGTAGAAGTAACGCTAGTGTGGACACGCCAAAGGGCGCACATCCTTGTGCAGGCTCGACGTGCGCCATCTCTGGCGCTCGACGGCCCACACTCGCGCTACTTCTACTAAGGCTTGGATCGCGGTAAAGTTAGGGCTTGAATGTGATTAGACCTTATACAGATGTAAGAGATTGGGGATGGATGATTTGACGATTTCAACAATTGCTCGCCCAGCGAAGAAACCTTGGGAGAGCGAGCCTAACCATGCGGATTGGATTGATAGCGAGACCGGTTACAACTGCGTGATCGTGCGCGAAGAGCACGATGCCCTCTGTGGCTTTGTCTGCATCGACAGATCGCACCCCTTCTACGGAAGGCGAGGCGATGGCAAACCAAGCAAACGCACCCCTATTGCTAAGAATGAAAAAGCCGCACAGGAGGCCTTTTTTGACATCGGCGTGCATGGCGGAATCACCTATGGCGAACCCTTTCTCATATTCTCGAACGCCAGTGTCGTGAACATAGCCTCTTGGTGGCTAGGCTTTAACTGCTCCCATATCGGCGACTATGTCCCAAGCTATTTAGAAATGATCGACATCCTCCCGCCCGATGATGAACTGACCGCCGAGGACATCGAAGAGATACGGCAATCCATTTTGCAAGACACCACCCCAGAGTCCGCCTACAAAACCTTTAGCTTTGTAGAAGCCCAATGCCAACTATTAGCCAAACAACTAAAAGCCAACAGCGCCCCATTCTAGGAACTCGCTCAAACTAGCAATCAGCCGTAAAGCAGCCAATAAAAGAGCGTCGAGCGCCAAGGATGGCGCGCGCCGAGCCTGCACAGGGATGTGCGCCCTTTGGCGTCTCTTGGATTGGCTGCTTTACGGCTGATTGCGATCGAAGCGAATGCTCAAATTTAAGGCAAAAAAAAGGGCATCCAACAGGACGCCCTTCTTTATTTTGGTCGGGACAGCAGGATTTGAACCTACGACCCCTACACCCCCAGTGTAGTGCGCTACCAGGCTGCGCTATGCCCCGAATTAAATGATATATGCAGAGTTCTTCTGAAGTGGATCCGAAGTAAATCTAAATATCGATGTCTTGCTGGTATTGCCTGATTAAACAAGCGGCGGCAATTCTACCGCATTTTCACAATAGTTCTATGACTTCTTCGAGATCTTTTATGAGCTCTTTGTAGACCTTGTCATCAACGTTCGTTTTGACCGGCTCTTCTGCCCCGCTCATGCGTTGACGCGCCCCACCAATCGTAAAGCCTTGATCGTAGAGCAACGACTTAATCTGGCGAATCAGAATCACGTCTTGTCTTTGATAATAGCGGCGATTACCGCGACGCTTCACGGGCTTGAGTTGCGGAAACTCCTGTTCCCAATAACGCAGAACGTGGGGTTTGACCGTGCATAGCTCTCCTACTTCCCCAATCGTAAAATACCGTTTGGGAGGAATTGGAGGTAGCTCATCGTTATTGCTTGGTTCCAGCATAACTTTCTACTCTTGCCTTCAACTTTTGACCAGGCCTAAACGTGACCACGCGTCGGGCTTTAATTGGAATCTCTTCGCCAGTCTTAGGGTTACGCCCCGGTCTTTGCTTCTTGTCCCGAAGATCGAAGTTACCAAAACCAGAAATTTTGACCTGCTCGTTCGATTCAAGAGACAAACGGACTTCTTCAAAGAACTGTTCAACCAGCTCCTTGGCCTCTCTTTTATTCAGCCCAAGCTCTTCAAATAAGCGCTCGGCCATTTCCGCTTTGGTAAGTGCCCCATCTGCCATAGTTAATTCCTTAACTTTGCATTAAATTGCGTCTGTAGCTCGTTGACACAACTGTTAATTATTCCATTTATATCTTCGTCGCCTAGAGTGCGCGAAGGATGCTGTAAGGTCAAGCCCAAAGCGATGCTTTTTTTACTTTTTTCGATTGCATCGCCTTGATATACATCGAATATTCTCAGATCAACTAGCGTATCCCCCGCACAGGCACGTACACAGTCCTGAATCTGCTGTGCACTAACCTCTTGCTCAATCACGATTGCCAAGTCGCGGCTAACTTCTGGGAACTTAGAGAGTTCGCATACCTTAGGCACCTTGGATTCAAGCAGGGAATTCATATCTATTTCAAATAGATACACTTTATTGCTCAAGTCGAGCTTGCGTTGCAATGATGGATGCAGGGCTCCGATTAGGCCAACCTGCTTACCATCTAATAACAATGCTGCGCTTTGCCCAGAATGCAACGCTGGATGCGATGCTTTGGCAAAACTGAAGCGCGACGCATTTCGCGTCAAGCCTAAAACAGACTCAATATCTCCTTTAATATCAAAGAAATCCGTCGGTTTTTTAATGTTAGACCACAACTCTTCTTGCAAATTACCGTAGGCCAAACCACTGAGCATAGAAGGCTGTACTAAGCCACCATCACGTTGCAAAAATACTTGCCCAGCCTCAAACAGACGCACACGGTCTTGCTGACGGTTGGCGTTGTACTGAAGAGTGGATATTAGCCCAGGCCAAAGACTCGTTCTCATCACCGACATATCTGCAGAGATAGGATTCTGCAGAGCCGTTGCCTCGACACCTGGATTAACTAACTCCAACAAACCGGGCTCAACAAAACTATAGGTGATAACTTCTTGATAGCCTAGTGACACCAATCGATCTTTCAATCTTGGTAGCTCCGCACGTGTCTCTGTGCGAGTTCCGAGGCTGTTGCGGCTCAGGGACTTAGTCTTAGGAAGATTGTTATACCCGTAGACTCTTGCCACTTCTTCGATTAAGTCGACATCAAGCGCAAAATCAAATCGGTAGGATGGCGCTTTGATACGAATCGCAGTTTCGTCAACAGATACTACTTGTGCCCCTAAACGGCTCAAAATATCCTGTACTTGTGCAACCGGTATCTCCAACCCTAAAAACTTACTCAGCTTGGCAAAGGACAGGCTTATCTCGGGGCTCTCAGGGACATTTCCAAGCGTCTCAACGACTGGGCCTGCGCTACCGCCGGCAATCTCGATCAACAGCGCCGTGGCCCGCTCCATCGCCCTGCTTTGCATATTAAAGTCCACACCACGCTCGTAGCGATGCGAGGCATCTGTGTGCAAGCCATAGCGGCGCGCTCGGCCGGCAACGGCTAATTGCGAGAAGAAGGCACATTCGAGGAAGATATCTTGTGTCTGCTCATTTACGCCAGAGTGCTCACCGCCCATGATTCCGGCAAGCGCCAAGGGACCACTTTGATCGGCAATGACCAAAACATCCGGTGCTAAGCTGATCTCCTTACCATCTAGCAAAGTAAGCTTTTCGTCTTGCTTCGCTAAACGCACATCGATGCCTTGCTGTAGTCGCGCAAGATCAAAAGCGTGCATTGGTTGGCCCAACTCGAGCAATACGTAATTGGTGACATCGACCACTGGGTCGATACTACGAATGCCACTGCGACGCAGGCGCTCGGTCATCCAAAGTGGCGTTTGCGCAGACACATCAACGCCTTTAATCACTCGGCCAAGATAGCGCGGACATTGCTCTGCCGCACTAATTTGTACGGGGAAGCTAGTCTCGTGCGCCGCTGGCACCGCCGCAATTTCAGGTTCATTTGATTGGATCGCGTTTAACGCAGCGATCTCGCGCGCAACGCCAATAATGCCCAGACAGTCACCACGGTTGGGCGTTAGGTCTAGCTCTAAACTTTTATCATTGAGCTGCAAATATTCTCGAACATCGCTGCCAACGGGCGCATCGGCAACTAGCTCCAGCAGTCCATCGGAGCTTTCGGCGAGCCCTAGCTCTTCTGCCGAACACAACATGCCATTAGATTCGACACCGCGCAGCTTGGCTTTACGGATTTTAAAGCTCTTTCCGTCAGCGCCTGTCAGGTTTGCGCCGATCTGCGCATAAGGGACTTTAAGCCCAGCACGCACATTCGGAGCACCACAGACCACCTGCAGCACCGCTTGGCCATCGCTGACTTCGCATACACGTAATTTGTCGGCATCTGGGTGCGCTTCGACTTTTAGGACTTCGGCAACGATAATGCCGGAAAACTCGCTTGCAACGTCATTGACGGCATCGACCTCAAGGCCCGCCATCGTCAGCTGCTCTACCAGCGCGTCTGTGCTTAGGGCTGGATTAACCCATTCACGAATCCACTGTTCGCTGAAAATCATGCTGTATTCTCTACCTGACTGGTATTGACCAATGCAAACCAGGCCATGAAGGCCTGACTTACTAATTAAATTGCTTTAGGAAGCGTAGATCGTTCTCGAAGAACAGGCGCAGGTCATTCACGTTATAGCGCAACATCGCCAAACGCTCGACACCCATACCGAATGCGAAACCTGAGTATTGCTCAGGATCGATGCCCGAACTTATCAATACATTAGGGTGCACCATGCCGCAGCCCATGACTTCTAGCCAACCGGTATGGCTACAAACGCGACAGCCTTTGCCTTCACACATCACACAGGCCATATCGACTTCTGCCGAGGGCTCTGTGAATGGGAAATATGACGGACGGAAACGCACGGCCAAATCTTTCTCGAAAAATGCTTTAAGGAATTCTTCAACTGTGCCGCGAAGATCGGCAAAGCTGACGTCTTTATCGATGAGCAAGCCTTCCACTTGATGAAACATCGGCGTGTGGGTGATATCGGAATCACAACGATACACGCGGCCAGGACAGATCATTCGGTATGGCGGTTTGGACTGCTCCATTACGCGCACCTGCACTGGCGAGGTGTGAGTACGCAGAACCGTGCCCGGATCGATATAAAAAGTATCGTGCATTGCACGAGCGGGATGGTGATCGGGAATATTGAGAGCGCCGAAGTTATGATAATCGTCTTCGATCTCTGGGCCGACGGCAACGCAGTAGCCTGCGGACTCGAAAATGCTTTGAATTCGTTCGATCGTGCGGCTAACGGGATGGATTCCGCCGCCAGATTGTTTGCGGCCAGGCAGCGTAACGTCGACTGCCTCTTTGCTTAACTGTTGATTTAGGGCCTCTTCAATTAAGTCTTTTTTACGTAATTCTAGGGCATCTTGCACCTGGGTTTTAGCCAGATTGATGCGCTCACCAGCTTGCGGGCGCTCCTGCGGGCTTAGTTTACCTAAACCCTTCAGAAGACCAGTAAGACTGCCTTTTTTGCCCAGGTAGTCGACGCGCAATTGCTCCAATGACTTTTCGTCATTGGAGGCTTCAATCGCACGTAATGCCGACTCTACCAAGGAAACAGTGTCTAGCATGTTATGCACTCTTACCTTAGGCAGCCAGGCTCGCTTTCGCCTGATTGACCAATGCAGCAAAAGCCGCTTTGTCATGAACTGCCAAGTCTGCCATTACACGACGATCCACTTGAATATTGGCTTTCTTCAAACCAGCAATCAATTGGCTGTAAGTCATGCCATTAGCACGTGACTGGGCATTGATACGAGTAATCCAAAGACCACGGAATACACGCTTCTTCGCTTTACGGTCACGATAAGCGTATTGACCTGCTTTGATTACAGCTTGTTTAGCAACGCGATACACACGCGAGCGTGCACCATAATAGCCTTTGGCAAGCTTGAGAACTTTCTTGTGACGACGGCGTGCTGTGACGCCTCTTTTAACTCGGGCCATCTGTATATCCTCTTAAAAAAATGATGTTTTAGAAACGCTTACCTAGCATGCGATCGATTAAGACTTTGTCAGAAGGATGAACTAGTGACGTGCCTCTTAATTGACGCTTACGCTTAGTCGTCATTTTGGTGAGGATGTGGCTTTTGTTGGCGCTTTTACGCTTCCAACCACCAGCAGTGAGTTTGAACCGCTTAGCGGCACCGCGATGGGTCTTGATCTTGTTGCTCATTGTATACTCCGCATTTGTCGTCTCTTACAATCCAATTCATAAGAAACAGTCGAAGGTTAATTTATGAAACTGTAGTTACAAAAAATCCACTGCATGTGTGCCTTGGTATAGCAGTACACCGTGAACGGTGCGCCGGCAACGTACAATGGACTTTAAACTACGGCTTCTTCTTTTTGACAGGCGACAGAACCATTACGATTTGTCGGCCTTCCATCTTGGGTTCTTGTTCCACTGTGCCGTACTCCTCGAGATCCTTCCCGATTCGACGTACTAGCTCCAGCCCAAGATGTTGATGGGCAAGTTCACGACCGCGGAATCGTAATGACACCTTGGCCTTGTCCCCATCGTTAAGAAAACGCATCAGGTTGCGTAGTTTTACCTGATAGTCTCCTTCCTCCGTCCCTGGTCTAAACTTAATCTCTTTAACAGTCGTTTTGCGCTGTTTTTTCTTGTTGGCCACTTTTTGCTTTTTCAAGTCAAAAATATGCTTGCCAAAATCCATTATTTTACAAACGGGAGGCTCAGCCTCAGGTGCAATCAACACAAGGTCTAATTTGACCTCTGCTGCCGCAGCTCTCGCTTCATCTATCGAAACGATGCCACCTTGATCCCCATTGGCTAACACCAAGCGAACTTCGCTGGCGTCTATATGCTCGTTAATGACGGGCTTCTTAGAACTACTCCTCATAGGCGCTTGTATATTCTCTCCGAACTCTATTAATGGTTTGGCTTATGCCACCCAAGTTTTACAAATGAACTATCTATATCGCCATAGTATGGCTTAATTTGCTTCAGTTCGCCCTAAACGAGCGACTGCTGCTGATAAATGCTCTACGAAAGCGTCGACTGGCATGCTTCCGAGATCGACACCTTCACGAGTTCGAACAGAAACACTGCCTGTTTCGACTTCGCGATCGCCCGCCACTAGCATGAACGGCGTCTTCGCGATTGTGTGCTCGCGGATTTTAAAGCCAACCTTCTCGTTTCTCAAGTCCGCTGATGCTCTAAAGCCTTTATTTGCCAAGGTTTTTTGCACTGATTCGCAATATTCGGCCTGTTTGTCGGTAATATTCATGATTACGACTTGCTCTGGTGCCAACCAAACGGGCATCGCGCCGGCATAATGCTCGATCAAAACACCGATAAAGCGCTCGAACGATCCAAGAATAGCACGATGCAACATTACAGGCGTTTGGCGTGAGCCATCTTCAGCCACATATTGTGCACCAAGTCGCTCAGGCATTGAGAAATCGACCTGAATCGTTCCGCACTGTTGAATTCGACCCATGCAGTCTTTCAATGAAAATTCGATCTTAGGGCCGTAGAACGCACCCTCGCCTGGAAGTAGCTCCCAAGGCAAACCACTACTATTTAATGCCTGCTTCAATGCGAGCTCAGACTTATCCCACAACTCGTCACTGCCAACGCGCATTTCTGGGCGTGTAGACAGACGGAGGATGATGTCGTCGAAACCGAAGTCTTTGTACACGCCAAAGAGCAATTCCATGAAGATGGCTACTTCGTCTTGAATGCTACTTTCCGGACAGAAGATGTGACCATCGTCCTGAGTAAAGCTGCGAACGCGCATCAAACCATGCATGCTGCCTGATGGCTCATAACGGTGACAAGAGCCGAACTCAGCCAAACGCAAAGGCAAATCACGATAACTTCTTAAGCCTTGATTAAAGACCTGTACGTGACATGGGCAGTTCATGGGCTTAATGGCATAAAGACGGCTATCGGATTCAACGCTGAACATTTGCTCTGCAAACTTGTCTGCGTGACCTGAGCGCTCCCACAAGGAATAATCGACCAATTGTGGTGTGCGAATCTCTTGGTAGCCGTTTTCTTGCTGTAATTTCTGCATATAGTGTTGAATCACTTGATAGACAGCCCAGCCTTTCGGGTGCCAAAACACCATGCCTGGCGCTTCTTCTTGGAAGTGAAACAATGACAACTTCTTGCCAATTTTGCGGTGATCGCGCTTTTCAGCCTCTTCAAGACGCTGTAAGTATTGCTCTAGGTCTTTCTTGTCGCCCCAAGCGGTGCCATGCACACGCTGTAGCATTTCATTACTCGCATCACCACGCCAATAGGCACCGGCAACGCTTGTTAGTTTGAATGCTTTAAACTTACCCGTCTCAGGCACATGCGGACCACGACAAAGGTCGATGAACTCGCCTTGACGGTAGAACGACAGAGCCTCGTCTCCGGGAATACTCTTAATGATGTCGACCTTATACTTCTCGCCCATGCCTTCGAACATTGCAATGGCATCATCACGAGACATCACTGAACGCTCTACTGGTAGGTTTTCAGAGACGATTTCGCGCATTTTCGCTTCGATCTTTTCGAGATCTTCAGGCGTAAATGGACGCTCATAGGCAAAGTCATAGAAGAAACCGTCTTCTACCACTGGGCCCACTGTGACTTGCGCCTCAGGAAATAGGCGCTGCACCGCTTGTGCCATCAAATGCGCACAGGAGTGACGAAGCACTTCTAGGCCATCGGTATCGCGTGCGGTAATGATTGCCAATTCACAGTCGTTTTCAACAACATAAGAGGTATCGACTAATTCACCGTCAACACGCCCTGCCAATGCAGCGCGCGCTAAGCCTGCACCGATAGACGCTGCAATATCTGCAACACTAACCGCGCCTTCATAGTCACGTGAACTTCCGTCTGGCAATACAACTGTGGGCATAACATTCCTAATCGCAATAACAATAGGAGTCAGGGACCTTTGTTCCTGACTCCAGATGGGGCTGATTATAGGTTTTCAGTGGGGCCAATTCTGGTAGGCACGACCAGATTCGAACTGGTGACCTCTACCATGTCAAGGTAGCGCTC
>CAJXSF010000031.1 GCA_913061515.1 uncultured Gammaproteobacteria bacterium | reverse complement strand
ACTAGATCGCTCGTCGGCAGCGTCAGATGTGTATAAGAGACAGGTTTAGCCCCCTATTGGTTTGAGCTAGATGCCACGGCTTACATCGGCAGTGCTGGTCAAACAGAATTGATGTTCGACTCCGAATACGATTTGTTGCTGACTCAACGGCTGATTCTGCAGCCACGACTTGCGTTTACATTGCGCGGCAAAAACGATAGCGCCAATCAATTAGGCAGTGGTTTATCTGCCGGCTCTGCAAGCCTGCGTCTACGCTATGAGTTTTCACGCCAACTCGCCCCTTTCATAGGTGTTGAATCCGAACGCTTTTTCGGCCAAACCGCCAAGTTAAAGACTAGTACTGGCGAGCACAAAAGCGAGACGAAGTTCATCGCAGGCCTGCGCTTTTGGTTCTAATCTAACGACTTCCTGATATTAATCATCAAAATCGCGAATCGGCATTGACCTATGTGTAAGACATAGGTGTAAGCTTATCTCATTGCCATCAAGGAGCTATGAGAATGCGCGTGCTAGAAGTTGCACAACACCTAGGTGTCTCAGCCGATACCGTGCGCTTTTATACGCGCATCGGCCTTGTTCAACCGAAGGTGAACCCCGCGAACCGCTACAAAGAGTATTCGCCAAGCGACATCGAGCGACTAAAATTCATCGTTAGCGCCCGACAACTGGGTTTCACCGTGGATGACATTAAAACCATCATTGCCATGGCGCAAAAAAACCAATCGGCCTGCCCCTCTGTTCGTCAAATTATTGCGCAACGATTAGAGGAGACCGATCGCCAATTTGCAGAACTCGTGCAAACTCGCAAGCGAATGAAGAGAGCGATCAAGCAATGGGATTCGATGGAAGATAAAATGCCAACGGGCACGATGATCTGCCACATGATCGAAAATTTCGATGCAGGAGAGTGAGATGCCACAAACTACTTTAGAGAAAACCCCTGACAACCGCACTCACACATTAATGATTGACGGGGCAGGATGTTCAAGCTGCGTCGTGAAGATTGAAAAAAGCATACAAGCAGTCAACGGGGTTACGTCAGCGAGTATGAATTTTGCCGATAGAACGGTCACCGTATCCGGCAGCGCCGATACCGATGTCATCGTGCAAGCGGTGCAAGCTGCCGGGTACAAAGCGACGGTGCAGGTCGCTACTCGCGATGAAGAAGCGATGGAGGAGAAAGAGCGCAGCGATACCGCTCACTACAATTCGCTCATGCGAGATATGGCCATTGCTCTAGCGCTCGGCGTGCCACTTATGATTTACGGCCTATTCATTGGTGACATGTCGGTGTCATCCAACTTAGAGCGAGTCTCTTGGCTCACTGTTGGACTTGTCACATTGGCAATCATGATATTTTCAGGCAAGCATTTTTACACCGGCGCCTGGCACTCTTTTAAGAATCACAGCGCCAATATGGACACACTTATCGCCTTAGGAACAGGAACCGCATGGCTCTACTCCATGGCTGTTGTCATTATGCCCTCGGCTTTTCCTGAACTAGCACGCCATGTCTATTTCGAAGCCACAGCGATGATCATCGGGCTGATTAACTTGGGCATGGCCATGGAACTGCGGGCACGCGGGCGCACGTCAGAGGCAATAAAGCGCTTAATAGGCCTGCAGCCAAAAACAGCCAGGGTGGTGCGTGGTTCAGAGGAAGTCGACATAGACATTGCGCAAGTGCAACTTAACGATGTCGTGCGCGTACGCCCCGGCGAGAAAATTCCGGTAGATGGCGAGGTGATCGAAGGACATACTAGCATCGATGAATCAATGCTAACCGGCGAACCGGTGCCCGTTGCAAAACAATTGGGAGATAAAGTCTCGACGGGCACTATCAATAAGTCGGGATCTTTTTTATTCAAGGCCACCAAAATTGGCAAAGACACGGTGTTAGCGCAAATCATCGCGATGGTAAAACAAGCACAAAACTCCAAGCCTCAAATCGGACGCTTGGCCGATAAAATCTCTTCTTATTTTGTGCCCGCCATTATGATTATTGCGGTGCTCAGCGCTCTAGTCTGGCTGAACTTCGGCCCACAGCCTAGTATCGCTTATGCCATCGTGACCGCGACTACCGTGCTCATTATTGCCTGCCCTTGCGCCTTGGGGCTGGCCACACCGATGTCAGTGATGGTGGGAGTCGGAAAAGCTGCCGAGTCGGGTGTATTAATCCGCAATGCGCAGGCGCTACAAACTGCCTCCAAAATCACAACAATGGTGCTCGATAAAACTGGCACGATCACCCAAGGCACCCCATCGGTCACTGACATCGTCACCACTGGAAGTTTCGACGAAGACGCCATTCTAGCGCTTGCCGCGAGTTTAGAAGCAGGTTCGGAACACCCTCTCGCTCAAGCCATAATCGAATCAGCAAGACAACGCGGTCTTGAGAGAACACCAGCCCAGCACTTCAAGGCCATCACAGGCCAAGGCGTCAGCGCAGTCGTCGGTGAACACGCATTATTGTTTGGCAATGAAGCGCTAATGCAAGCGCACAATGTCGATCTTGGCACGCACACACGCAAGGCCACAAGCTTAGCTAGCGAAGCAAAGACCCCAATGTATTTCGCCATTGATCAACAATTACAAGCCATCATCGCGGTTGCAGACCCAATCAAAGACGATTCTATTGCGGCGATCAAACGCCTGCAAAAACAAGGCATCAAAGTAATAATGCTCACAGGGGATAATCGCGACACGGCGAAGGCCATCGCCGAGAAAGCCGGTGTAGAAGAGTTTTTTGCGCAAGTGCTACCAAAACATAAACTAGAGAAAATTAGACTATTGCAAGAAGAAGGACATATTGTGGGTATGTGCGGTGACGGCATCAACGATGCGCCAGCTCTTGCGCTGGCCAATGTTGGTTTTGCAATAGGCACAGGCACTGATGTCGCCATCGAAAGCGCCGACGTTACGCTAATGCGTGGTTCTCTGCACGGACTTGCCGACGCGATTGCGATCAGCAAAGCAACTCTGGATAATATTAAGCAGAATCTCTTCGGTGCTTTCATTTATAACAGTGCCGGCGTGCCAATTGCTGCCGGTGTGCTTTTCCCAATGATGGGAGTGCTACTTAACCCTGTCATCGCGGGCGCGGCAATGGCGTTTTCATCGGTAACCGTAGTCAGTAATGCTAATCGTCTGCGGTTCTTCAAACCGAGCAAGCATTAAAAGGAGCGCCTTATGTTATTCATTAATCTCGCAGGGCTAGCATTGATCGGCCTGATTGTTTGGTGGTTTTGGCTATACAAGCCTGACGACAATTGATTAAGAATTAGTGGGGAAATGTGCAAAGATTGTGTAAATTGAGCTCTGCACTTGCCATAAAAAATAAATAAGGAAATAAAATGAAATTCTTTGCTGCCTCCCTTACCAGCCTTGCTTTGATGCTTAACGCTAGCATCGTCACCGCCGACAGCGTCCTATTCATCGGCAATAGCTTTACCTATGGCTATGGCTCGGCAGTGAAGTATTATCGCCCAGACTCCGTTACAGACCTCAACAGTCAAGGCATAGGCGGTGTTCCTGCACTGTTTAAAGCATTTGCCGATCAAGCCGGCTTAGAGTTAGACGTTTTTTTAGAGACAGAACCTGGCAGCAATTTCGATTTTCACTTAAACAACAAACGCGGCATCATTGGCAGGCGCCCTTGGGACATCGTGGTCCTACAAGGTCACAGCACTCTGGATAGCGATGACCACGGCAATCCTGACAAGCTCGTGGCGACCACCGCGCAAATGAGTGAATTACTAAGCACCCGTAATCCTGAAGTCGATATCTTTCTCACTGCCACTTGGTCCCGCGCCGACATGACTTACCAACCGAACCATGTTTGGTCTGGCAAGCCCATTGAACAGATGGCACTCGATCTCCGTGCAGGCTACGAAAAGGCCGCGAACAATGCTCAGGGAGTCGTGTCAGTCAGCCCTGTGGGCGAGGCTTGGACTGAAGCGATGACACTGGGTTTGGCAGACGATAACCCCTACGATGGCCTAGAGTACGGCAAGATCGATTTATGGACCTTCGACCACTACCACGCTAGCGCTTATGGCTCCTATCTCGAGGCATTAGTGGTGTTTGGCAATGTCACAGGGCTTGACCCACGCTCTCTTGGGGCCAATGAATGTGCCGGCTTTGAGCTGGGCATGCGCAATACTGTTGTCGCGGGCCTGCAAGAAGCCGCCTTTCGCCAACTTGCTGCCGATGGACGTGTATCTGCTGCCCCTCTTGCCGTGCCAACAGGTGTGCAAGCGCAGGCCTGCACTCCCTCTCGCTAACAGCCATTTTCGCGCGGCCATGATAAATAAATATTAGAAGATCACAATGTCGAATCACGCTCAAACTGAAGAAAACGCCATAATCAGCTCCTATTCAAAACCACAACTCATCGGCTTATTTCTCGGCCCGGCGTTGTTTGTTCTGATCCTTGTCTTTTTCTCGGCAGAAGGCTTGAGTTTTCAAGCAAAAGCGGTTTTGGCTACGACTGTGTGGGTGGCAATTTGGTGGATCACAGAGGCCATTCCAATACCCGCAACCTCGTTGCTGCCTTTGTTTCTCCTGCCAATAACAGGCGCACTAAATAGCGGCACAACGACCTCAGCCTATGGCGATGACATCGTGTTTCTATTTCTCGGCGGCTTTTTTATCGCCACCGCTATGGAGAAGTGGAATCTTCACAAGCGTATGGCCTTGGCCATCATCGCCTTCGTTGGCACGAGTACACAGGGCATATTGCTTGGCTTTATGCTTGCAACCGCGTTCCTATCAATGTGGGTGTCTAACACGGCCTCAGTCATGATGATGGTGCCTATGGCACTAGCCATCACAGCGCAAGTGGGCGGTGCATTGAAAAACACGCCAGAGGCCAAAGACATCCCCGTCTTTGAAAAAGCGCTACTTTTTGCCGTCGGTTATGCCGGCACCATCGGCGGTATGGGCACCCTAATTGGCACCCCGCCGAATATCATCTTGGCAGCCCAGGCTCGCGAACTGTTTGGCGTAGAAATCAGCTTTGCCAGTTGGATGCTGATAGGCGTGCCTGTCGTGTGTGTATTGCTCGCCATCGCATGGGTATACCTTGGCCGAATTGCCTTTCGCATGAAAATTAAAGGCATACCCGGTGGTAAGTCTTTCATTCAAAGTGAGCGCCAGGCATTAGGAAAAATTTCCTTCGAAGAGAGCGCCGTGGCGATTGTATTTGCCTCTGCGGCCTTTCTTTGGATTACCCGCGGCTTTATCTGGTCGGACCTAGTACCTGAGATCCGTGATGGCATGATCGCCGTGTTAGCTGCCGTATCACTATTTATCATTCCCACGCGTAGTCAGACCGATGGACGAGTACTCGACTGGAAAGATTCCAAAGAAATCCCTTGGGGCATTTTGCTTCTTTTCGGCGGCGGGCTCGCCATTGCCGCAGGGTTTAGAGAGACTGGTCTGGCGACTTGGATCGGCGACCAGCTCACTGTCTTAGAAAGCTTGCACATGTTAGTCATCATTGCATGTGCAACCCTATTGATTCTCTTCTTAACTGAAATCACCTCCAATACCGCCACAGCAACAATGATCATTCCAGTAGTGGCTTCGCTCGCCTTGGCGCTGAACATTCATCCATTCGCGCTCATGGTTCCGTGTGCGATGGCTGCCAATTGCGCGTTTATGCTACCGGTTGGCACGCCGCCTAATGCGATCATCTTCGCAACCGAAAAATTGCGCATTATAGAAATGGTGAAAACAGGCTTTATCATGAACATCATTGCCGCGAGCCTTATCGTGATGGTGGTTTATTATGTGATGCCAGCGCTGTGGGGGCTCGATCTATTTTCTGTTCCCGCCGCATTTACAGGAGATTCGTTCTAAGCTCATAATCAGATTTGATCAATAATTATAATTCTAAGCAGGTCAAATCATGACAAGTAAAAACAAGAACATCTCTCTAGCGTTGCTCGCTATTTTGATTATCGCGGTGACCTATTATGTGTTTACCGCTCCCTACACCCGCACCGCGGGGGTGCGCATCGGCGGCACTCTCACCCCTCCCCCTAGTGATTGGAATACCGTCAATGGTCGTGGCGTGGGGCAAATCAAAACTGGCGGCTTTCCCCCCTTTGTCGTCAACATGATTTACTCTACGGATGAAGGCGGCATTATTACTGCGACACGTCCTGACGGCGGCTACTGGGCGAAAAGAGCCAGAATTGAGCCCAATGGGTATATTCGCGTAGGAGATGAGACTTTCGCAATGAAGGCGACGGAGATCTTTGGAGACGCACGCATCCCCTACTTAGAGAGTTATGGTGCCAATAATAATATGCCAATGCGTTATGACTTTGATGGCGAGATTATTCGCGGACAAAATGAACCGCTGCATACTTGGGAAGTATTCTATTGGACACCGCGCTAGCGCACTTTGACAGCCGAATCCGTTCGGGTTAACGCTCCCACGGATTTGGGGTAACGGGGCTGGAACTGTCAGGTGTTACAGTCTCAGGCGCACTTTGCTTAGCCAGACCCGCATGTTGGCGTTGTTGCAGCCCTTTCAAGAAATTTCTCAATAGTTGATCTTCGCAGTTTCGGTAGTGCTTATGGCCTGGCTTTCTAAACAAGGCAGATAACTCATGTTTGCTAAATTTGAGGCCCGTTTCTTCTAACAAGGCCTGCACATCGTCCGACTGCATATTCATTGCAATACGCAGCTTTATCAGCACCATATTATTGCTTAAAGAGTCTTCTGGCTCAGGCTGAGGGCCATCACGCCTGCCTCGAAACTCATTAATCAAGCCATTGAGAAATAAGGCCATTTCCCGATCTTCTATCGGAAGATACCCTTCGGCGTCCTCGGCTTTCAACCATGCACATACCTGCTCGCGGCTCACTTTCGTATCGGCACTCGCAAATATTTCAATCATGCGATTGTCGTTAAAATCGAAAATAAAGCGAACTCGGCGTAGTACGTCGTTGAGGTTCATATATAGCCATTGCCTTGAGTTTAGAATTGAGGGCGCGAATTAGAGCAAATAATTGCCTTATATAGTAGCCGAAAACAGATCTAAGCGCGTATAAAACCTCAATATTCTCTTGAAACAAGCAAAAAGCACCCCTATCAAGAGTCTGTGTAATTGTGCCATTTTGTAAGCAAACTACATTCCGTTCATATAAGCGCCTTAATGATGTAGTATGTGGCGCACGTTTTATACGAATCGCCTAATTCGTTAGTGATTCACTACACCCCTAAAAACAACGTGATCTGGAGAAAAATCGTGACAAAGAGTCGTCAACTAAGAGTATTGATCCCCCTGCTAATGGCCGCAGGTTCGACATCGGCGATTGCCCAAGCGCAATCACCACTTGATGAAATTGTCATTGTTGGCACCCGAACAGAGCAAGTGTTAAGCAGCGTGCCAATGGCCATCAGCCTAGTCAATAAAGATGCGATCCAGCTTGGACGTCAAGAACTAGGGCTCGACGAGTCCCTAGTCGCAATCCCAGGCTTAGTTATGCAAAGCCGTTACAATTTCTCGCAAGACCTCAGTGTCTCAATTCGAGGGTTCGGCTCACGCGCTAACTTCGGTATGCGTGGCATTAAGGTATTTGCCGATGACATCCCAATGACATTGCCAGACGGCCAAAGCGGCACAGACGACCTAGACTTGGGTTCAGCACAAAGCGTCGAGGTCATCCGTGGCCCATCTGCCTCTTTGTATGGTACAGCCTCGGGCGGTGTTATCAGCCTTACAACTGAAGTGCCAACGGCAACACCATTTGTTGAAACGAAACTAATGGCAGGCGAGTACGGGCATCAGAAAATACAGTTAAAGGCAGGTGGCACTTCCGGCCGTCTTGGCTACTTAGTGAACGTGTCAAAACTAGATATGGACGGCTACAGAGATCACTCCGAAGTCGAACATAATCTCATTAACAGCAAGTTCATCTACGACATCGATGACACGTCTAGCCTTACTGCTATTATCAATGCCGTCGACTCCCCAACAGCTAATGATCCAGGCGGCGTGACGTTAGCCGACATCGCCGCTGACCGAAGCGCAGCTGGGTCACGCAACCTAAGCTCTAACTCAGGCGAAGCCTTTGACCAACAGCGTCTAGGCCTTGTCTACAAGAAAAGCTTTGGAGCTGCGCACGACTTAACTTTGCGCACCTACACAATGCGGAAGGATTTCGTCGGCTTCCTTCCTATTGGCTCGCACATTCCTTTCGTTGGGGATGACGGTGTTGTGGCTTACCAACGTTCATTCTCTGGTGTTGGTGGTCTTTACACATTCAGCGATACACTAATGGGCAAGCCCAATGTGTTTAGCATCGGTGTCGATATGGACTATCAAACAGACGATCGCCAACGCTTTATCAACAACGCTGGGGTGAAAGGCGCGATATCGTTCAACCAAGTTGAAGAAGCGGAATCTGTTGGCGTGTACTTCCGCAACGAGACTGCATTGACGGAAGCGTTAATTCTTAGCTTTGGTGGACGATTCGACAATCTCGACATGTCCGTTGATGATTTATATTTAGCCAATGGCGATCAAAGTGGTGACTTGGACTATAACGAGTTCAGCCCTGCCATCGGCTTGATGTGGAATCACTCTCCTGCATTGAACCTCTATACGAATTACGCCACGTCCTTCGAGACTCCTACTTTTACTGAACTAGGCAGCCCCGCACAGGATCTTAACGTTAATCTTGGTGGCTTCAATAATGTAAACCCACAAAAAGCTAAAAGCGTAGAAGTTGGCGCGAAAGGTAGTGTCATCGACAACCGTCTCTTCTATGATCTAGCGCTGTACAGCATGGACGTTGAGAATGAAATCACGAACGTGGTAAACATCGGTAGCCGTGCATTCTTCGAAAACGCCGATACCGACCGTGATGGGCTAGAAGCTCAGTTACAAGCGAAGCTTACCGATCAATTGAGCTTAACTGTTGCCTATACCTTCTCTGATTTCAAATTCACCAGCTTCGATGGCACTCCAGCGGCTGTAGGTGAAACATTGCCTGGCATCCCTGAGCATCAATTCTATGCTGAGTTGAAATATACACACCCAGAAGGCGCCTATGTTGTATTGGACGCCCTAAACGTCGGTGAGTTTTATGCAGACAACGCGAATACCGAACAGGTCGACTCATCGATCGTTTCGACACTTCGTGTTGGTAGCACCTTCGATCTCAACGGCACCACTGTTGCGCCATTTTTTGGGGTAAACAATCTATTCGACGAAGATTATTTCTCGAATGTACGTAAAAACGCTTTCGGTGGCAGAGCCTACGAGCCTGCACCAGAGCGTCATATTTACGGCGGTGTTACTATCCGTTTTTAAGTCTTAGAGCTCTCAGCGCTGCGCACAGCAGCGCTGAGAGCTCTTAACATACTGTTCAACTGTTTTAATCTTGAGAAAGCTAGAGAAGAACCATGAAGACTATTTTTTCTGCGGTAGCCCTGTTGTGTTTAGCCAGCTCTGTCAATGCACAGACTAGCAATGTCACGTGCGCAGACGTAGAGGAACTCGCCGTAGAGATAATGCAGAAAAGACAGGTCAATTACGACATCATGTTGCTAATTAACACGACGAACGAAGAGCTATTTGATCGCCCAGCCTTGCTAAATATATTGCAACCAATGATCGACAGAGCGTACTCTGAAGTCCCTGCTAGCAATGCAGACGCTCGTGAGCAACAAGTCGAGAAATTCAAGAAATTTTGGGCACAACAATGCGAAGAAAATAACGCTTAAGCTAATTGATAATCTGCCCCAACTGTATATCCATTTCTACCACTGTGTTTTGTTTCGTATAGTGCGGCATCGGCTCTTCGCAACAAATCGGCTATCGAATCACCTCGTTCGTAATCAAAGATTGCAATTCCTATACTAAGAGTGACCTGCACTTCGTCATCACCTAACACTAATGGTGTGGACATCGCTCCGATAATATTATTGGCGACAAGCGTCACATCATCGACATTGTGAATATCATTCAAGATCGCCACAAACTCATCACCTCCAAAGCGCCCGAGTATATCGGTAAGCCGAAGTTTCTGGCCCAAACGTTCAGAAGCCATTCGCAGCACTTTGTCTCCGACTGCGTGCCCATAAGTGTCGTTGATCTTTTTAAAATGATCTAAATCGATAAACATCAATGCAAACTTTAACTTCTTACGTACTGCAGTTTCGCGCAAAGATTCTAAGTCTTCGTTGACTGATCTTCGATTGGGCAAACCAGTTAATTCATCGTGCAAGGCAAAATACTCGTTCTGTGCCTCGACCGCTTTACGATCGGTAATATCGGTAAAGGTACCAATGGCACGTATTGTTTTACCATCGCGCGATTTCACCACCGCGCCCCCCCTCATTAGGATCCAACAACAACGGCCATCCCGAGCAAATACCCTAAACTCGTGTTGAAGATTCTGCCGCGCATCCATTCTTAATGCATTCATGGCGTGTACCGTGCCGTGAACATCCTCTGGGTGAATTATCTTTAGCCAATTATCGATGTCATTGCCTAACTCGTCATCTTCATATTTCAAAATGATTTTCGTCTGATCAGAAAATAGAAATTGATTAGTCTTAAAATTCCAATCCCAAACTCCATCTCCGGCGCTTTGTAACGCAGCTGACCAACGGTACTCCGTATCGCGCAACTCTTCGGTGATCTCCTCAGCGCGCTGGTTTGCTCGCTCTCTTCCTGTCACCAACACCCAAACCAATGCCGTTAGCAATCCACTAATTAAGACACCAGAAACAATATAGATGATCGGTGCTAGTGCTGCAGTTCTGCGTTCAAAAGCAATATTAGAGCGAATATCTAATGTCCATATCTACCTGCGATTGAGAGCGAATTGCGATAAGTGAAGGCTGACTCACGATCTGTCTCAACATCGGCATGCGCGCTAAAAAGGAGATTTTCATTGATGCTCTGCGCACCATCATAGATATTCACGCTCACCAAATCAAAACCACTAAAACTAAGCCCCTGCATCAATATATCCATGCTAAAGGGGCTGTAGACCCAACCATACACGCCTTCTTCAAGCTCGCTGCCGGGTAGTTCGTTGTTAAACACAGGCAGATAAAGCAGAGTTCCTGCGACACCACCTCTATCGACATCCTGTACCAAACTTACTCGACCAGATAAAGCAGCCTCTGCGACGTTCACAGACCGCTGCATTGCTTCTCGACGAACTTCTTCTGAATACATATCAAACCCAAATGCGTTGAGATTGACTCCTTCGAAGGGCTCTAGAAACACGATGGCACTGTATAGATCTCGATCTCCCGCGGGGTTTACATTGTATTGCGCAAAACCTTCGCGCCTCACAGATTCGATGTGCTCAGCAAGCATATCGGGCGTAAGGCTTAGCGATAAACCCAAACCAAGCATTCCTGGGTAATGCTCATCGATATTGAGCGCATCAAAATAAATGGCAAACTCTTCTCTAGTGACATTGCCTACGCTTACTAACAAACCCTTTGTGGCATGCAAAACCTGTTCATAGGCAAGCATCCGGGCATGGATCTCTTGTTCGAGGTCTAAAGCGAGAATTTCGAATTCTTGATTTTGAATATCTTGGCTTACTCTAAAGCTATTGTTAGAGACGAAAAGAGAGAAAAACAGAGTGACAAGGAATACCGCCACGGTTATGACGTGCACTTGCTTGATCTCGAACGATGCATTTTTCAATATTGATCTCAAATGCATGTGTTTAAAAACCCAGTTTTCAAACGATACTCCAACAGTTTTATTTTGCAGGAAAACTATGCGTATTCCATTAAATCATGCATTTACAACATCACACAATCATTGGATTGCTATTCAATCTTGAAATGGGAGGTGCAACTCACCCATATGAGACCTATTATCAAATGTATTTGTTAAGATTGAAATAGTATCTAATTTTTATAAGATGGCTAAAATGATACCTGCCAAACTCTTGCATCACACTATGAGGGTCAATATGAAATACAACAGCGGTTCTACGATTCCACTCAGCATTCTAAGTGGTATTTTTTCTGTCCTCACACTTATTGGTTCTTCGGCTATCGCCCAAGATAACAATATCATGCAAGCCCTGTCCCATCGCGACCGGCCAAGCGCAGATGCTGCCGATGACGCGCGACGCAAACCTGCACAAGTGCTAGCTTTTGCAGGCCTGCGCAGTGGAATGACCGTACTTGAATTAGAGGCTGGCGGCGGTTACTACACGGAAATATTAAGTCGTGCGGTTGGCAGCAATGGGCATGTCATACTGCAACATCCGCCAGGTCTAATGCGCTTTGTTGGCAATGGGATCGACGAGCGAACTGCAGACAATCGGCTTAGTAATGTTCGCGTCAGTATTAGCAATTTCGATGAACTAGACGTTCCTGACAGCTCTGTCGACATGGTCACATGGATACTCGGCCCACACGAGATTGGTTTTCTACCCGATGGCAATTCACTTGGTGATCCTATCGCCACTTTTGCAGAGATCGCTCGCGTTCTTAAACCCGGCGGTGTATTCATTGCCTCAGACCACATTTCGCCTGCCGGTATGGGCTTAGAGTCAGGGGGCACATTACACCGCATTGCAGAATCTATTGTGACTGATTTGGCCAGGCGTGCAGGCCTTACTTTCGAGGCATCCTCTGAGCTTTTACTAAACCCTGATGACCCTTTAGATATCGGCGTTTTTGATCCCGAGATCCAAGGCAAGACCAGCCAATTCCTAGTGCGCTATAGAAAATAAGCTCTAGACTGTATACATCCGCTCGTCGGCCAACGCTAGAAGGTCGTCGAGTGTTTGTATAGTGCCAGGCGAGGCCACTACATAGCCGGCGCTGAATTCGATGTCGTAGCCACGCTCTTTTTCCATATCTAGCTTCTCGACCGCCCGCTCCAAACGACGCAGTGCGTCTCTCGTGCTATCATCATCGCTTTCCATCATAAAGACGGCAAATTCATCGTCACCAACACGGCCAAATATATCGGTCTCTCGAAAGACTGCTCGCAAAATTGAAGCCATCTTCACCAAAATTTGCTCGCCTTCAGAACTCCCAAATTCTTCCGAAATCTGTTTAAACCTATTGATATCTATTAGGATAACTGAGGCCGGAAGCGCTTTGCGCTTAGAGACATTAAAAGCATATTGCGCCAATTCTGTGAAACCGCGTCGGTTAGAGATTAGTGTCAATGGATCCAAGGTCGCCATCTGCAGTGCGGCAATTTCTTTTTCCGCCATGTCGCCAAGATCCCGAAGCAATTGCATGTCTTCGTCATTGAACTTTCGCGGCTTGCTATCGAAAATGCATAGAGTTCCTAAGGCACTTCCATCGTTGATGCGCAGAGGAAACCCCGCATAAAAGCGTATACCGGATTCTGCAGTGACTAAGGGGTTATCTTGGAAGCGTTCGTCAACACACGCATCTTCGACGACAAACACCTCGTCGCCCAGTATGGCATGCCCGCAGAACGACACATCGCGTGGCGTTTCATCAGGCAGTTCTTCAGCGCTGGCCTTAGATTTAAACCATTGTCGATCTTCGTCAACTAAGCTGACTACCGCTGTTTCCACCTGAAACAGCCTCTTAGCCATCCGAGTTAATCGATCGAATCGCTCTTCGGGGGCAGTATCGAGAAGTTTTAATGCGCGAAGCTTTTCAAGCCGAAGCTTTTCATCTTGAGGGGATTGCGGGGCGATCATCTAAATCTCTCATTGGAGTTAAGGCTCAATTATAGAGTTTGGCCTCGCGTTAATCCACACACCTACTCAATACTGAGCCCCCACATGTGGTCGAAAGCGGGAAGGTTTTGCGCCTATGGCCTGACAGCGACAGGAAATTGCTCACTGCTCGGCTCATAATGGGCTTGTATCTCCTGGATAAGTGCCAGAAAGTCTGCTAAGTCTGTGTCATTTCCGACAAAATCTATCAAGCCGCGTTTTGGTAACCCGCCGTAACCAAGATAGAAATAGCGTTTATTGAAATTGGGCTGCGCACTCACTACAACTTCGTCATAACTTATGAAAAAAGTGCCTCCTACTCCGGCCACAAAGTCATTGCTGTAATAAATCCCTTCGGGTGTAAATATCACACCGTTCTTACCACTACCCCATAAAGTGGTATCGATGTAGCCGAGTACTGGCGTGGTGCTGGCAATGCCCGCTTTATTAAAGAATTGTACGAGCTTCCATTGCGGCAGCTCTTCGACATAGAAATCCTCTAAGTGAGCATAACTTTGCAAAATGCTAACTAACGACTTGGGGCCACCCGTCGAAGCCGGTTCCCGAATTTGGCTAGACTGCGTTGCCAAGCCTTCCGTCATAATAGCCGTAGGGCGCAATTCATCAGGGTCACCTTCGACGACTGCTTCGCCCGCATTGGAACTGGGGACCTGCCCTAATGCCTCTACGCGCTGCGCCAATGCTTCTAAATTTTGCCTGTTTTGCACTACCGCTGGCTGAGCACTAGGTGGCGTAGGTGCAATCCGCCGCGTATTTGTCTCTTGTGCTAGCTGCACCATAGTATCAGGGGGAAATGCCAACTCTAGCTCATTAATCAGCGCATATAAGCTGTCCAGAGATCCTTCGGGTAGATTGCGTCCATCACCTGAGCTGCCCAAAAGCCTAAAGGCCGTATCCCGAGCGGCATTCAATGCCTCTTCACTCACAAGCCCTTGCGTATAGGCCAGCTCCAACAAACCAAGCATTTGCGATAAAGAAACCCGGCGATTATCTGGCAGGACTATCATCGTATGTTCTGTCAGAGCCTCTTCAATCTGCGCATCGGGGGATATGGGCGCCAATCCGCAGCGCTTCTGCATAGACGCGTACAAAAGTGCCTCAAACTCTCCCTTTAGAAAGGCGTATTCAGAGGCCTTAACGCCGTCCCCACCTTCAAGAGCGAATAATGTAGGCAGTAGAATAATACCGACTCCAGCCTGCCAATTGTCATTGCGACGAGTGGCTCTGAGGGTCTCATAAAGTGACTGTGTTCGCTGAGCAACAAAGCCTAACTCGAAACCAATCTGTTCACAGCTATAAGGCTCATATTTGAATGCAGAGACATAGGCCGCATCGATCTTATCCGGGCTGGAGGCACAGGCTGCCAATACCGCGCTTATCATCGCTGCTATTACGCTCTTCACTATCATCTGTGTATTCAATTGCGCCACCTCACATTACGAACTCTTACAATCTCATCTCCTTACTATCGGCCAGTCGCCCATTTTTTTTACATCTTCTTGTAAAATAAAGCCTTAAACAGTTGTTCGCAAAAATCCTAGGCAAAAAAAACCGCTGTTTCTGAAAAAGAAACAGCGGCCTTTACCGCATCACGAATACTTAGTCCGTGCGGCCTGCATGCTCACGCGCTGTGCGCAAGTTAGCTTCTGTACTACCTGCAATCCCAAGATCGCCCCAATAGCCCACAGTTGGCATTAGGAACCCTTGATCAAGGCGCTCACGAATGTCATTGGCATTCGTTGTAATACCACAAGGAACGTCATGCTTCTTGCAAAGCTCCACAACCTTGCTGATAGCTTCCTGAACTTCTGGGTGATTGCCAGGCAAGCCCATGTTCATCGAAAGATCCGCAGGGCCAACGAAAATTGCACTAACACCAGGAGTCGTAATGATCGCTTCAGCATTCTCTACGCCTTTAGCCGATTCAATTTGAATCACGGCCATCAAGTCGCCGCGTGGATTGTGCGGCCAAAGGTCGGCGCGCTGCATATAATCAGGTGTGCCCCAGAACCAAGCCGCGGCCGCAGGAGATGCACCACGTACACCCGTGGGCTCTGCTAAGGCTGAGCCTCGTGCTTGTGGGTAACGCATTGCCGCTACTGCACGCTGTGCTTCTTCGGCCGTTTCGACGTAAGGGAACATGATGCCAAATGCACCGACATCAAGAATCTGTTTTACAAGCCATTCTGGATCATTACGCCCATTCGCAGGCAGGCGTACGATTGGTGTTGTACGCATCTGGACATTGCCTTGCTGTGCAATTGCCGCTTTATCCGTCATGCCAATCAAAAACTCTTGTAGCAGTTGTGGATTGAATGGCGTGTGCTCCATATCGATAAGAATATAGTCCAGACCAGAGCGAGCTAAGGCGCGAGCGTTAGCAATAGAAAAATTCCCTGTAAACAAGCCGAATATAGGTTCGTCATTCTCTAGCGTTTGAATACTGCGGTTAGCGTGAAAATTGTCTTGAGCAAGTGCCGGTGTTGAAGAAAGGCATGCAAAAGTCAATGCGCCAAACAAAGCGCTCAGTGTCGTCTTTTTCATTTAAACTTCCTTAAAAATAACTGCGATGAATATTTAGCAGGTGCATCCTATGCGCATTTTTCAAGGAGGTAAAATCAATTATTATGCCCCATTTATAGTGGGATTCACGCCGAAGTATCTATGCTTATGATTTACTGAAAGTTTCCGCTAGAAAATAAATAAAGAGTTAAAACCGACACGTCCTCGGTGTTTCAATTTGTTTAAATTGACCATAAAACTCGCCATTTGCCGTCTACAATTCATAGCGCGCCCCATGTATTTTTAATATGTATCATTCACGAGCTTTATAAGTTTAAGTACACTAACGCGAAAAGCGCTTCTTGCACCACGCCGCGCCTGAGCCAACCGCGTTGATCACCCCGCGTACTAAATAAAGGCCTGCAAGCTTGCATCTAGCCGCGACGCTCAAGCCACTCGCGGCGCGCAAGTGTTGCAGATGATAGTTGAACCACGGCTTGCTATGCGCATATGTTGCAACCCGGCGTGATAGTTTAGTGAGCACGAAAAACGCCAAGAACAGAAACACGATCCCCGGCAATATCGGTAGGATCAACCCGACAACGCCAAGAAGTAAGCAACATAATAGCAACGCTATTCCGATTATTTTGTGGTGCCAGGCTAAAGGTTGAAATTTTGGCTTGTTAAAATGCATCTCTGTCTCCTTGCATCGCGTAGCGCGCTTACTCATTACCCTTACAAGCTATATGCAACCTCCGCGCCACTAATTAACCCATTGATTTTTATTGAAATTATTGAAAAGCATTGAGAAACAAACACACTTGTATGGTGAAAACTGTCAAGTTTTGGTGGTATAACCCTTCTCGCCCATCTCGTTTAGGGCATCACTGAACAACGAATAGGCTTAGATAAAATGGACACTGTTGTTATCACCGGAGCAAACCGGGGCATTGGCCTCGGGCTTGTTCAGCAGTTCTTACAGAGTAACTCGAGTGTTATCGCCACTTGCAGAAACCCTGATGAGGCTAAAGAACTACTAGCACTTAAGCACACCGCAAATTTAAGTATCTACCCACTCATAGTGAATGACGCGCAATCCATAGCGAGCTTTGCAGAAGAACTTGATGGGCGCACTGTCGACGTACTAATCAACAATGCTGGCGTCATTGGCGGCCCACGCCAAAGTCTACAAGACATGGATTACGACGCTTGGAGTGAAGCCTTTGAGATCAATACAATCGCCCCATTTCGCTTAAGCGCTACATTGCTAGACAACCTCAACCGCTCGAAACACCCGAGGATCATCAATGTCTCTAGCCAGATGGGGGCAATGGCGAGTGCGAGTACAGGCCATCACGCCTATCGCAGTTCTAAGGCGGCTCTTAACAAAGTGATGCAGGTGTTGGCACTCGAGCTAGACTCCCAAGGCATCATCGTGTGCAATGTTCACCCAGGATGGGTGCAAACCGATATGGGCGGTGTAAACGCACAGCTCACAGTACAAGAAAGCGCTGCTGGACTATGCAACCTCATCGGCTCATTGACCATGCAACAAACGGGCAAGTTCTTTTCGTGGGAAGGCGAAGAGTTAGCTTGGTAGTAACCTATACTTAGCATAGGAGGCAAGATGAAAGCGATTGTGTATAAAAAATATGGGCCACCAGAAGTCCTAACGATTGCAGAAGTTAAAACACCCACACCGAAAGACAATGAAGTGCGCATTAAAGTCCATGCCGCCGAAGCAACGAAAGCCGACTGCGAAATGCGCAGTTTTCATTTTGCCGTTAAATGGTTCTGGCTACCCTTGCGACTCGCAACAGGTCTATTTGCTCCGCGCAATCCTATCTTAGGTGGCTATCTCGCAGGCGAAATAGAAGCACTCGGGGCCAATGTAAAAAATCACAAAATAGGTGAGCGCGTTTTCGCTTGCGCCAAAATGGGGTTTGGCGCTTATGGTGAGTACGTCTGCCTACCTGCTAACGGCACCATTGTCCCCCTTCCCCATAACTTGACCTTTGAGCAAGCCGCAGCGGTACCTCTAGGTGGTTTGAATGCCTTGCATTTTCTACGCAAAGCCAAGCTCCAAGCTGGCGAATCTATATTGATCAATGGTGCCGGCGGCAGCATTGGCAATTTCGCCGTGCAGATAGCAAAGAGTTGGGGCGCACAGGTGACAGCAGTGGACAGCGCTCATAAAGAAGCCATTGTGAAACGCATTGGCGCTGACCATTTCATCGATTACGAACAGCAAGACTTTAGCAAAGGCGATACCCAATACGATGTCATTTTCGACATGGTTCCAAGTAGCGATTATTCAGCTTGTCTTGCGAAGTTAAAGACCAATGGTCGCTATGTAATAGGCAACCCTAAATTTTTAAAAATGCTACGCGCGCCCATTACTAGTAAATTCTCCGACAAGAGAGTTTTGTTCGCATTTGCAGGGGAAACGATCGAGGAGTTACAGGCTCTCAAAGAGATGATCGAGGCAGAGAAAATCACTCCGACCGTCGATAATGTTTATACGATGTCCGAAGCAATTGCCGCACATTATCGCGTCGAGACTGAGCAGCGCGTAGGCAGCGTCGTTATCTCAATTAGCGAGCAATGACAACGCCCCCTTTCTGCACTTAGTAATCAGCACAGAAAGGGAGCCTTTATTACAGTTAGGCTTTGTCTAACGCTTGAGTGACATCGGCAATGATGTCATCGACATGCTCAATACCAACAGAAATACGCACTAGGTCTTCTGAAACACCGGCACTTTTGAGCTCTTCACTGCTCAGCTGACGGTGAGTCGTTGTCGCTGGATGACAGGCTAGGGATTTCGCGTCACCAATATTGACTAGACGCAGAATCATTTGCAGCGCATCGATGAAGCGAGCTCCTGCTTCTTTTCCGCCTTTAATTCCAAAGCTAAGAATCCCAGAGCCAGAGCCTTTGCTAATTCGCTGTGCGACCTCGTGGAAGGCGCTATCGCTCAGTCCGGCATAATTGACCCATTCTACCTTCGGATGGTTCTGCAGATATTTGGCCACTGCCAAGGCATTTTCGCAATGACGCTCCATGCGCAGCCCTAAAGTTTCTAAGCCCTGCAGAATCAAGAATGCACTGTGCGGCGCAAGCGCAGCACCGGTATTGCGCAGTGGAACAACACGGCAGCGACCGATATAGGCTGCAGGCCCAAGCGCCTCTGTATACACCACCCCATGGTAGGAAGGATCTGGCTCATTCAACATTGGAAAACGTTTTTTATTGGCGACCCAATCAAATTTTCCCGAATCGATAATAATGCCGCCTACCGTTGTGCCATGCCCACCGATGTATTTGGTCAACGAATGCACCACGATGTCGGCGCCGAACTCGATAGGCTTACATAAGAATGGTGTCGCAACAGTGCTATCTACAATCAGTGGCACGCCATGGCGGTGTGCAATTTCGGCTAATTTTTTAATATCAACAACATTGCCTGCTGGGTTGCCGATTGTTTCGCAAAACATCGCGCGCGTCTTATCATCAATCAGCGATTCTAGCTTTTCATAGTCGTCGAATGAGGCCATACGCACTTCCACGCCTTGACGAGGCAAGGTATGGGCAAAAAGATTATAGGTACCGCCGTAGAGTTGCGTAGTGCTGACAATATTACTACCAACATCGGTAATACATTGAATTGCATAGGTTATCGCAGCCATACCCGAAGCCAAACCTAGCCCCGCGATGCCGCCTTCCATTGCTGCCAGACGCTCTTCTAATACTGCAGTGGTTGGGTTCATGATGCGCGTATAGATATTGCCCGGCACTTTGAGATCGAACAGGTCTGCACCGTGCTGGGTATCATCAAAGGTATAAGACGTGGTTTGATAAATAGGGACGGCAGCGGCTTTTGTAGTGGCTTCCGACTCATAGCCGTGATGCAGTGCTAAAGATTCCAGTTTCATACTCTCCCCTTGTCGATATTTTCGTTCGACCTGTGTTTTACTAAAGGAGGGATTTATACCATATCGTCATAGGGTGTAGCAGTCGAAAGCACCAAATCCTTCACAAAACCTCGAATTGTATCGGTAACCACCCACATAGGTTGATTGCGCTTCTCTCTTCCGAAAGAGACAACGATGACTTTGCGGTCTTCGAGTCTGGCGCCATTATGGTTTACCTTGGCGAGAAGTTCGGAAAACTTTACCCAGAAGACCCTAAAGTGCGATCGCGAACGCTACAGTGGTTCATGTTTCAAATGGGTGGTATCGGGCCGATGATGGGGCAAGCCAATGTTTTCTATCGCTACTTTCCTGAAAAACTACCCCCTGCCATTGAGCGCTATCAAAATGAATCCCGGCGCCTGTTTGAAGTGCTCAATTCTCGCCTAAGCGAAAGCCCCTATCTTGCGGGTGACCAATACACCATTGCCGATATCGCGAACTGGTGTTGGGTGCGTACCGAACCCCGATGACATCCTCAAAGGAGCACAAACAATAATGGTTCGCTAATGTGTATTGAGCAGCAAATCTTAGTAGCTAACTGGCGCCACCAACCTCTTTTGTTGACGCAAGAATATTGGTATTGTGAGTCAAATTATGAGCACAAATTTAAGGATTTCCATGGTTAAAATCGTTTTTATTGAGCATAGTGGTGACGAGCACCCTGTAGAGGTCACACCGGGCGGCACGCTGATGGAAGCCGCTATCGACAACGCAGTACCGGGCATCGATGCAGATTGCGGCGGCTGCTGTTCCTGCGCCACTTGTCACGTATTCGTTGAAGAACAATGGTTAAACAAACTCGCACCGATGGGGCCTAATGAAGAGGCCATGTTGAGCTTGAGTCCTGATCGTAAAGAAAACTCACGTCTGTCTTGCCAAGTTCCTATTGTTGATGCACTCGACGGCATCGTGGTCAAAATGCCAGAGTTTCAATATTAGACATTAATAATTTGCCATTTTACGGGGGCGGAAAATGAGCGAGCAGGGGTTATCAGATAGTCATACAAGCAAATGGAGCATGGTCGGCAAAGACCCGAACACAATTCCCCTTGACGAGATTGACCTCGCCCATCCCGGCATTTGGCAACGCAATGAGTTCTTGCCGTTCTTGGAGCGACTTCGACGAGACGATCCAGTCCACTACTGTCCAAAATCGGCAGTTGGGCCTTATTGGTCAGTCACTAAATATAAAGACATCATGGAGGTCGATACCTCCCCAGACATCTACTCTTCCGAACCAAGCATTGGCATCGTCGATGCTTTCGAAGAATTCACTCTGCCCTCGTTTATATCCATGGACCCACCCAAACACGACGAGCAACGGCGTGTTGTGCAAGGTGTCGTCGCACCTGCAAATCTCAAAAATCTAGAAACACTGATTCGCACACGAGTTTGTGAAATTTTAGATAATTTACCACTGCACGAAGAGTTCGATTGGGTGGAGCGCGTCTCGATTGAACTGACAACACAAATGTTGGCAACCCTATTCGACTTCCCATTTGCCGATCGCCGCAAGCTAACCTATTGGTCTGATGTGGCCACGGCAATACCTGGTGGCGGGATCGTTGATTCACACGAAGAACGTTGGCTCGCGATTCAAGAGTGCATGGCTTATTTTACTGAACTGTGGAACCAGCGCGTCAATGCGCAAGGGGGCAATGACCTAATCTCTATGCTTGCCCACGGTGAAGCAACCAAGAACATGCAACCCATGGAGTACTTAGGCAATGTGCTACTGCTGATAGTCGGCGGCAATGACACCACTCGCAACTCCATCAGCGGTGGCGTCCTTGCACTGAACGAAAATCCAGATCAATACGCGAAACTTCGTGCCAACCACAAACTTATACCCAACATGGTGTCTGAGATTATTCGCTGGCAAACGCCCTTAGCTTATATGCGCCGCACGGCCAAGGTCGATACAGTGCTTGCCGGAAAAAATATCAAGGCAGGCGATAAGGTCGTCATGTGGTATGCCTCTGGCAATCGTGACGAGGAAGCAATCCAAAACGCCAATGCTTTTTTGATCGATCGACCCAATGCTCGCAAACATCTGTCCTTTGGGTTCGGCATTCATCGCTGTATGGGCAACCGACTTGCTGAAATGCAGTTACGCATACTTTGGGAAGAAATCATGAAACGTTTCGAGTTTATCGAAGTAGTTGGCGAACCCACGCGCATTTACTCTAGTTTCGTAAAGGGCTATAGCAAATTGCCCGTGGTGGTTCACCCATTGTAAACGTCTGTGCAATGCAACAAAAACAATGACTCACGAGACATAGCATTTAGGGGTTAATAGCCTTTTCTTACAATCCCATTCGAAACGCCGTCGACCTCACCGTCGTTTAACCATTGTAGGCTTGCATCAAACAATAGTTCGGCGTTTTTCTCCCACATGGCGTTGTGAGAGGCGCACCCAAGATCCATTAATACTTTTTCGTTCGCACCTAAGTCTTCAAACATTTCTGTCACGCGGCTAGGAGGAATTGTGCATCATGAACGCCTGCGACCAATAGCATGGGCGTCATGGTGCCACTTACTACTTGTTGATTCCAACCCCAGACGCTAGTGACTGGGGCACGTCTAACGCCTGCCCCCCATGTCGCCCCGACAGAATCGGACGCTAACATATCCTGCCAAATGGCCTCACGCACCTCGGGGTCATACTGCGCTTCGCAGCCCACTTGTCGATCCCAATTGCGGACAAAGTCCTGATGGGATTGTTTCGAAAATGCCACCCCAGGGGCAGGCAGGGACTCCGGAGCTGTTGCACTGCGCGTACGGCTGTAGGCCGGTGCCAGTATTACGACTCTTTCAACCTTTTCAGGATGTTGTGCAGCATATCCTGCCGCCCTTGGCCCACCTAATGACCACGCAACCAAATGGACTTTCTCAACCCCGCGCAGGGTACGGATATATTCGACAACATTGTCGATGTCATGCCAATCCGATTCGATTGTCGTTGTTGCATACGCATAACTAGGCTCGCAAGGCTCGGGGATCATCGCGGGGATAAATTCCTGCTGCGCTTGTGCAGAAAGATTGCACACATCATTCATCACATAGGGTCTTGTGGAGCGGCCATAACCAGTAGTGTCCATAGCGAAAGTGTCATAGCCCGCCATCGCTAGATAAGACATCCAACTATAGCCCTTCACTGGCACATCAAATGCCACTTCTGCAGGCGTCCCCGCACCATGGATGAAGAGCACCACCTGCCCTTCGAGATTCGCGCTGCGCAGTGTCGCTGCGGCCAATGTGCGTTCACGAACATAGAGTTGCGCTAATTGCTTTTCCATGACTGGCGCCTTTGACTGCACGGGAACATAGTGGTCAATACGTAGAACCGCCGGCTCATCACTTATTGCTGCCAGCGGACTCATAGAAGCCAGCAATAACGTGGAGCTTAATAACTTGCGCAAGGATTTTTTCATTATTTTATTCCGAGTCTTATTGAGTATTTATGGGCTCACTATACAACAACTTATTACATTTCACTCTCTTAGGCTTTGTGGCACAAGCCGCGCAATCGATAAACAAAATATATCGAACGAATGGTCGCTTTCGCTAGCAATAAGCCTAGTTTCAGTTAAAGTAAGTCCCATCAATTTATGCACAGGCTCACTATATGATCGACTATAAAGGCAAAACGGCTATCATCACCGGCGCAGCTGAAGGCATAGGGCTCAGCATTGCCAAGGCATTCGGCAAAAGAGGCGCACAAATCGTCTTAGCCGATATTGATGGAGAGCAACTAAAGATCGCGGCAGAAGACTTAGGTAGGCGTGATATTGCCGTGCTAAGCGTCACCATGGATGTTGCCGATCCCGCACAATGGCCTAGCCTTGTGGAACAAACGCAAGCGCGCTTTGGAGACATCCACATACTCGTCAATAATGCTGGGGTAGGCGGGCGCAACGGCAGCATCGAGAGCACCAATCATAAAGATTGGCAGTGGGTCACCGACGTCAATATGATGGGTGTCCTCTACGGTATGCAATACGTGGTGCCACAGATTAAGCGGCACGGGGCAGGCGGACATATTATTAATGTCGCATCGATGGCAGGTATGATGGGGGTTCCCTATGCTGGCGCCTATACAGCCACAAAAGGGGCTGTCGTAAGCCTTTCCGAAAGTTGGTATCAAGAGCTCAAACGTCATCAGATTTTCGTCAGCGTCCTATGCCCTGCGTTTGTACAAACTCGCATAAATCTCTCCCATCGCAATAAACAAGAGCGCTATAAGGACAACAAAGCCTCTAACCCGCCTAGCGAAAAACAACTGGCCGCCGCAGCACATATGCAACGAGTTATCGACAACGGACTGGCTGTCGATATTGTCGGGGAGCGCGTCATCGAAGCGATGAATGCTAACGAGCTGTACATCTTTACTCACCCAAACTACCGCCAGCTTGTACAACAACGTTACCGGGCGATCGATGCCGCATTCGAGCGTGCGCAAAAAAGCCCTCTGCTCGCCCACATTTTAGACGAAGAGCCTGTGGGTTTTACTGGTTAAGGTATTTTCAAAATCACTAAGGATTTAACTATGTCTGAACGACAATTTGGCATTACCGTTTACGGCGCTACTGGCTACACAGGACAACTCATCTGTGAATATCTAAATCAGCAATATGGCATCGGCGGCGAAGTGAAGTGGGCAATGGCTGGTCGAAATCAAGAAAAACTCGACAGCGTCGCTGCCAAATTAGGATTAGGCCAGAACGTGCCCTTTGTCATTTGCGATGCTGACGATAAAGACTCCTTAAATGCCATGGTTAATAATACGGACGTTGTAATCAGCACCGTAGGACCTTATCAACTCTATGGGACGGCACTTATTGCAGCCTGTGCCGCCGCAGGCACCGACTACGTCGATTTATGTGGCGAGCCTGGGTGGATGCACGAAATGATTGCCAACTATGAGCAAGCAGCAAGACAAAGCGGTGCGCGAATCGTATTCTCTTGCGGCTTTGATTCGATTCCATTTGATTTGGGAGTGGTCTTTTTACAAGACGCTGCGAAGCAACGCTTTGGTTCGAGCATGCCTCGTGTAAAAGGTCGCGTCCGCACAATGAAAGGCGGGTTTTCCGGTGGCACACTCGCTAGCTTGAAAGCCACAATGGCCAGCGCAGCCAAGAAACCAGATCTCGTGAAAGTGCTACAAGACCCCTTTGCATTGACTGAAGGGGTCAAAGGACCTGAGCAACCCAGTGGCGCAGCCCCAATCTATGAAGACGATCTAAACAGTTGGTCTGCCCCCTTTATAATGGCCACTATTAATACTAAAAATGTGCACCGCACAAACTACCTACTCAAACACGCTTTTGGAAAAGACTTCGTCTACGATGAGATGCTCCTAACTGGCCCAGGCGAACAGGGTAAAGCTATCGCGAACGCTGTGGCGGCCGACAAATCGATGGCCAAAAGTGACTTAAAGCCCGGTGACGGTCCAAGTAAAGAAGAGCGCGAAAACGGTAGCTACGATGTCCTTTTTGCCGGCAGCAATGACGAAGGCGGCGTCATCTTGGCAAGCGTGCAAGGCGATAAAGACCCCGGCTATGGATCTACTTCGAAAATGATTGCCGAAACAGCGGTTTGTTTATTGAAAAACCCAAAAGCTGCCAGTGGTGGAATATGGACCCCTGGGGCAGCCTTAGGCCAACTTCTCATTACACGATTACAAGAGAACGCTGGGCTAACATTTAAGCTCGAAAACTAAGCTTAGGGTTTAACGAAAGGCGTGCACCAGACGCCCTATTTGCTCTGCTGTGTTTGCAAGATTACTAGCGGCATTGGCCAAAGCGTCCGCCTTGCTAGTGGGGCCTTGGGCGATCGAAAATACAGCAGCCAAACCGATATCATGCAATGCTTGCAACTCACTGCCAACCATTCCTGCAACGCCAATGACCGGCACTTGCGCGCGTTTGGCCATGGCACAAACGCCCGCAGGCACTTTGCCTGCGGCGCTTTGAGAGTCCATAGACCCTTCACCAGTAATCACTAAATCGACGCCCTTTAGTTCTTTCTCAAAATCGAGTGCCTGCATGACTATCTGCACGCCAGAGCAAATCTGCGCGCCAAGCATGCCGCCCAAAGCACCGCCGATGCCCCCTGCCGCACCGCTCCCTGGAAACTTACTAATCTCGAATCCATGCGCACTGGCACAGCGAGCAAAATGTTCCAAGTTGTGCTCTAGCAACGCCACTGCATTTACCCCTGCGCCTTTCTGGGGACCAAAAACATGCGCAGCACCCTGCTTACCCAGCAGCATATTGCTCACATCCGTGGCGACAATTAATTGTTTACCAGCAACGCGCTTTAGCACTTCGGAAAGATCAATTGAGGCGAGCGCAACTAGTGAGCTCCCTCCACGAGGGATCTGCTTGCCATCTTGATCCAAGAGCTTTGCCCCTAGAGCCTGCAGCATCCCGGCGCCAGCATCCGTACAAGCACTTCCTCCTAGGCCAATGATTAATGTTTGCGCTCCGGACTCGAGTGCAATGCGTAGCAACTCTCCTGTGCCATAACTGCTGCTGAGCAAAGCATCACGCTTATTTTCTGGCACACTTTGCAGACCGCTAGCTTGCGCGACTTCAACAATCGCCGTGCGGCCGTCATCGACTACGCCATAATAGGCCGATATGGGTGACCCTAAGGGGCCTTCAACTTGGCAATGTTGTAGACGCCCTTGTTTTCTATCAACGAGAATCTGCGTTGTGCCTTCACCACCATCAGCCATCGGTAACTCGACGATCTCATCATTGGGGGCTGCTTGGCGCCAACCGCTTGCGATTGCACTGCTAACTTGCGCCGCTGAAAGACATTCTTTGAAGGAGTCAGGAGCCACTAATATTCGCATACATCACCTATTTACTAGAAAGAACGCAAGCCTAGATAAAAATTAAGGAGGCTAGAAAAATTGCACACATCGTCGTGAGCCCCATGGCAAGAGTCGCCCCAGTATGCGCGCGATAGGCCGTCGCCACGTCCATTTTACTGAACTGGCTCACCACCCAAAAATAGCTATCATTTGCATGGGAAACGGTCATTGCCCCCGCCCCAATGGCCATAACGGTGAGGACTCTGCCCATCTCTGAGTCTAAACCTACTTGCGACAATAGTGGAGCCACCAATGCCGAGCCTGCCACCATAGCAACAGTGGAGGAGCCTTGGGCACTCTTCAAAGCTGCAGCCACAATAAAAGGCATCAATACCCCCAAACCAAGCGCGGAAAGACTACGGCCTAGATACTCTCCTAAGGGGGTTGCGGATAACACTGCCCCAAACGCTCCACCAGCACCCGTTACTAGAAGTATGGGAGCGGCTACTTGAAATGCCTTTTGACAATGCAGTGCAAAAACAGACGCTTTGTCTTCTTCGCGCAGCAGCACTAACGCAAAACCTAGACCTAACATCAAGGCATTAAGAGGTTTACCAATAAAGTTAAATACTTCGTAGAGTGACCCTCTGCCAAACACGTCTGCAGGGTAATTGGCGACCGAACCTAAGCAAATCAGAATGATCGGCACGAATATAGGGGCGAAAGAGGCAAGCGCACTTGGGTAATCGACTGGGTCAGGGGCGCTGCCTTGCTCTAGCGAATCTTCCGCCTGCAGTTCTGTGCTAGGCAAATTCCGGCACAATCTCGCCCAAAACAAACCAGCCAGCGCGGCTATTACAGCGAAAACAAAGCCAACAATAATGACTAAACCAAGACTGTCTCCCAAGTCTAAATTGGCAGAAGCCGCAATCGGGCCAGGGGTTGGAGGCACTAAGGTATGCGTCGCGAATAACCCCGTAGCTAATGCCACACTTAATGAAACAGGAGAGACTTGCAAAGAACGTGCAAGCGAACGTTTTAGAGAATTGAGAATGACATAACCAGAATCGCAAAATACAGGGATTGAGACAAAGAAACCCACGATAGACATGGTCAAGGTAGGAAAACGACTACCGAATAACTTAATGATTGTCTGTGCCATCACTATGGCCGCGCCGCTGCGCTCTAGAATCACCCCGATCAAAGTGCCTAATACGATGATTAGTCCTATGCTGCCTAGGATATTACCGAAACCACCTCGAATCACGCTATCGATATCGCCCAAAGGCAATCCATAGGCAAAGGCCGCAATGAAGGCAGCTAATAAAAGGGTAATAAAGGGGCTAATCTTAAACTTGCTTGTCGCGATGACAATGAAGCCAATGATTAGAAAGAGCACGTACACCATCGCCATAGTTAGCTACCATTTTGTCCTTATTCGACACAGAGACTGCCGTTAAAGTATACGCATAGCAAAGCCACTTTTTCTACCGCCAATACACTGAAGCTTCGCGATCAATGCTAAGCTCTAGCAATCGTATTACCCAGAGGATCAAGCAATGACTCACCAAAGTGAAATAAGCACGACAGTTGCGATGCTAGTGTCCCTATTTGGCAATCCGCACCTCGCGGATCCAGAAGCCAATGCCTATGAGTGGCGCGTAGAGCTCGATGATGGAACATTGGCGATCATTCGCAACCTTAACAAAGGTGGCAGTGCTGGCCGCATTCAGGACTGGAGTATCGCCTGTGTCAACGATGAGGCGATTGCTAAAATCAAAGAGAAACTCGAAGAGGGTGAGAATTACTACGAAGGCTCGTTGCACCCAGAATTGTTTATCACCAGAAAAAACACTTAAAAGACGGGAAGAGGGCGCCCCCCCCCTTCCCTGTACGCACGCTCGCCTAGCTTACAAGCTAAGGTCTAATCGCAAATACATGCTGCGACCATCTGTGTCGTAGGGCGCATTGCGCGAATAGATCAAGCCGCGATTGGCTTGATATTGCGCTTCATCTGGATACTGGTCAAACACGTTCTCAGCTCCGAAACGAATCGTTAGACTATCATTCACATTGTACGTTGCTGACACGTCGGTGAACTGCTCCGCACCAAAGTCTTGATGAATGTCACCTGCTGCGTTGAACGAGAAATCGGTCCACTTTCCGTAATGGCGAATACGCGCCATGAAATCAAAAGCACCAATGCCATAAGTTGCGCTTAAGTTCATTGTTTGCTGCGGCAAGTTTTTCTCGAATCGGATGCGGCTAGTATCGTTGTCTACAAAGGAGCCCCCAACCACTTCAGTCTTGTTATAGTTGAAAGAGCTTGAGAGTGATAGCTGACCGGCACCAAGTTCAGTGCTGTACCCTAACACTACGTCTATGCCTTGAGAGCGGGTATCAAAATCATTCTGAAAGAAATTCACACGCGTGATCCCTTCCCCGCCCGGCACGCCTAGCGCGATCAATTGAGAACGTTCGGCCTCTGTCAATGTGAAGCTTGTTGATGTGCCAAAACGATTGTCGACATCGATGCGGTAGAAATCGATACTCGAGTTGAATCCTGCATCGTTTCGGTACACAACCCCCGCACTCAAGTTGGTAGACTCCTCGGCATCTAGAGGTTTGATATCGACTCCAGCGCGCTGCGAAACAATCCCAGCAATAGGCCCGACAGGTGAGAAACGACCATTTGTGAAAATATTCAAAGTGACTGTATCAAGCCCTTGCGAGGTACGCTCACTAAACAGCTGCCCAGGCGTTGGCGCTCTAAAGCCATTGGAAACAGTCGCCCGCAGGGCTAGGTTTTCGCTTAGCTCATAACGACCAGTGACCTTGCCAGTTAGGATCGTGTCGTCATGCTCAGAATAGTCCTCATAGCGAGCGGCAACACCAAAGGTAAAGGCCTCGGTTACAGGCACTTCGAGATCAACATAGGCAGATGAACTAGTCTGATCGGACTCCCCTGCTTGGTCAGGGCTAAAGCCTGGGAACCCATTCGAACCCGAGGGTAAACCTGCATTCGCACCAGGGCCAATAGCATACGAGGCCACATCACCCTGCTTAATCTTATAGGTTTCTTTACGGTGCTCTAGACCAAACGCTAGGTTGCTAGGTGCAACTCCCGCGCCGAGATTTAACTCATACCCAAAATCCAGGTTGAGATTAGACTCACTCTGCTGCAAGGCGCCAATATAAAAAGCCGTTGGGCTATTGGGGCCAAGCGAAGCATTGATGCTATTGGACATATTGTAGTCAATTTTATTGCTACCGTAGCCAGCACTAAGATCCCAGGTTAACTGAGGATTGATCTCGCCATTGATGCCAACGGTGAATGCTTTGTCTTCATCCTCGTGCCCAAACTGCGGCGAAAAGCCAGCAGGAAAGACGTCTCGTAGATCGAAACCAGGATAAACATCGGTGATATTAAACGCACTTGTAGAATCTGGGTTTCTCCAATTGAAATCGGAAAGCCCTTCACCCTCACCATATGAACCAAAAGCATAAAGAGCAAGCGTCGAAGATAGGGCGTATTCAGAGTTCACCATGAAGCGCAGCGCTTGTGTTGCAGGCTGCCCCCAGTTTTGCACTGGGTTAGGGACAACTACCTCTGGGTGGTCTAATGCAAACTGAATTGCGTCTGGGCGCTGACGGCTGCGCGAGGTTTTCTCTGCATCGGAAAACTCGACCGCTGCTGTGATGAAACCGGCATCCCCTAGCTCTACGCCCCCTTTGGCACCGAAGCGAGCATTCTCGCCATCGCCTTCGCTATACTCGGAATACTGTGCAAAACTGCGAAAACCGATATTGTCGTCAAGAATAATATTGATCACACCCGCAATAGCATCAGAACCATATTGAGCAGAAGCACCGTCACGCAACACCTCGACGCGACCGATAGCGAATGTAGGAATCTGTGCAAGGTCAGGTGCTTGTGCGCCATTGCCGCCAAGCAAAGCAGAACGGTGTCGCCGTTTGCCATTAATAAGCACTAATGTATGGTCAGGCGACAATGCGCGCAGAGTCGCTGGGCGCACAAATGCCATACCGTCATTCATCGGCAAACGTTGCACTTTATAAGAAGGCACTAGTTGTGCCATCACATCCGATAAGTCCTCAGAAGCCGTATTGTTAATCTCTCGAAACGATACGACATCGATTGGCGCACTTGAGTCGAAAACTGTACGCTCGCTACGACGAGTACCAGTGACAATAACGCTTTCGATCGTGGCGCTCGCAGTGCGCGGGGTGCTAGGCTCGGTTTGAGCATTCACAGTTGCCGATTGCCCAGCGAGCAACGCAGCGCCTACACATACAATAGGCATGACTTTTGTTCGATTTGACATACATTTACCCTTTCTAATTAGTACTCTCGTTTAAAGAACGAGGCGAGTATGCGCAGGATGTATTACAAATTGATGAACGGACACGCCGGTTCATAGAAGTTTAATTTTTTTGCAATATAGCTTCTAAGCCCCCTATATTTGATACCCAAAATGAGTGAAAACGTTTTGTCATAAACTGCGTTTACACTAGTGCTAATACTCGCATAAGGATAAAAGAAAAATGAAAAAGATACCGAGCACCTATAGCCGACGCTCCGTACTCAATTCAATCGCACTGGGCGGTGCAGCGATGATCACAGGAATCGCGAACGCACAAACAGCTGCGACCACCTTGCCGCAATTTACTAGCCAAAGTGATGCAACTCGGCTTGCAAGCGACGAAGCATTCTGGCGAGAAGTAGCGACTTATTACGAGCGTGCCGAGGGCATTGTGAACCTAGAGCATGGCTACTGGGGAAAAATGGCTAAACCGGTGCAAGAGACTTATATCGAAGCGACGCGCTTGGTCAATAAACAGCTCTCCTATTATGCGCGCCGCGACTTCGGCGAAGACGCGCAGGTAAGCAGCGCTCGTGTCGCGCAAGCCTTGGGAGTCGAACAAAATGAGATAGTATTAACTCGTAATGCGACAGAATCGATCCACAATCTCATTCGGCAATATCACAAAATCGAAAGTAGCGATGCCGTGCTCTACGCTGATATCGACTACCCGAGCTTTCAAGATACGATGCAATGGCTAGCAGACACCAATAAGGCAAAGGCAGTTGTTGTGAACCTCCCCGGGCGTGTTGCACAAGAGGCAATATTCTCCGCCTATTTGCAGGCTTTTGATGCCAACCCAAATTTAAAACTTATGTTAATCACCCATGTCAGCAATCAACATGGACTCGTCGTGCCTGTTGCCCGCATTGCCGCCGAAGCCAAACGACGCGGCATTGATGTTATCTGCGACTGCGCACAATCTTGGGGACTGGTGGATTATAAGATTGCAGATCTCGGCGTCGATTGGGCTGGGTTTAATATCCACAAATGGATCGGGGCGCCAGTCGGCGTCGGCGCTCTTTATGTGCGCCAGGGCACTCTAGAGAAAATTCGCCCCTACCCAGGCGAAACAGATCCAGATAACAATCGCTTATATAAACGCGTGCACACAGCGACTTCCAATTTTGCAGCCATTATGGCTATACCAGCAGCGCTGGATTTCCATGCAGCTGTGGGCGGTGCAAACAAAGAGGCCCGGCTAAAGTATTTGCGTGGCTTATGGACGCAAGAGGCCGAAACGATGGCTCACATTGAAGTGCTTGGCGGTGCCGACGAGGAGTCTTGGACAGGAATGGCAGCATTTCGACTACGCGGTGAAACAAGCCCCAGCGCAGTCAACGCGTTGCAAAGACGACTTGAGCAAGAGTTTGGAATATTCACCGTTGCGCGCTTTGAGCTGTCCAGCGGTGCCTGCATTCGCGTAACTCCACAGGTGTTCAATACCCCCAATGAGCTTGCGCAACTAGTGCGTGCTTTAAGGCAACTTAAGGCGTAAGCGAAGGACTAACAATTTATTGAAGTAGGTGCATGCAGTGCTAGACTGTGAGCACCTATAATGCAGACAACAAAGAGAAAATTAAAACATCATTCCAGTACTCTAGTCTGGTAGTTGAAAAAACTTTTTCTTCGATATTAAAAGCCAATTAGCTAACAAAAAAATGCCAACACATAAGCCGAGGTAATAAACAGGAAACGCTTTCAAAGACTCTAAGAACACATAGCGCTGCAGTTCTTCCTCTACTTGCATGCCATCTCGTTGGACTTTTATTACCCCCACCAGCATCGTATATAACAGACTGGCGATACCTAGACCTAGGTTCAAAGCCAAACCTTTAAAACTCAACACAGTTGCCCTTAATTTGGACCCAACTTCTTTATTGATGTAATAACTGGCTTGAAACTGCACCATACCAAGAATCGCAAAAGCCCCCACAGCAAAAACAACCCCATAATAGGGGATCGCCAACATCAACCCACATAAAGACAATACAAGTAGCAATGACAAGCCGACAAAATTATGAAAGGGGGAAAAACGACTCACCATTAGCCGCGCGAGCTTCGCATTCAAAATCCCTATCAGTGACATGCCTGCCCCGATAAAGCCAAACCATGAAATCGGAATATCGATATTGCGATAGTACTCGCTCGCCAGCACCACAAACTGTCGCGCCACACTGTCCAATGCCAAAGCCGCCAAAATAACGAACAATACAAATCGGTGCCCGATGGTCCAACGTCCTGCGCGCAGTATCTGCGCAAACGACTCCCTTACTGCGTTGATCTCGGGCGCTGCCCCCTTTTCCGTAGCCGAGTGCGAGTTCGCGGTTAGCTTATCGATATCATAGAAGCGCAAAGCGGTCCCCAAAACGATGAACGATGTCAGCAGTGTTAACACAATTGGTAGACGAATAACGGTGCTCGGTGCAAGTTGCCAAGTTTCACGAATTGCTCCTAATGCCCCATTCACTACAAGGGCATCATACGCAAAGGCTCCAGTAATCATCGTTACGAAAAATCCTAACGACACTACCCGAGTGGTTTTTTCGAGTAGATGCGCCCACTCTCCCTCGCGCCCCAAGGCTTTTAAAGAATCATAAGCCAAGGCCTCGTCCGCACCGCTGGCAGCGGCCTCCGATAAGCCTGAACAAACCCGGTTAGCAACAAATACAGGAAATAGAATTGCCGAACTACCGATAGGCACAAACACCAGCAAGGCCATTTCAATGCACATGAGTATTGCCGCAAACACTATAAGACGCTTTCTTCCCACGATATCGGCCAAAGCCCCGGAGGGCACCTCGGCTAATACGATCGTCAACGCCCACACCAAATTTAGAATACCGAACTGCTCAAGCGTCAAACCATAGTCAAGAAACAGGATAGTCAGAACGGGGTAATAGAACCTTGCGGAGTAGAAAAGGCGGAATATCACAAATCGTTGCAGATTGCGCTCAAGTTGCTTTGTGTTTAACTCAATATTCGCCATATGGCTCCATATGTCGGGAAATTTGCAGCATTTACTGGCGAATTATTATGGAAAATTCTAATTTACACACGAAATCGCGCCCAAATTCATGATATTTAATTAAAAAATCGCATTACCCCCCTATAAGCGGGTGACAACAGCGCCACAATGTAGGTAATATTGGGCGCAATTTCGCAGGTGGAGGTCCACGAATGTCTGGCAATGATCAAGATCAAAAACCCAAAAAGTTCTTTGGCTTAGAGGTTAGCGATACGGTGACTTATATCGTCATAGCTATATTGACCGTTATTTTCATTCGACAAGTTTCAGTGTTGTTCTAAGATTCTTGCGAGGCCAATCTGAGCCTCGCCTTGTTCCCCCTCCTTTGCACATGTTAAATTACCCCCCCATTTTTTGCTCGGCGCTGGCGTTGGGCCTTTTCAGTTTTTAGGAATCTCATGAGCAAATACAAAATTGCATTACTCGATGGCGATGGCATTGGCCCTGAAATCATGGTTGAAGCCGTCAAAGTGCTTCGTCTTGTAGAACAACGCAATGATGTCGAATTCGACCTCGTGCACACGCCATTTGGCGCGAGCGCCTATTTTGAGTGTGGCGATCCATTCCCTGAGCAAACCAAAGCGGTTTGCGATGAAGCTGATGCCATTCTCAAAGGCCCAATTGGGCTAAACCATGAAGAGTCGAAAAAGATTCCCGTCGATAAGCAACCAGAGCGAGGGGCACTATTACCTCTGCGTCGCCGTTATAACACTTACGCCAATTTCCGCCCTGTATTTTTGCCACAAGGCTTAGCGCACTTCTCACCACTGAAAAAAGAAATTATTGGTGACGGCATCGACATCATGATTATCCGTGAGTTAGTTGGCGGGCTTTATTTTGGCGAGAAAGAAACTGGCGTAAATGCTGAAGGCCTACGTTATGTCAAAGAAACGCTGGAATACGATGAAGTGCAGATTCGTCGTATTGCAAAAGTCGCTTTCGACACTTCCATGAAGCGCAAGAAAGTCTTGCACAATATCCACAAGAGCAATGTTTTGAAGTCTAGCGTCTTGTGGAACGAGATCATGGACGAAGTGGGCAAAGATTACCCTGAAGTCAAAGTCGTTAATATCCTGGTCGATGCTGCGGCAACATACCTGTGCCTAAACCCAGGACAATTCGATGTTATGGTGATGGAGAATATGTTCGGCGACATCCTTAGCGACCAAGGCGGCGGCATTCTAGGTTCATTAGGCCTTATGCCTTCAGCTTGCTTGGGGGACGACAAAGCCTATTACGAACCATCGCATGGTTCTGCACCAGATATTGCCGGCAAGAACATCGCCAATCCTTATTCCATGATCGGCTCTGTCGCGATGATGTTGGAAATGAGTTTCGGCATGGACCAAGAAGCTAAGAATGTGTGGCATGCAATGCAAAGCGTATTCGCCCAAGGCTTCTCTACACCAGATCTATCCAAGCCAGGTGCTGGAGTCAAAATGATTGATACGCAGTCATTTGGTGATTTAGTAGTAGAAGAGCTGAAGAAGCTCCCTGTCGTTGCTAAGTAATTAGAAATCGCACACCCGTTGGCTGTTAGACACAAGTTCTAACTGCCAACGGTTTGTTTTAAGAACCCTTTATCTCGCTTTCTGTGCGCGCATGCATTTTGATATTAATCATACGCAATGTCGCTTTCACCGCCGCCAAAACTTGGTTGGAATCTACGCCTCGAGTCTTTAAGTCACGCAGCTCACCACTCCACGTGATAATACATTCGGTCAACGCACTCGTATTACCACCGCGCGGAATATGCACTTCATAATCTAACAATTCCGGCATCTGGAATTTTTTTGCTTTCAATATACGCCCAATGGCATCCATAAACGCAGCAAACCCACCATTGCCAGAACCTGAACCACTGTACTCTTTGCCATCGATCTTAACGCGAACACTGGCAGTGCTATCAACATCTAAGCCACTATTAATATAGCAATTCAGCAACTCGGTATAATGGTACTCACGGCTCTCTAAGACATCCGCGATAATAAATGGCAAGTCGTCGACCGTAATGATTTCTTTGGAATCGCCAAGCGACACGATACGCTCTAGCACTTTGCGCTGATCTTCCGCCGACAAAGTAAGGCCTAACTCTTCTAGATTATTAGCCAAAGAGGCTTTGCCACTCATCTTGCCTAAGGCATAGGTGCGCTTACGAGCGAAACGTTCTGGGCGCAATGCGGTGATGTATAAGCCACCCTTCTGATCACCATCAGCATGAATACCTGCTGTCTGGGTAAACACGTCAGCTCCGACAATGGGTGCATTAGCAGAAACCCATTTACCAGAGAAATTCTCCACCATCCGACTTAAAAGGCCGATACGGGTCTCATCGATCGAGAGCGCTACGCCCATTTTGTCTTTAAGCACCACTGCCACCTCAGCCAACGACGCGTTACCTGCGCGCTCACCGAGGCAGTTGACTGTGCAGTGAATTGTGTTGATTCCTGCTTTTACTGCCGCCATCACATTTGCTGTGGCCAAGCCATAATCATTGTGAGGGTGGAAATCGAACTCTAAACTTGGAAAACGTTGGGTCATATCGCTTAAGGCTGTTCCCACTTCATCGGGAGTCATTACCCCTAGCGTGTCCGGAAGCATAAAATCAGCGATACCAAAATCTTTACAGGCCTCTAACATCGCATAGACATAGTCGGGGCTATCTTTATAGCCATTGGACCAATCTTCCAAATACATATTCACACGCAAGCCATTGTCATGGGCATATTGCACAGTACGGTGAATATCTTCGACATGTTGTTCTAATGTCTTACCTAGTTGTTCTCGACAGTGTTTTTCACTGCCTTTGGCGAGCAAATTTATAACCCGCCCGCCGGTCTGGACGACCCAATCGACACTCATTCGGTGATCAACAAAGCCAAGAACTTCGACTTTGTCCAGATACCCTTCTTTGGCAGCCCACGCATTAATATCAATAACAGCCTGCTTTTCGCCATCGGAAACGCGCGCCGATGCCACTTCAATCCTATCCACCTTCAAAGATTGCAATAGTGCACGCGCGATATTCAACTTTTCTTTCCCCGCGAACGAGACCCCTTGGGTCTGTTCACCATCTCGTAAGGTGGTATCGAGGAGTTTGATATGCCTGACTTTACTGTTGCTGCTCATATGTCTGTCGTCATTTATTGCCATTAGGCTAAAGAGGGAGCCGATTCTAACAAATAAACTGTTCTGCCATAAGCCCGCAAAACAAAGGCATTTCATCGCAGCCCCCTTCACATTTGAGGGGACTCAGTGGACAATGGCTTAAGTCATTCTTCAATCAGCCGATATATACTTAATGAACTATTTTAACCTTCAACTTTTACCAACGATTATTTTTACACTTGTCATTGCCACTCTGACAAGTACCGCTCAGGCAGCTGATACGCGTTCTGAACGACTCTGGCTCCCTGCCAGCGCCACGCACCTACGCCCTTTTTTGCAAATGGCCGTAGATCTCGCACTTGAGGACGAAAACTGCAGCGAAGTACTCTATGCACGTCTAAACGAATATCGCACCATCTATGAAGAGCCCACTTTTACTATCTTATGCAAACGCGATGCAAGAAGCACTTTTAACCGAGTTGTTCCTATCACGGAAGTCGACCCTGAGTATTTCGCCAAGCTTGAAGCCAGCGAAGAAGCACTAGACACCTCACGCGTATTATCTTCCGAAATCGAGGCGATTCGCCAACAGTTGTTAAGCCCGCAGGAAGCGACTTCAGCGCCTACCCCTCCCTCTGCGCCGCAAGTGCAAGACGCCCCCAACGACATGACGATCGACCTGGGCACCCCAACAGCAATAGAGCGCTAAACCAACAGCAAAACCCATACAGCATCCATTACACCCCTTTCTCGAATGGGGTATACTGCGTTCACTTTTGAGAAAGGGGAAACGAAGGACTATATCTATGACAATAAGAATATGTGTAGCAAAAGAATCTAGGCAGGGAGAGCAAAGGGTCGCACTAGTCCCCGACGTGGTGAAACGCCTTCTAGCGCTGGGAGTGAATGTCAGCATTGAAAGTGGTGCAGGCGAGGCCGCAGGTCATGCCGATACTGATTTTGTTGGCGCCGATATCGTCAGCAATGTAGATGATTTATATGCGAATGCGGATATCGTATTGACTGTTAATCCACCCACGCAGGCCCAGGCTGCCAAACTCAAAGCGGGCAGTGTGCTAATCGGGTATCTTAACCCTTACTCAGAGCTTGAGCGCTTCAAACTCCTAAAGGAGAAAAATATCTCTGCTTTCTCAGTAGAGATGATTCCCCGAATTTCACGTGCACAGGCTATGGATGCTTTGTCATCACAAGCTTCGATCGCTGGCTACAAAGCGGTACTTATCGCCAGCACGCTGTTGGGCAAGTTCTTCCCTATGCTCACAACCGCTGCTGGAACAGTGCGCCCCTCGAAAGTCCTCATTATTGGCGCTGGCGTCGCAGGCTTGCAGGCGATCGCTACAGCGCGCCGTCTCGGCGCTATCGTTGAAGGCTATGACGTGCGCGCGGCAGTAAAAGACCAAGTGGAATCCCTTGGCGCTAAATTCGTCGATATAGACATCAAGGCGGAAGGTACAGGCGGTTATGCCCGTGAACTCACCGATGACGAACGTGCACAGCAACAAGCCATTCTCGCTAAACATGTGCTGTCTCTTATACACATCTGACGCTGCCGACGAGCGATCTAGTGTAGA
>CAJXSF010000030.1 GCA_913061515.1 uncultured Gammaproteobacteria bacterium | reverse complement strand
GATCGCTCGTCGGCAGCGTCAGATGTGTATAAGAGACAGTAATAATATTGTTATCCCTACTGAAGGTGAAGTATCAGCAGAGGTGGTGACGGCCGTAAACTCGGCTGTTGAAACCACTAACAATCTGCTTACTAACGCTTCTGAGCAAATCACCGCGGGGACGTTGACTGCCACCCAAGCTCTGACAACACTAACAGCAGCCAATAGCGCATTGGACAAAGCAGGTACCGCTAAATCGACAGCCGGTGGTAGCGGTGTTAGTTCCTCAGCGAGCACAACAGCGGTAACGAATATCGCCAACGTCGTTAGTGCCCTTGCAACATCTACTACGCCTTTAACTGATGCTCAAAAAGAACAAGTCGCAACAGTAGTAACAAGCACCGTAACTAGTGCTACCAAGCTTATTACCGCAGACACACCACGCTCAGAAATTTTGAGCCTAGTAGAGGCCACCTCCAAGCTATTGCAAAGCTCTAACGATGCCACTGGCACTATCAAACAAGCGTTGGTCACTCAGCTGCAGGCGCTCTCAACATCAGCCACACAAAAAATTCTGCCAACCCTACCTGAAAGCATTCGCGGTAACGTTGACCTCAACTCCATTGATGCTATTCGAACTTTAGCGTCTGCCAAAGCTACGGTGACAGAAATTGTACAAAAGACTTCGCCAGTCGTTTGCCAGGCTCCTGATTATAGTGGACATTGGTCTTCGTTTCGCAGCGATACCTTTGCCGATCACGAGAATATTTGGCACAATCCTGATTCCGGTTATCGAAAAGACTTAGCTACCTATCAAGCATGCATTGAAGCAAACGGCACAGCAAGCTCCCTCGTAGTTGAAGAAGGAGGTAATCTGTTTGCTGCAACCGCCGAACAACCCGTGTTCAACAATGCAAATGGTAGTCTTCTTGTTACTTACGCTGGCGCCACTTACGCTGCGGTCTCCAATACTCAAAGGATAGTGCCATCACTTTTGAGTGACGGTTTATATACATTGCCAGACGGTCGTCTCCTATATGTAAATGCAGGTAATGCGTTGGAAGTCACTGGCGGTGCATTGAACAATGACGCAATGGGTGCTGCCATTATCAATGCAGGCTTCACGCCTCTAACTGGGCCCGACGGCACCGTCATGATTGATTTGGGCAATAACCAACGTTTTGCCGGTGCATTTGCATTGGATAATCTCGGTAACAACAGCACAGCGTGCAACTCAGTAAGCTTTAATTCCCCCTCTGGAGACCCAACAAACGCGGCCTATGTCTTCGAGATGGTATGTAGTGATGGAGCAAAACAACGCATCGTTCCGTTTCCGCAAAGCAACGTGTTCTTCGACACGGTAACGAATGCCGGCTTCAATGTAAGCACCGACCGCAATACCGGTATCATCAGCATCGAAGGCGTGGGCAATGTACGCCCTAGCTTCTTCGTGAATCCGTTGTCATTAGCGGATACTACTTACTTGAACGCGAATAAAACGGCTGAAGGAATTGCCGTACGCGCAACCGATGCCAACAGTGACGGTAAAGTGGATTATGAAATCCTAAGCTCTGATGGTGTACAAGTCTTATACGGTCAATAACTTTCAACATAGGGGGCTATCGAAAAATAGCCCCCTATTTGATGGCGCACCTATAGCAACAACCCAAATCAATCTGTACTCGAATCTCAAAAAGTTCGGCAAGTGTTTTGCGTTCTTAGCAAGCCACTTATGTATAAACAGAGCAGCCTTATGAGCCTCATCAATCTCTTCAGCACCTTTGTCATCACAGCGATTTCATTGTTTGCCCTTAAACCTGTGGCCAGCAAAGTTGGGCTGATTGACATTCCTGGTGGCAGAAAGATTCATAAGACCCCTACTCCACTAGTTGGAGGTGTTGGAATCTATGCTGGCGTTTTGTGTATGAGCCTGTTCACGCCCGAGGTTCTACTCCACTATTTCGCGATGCTTGCCATATCTGGGCTTGTGCTGCTTATTGGCATTTTCGATGATGCGCGCGAATTAAAAGTTTCTGTGCGCATGGGCGCCCACGCCTTCGCTGCTTGGCTGATGGTTGTTGTTGCAGGCAATCAGCTACTTTCACTGGGCAATATACTCGCTCTTGGCCCTGTTGAGCTTGGGGTGTTAGCAATTCCAATAACCATTTTCGCTACTGTCGGTGTGATCAACGCCGTCAATATGACCGACGGTATTGATGGACTTTCAGGTGGTTTAGTCCTTCTGTCACTGATCTTCATCAGTATCGTGGCATTCGCCTCTGGCCATAGCCCCATGCTGCAATTTAATACGCTGTTGATTTGTGCGCTATTAGCCTTCCTCGCGCTTAACTTCCGCTTGCCCTGGAAACGCAGCGCCATGATTTATTTGGGCGATGCAGGCAGTACACTGTTAGGCTTTATACTCACTTGGATTATTATTGAAGCAACTCAAGGCCCAGATGCGATGATGGCCCCCGTCTATGCGCTATGGTTTTTAGCAGTACCACTGATAGACACTGTAAGCTTGTTGATTAAGCGCCCATTACGCGGCTGCAACCCTTTTTCAGCGGGAAATGACCATGTGCACCACCGCTTAATCGCAGCAAGTTTTAGCCATGAGCAAACCGTTATAGGGCTTTATATTGTAAGCATCATTACTGGTAGCATTGGTTTGTTAGGATATTTTTACCAAGCTAGCGAAGCTTTCATGTTCTTCGCCTTTATGGGTTTATTTGGCATCTATATGGCCTGGGCAAAACTTTGCAAACTTATCCCTGCCTTTTCAGTCAAGGTACAAGCTAACTAGTTCAACACTTCAGACCTACCATCCTATAGTCCCTCCCTACAATTTGTGTTCTAATTGGGCGCTATATTTTTCTGAAGTTTCACCTTTTTAATCGAATTACAACCCCTAGCGCAAACCCAAGGAATTAGAAATCATGAAAAGTCGTAGTACACTTTTTCAAATACGAAATATCATCATAGTGGGAATGCTAGGGCTAACTAGCACAATAGATGCCGCCGCGCCGGCCACTTTTACTCTCGAGAACAATCAGCTAACCATCTCAGGTGGTAGTGGTACTACATTTTCTACGCAAACCGCCACAATATCCTCTGCGGGTGTGGTGTCTACAATCGCCAACGTTCCTTCCACTAACGGAGTAGGAATTCCTAGCTTTGCGTTCACCTTAGTACCCAGCAACGTTCCTGATGGCAGTTATGATTTCAGAGTTGGTGTCACAATCGATGACAACGCTAACGATCGCCGTATGGAAGCAAAAATCGACAAACTGACACTAACGGTCGCGGGCACAACCGTGACGGGCACTATCCCTGCTGCCGGTAACGCATTACGAGTATTAGGGCGCGACGGAGCCAATACTTTGCAGGTGGCTCTTTCTACTACCAATAATCAACAAAGTGGGCCAATCACGGTTAGTGGCGGAACAGTTAGCTTCAATGCCTCAACCTTGATTGATCGCATTCGTTCTTCGACAACTACCTCGTTCGATACGTATATTTTGAAAGAGTTCGAGCAAGCGGCCACCTACACCTACCACATCGCTGTGCAGCAATTAGCAGGTGCACCCGCCACTCTAGATTTCGGCACTACACAACCCGCTTTCACCTCTCTTCCAAAAGTCGGCGTCGACGTGTCTTCCCCTGCAACTTTTTCATTGAATTCTTCTGAACTGGCTACTGGGTTCACCTCGGCCCCCTATGTCAAAGGCGAATTCAATGTTGTTTACATCGCGCCTAGTTCAAGCGGTGGTGGTGGTGGCACAGGCGGGTCGAACGCTGAAGTAACACAAGGCACAGCAAATCTAGAGCAAGAGTTGGCGAACATTCCTGAAATCTCTACCGACACACCGCCTTCGGCTGACACTGTGGCGAAAATTGAAACAGCGGTAACAAATGCTGGGACTGTTGCAGCACAAGCCGCTGCTGCCGCCGCTGCAGGCACACTGACGCCATCGCAAGCAATCGCCACCCTATTGCAAAGCAACAAAGCTGTTGAGTTGGCCGGCAAGGCTAAGCAAGCAGGTGCCACGTCTTCTACTAGCGCTTCAACTAGCGTACTTACCAATATCGCTAGCGTGTTTTCGGGATTGAGCAACAGTGGCACAACAATCAGCGACACACAAAAGGCGCAACTGGCCACTGAAGCTAAAAAAGCCATCGACAATGCTAAAGCGCTAATCAAAGAAGGCGAAGGCGGCACTACGCAAGCCGAACTTATTGCTTTAGTCGATGCCGGTGCGCAGTTGCTCAATAATATGACTAAACTTAACGGCAATGTGGTACCCGACGACGTGGTAACGAGCGTCAACACCCTTTCTACCTCCGCTATCAGTAATTCACTACAGGGGGTAGAGGCAGCAAATGGTATTGATCGTAATGACCCCGTTGCAGTTCGCAATTTTTTACAAAGCAATCCAGCGGCCAAAGAAAAGGCTGTGGAAAAAACGCCTAAGACAGCAATGAGTGTCAAATTTTCATTGACTTTTAATGCGGTCTCAACGTCTTGCGATTCATCAATTCTAGATGCTCTTCGTAATGATGTTGCCAATGCATCGGGCATCCCTTTATCAAGAGTAGTAATCACTACTGCCAACTGTGACAACAATAACCAAACACAGGCCTTGCTGTCTGGCGGCAATATTTTGGCGGCCACAACAACACCAACAATTGCAATCGAAGACAACGGCAGATTCATTTACTCTACCGATACTGAAAAATACGTAGGCCGCTCTATCGCACGCTTAGTGCCAAGCTCTATTCCCACGGGCACTAGCGCGTTGCCAAATGGCAAGACTCTCATTGTGCAAGCTGGCATCGCGACAGAAGTTTCTCCTACAGCGCTGGACGAGGAAACTTTCGGGGCTGCGGTAAGCAGTGCTGGGTACCAGCTGTCATACAATGACAATGGGTCAATCGGAATCGATTTAGGCAATAACGAGTCTTTCTCTGGTGCCTTTGCCTACAATGACGTGGGCACAGCCACTAGCTGTGGTGCAGTGACGTTTACAGCACCTGTTGGCAGCCCAACTGATCCGAACTACGCCTTCATTGCCAACTGTGCAGACGGGGCTGCCCAACGCATTACACCGTTCGCACATACCAATGCATTCTATGCAACCTTGTCCACTGAAGGGATCAGCGCCACAACTGATCGCAACACTGGCATCGTGACTATTCCTAACATTGGTAGCTTCAAGCCAAGCTTCTTTGTAAACCCACTAAGCTTGAACGACACGGCTTATTACAATGCTACAAAGAATGCTGATGGCATTGCCTTCCGCGCCACTGATGCGAATGGCGATGGCAAAACAGATTACGAAGTAATCAGCGCCACAGGCGTGCAGCTTCTGTACGGCCTATAATCGCTAAACCCGGCGAGGGAGTGTTATCTCAAACTCCCTCGCCGCTTTTGCAGCCATCTCCTCCAACGCCCGCTGCAACCCAACACGCCCCGATTCACTGCCATGCACAATCCGAATCTCACGAGGCCATCGCTTCATCCCCCGAACAAACGCCAATAAGTCCGCCTGATCCGCATGAGCCGAATACCCCCCAACCATCTCAACCCGAGCCCGAATAGAGTAACTTTCCCCATCCAACTCAACCTGAAACAATCCACCCTGTGGAAGCTTGCCTTGTGGGAGCGGGCCTGCCCGCGATTGACCCTCGGTATCCATCCCCCTAGATTTCAAAATTTCAAACCCCGGCGTCCCCGGCACCTGATACCCCACAAACAACACATTATGAACAGGATCCCCCAACATCGCCTTCAAGTAATTCACAATGCGCCCGCCTGCTGCCATGCCACTAGCCGCAATCACAATGGCCGGCTTCTTAGTCTTCGCTAAGTAATTCACCAAGCGCATATGGTCATCATGAGAATCAACAGTCAATAAACTATCAAAATTCAAAGGGTGCCGACCGGCATCTACCCTTTCCAAGGCTTCCTCGTCCCAAAAGGGTTTGAGCTCTCGATAAACCTTAGTGAACTTGGCAGCTAATGGAGAATCAACAACAATGGTGATTCCTTTTAAAAGATTTAAAGAGCCTTCCTTGGAAAGTGTGCCATGTGGGAGCGGGCCTGCCCGCGATAATTCCACCTCACTTTTCGCGGGCAGGCCCGCTCCCACATGAGGATATTTTCTAGCATCTGTTTCAATCCCCCCTTTTCCCTCTGCTCCACTTTCCAGCTCATGAATAATCGACTCAAACTCATACAACAACTCCTGAGTCCTGCCAATACTAAAGGCTGGGATCAACACACTCCCCCCATCACTCAAGGCTTTCTCAACTAAAGCTTTTAACCGCAACCGACGGGTTGTACGGTCCTCATGCACACGGTTGCCATAGGTACTCTCAATCACCAAAGTGTCTGCATGTTCCGGTGATATAGGCGCAGGCAGTAAAGGTGCGTGCGGGGCTCCTAGGTCGCCAGAGAACACCGTGCGGTGCTCACGCCACTCATCATCACTCGATGCACGTGATTGATGCTCAATTTCCACATAGGCCGAGCCAAGAATATGCCCCGCGCGTTGTAGGCGCACACGCAATTTTAACAAAGGCGAGTCCATCAATGGGTACCACTGCTTATAGGCCAGCGGCATCAATTTTTTTTGCACTTTTCTCAAAAACTGTTTTACGAGTTTTTCATCACGCGTAAACCCAATCTTAAACGCATCCTCAATCACCAAGGGCAATAACTTAGCACTGGGGTAGGAACACAGAATGGGGCCTTTGAACCCTGCAGCTAGCAGGTAAGGCAAACGCCCGATATGATCAATGTGGACATGGGTGACAATCAAAGCGCGAATTAGCGACAGGTCGAAGTCAATAGACTGCCCATTCTGGGCTTCTTGCCCTTGGAACAAACCGCAATCGACAAGCAGGTGCAGCATATCGCTAGCGATATAACGGTGGCAGCTGCCAGTAACGCCGTTGGCAGCGCCGTGGTGTTGGAACTGAGGGTAGGCCTGGGTCATTGCGTTGAGCTTGTTTTAGGTAAGGGAAAATACCACTTACCCTAAATAAAGACCCAAAACTTGTTCCTGTCAAATTACACAGCCATAATCGCTGCAATAATTAGCCAATCAACGCCGCGGAGCCACCATGCGCCATTGGGTCAACGAAGCCATACGTAAAATAGATGCCGACTTTCAGCGCACTGCCGACACCCATCTTATTAAACTCCCCCTGCCCTGTTACCCAGGGGTAGACATCTATTTGAAGGATGAGAGCACACACCCAACCGGGAGCCTAAAGCACCGTTTAGCGCGATCATTGTTCCTCTACGGGCTTTGCAATGGGCATATCAATCAAGACACCCCAATCATAGAGGCTTCCTCAGGCTCCACAGCCGTGTCAGAAGCCTATTTTGCACGCTTAATAGGCTTACCCTTTATCGCGGTAATGCCGGCAAGCACGGCCAAAGAAAAGATCAAGTTAGTCGAGTTCTACGGTGGCCAATGCCATTTTGTTGAGCGCGGTGAGCAGATATACGCAGAGGCAGAACGTTTAGCAAATGAGAAGAATGGCCATTACATGGACCAATTTACCTATGCCGAACGCGCAACAGATTGGCGAGGCAATAACAATATTGCCGAAAGCATTTTTAAACAAATGGAACAAGAGCGCTTTCCCCTGCCCCGCTACCTAGTGATGAGCTGCGGCACTGGCGGTACGTCATCTACATTAGGCCGTTATATTCGCTATCGCCGGTTTGATACTGAATTGGTAGTAGTGGACCCAGAAAACTCCGTTTTCTACGACAGCTTTATGACCGGCGACAAGACCCTTACAAGCGATTCCGGAAGTCGGATTGAAGGTATTGGAAGACCGCGAGTGGAACCTTCGTTTACGCCTGGAGTAATCGATAGAATGATTCAAGTGCCAGATGGCGCTTCGATTGCGACTTTGCGTTGGTTGGAGAAGGTAATCGGCAGGAAGGTTGGTGGATCGACGGGGACGAATCTTTGGGGGGCGCTGCAGTTAGCGAAGGAGATGCATGAGCATGAGGATCAGGGGTCTATTGTGACGGTGCTTTGTGATACTGGGGAGAGATATTTGCATAGTTATTATGATGAGGAATGGGTGCATGAAAAATTAGGAGACATCGAAAAATGGGGCGAGCATCTTAAAATCTGATAAGAAATAGCTGTTTTTCATATGCTACATACTAGATAGATCAACCTAGTTGAGTAGCTCAAAGTATTTTTACGGAAAATTCTCCATATCTTTTTCTAGACCCAATCGCTCTCCACTGGCACAATGTTCAAATAATACAAAACATTTTATCGCGAATATCACCAGTGCTAAATCCTGCCCTGTCAAGCATGGCCAAGCGGTAGCGTGCCTGAAATATTAAAACCCCAAACTTATTTATGCAAAGACGACAATCAAAATTACAGGAAGACACGTATTTCAGGGTTATGTAAATCTTGCTGACAAATCCAGACCTCACTCATCGCGAACATTATCATAGAATAGATATGAGTGTTGGTGGTTTGAACTATTGTCTAAACGCGCCAATGAAAAAGGGATTGATGAAAGTGAAGAATTTTGCTAGGTCAAAAAATAATTAGCTATGCTTATGTATTAACTCCAAGGGGAATGTCAGAAAAGGCTACCAAAACTCAACGATTCTTGTAGCAAAAGATCGAAGAGTTCGAAGCATTGAAGGAGGACATTGAATCTAAAAATTTGAATTACTTTAAAAAAAAAGTAAAACGGTGAAGGATATCTTTAGCCTCCACAATCTCATTTAGATTATAGCAATGAGCTTAACTTAAATCGTCTATAGCCAGTGTACTCATCTGCTTCAAAATTAATAATTTCACGCGTAGAGCATTCAAAGAAATGCAAACTTAACGCTTTATAAATCCTGCATTAGGACTTGCTACGACTCAATCAATTAAAATGCATTTCGGAACCTTATGAACAGTAACAAAGAAGAATTACCAAAAATATTTGTTGCAGGTCACAGCGGAATGGTAGGGGCTGCCATACTTCGACAACTTCAAGCTAGCAATCAGAACAACATCGTCACAAGAACACATTCCGAACTTGATTTGACCAATCAATCTCAAGTGGAAACTTTTTTTGCAAGTGAGAAACCCAATCAGGTGTATCTTGCTGCCGCCAAGGTTGGAGGCATTTACGCGAACAACACATTTCCTGCTGATTTTATCTATCAAAACTTAATGATCCAAGCCAATGTCATTCAAGCAGCTTATAGCAATAATGTTAAGAAACTTTTATTCTTAGGTTCCAGTTGTATCTATCCAAAAGTGATACCACAGCCAATGCGCGAAGAAGCCCTCCTCACAAATGCACTCGAACCAACAAACGAACCCTATGCGATTGCAAAAATTGCTGGAATCAAATTATGTGAAAGTTTTAATCGGCAGTATGATTTAGATTATCGCAGTGTAATGCCAACTAATCTTTACGGTCCAGGTGACAATTATCATCCTGAAAACTCACACGTAATACCCGCCCTTATTCGGCGATTCCATGAAGGCAAGGTAAACAACTCACCTACAGTCATGGTTTGGGGGAGTGGTAAACCAAGAAGGGAATTTCTATTTGTTGACGATTTAGCCAAGGCAAGTATTTTTGTTATGAATCTTGAAAATACAATCTATAAACAGCAAATCAAACCAATGCGAAGTCACCTAAATGTAGGGAGCGGTTACGACTTTACTATAAAGGATCTCGCTTCAGAAATCGCGCATGTTGTAGGCTATAAAGGCAGAATCACATTTGACTCGTCCAAACCAGACGGAGCACAGCGCAAATTGATAGATACCTCACGCCTCAATTCCCTAGGTTGGAGAGCCCAAGTAGACCTTGCAACCGGGTTAACTATCGCGTATGAAGACTTTCTGAAGCAGAGCCTAAACTTGAATCTAGGATAAATTAATGACTAATAAGAAAAAAGTAGCACTGATTACGGGTGTCACAGGCCAAGATGGAGCTTACCTTGCCGAGCTATTGCTTGGCAAAGGCTACATCGTTCATGGCATAAAGCGTCGAAGCAGCCTCTTTAATACAGACCGAATTGATCATCTTTACCAAGATCGACACGATGAGAATGTTAGATTCTTTCTTCACCACGGCGATCTAACGGACAGCACAAGCCTTATTCGAATAATTCAAAATACTCAGCCAGATGAAATTTACAACTTGGCGGCGCAAAGCCATGTCGCGGTAAGTTTTGAGGAGCCAGAATATACCGCCAATTCTGATGCACTAGGCACACTTCGTATTCTTGAAGCAATACGAATACTAGGACTAGAAAAAAAAACCAGATACTACCAAGCTAGCACCAGCGAGCTCTACGGGCTTACCCAAGAACACCCCCAGAATGAAACCACCCCATTCTACCCGAGAAGTCCTTATGCAGTTGCAAAACTCTACGCCTACTGGATTACAGTAAACTACCGTGAGGCGTATGGTATCTACGCTTGTAACGGCATTTTGTTTAATCATGAAAGTCCAACTCGTGGAGAGACATTTGTCACGCGAAAAATAACTCGTGCTCTTGCTCGCATAAAGCTAGGGCTACAAGATTGCCTTTTTCTGGGAAATCTAGATGCGAAGCGCGACTGGGGACACGCAAAAGATTATGTAGAAATGCAATGGCTTATGCTTCAGCAGAAGGAGGCAGATGACTTTGTCATAGCTAGCGGCATTCAATATTCAGTGCGAGATTTTGTCAATTCTGCAGCAAAAGAACTAGGCATGCGTATCCGCTGGGAAGGTGCAGGGGTAGAAGAAACAGGATTTTTGCAGATCAACAATGGTGAAAAGAAAATCATCTCAGTAGATTCGAACTATTTCAGACCAACGGAAGTCGAGACATTACTTGGAAATCCGCAAAAGGCAAAAGAAAAACTAGGATGGTCACCAAAGACTACTTTCGATGAGCTAGTTGCTGAGATGGTTAGAGAAGATTTGAAATCCGCTCAACGCGATGAATTAGTTAAAAGTTACGGCTACAAAACTTTAGATTACAATGAGTAACCTCTCCATATGTATTCAGTTAGATTAAAAAATGGAAAATGTTTTTCGGCCACTAGTGGAAAAACAATACTCGAAGCAGCCAGACTAGCAGGTATACATTTTCCGTATAGTTGTAAAACAGGTCGTTGCAGCTCTTGTAAGTGTAAAATTTTAAGCGGCAAAACCAATGCCATCTATCCAGAACTTGGATTAAGCGATAGTGAAGTAGCTGAAAATTGGATTCTAAGTTGTGTACGTGAAATCAAATCAGATATAACTCTTGAAATAGACGATCTCAATAACATAGAAATCCCCAATGCTAGAACCCTTCCTTGCAGAATAAGCCAAATTAACTATCTAACAGCAGAGATTATTCAAATAAAGTTGAGACTTCCACCATCATCAGATTTCCGATTTTTATCTGGTCAATACATAGAAATTATAGGAACGAATGGCATTCGCCGCAGTTACTCTTTGGCCAACTCCTCCATTACCAATAACGAAATCGAGTTACATATACGAAAAGTTAAAAATGGTATTATGAGTAAATATTGGTTTGAGCAGGCAAGGTTAAATGATTTACTTCGACTCAATGGCCCACTTGGCACGTTTTTTTTACGCGATGTATCTGAGCTTCACCTAATTTTCTTGGCTACCGGAACTGGAATCGCGCCGATTTTTTCGATTTTACGTTCTCTAAAGAAAATTTCAGATGAACAACAACCTTCCAAAATAAGCGTTCTATGGGGTAGTCGACACCCCGAAGATCTTTATTTAAGTGCAGCAGATTTCGGGGATAGAGTACACTTTATTCCTGTACTTTCCCGACCACCAAGAACTTGGAGCGGGGCCAAAGGATATGTTCAAAATGTGCTTCTCAGCTCAAAATCAAATTTCGCTGATAGCGCTGTTTATGCATGCGGTTCTGAGAATATGATCCACGATGCAAAAAAACAGCTAGTTGCATTCGGTTTGTCAACTAATCACTTCTATTCTGATGCCTTCGTCATTTCGGGTTCCCAATGATTAGCCAAGGAGAAATGAAATGAAAGCAGTAATACTTGCCGGTGGGCTCGGCACTAGACTTAGTGAAGAAACCTCTACGCGACCTAAACCTATGGTAGATATTGGAGGAAAGCCAATTCTATGGCATATAATGAAGATGTATTCTTACTATGGTATCCATGATTTCATAATTTGTTGTGGATATAAGGGCTATATCATTAAGGAATACTTCGCCAACTATTTTTTGCACATGTCAGACGTAACAATTGACATGCAAGAAAATAGCATGCACGTTCACGAAAAACGAGCCGAACCTTGGAGGGTGACTTTAGTTGATACTGGCGACGAATCTATGACTGGTGGTCGTCTAGGCCGAGTTGCTGAATATGTTAAAAATGAAGCTGCATTCTGCTTTACTTACGGTGACGGTTTAGGCGATATAGATATTAGCGCAAGTATCGACTTTCATCACAAACATGGTAAGTGGGCAACATTAACCGCGACTTATCCCCCCGGCCGGTTTGGAGCCCTAGATATACAGAGCAATCAAATTATCAATTTCAAGGAAAAGCCAAAGGGTGATGGGGCAATGATAAATGGAGGCTTCTTCATTTTATCACCTAAAGTACTAAGTTTAATTAAGAATGACCAAACAATTTGGGAACAAGAACCTTTGATGAAGTTGGCAGAAATTGGAGAGCTTATGGCCTACCAACATGAGGGGTTTTGGCAACCCATGGACACACTAAGAGACAAACAGCTACTTGAAGATCTTTGGAGTAACGGTAAAGCTCCTTGGAAAAAGTGGAACTAACAATGCGAGAAGTAAATCCAAAATTCTGGGTTGGAAAGCGGGTCTTTTTAACGGGCCACACAGGCTTTAAAGGAAGCTGGCTAAGCCTTTGGTTACAGTCATTGGGTGCTGAAGTATTCGGATTTGCACTGAATCCACCTACGACACCATCACTCTTTGTAGAAGCCGATGTAGCAAAAGGCATGAGGAGTACAATTGGTGATATACGCGACTACGCTGCAGTTATATCTGCAATCAAAAATTGTAATCCCGACATTATAATACATATGGCAGCTCAACCTTTAGTGCGTTATTCCTATAAATCACCAATCGAAACATACTCCATAAATGTAATGGGAACAGTTCACTTATATGAAGCAGCACGTCAAGTAGAAAGTGTAAAAGCGATAGTGAATGTAACTACTGATAAGTGTTATGAAAATAAGGAATGGGTATGGGGCTATCGTGAAGACGATTCAATCGGTGGGCATGATCCCTATAGCAACAGCAAAGGATGCTCAGAATTGGTCACGAACGCTTTTCGAAGTTCTTTTATGCAAAACCAAGGCATTGCTCTCGCCTCAGCAAGAGCCGGCAATGTGATTGGTGGGGGTGATTGGGCCGCTGACCGCCTAGTTCCCGACATACTGAAAGCCTTTGAACAATCGAAACAGTTAATTATCCGGAACCCCCATGCGATTAGACCTTGGCAACATGTATTAGAACCACTTGCCGGTTATTTAATACTAGCCGAATCCCTTTACTTAGAGGGAGATAAGTTTTCAGAGGGCTGGAATTTTGGGCCACAAAACGAAGGCGCACAATCTGTTAAATGGATTGTTGAGAAAATGGCCAAGCACTTGGGTATAGAGACTGCCTGGGATCTCAGTACCGAAGAACAGCCGCATGAAGCCACCTATTTAAAACTAGACATTTCTAAGTCAAGAACACGACTGGGATGGCGTCCTCGCTGGGATCTTGAAACTGCACTCTCCTATGTTATCAACTGGCATCAGTACTGGCTAAGGAATCGTAACGCGCAAGTCGAGTGTCTCCGACAAATACGCGATTATCAAAACAAACAAATATAAAATGGATCACTTAATGCAATCACTACAAGATCTAAAACACACTAAGACACCAGAGAGTATTCGCAAAGAAATTGCCGAACTCGTTCAACAGTTTGCGGATATAGTATATAAACCTACTTCATTCATTGCAGGTGAAACACATGTACCGGTATCAGGAAAAGTAATTGGTGCATCAGAACTTAAAAACCTAGTTGATGCCAGCCTTGATGGTTGGTTGACCACAGGAAGATTCAATACACTTTTTGAAAAAAGGCTGGCAAACTACCTAGGCGTTAAACATCTAATTACCGTAAACTCTGGGTCCTCTGCTAACTTAGTAGCCTTTTCAACCCTCACTTCTCCAAAATTAGGCGATCGATCGATAAAAAAAGGCGATGAAGTAATCGGGGTAGCAGCGGGATTCCCTACCACAGTAAATCCAATCATCCAGTATGGTGCTATTCCTGTTTTTGTAGATATCGATCTAAACACTCACAATATCGATGCAGATAAAATTGAAGAAGCTATCAGCGAGAAAACTAAAGCGATAATGTTGGCACATTCACTCGGCAATCCATTCAATCTAGAAAAAGTTGTAGCATTGTGTAAGAAATACAACTTATGGCTTATCGAAGACTGCTGTGACGCTTTAGGATCTACTTACAACGGTCAATTAGTAGGTACATTTGGAGATATCTCCACTCTAAGCTTCTATCCAGCACATCATATTACAATGGGTGAAGGAGGAGCTGTGTTCACTAACAATCCCGAACTAAAATTAATCGCAGAATCTTTTAGAGATTGGGGTAGAGATTGTTATTGTGCACCAGGAAAAGATAATACATGTAATAAACGCTTTTGTTGGAAATTAGGAAATCTTCCCGAGGGTTATGATCATAAATACACATACAGCCACTTGGGGTATAACCTCAAAATAACTGACATGCAAGCTGCATGTGCACTAGCACAACTAGATCGATTGGATGAATTCATAGCGACTAGAAAAGCCAATTTTGGATTCTTGAAAAAACGTTTGCAATCTTGTTCTGAGTACTTGCATCTACCTGAGGCAACTCCAAACTCAGAACCTTCATGGTTTGGTTTCCCAATTATTCTTAAGGAAAATGCCGGAGTGAAAAGAATAGATCTATTAAATTTTCTTGACCAAAACAAAATTGGTACCCGCCTACTCTTCGCTGGAAATCTCACTTGCCAACCTTACATGGAAGGGCGCGAATACAGGGTTAGTGGCCACCTTGTTAATACTAATATTGTTATGAATCAAACTTTTTGGATCGGTGTTTATCCTGGTTTGGGTATCAATCACTTGGAATTTCTAGCTACCAAACTAGAAGAGTTTTTCGGACTGAATTTCTGATGTTCAAAATTAAAGATACTTTGATCCCTGGTTGCTTCGAAATAGTTCCACGGCTCATGGAAGATAAGCGTGGCCGATTTGTAAAAGTGTTTCACCAAAGAGAATATGAAAAACTGGGCTTACAAACCTCGTTCTTAGAGGAGTACTACTCTTTTTCAGAGAAAAGTGTAGTTCGAGGTCTCCACTTCCAAGCACCTCCTTCTGATCACGTAAAACTTGTTTATTGCGTGCATGGAGAAGTAAAAGATGTTGTGGTAGATATAAGAAAAGGCTCCCCTACTTTTGGAAAGACAGTATCGATCATTCTTTCTGCAAAAAATGCCAATTTACTTTATATCCCATCTGGTCTCGCACATGGATTTTGCGTAACCAGTAAAAATGCAATCATGGTATACAAAGTCAGTACAATTTATGACCCAACGAGGGACAATGGAATTCACTGGAATTCAATCAATATAAACTGGCCAACAAAAAATCCAATTATATCTACACGAGATTCCGAATTTCCAACTTTAGATAAATTTCAGACGCCATTCAAATATGATTTCTAAAACTGGATTGAATCGTGTTCTTGTTACCGGAGCAACAGGGTATATCGGATCAAACCTAGTTCAGCATCTCATTGAACTAGGTGTAGACGTACACATAGTAATACGCCCAAACTCCGATTTAACTTTACTTCATGATCGGTTGAATTCTATTACAGTGCATGAGCATGACGGAACAAGCACAGGTTTGATAAAAGTGCTTAAAAATGCTCAACCGATGACAGTATACCATCTAGCATCATTGTTCTTAGCACAGCACGAAAATGAGGATATTGAGGCATTGGTTAAAAGCAACCTTCTATTCCCCACCCAATTACTAGAAGCAATAATAGCTACAGGTGTTGAGTATTTTGTAAATACAGGGACTTCATGGCAACACTATAACAATGATGAATATAATCCTGTCAATTTGTATGCAGCTACAAAAAAAGCATTTGAAGATATACTTGAATATTACGTACAGGCTCAAAATCTCAAAGCATGTACTCTTCAATTATTTGACACCTATGGCCAAAATGATCCAAGACAAAAGCTAATTACTTTGCTATGGAGAACAGCAAAAACCAATCAACCACTATTAATGTCACCAGGAGAGCAATTAATCGACTTGGTGCATGTCGATGACGTAGTACGTGCGTTCACATTAGCTGCTGAATCGTTGAAGAACCAAAGCCATGCTCACACTAAATATGGTGTTTCATCTGGAAACCCAATACGTCTGATTGATCTTATCAGAATTTTTGAAAAATCTACAAATACTTCACTTCCTATTATTTTCGGTGGACGTCCTTATAGACCTAGAGAAGTGATGGATCCTTGGACAAATTTTCAAACAGTACCAAATTGGATCCCTACAAAAGAAATAAAAGAAAATATTCAGAACACCGAACCTCCATGAACTCAGCACTATTAAAATCCACACCCTATTTCTTTATGAATAAAAAATAATTACTAAAATTTACTTTTTTCACGCTGATACCATAATGTCATTAATTAAAAATATCGAAGATGTAACTCTCGTAGCCGTAGCCACAACTGAAGTGGAAGCAACCGCGAAAGCACTAGAATACAGCACTAAGAAACTAAAATTTGAACGCGTATTGCTACTATCTCATTATAATCCGAAACCAGAATCAAATTTTTATGAACACATTCAGATCTCTGAGTTTGATAATGTCGGTGAATGGGGGAAATTCATCGTATTTGAGCTTTACAAGTATATTCAGACGAAGCACATAATGTTAATTCATGCCGACGGATTCATAGTTAATCCAAATTTATGGGACAATATTTTTCTAGATTATGATTACATTGGAGCTCCGTGGCCAATTCCTAAAGATAATTTTTCATATCGAGACTATTACGGCAATATTATTAGGATGGGAAACAGCGTTTCCCTGCGGAGCAAGCGCTTACTCGAATTACCCTCTCGGTTAAAATTAGACTGGCAAACTGCTGACCACGGTTATTTTCATGAGGATGGATTTATTTGCGTTCAGAATCGACATATATTACAGGACAATGGTATTAATTTTGCGCCATTATCTGTTGCTTGTCGATTCTCAAGGGAAAAACCAATTTTGGAAAACAAGGGAATCGAACCTTTTGCTTTTCACAAATGGGAAGGAGAGAACAGCAAGTATCCTCAACTATGCCAGAAAACCACATATCTCTATAAGTTAAATCGCGTACTGAATAGATTAAAAAAGCGAATCTAAGAATGACAAAAATTATTGATACTTTTCTATTTTTTCAAGAACTCGATCTATTGGAAATTCGATTAGCATATCTAGCACCTTATATAGATAGATTTATTATTGTTGAAGCTTGCCAAACTTTTAGTGGAAAGCAAAAAGAATTTATTTTTGAGAAGAACTTAGAACGCTATAAAAAGTATTTACATAAAATTGAATATTTTAAAATTTCTGATTTCCATAAGAATTACGACTCGGTAAAAGAATACTTACAACAGGCAGATACTTTCAGTCATAACAAAGTACTAAAATTCCTTGAATCGCATAACCATTACCCAAAAACTGAATTGCATTGGGTGCTAGATTCTTATCACAGAGAATGTATCCACATCGCTTTGGATAGAATTGCCGAACCTCAAGATATAGTCATTTTGTCCGATCTGGATGAGATACCCGATGTTGAGATTTTTAGTGAATCAAATCTTTCATTGATAAAGTTGCAACCACGAGCCTGTCGCCAAAAAGAGTTCAGGTACTTTCTTAATTTTTATAAGGATCACAATTGGGTTGGTTCTATCGCTGGAATACAAAATACAATTTCTCAATTTTCACTAAACTTACTTAGAGCGGACTCAAAATCAAAACGTACTATTGTAAATAGGAAGTTAATAGAAAAAGGCGGCTATCACTTCACCAGTTGCGGAGGTATTAAAATGATAAAGGATAAAATCGAAAGCTGGGGACACCAAGAATATAACAATAAATTTATAATTGATAATGTCGAAAAATTTGTGCGCTCAGGACAAGACATCTTCCAACGAGAAACTGGCACAAACCTTATTCAGGTTGATATTTGTGATACAAATTATTTTGATCAAGAAATGTCAACAAATATCTCACTCCACCATCACTTAATATCTAATTTTCAATTGAAACCAGTAAGAATCTCACTAATTCGAGATATGGTCCGACGAATAATAATCTTTTGGAACAAAGTTTTGTACAAGCTTGGGCGCAGGCATAGTTCCTAATGTACCAATTGAGAAAACAATGAATAGGCTTTGGATTATAAGCAATTACAACCAAGATCCTTCAAGTGTAATCACTCGACTCACTGCGCCCTTTCTCGTGTGCAATCAAGGCGATCCCTCACACATTCCAGACAGCGTAAAACTAAGTGGGAACTTTAAACAAACTAAACATACAGGCCATAATATTAGTGATTATCTGCAATTCATACTTGAAAACTATAACAACCTTCCAGAAAGCCTCGGTTTCGCGAAAGGTAATATCTTCCCCCGGCATATTGATGAAAATAGTTTTGTAAAACGTCAGCCACTTGATGACTTTGTTCCTTTATACAGTGACCGAACTACTTTTTCACCTAGCTATCGTCGACTTTCAGTTAAAAAGTTAATCGCACAACAAGTGGCTCCTGGTTACTATTTAGAGATAACAAACAATTGGTATGTAAAGCACCGAAAAAAAGGACAATACTACCCTAGGATAAACGATCTATTTAAACAATTTTTTAGGCGAGACGTTCCTGAATATATATTGTTCGTTCCTGGGGCATGCATGATTGTACCTAGAGAGAAAATTGTTCGTTGGCCAATAGAAGTTTATCAAAAGCTATACGAGGCTGTAACTTATGATTTTTTCCCAGTTGAAGCCTTTCATGTTGAACGAAGCATGCTGTATTTTTTTAATTTCCCTCTAGAGTGAATATGTGATTAAAAATATTAGTCTTTTGAAGAATATAGCAAGCCTTGGAGCATTGCAGGCATTCAATTTCACACTAACTCTAGCAACGCTGCCTTACTTAGCACGCACGTTGGGAGTATTTGGATGGGGTAGTGCTGTCTTTGTACAGTTAATAGTAAACTATTTCATTTGGGTAGCAAACTGGGGATTTTACCTCGGAGCGACAAAACGAATTGCAGAGTTACGAGAAAATCAGGCAAAGCAGTCACGTGTATTTATATCTACATGGGTAGCTCAGTGGTGCATGACTATCGTCTTATTACTAACATTAGTAATAACAACAGTGACCATCCCATCATTTCATGAGAATTGGGAGCTCTTCTTTAGTGCTAGTGGTCTTCTAATAGGCAACGTATTAATGCCTTTATGGTACCTTAACGGGTTAGAAAAAATTAAAGAGTCCGCCTTGATTCAGATAACTGTTAAAATTGTGGCTCTTCCATTTATATTCCTGCTAGTAAATTCTGCAGAAGACACGGTTGTCTACTTGTGGATTAATAGTGTTAGTTCAATACTTATAGGAGCTATGGTTGTAATTTGGATACACAGGTCCAATTTTTTTGACTATATTCGCCCCACTTTGCTAGATATAAGAACGGCTGTTACGAAAGACTATCAGTTGTTCATTAGTACAATTTGGGCCAACATAAATAGTACAGTAGTACCGACAACTTTAGGGATAATAGGTGGCGAAGCCTCACTTGGTTACTATAATTTAGCAGATAGAGCAAGAAGCGCAGCAATACAAGTATTACATCCGATTACCAACGCCCTCTTTCCTCGAATGTGCTATTTGTTCACTAATGAAAAAACAAATGCTATACGACTACTTAAATTGTCTGGGGGATTCTTGCTTATATCGTCAATTATTTTATCGCTGTGTCTTTATTTTTGGTCAGAGGAAATAATATCGCTTCTAGGTGGTGCATCGTTTCAAGAAGGCAGCTCAGTACTGGAAATTCTCGCATTTAGCCCATTATTCACTACAATGTCTGCTTTCGTAATTCATCAAATCGTCATTCCCAGCGGCGAATTTAAAATGTACGTTAGATCGATATTTTTAACTCTTATACTAAGTTTAATTTTGGTCTATCCTGTAATTACAGCGTTAGGAGTAAAAGGAGCAGCGATAACATCTATATCGACAGAGCTTTTAACTCTCTGCTTTCTTTTACTATACATTCGATCTAAAAATATTTTTGAAAAAAAATAAAAGCAGGTCTATAAATGCTAAATTATGTAGATAAAGTAAAATGATACGAACTAACCTTTTAGCCGGACAAGGGCTAGGCAATCAACTGTGGGTTTATGCTGCTTGTAGGGGAATAGCCAATAAACACAAACTACCTTTTTCTATAGGTGGTGCTGAGTATTTTAAAGGAAAAAGTTTCCTTGAAATCGATCTTGGCTCGCCATCTCACCCCACTACTAATGAGCTAAATAGCTCGTTAGTCAATTGTGAAGTTTTCCGAGAGCGTCTTTTCTATGATCCTGAATTGAGTTACCTCGCTTCGGACTACGACTCTCGTGTAGAAAATATCTCAGGAAACACAGTAATTTCTGGTCTATTTCAGAGTGAACGTTATTTTTATGACTGCAAACCGAAGTTAAACGAGTGGATAAGATTGTCGGAAGAACTAAAAGAAAAATCTGAAATTTATGAAAATACTTGCGTATTGAATGTTCGTGGTGGGGAATATAAAAGACATAAAAATCTAATCCTTCCAAAAAGCTACTGGGTCCACGCTATTGAAAACATAAAAAAAATAACTGGCATTGATCAATTTCTAATTGTAACTGATGACCCAGCATACGGTAAGGCCATGCTACCCAATATTCCAGTGCTTATAGGTGGTATAGGAGAATGCTATGCCGCACTTTATGGTGCGGCATGCCATATCGTTTCTAACTCTAGTTTTTCCTATTTTCCTATTAAATCTCGGATAGATTCCCCCTATGTTATCGCGCCTTATCTTTGGTCTAGACCCAACAACACACTAGCTAGGTGGGCTTCACCTGCCAACCTCTACAGTGAATGGGTCTGGCAAGATACAATCGGAACCATTCATAACATTGTTGAATGTCGAAAGATAAGGGATCGAACAATAAATTCATACTTGACAGATTATGTAGTATCAGCGCCTCTTGAATATCCTTGGAAAAAATCAGCTCTTGATCGCATTCCAATAAAAATCAAAAACCCCATAAAGCGAGCACTATCAAAAATATGTCCGACGCACTTTGGTTAGGCTGATGAAATTGAAGACCATTATAAATGTATCTGAGAGGTCTGCACCATACCAGGTTAACAAAGGGTATATATTTGGGGTTTTGTTGTCATTAGCTCAATTTAATTTGACATATGGTTTTTTTGCGCTAATAGCATTTTTGCCTTCATTAAAGTTACGAAAACTTCCTCCTGAATTTCTCTTAATTGCATTTCTATTGATCATTCAGATTGTATGGTTATGGAGTATCAATTTATTCTATAGCAGTAAGTCATGGTTCAATATGCTTCAAATATCTGTAGGGAGTACAATATTAATAATAATGCTATTTGTTGATTTGAGTACTAAATTCATAGAAAAAATGCTCAAATCAATATATTTATTATTCATTTTTGATTTTCTCTTCAACTTATCAATTTATATCTACGGTACAGATCCTCTCGGTCGTGGAGCAGCTATACGCCCTGGAGATTTTTTCCCTCGCGTCGGCGGCATTTTCGGACATCCATTCTATAGCGTAAATATTTCAACTAGTGCATTAATTGCTGGAGCTTTTGTTAAAAATCGTAAGTTAATATTACTTGCAATTATTGGGCTTGTAATAAATGGAACTTTCAGGTCACCTTTGATGCTTGTCCTGACCGGTATGGCGTTTTTTCTTTGCAGCAATAGATTCAAACTTAAAAACATTATTATGATATCTACACTTTTTATCTTAAGTGTTATTGCGGCCACATATTTGACAGCACTTGAAAATAGTGATTTTGTCAGTGGCAATTTTCTTAGAGTCGCAGCTTGGACGAATTCAATTCAACATATTGTAGAAAATCCATTTTTTGGAACTCATACTTTCGAAAAAGGAGGGTTTCAAGATATGAACCTTGACACTATTTTAGATTATGGAATTGCAGAATCCTACTATCTTCAGCTAGCTCAAGATTTTGGGATTATACCAGCAATATTAAGCTTTTATGTATTGTACCTGCTATTAAAACTCAATCTGCGTTCTTTTTACCACAACCAAAGAAAATCATCCGTTCCTGCGGCATTAGCCATTATAGTAATAACAGATTCTTTTTATGGGACGTACTTTGGCTCAGTATTAACAACGTTTGTATACGCATCTCTTTGTATTTCTTATAGAGATTCAATAAAAGTATCCAAAGAATCGCATATCAAAATACTCGAGAATATTTAACTCCACATACTTATGGCAGCAACTCTTTCTATTTTAATTCCTGCATACAACTACCTATTAGGTATTGAAAACATTCTTACAAAACTAGAACCGCTTAACCATCCAGAAATAGAAATTATAGTCTTTGACGATTCAAACAACAGCGCTATTTGTCAACATGTTAATCACATTAACAAAAATAGAGAGCTAAATTTAACTTATCACCGAAACATTCCTGCACTAGGCGCTGTATTCAATTGGAATTCTTTACTAAAAGCAGCGACTGGTGAGTTCCTGCTTCTCTTACATCATGATGAGTTTCCCCTAACTACCGAATTCGTATCTCGAACAATTCAGTGCCTTAAAAGTATCACAACTGATTATGATGTCTTGGTTATGCAGTGTATTCTCACTACAATAAACGGAAAAATCAATAGGCCTCACCTTCCATTCCTTTTTCGGAAATTTATTGTAAGTAATTTCCCAACCTACATATTTAAGCGAAATGTAATTGGACCAACCTCGTGCCTCATTGTAAGAAAATCTATATACCCGAAATTTGATACAGAATTAAAGTGGTTAGTTGATGTAGAAACTTACTATAGACTGAGACTAAAAACTTCTCGTTGGTATTATTCTAAAGAACTTGAAATGGGATCAACGGTCGGACGAATGGACTCAATTACATACAATATGAAAGATCAATTGTGTGAAGTCTATACTTCGGAAAAAAAGTATCTCTCAAAAAAGTATTGTATGGCGAGGAATTGGCTTGATCCGGAACTGCACCCTTTATTGAACTTTACAGAAGAATTATTTTGGATAGCATTTCGAATGCTAACTATTGCCTTTTATAAGTTTATGAGCCTATTTAAAATATAGACTATAATAGTGCGGTTTCTAAAAGGAATATTATGATTATAGGTAATCTCATAGGCGGCTTAGGTAATCAGATGTTTCAATACGCTTGTGCTCGAGCGCTGGCAGAAGATTTAAATTTACCACTAAAGTTTGCAATAGATGGGTTTAATATATATAAAGCTCACAATGGGCTTGAGATAAATAAAGTATTTAAGGCGCATATTGAAGGTGTCAACGAAGCAGAACTTGCAAATTACTTAGGCTTCTGGCGTTGCAATCCGATGTTTCGACAAGTAATTAGTAATAGATATTTTTCCTGGTTGAGTGGGCGCCATTTCATATCAGAGTATAATTTCAATTACCAACCAAACTTAACCAAACGCTCAGCGCAAGGTGCGTATTTGCATGGTTATTGGCAAAGCGAGCGATATTTCTCACACCATGAAAAACTTATAAGAAGTGATTTTATTTTCCGAGAAAAGATGAATACTAAAAATCAGGAACTTGCGAAAAAAATTTGTAAAACTAATTCAATAAGCATTCATATACGACGCGGAGACTACACTACTAATTCCAAGACACTTGCTACACATGGCATCTGCTCTCTTAACTATTATGACCAAGCGATAAACACTATACTTAAACAATATCCTGACGCCCAATTTTTTGTGTTTTCAGACGATTTTGAGTGGGTCAATGAAAATTTTGCCTCTAGATATGCAAATATTACACTGGTTAGCCACAACAAGGGTGTTAACAGCTACAATGATATGCAATTGATGTCAATGTGCAAACACCACATAATTGCTAACAGTTCCTTCAGTTGGTGGGGAGCTTGGTTAAATCCTAGAAAGGACAAAACAGTAATTGCTCCTGCACATTGGTTTGCAGATGGCAGAAACACACAAGACCTGATTCCAAACACATGGATTCGAATGTGAATGATATTAAAAACAACTCAATTTCGCCCGATTCCTTCCCTGGAGGATTTACAGTCCTAATGGCTGTGTACAAAAACGATGACATCACATTGTTTAAACGCGCAGTACAAAGCGTCTTTGAGAATACCTTACTTCCAAATGCTTTTGTCTTAGTGGTAGATGGCCAAGTCCCAAACCCACTAGGTAAAATAATTACTAGTTTGGAATCCGAATATAAACTAGAAACTCTACACCTTCCTGTTAATGTGGGACTAGCGAAAGCGCTCAACGCTGGGCTGACCAAAGTTCGCACTAAATGGGTAGCACGCGCTGATGCCGACGACTATAACGACCCCGAACGTTTTGCTCTACAAGCAAATGCAATAGCTCGAAGCGACAACACAATTGACATAGTAGGGGGAGCAATTCAAGAAATAGATGTTTATGGCAAACCGTTAGCAGTTAGACGCACTGTCGAGAATCACTCTGACATTATGAGGTACGCCTCCTATCGCAATCCATTCAATCATATGACCGTAGTGTATAAAACAGAATTCGCGATACAAAATGGTGGCTATCCACACATTCACCTGAAAGAAGATTATGCTCTTTGGGCACAGATGCTTTCAAATGGTGCGAGAGCGTTAAATCTTCCTAACATACTTGTTTTTGCTACTGCAGGAAAGGAGATGTATTCACGTCGAGGTGGTTTAAAGTACGCTACTGCGGAAATATCACTGCAGCGCCACTTGGTTCGTACTGGAATAAAATCTTTACCTATGGCTATAGTGCACGGAATTAGTCGCGCAACTGTCTTTATATTACCTTCTTTTTGCCGTGGATGGATTTACGAAAGATTTTTACGCACATAAACCTGATCGCAAATATCCCAACTGATAAAGTTCAGATTTGACTAGAATTCGTGCAATTGCTTTCTAAGCATATACGGTTGTGTGAAATATCAAAATAGCTTATCCATAGACTAACACAATACAATTTTATAGATTTTAGAGGAATGCAGTGTAGATGCAAAAGATTGATGTAATTGGCGGAAGCGGTTTTGTTGGTACACGACTAATTCGGAGGATAAGAAAAAACACACTCCAGCCGATTAAAATTATTGACAAAGCACAAAGCAAAGAATTTCCCGAATTAGTTAGCATTGGCGACGTAAGATCTCTTGACCACTTGCGCCGCACAATTTCTGAAAATTCTGTGATTATAAATTTAGCTGCAGAACATCGAGATGACATTCGTCCGTTGAGTTTATACCAAGATGTTAATGTTTGGGGAGCAAAAAATATATGTACAATTGCTCGCGAAAAAAATATAAAAAAAATTATCTTTACTAGTTCAGTCGCCGTCTATGGTTTCGCAGCAATAGGTACTGATGAATCAGGAACTATTGCACCTTACAATGAATATGGTCGGACCAAATTCGAGGCAGAACAGGTTTTTAAGAACTGGCAAGAAGAATCACCAAAAGAACGTACTCTCGTGATTATTCGACCCACAGTCATTTTTGGTGAGCAAAACAGAGGGAATGTTTACAACCTTTTGCGGCAAATCGCCACGAAAAAATTCGCAATGATAGGTCATGGCAATAATAGAAAGTCGATGGCCTATGTGGAAAACATAGCAGCTTTAATTGAGTTCACAATAAATTTCAAACCTGGAATCCATATATACAACTATAGTGATAAACCTGATTTCACAATGAATGCTTTGGTATCACACGTAAATCGTATTCTTGGAAAACCTGAAAATATTGGAATTAGAATACCATTTTTCTTAGGATTTATAATTGGAAAAGGATTCGACATAGTTGGACTAGTCACCGGAAAACGATTCACAATTAGTTCGATTCGAATCAAGAAATTTTGTTCAGATTCTGTATACAACACAAGGATTAGTAGTACGAATTTCATTGCGCCCTACAACATTGAAAAAGCACTAGCGCAGACAATTCAATATGAGTTTATTGAAAATCATGATGACAAACCATTATATTTCACTGAGTGAAAATTTATGAAAATTTTAGTTATTGGTGGTGCTGGATATATTGGCTCACACATGGTGAAAATGCTTGGACAGAAAAAATGCTATGTAACTACACTCGACAATCTAGCGTCTGGACACCGAGACGCTGTCTTGATTGGAGATTTCGTACAAGGTGATTATGGCGATCCAGTGCTATTGGACTCTTTGTTAGCGCGTGGTTTCGATGCGGTTATGCATTTTGCCTCTCTCATTCAAGTTGCTGAGTCAGTACAACATCCGGATGATTATTACAGGAATAATTTTGTCAACACTTTATCCTTGTTAAATTCTATGAAAAAACACAAGATCAAGTATTTCATCTTCTCCTCAAGCGCAGCTATTTTTGGCGAGCCCATCTATAATCCAATAGACGAAACACACACACAACTGCCTATAAACCCCTACGGCCGAACTAAATTAATGGTAGAGCAATTGCTTGGCGACTATGACCGAGCCTTTGGCATAAAGTCAGTTTGTCTTCGTTATTTTAACGCAGCAGGTGCTGACCCCGAAGGACAATTAGGTGAGAGGCACAATCCAGAAACTCATCTCATCCCCCTAATCTTACAAGCCGCCAAAGGAAAACTTTCACACATAAATGTTTTCGGTCGTGACTATGACACACCAGACGGTACCTGCATCAGAGATTATATTCATGTCAATGATATCTGCTCAGCTCATTGGTTAGCTTTATTATCGTTACTAAGGGGTGAAGATAGCCAGTCATACAATTTGGGAAATGGAAATGGCTTCTCTGTTAAGGAAATAATAGAGACGGCTGAAAAAGTTACCGGACAAATAATCTTCCAAGTAGACTCTCCTCGTCGAGACGGAGATCCCTCACGTTTGATCGCTGATTCAAGACTTGCGCATGAGAGGCTAGGCTGGCGTCCCCAATATACTGAAATTAAGAATATAATTGAGCATGCATGGCGCTGGGAAAGATTCTTTAATATATAACCTTTCAAGAACAAATATTTCCGAGCAATATAATCTCTAGGCATAAATACTAGATAAATCTAACTATAAACTTGGAAAATTATTGACTCTTCTGTACCTTACTAACTACAGAAATTACTTTCCAATTGCGTAATACTTGTAGGACGTATACGCAGAGCAAAGAAAACATAAAGCCCAAAAGTGTTCCAAAAATTACTATTAAAGAACGCCTTGGTTCAATTTTACGCTCTGGGGTAACTGCAGGATCAATCACCCGAAACACATATTCATCTCGCACATCAGCCAACATAGTAATACGAGTTTGAGACTCAATAAGCTGATAGAAAACTTGTCGCAAATCCACTAGCTGTGTCGATTCTAGTTGTTTTTGTAAATAAGTAATAGCATTGCTTGCTTCTTTTACATCACGCATTCGCATATTTTGATTTAAGTCTTCAATTAGACTATTTAGCCATGCCGCAGCTTCTTTTGGGTTGTGCCATGTTAAAGCTGCAGTGATAATTCCCGTATTTCGATCAGGACCAGATACCGTAAGAGCATTACGGAACTTTTGATAGGCCTCCTCCTCTGAAGGTTGACCATTTTTTAACAACCACTCATTAGTATCTAAACTATATATACTAGAATCGATTTCAGCGATTTGCTCAATTTTATTCCACTTTTCAGCAAAAAGAGGAATAAGCATATTGTTTCGTTCAATAAATTGATTAATGAATTGCCTTGATTGCAGCACTGCGATAGCTGTGCTTAAATGATCACCAGAATTACTTCCTACATCGACACCAAGCAATGCGGCAGCACCTCCTAGCTGACTTAACAATCCCGAGGCCCCTTGCTCGGTATCAGCCTGTGCAAGTACAATTTCCGCCCGATAAATTTCAGGTAGCATTAAGGAAACAGTGATTGATATCAATAATGCAATGGATGTTACTATACTAATTAGTTTTTTTTCCGCCCAGACTATTCCTAATATTTCTTTAAGATTAATTTCATCATCAGAAACATAAGCAATTTCTCCTGGAACAAATCGTTCATCAAGGCTTTTTGGTTTTAGTTCATCCATAGGATTCGATTATATCCTTTGACATTCAGTTAAGCTGCTCAACTTTGTTTTACAGCATTTCATAAGCAATTCTTTTCTATCTTTATAATAAGTTTTGTAAGCATAGTTTCGTTTTCTGTTTCCGTTTGCGAAGACAACTTAGTCCAGTATTTTTGATTTATGAAGCTAGAATTAAAATTTTTAAACTAATAATACAATCAGTATTCTTAACTAGATAAAGATATTTTTTTTACTTATAGATTCCTAGAAAAGTCTACAGTCGCACTTAGGCGTTATAAACATACATTTAAAATTTGGTTTTCAAATACTAGCATTTGCTTACTAGATTAATGTGATCGATTGGACGAACCATAGAAATCGATTTGCAATTTTACTTAAATTCGTTGTTATCTATATTTGCGAAAATTAGTTAGCTACACGCTCGATAGCCAGAAGAGTAGTAGAAATATTAAAAAGAATCTGCGAAACATTCCGCCAAATATACAAACCGCTTGGTTGGTAAGTATTAAATGGCACCACAATACTGTCACCCGCCTCTAAACCCTGACGTTCTTGGAAGAACCATCGAGCGGAACTAACCGCAACTACCTCACCACTCGCCCGGATAACATATACTTCGCCTTTGTCGGCATCGGAGGTAAATCCACCACTACTCGAAATATAATCAGCAACGCTACGTCGTGGATCAAATAGATGTGATGTGGGACGGTGAACCTCGCCAATTACTGAAATCTCTTGCTGTGCTCTCGGAATCAACAATCTATCACCGGGGCGCAGAATTACATCTTCCTCAAAATTGCCTGCTAGTATTTGCGGAACGTCCACCACAAGGCGCCCCACCGCATTGACCTCGGCAATTCTATCCAACATATCAGTAATGCCAGAGGTTGATTGTATCGGGGAGCCTTCTTCTGATGTACTTTGTTGGAGATTGCGGGTTAGTATATCGCGCTCCAGTCGGTCTCGAAATTCTTCTAGCATGCGTTGCTCGTTTTCTCGTAGTTCTTCCCGCAGAAAAATAGCAGCTCTTGGCTCTGCATAATCGGTAAGACCGCCAGCCCGATTAATGATAGTTGCGATGGTATCTTCTTTAGTGATTGAATAGCGGCCCGGGGCATTCACCTCGCCCTCTATATCGATGTACTCGTTGTCTGTCCAATTTGGCATTTGCCTAATCACTAACTGATCAAAAGGCGCTAGCTTAAAACTACGACCGTCCTGAGTATTCGACTGCAGATCGATGTTGACATGGGCCACTACTCGCCCTGCCGCTGGCTCGGCATCGTATCGGGTCACCTCGGCGTTGCGTCTTTCAGCGCTTTCGCTCATTCCACCGGCTAAGCTGATTAAGCCTTCTACATCTAGGCCATCCAACAAAGGATAGTCACCTGGGAAACGTACGCTGCCACTGATACCTACAATACGTGTAGGCTCTTCGGCAGTTGCTTGAGCGCGAATCTTTGCCAGCGTTGGGGCAAGCAGGTCTTCGCGAGGCTCATTGGCACTTAACACAATCACTTCATCTTGCTCTCGGAGCAATACTCGCGAGACAGTTCGTAAGGTTTGGGGACTAAGCGCTGCACTTTGTAAAGTGATAATGCCACGTCGATTAACTTGGCGCTCAATCAGAATATTTTCTAAATTGCTGTTTGGTGCTAAGCCTCCAGCAAAACTAATTGCATCATCTAAGGTCATGTCGCGAACTAAGGGATATTCACCAGGAAAACGCACATTTCCGCTAACGCTTACAATAAGTGGTGGATTGTTAAAGCTGGCTTGTTCGCGCAAGCGGTCTAATAGATCTTCTAATTGAGCTTGTCGATTCTGGCTTGCACCGAATGTATGAAGAATATCCCGTGGCTGAAACGCTATGTCCGCTTCCGTACCTGAATTATTAATTGCCTGCCCCAAGTTTACGTATAGCAATTCAATGCGGCGCGTAGGTTGCATCTCACGCGCGATAAGCGCAAAACCAAGATCTGGGTCTGGCAACATGCTAGTAATCGAAGGCACTACATCGCTGACCCGCAAACCGTCTCGCCATTGAAAACTGCCTGGGCGACTTACATGTCCGCGCAAGACCACCACGCTCTCGACTTGGTCTAGGACTGAGGCAATATCGATGATATCGCCATCGGCAAGCGTGGTGCTTGCGCTAGATTGTGCAGAGAGATCCACATCAATTACAGTTCTTTCACCCAGTTGATTGATACGCTCAATGCGAGAGGCTTGCGGAAACGCAGTGGGAAGTAAACCACCGGTTAGCTCTAAAGCTTGCGCGGCATTGGTTTCGTTACGTAACTCGAAAATTGCTGGCCGTTTTACCTCACCCGTGATACCTACCGTACGACCAATCGGGGGAATAAAAATTACATCTCCGGGTTGTAGCCTTGCGTCACCACTCGTGTCACCACGCAACAGCAGGTCATAAAGATCGAGTTCCGTGATTAACTCTCCGCTACGCATTAAACGGATGCTGCGCAATGAGCCCACATTCGTTATGCCACCACTAACAAACAGTGCGTTGGTCATAGTACTCAGTGAGCTGACGGTGTAAGAACCGGGTCTGTAGGCTTCGCCTAGAACAAAAATATTGATGGAACGTAAGGCTCCCATAGTGACAGAGGCGCTCTGCCCTATAAGTTGATTGCTCACGATATTTTGAATCTGTTCGCGCATCTCACCGAAACTCAAACCGGTAACTGCCACCGGGCCAATTTCGGGGAACATCAACATGCCTTCGCGAGTGATTACCAGTTCGTGCGTCAGGTTACGTTGACCGTAAAGTTGTATCACAACCGTATCCCCTGGGCCCATGACATAGTTTGCGGGCACTGGGATATTGGTTGCTGGGGCGAACGTGGTTGGAGTACCAGCAAATAGCTCATACCCAAATTGTGTTAGTGGGGCAGGCTCCTCTAGTGGGGTAAATTGCTCTGCGACAAACTGATTGTTCTTCTGGGAAACTTGTTGGAGCTGTTGACCGTCCTGGTTCGCGTTGTTGTTTGGGTTCACATTTGGCTGCTGGTTCAACGAGCGTTCACGTGAATATTGCTGAGTAATGGGATTTTGTTGATTGCGAATGTTCTGCGAGCCCTGCTGAGATTGCTGTGTGCCAGTTTCTACTTCACCAACATTTTGCTGACCCGTAATCACAGTGCGAGGCTCTACGGTCACAGGATTAGTAACGGGGGTTTGCTGTTGCCCGGCATTGCTTGTCTGCTCAAGGCTATTAAGAAGTGCCTCTCGCTGCGCAGGACTTAATGCTTGCAGCTGGGCAATTTGTTCTGGTGTTAAATTGATACTCTGCGCAACCGCCTGCGGGGCAAGCACTGTTGTATTGAGCAAGATGAGTGCGAAGGCAAGGCTTAGGAGTGTTGTAGTGCGGAGGAACAGTGTCATGTTTTCTGTGAACCTTTTTATGGTTGCAGGCTAAATAGTAGTGGCCAGGGATTAGGCACGCTACCGCCCTACTTGGGCGGATTGCAGCATCTTTTGTCGCAAGCGGGCTCGCTTCCACCTGTTGTGGTTTGTTGTTTTACTAGCTGGCTTTTGCCAATTGGTTTGGCGATAGCTCCAGCGCTTGTTCTGTTTGTAATAATGTCATCAATACGATGATGCGCTCGTCGGGCTTTACGCTTTTGACAATCGCTTCGATATGTTTAAAACACCCTTCGGTAATCGTTACGCGTTCGCCTTGTTGAAAAAGTGCCACGGGCTTAATTTGCTGCTCGGTGCGTTGTTTTAGGGCCTGTATCAATTTTTCCGGAACAAGATAGGGCGCGCCGGTAAAACTCACCACTCGGCTAACGCCACGTGTCGCTCTAATGGCGCGCCAGTTGCTGTCTTCGTTGAGATTGATAAATAGGTAGCCTGGGAAGAGGGCTTCGATTTTTATTTCCACCTTGCCTTTACACAGATGCTTGATCGGATGAGAGGGGCTAAAACATTCGATATTTTGTCGTCGTAAATGCAACAGCGCTCTAGCCTGCTGATTAGGCTTGCATTGTAGTAGGTACCATTGGGTGATACTGGACATATTATACCTTTGGGAATTTCGCGGGCCAGCCCGCTCCTACAGAGTGTTGTTTATTAGATTTTTAATGTATTGACCATAGCCATTTTTACTTAGGCTCTCGGCTCTTTGTAATAACTCTGCGTTGCTTAACCAACCCTTACGCCACGCAATCTCCTCCAAACAAGCAATCTTCAAACCCTGCCTATGCTCCACCGTTTGCACAAACATGCTCGCCTCTAGCAAACTCTCATGCGTGCCGGTGTCTAACCATGCAAAGCCACGCCCAAGTACTTCAACATTTAGGTCGCCGCGATCCATATAGGCTTGATTCACTGTTGTAATTTCTAACTCGCCACGTGCAGATGGCTTGACCTGCTTGGCGATCTCGATCACGTCGTTGTCGTAAAAATACAAACCGGTAACGGCATAATTGGATTTAGGCTTAGTGGGTTTTTCCTCTATAGACACCGCGCGTTTGTTTTCATCAAACTCAACCACACCAAAACGTTCTGGGTCTTTTACTTGATAACCAAATACCGTCGCCCCACTCTCTCTAGCGGCCGATTCTAATAATTTGCCAGTAAAACCTTGCCCATAAAAAATGTTATCGCCTAACACTAGACAAACGCGGCTATCACCAATGAACTCTTCGCCAATGATAAACGCTTGCGCAAGGCCGTCGGGGCTAGGCTGTATGGCATAGGTCAGGTTGATCCCGTATTGGGTGCCATCGCCTAATAGGCGTTCATAACCTGCAATATCTTCTGGGGTGGTGATGATCAGGATGTCTTTGATCCCAGCCAGCATCAGCACCGACATGGGGTAGTAGATCATGGGTTTGTCATAAACAGGGAGGAGTTGCTTGGAAATCCCCTTAGTTATGGGGTACAGGCGTGTACCACTACCACCTGCTAACACTATGCCCTTACAAGATGAGGAGTTCGCTGTCATTTTTGCTCTGACTTATTGTTGATGCGCTTGTTGCGCTTTATTTGTTAAGCCCATGAATCGGCTTGTGTTATCGGCCGATGATAGCGTGTAAGGGTGACATCTGCCACCACCTACCCCCTTTTAGGGTGGTTTTTTTTATCATCAATTAGGATTAACCCTAAAATTTGTCATCGTATTGTCAAACCTTCGCAATATAGCGGCAACATTGTGCACCTAGGCTTACCACCCCAGATGAACAAACAAATCTGAGGTAATGATATGAAGATAGCGTTCTTTGGCGCTGGGTACGTGGGCTTAGTCAGTAGTGCGTGTTTTGCAAGTGCGGGGCACCACGCAATGTGTGTTGATACCAATGCGGCAAAAATCAAAGCGTTGAACGAGGGCATGCTGCCCATCTACGAATCAGGCCTCGATGCCATCGTCGAAACCACTACCAAGTCTGGCAATCTCCTCTTCACCTCTAGCCCCCAAGAAGCCATCGACTATGCGGACCTTCTCTTTATTGCCGTAGGCACGCCACCTGATGAAGATGGCTCTGCCGACCTTCAATATGTACTGGCGGTGGCCGCAGAGGTGGGCCGTTCAATGCAGCGCTCAAAGGTGGTGGTCACCAAGTCAACCGTCCCCGTCGGCACGGCTGACAAGGTACGTGCAACGATTCAGGCTGAACTAGATAAGCGCGGCGTCGACTATAAGATTGAGGTGGCATCCAACCCTGAGTTCTTAAAAGAAGGCGCTGCAGTACAAGACTTCCTCAAACCTGACCGTTTTGTGATTGGCACAGACTCAGAAGAGGTGAAAGCCTTGATGCAAGAGCTTTACGCCCCTTTCAACCGCAAGTCTGACCGTATGATTTTCATGGACATTCGCTCGGCTGAGCTAACCAAATATGCCGCCAACGCGATGCTGGCCACCAAAATCAGCTTTATGAATGAGATCGCCAATCTTGCCGAGCAACTAGGGGCCGACATCGAGCAGATTCGCCACGGCATTGGCTCAGACACGCGCATCGGTTATCAATTCATCTACCCCGGCATCGGCTACGGCGGCTCCTGCTTCCCAAAAGACGTGCGCGCGCTAAGCCAAACCGCTGCGCAGATGGGGCGTGAAATGAAGATCTTGAATGCTGTTGAGTCCGTAAACTTAGCGCAAAAATCCCGTTTGGTGGAGCTAGTCTCAAGCCATTACGACGGCGGCATCCGTGACAAGACCTTTGCTCTGTGGGGCCTATCGTTCAAACCCAAGACCGACGACATGCGCGAGGCGCCAAGCCGCGTGATCATGGAGGCTTTGTGGGCGGCTGGCGCAGTTGTGCAAGCCTATGACCCAGAAGCGATGGATGAGGTAGAGCGCATTTACGGCCACCGCGACGATCTGCGCCTTGTGGGCACCCGCGATGCGGCGTTGATTGGCGCAGATGCTTTGATCATTTGCACAGAGTGGCAACATTTCCGCGCAGCCGATTTCGACAACCTAGTCGAGCAGCTAAGTGACAAGGTGATCTTCGATGGCCGCAACCTGTATGAGCCAGCCAGGGTGAATGCCAAGGGCTTGACCTATTATGGGATTGGGCGTGGGGCTTCGGTGAAAAAATGATTGGGGGCCCTACAAAGCTTCGTAAGAGAGTGGTGTGGGAGCCTTCTAAAGCCTTGTAAGAGAATTATGTGGGAGCCAGTTTGCTGCTTCGTAAGAATGTCATGTGGGAACCCCTACAAACCTTCGTAAGAATGTCATGTGGGAGCGGGCCTGCCCGCGATTCTTACCACCATTTGTGGAATTTCGCGGGCAGGCCCGCTCCCACATTTTGCACTGTTCTAGATCAAAGGAGCTCCCACATGGCTCTCTTACATAGTACTGTACTAACTCCCACAAAGCTCTCTTACCTAGTATTGTACTAACTCCCACATCCCTCTCTTACAAAGCACAGCCTCAACCCCCACAACTCCCCTTCCCACTAGCTCCCCAATTTACATTCACCCCGGATTCCTTTAACTTGCTTGCAGTTCTCAAGGTCCATCACAAGGAATTCAGTATGTCTCTTCCGCTTAGTGCAGGCGCGCGGTTCCACGCGGCGCTGCAGGCCAATTCTCCCTTACAAATTGTCGGCGCGATCAACGCTTATTCTGCCATGCTCGCCCAGCGCGCGGGCCATCAGGCGATCTACTTATCTGGGGGCGGTGTCGCCAATGCCTCCTATGGCCTGCCCGACTTAGGCATGACCAGCCTCAATGATGTCATCACCGACGTAGACCGCATCACCAGTGCTACCGACCTGCCCTTGCTTGTGGATATCGACACGGGCTGGGGTGGCGCGTTCAATATCGCTCGCACTATTAAGGCGATGGAGAAAGCGGGAGCCGCAGCGGTGCATCTGGAGGACCAAGTAGCACAGAAGCGTTGCGGGCACCGTCCGAACAAAGCGATTGTGAGTAAAGAGGAGATGGTCGACCGCATCAAGGCCGCGGTGGATGCCAAGATCGATCATGATTTTGTGATCATGGCACGTACCGATGCACTGGCCGTTGAAGGCATCGATGCAGCAATCGAGCGCGCCATAGCCTGTGTTGAGGCCGGGGCCGACGCGATATTCCCAGAGGCAATCACCGATCTAGATCAATACCGTCGTTTCGCCGATGCCGTGCATGTGCCGATTCTTGCGAACATCACCGAGTTTGGAGCCACGCCGCTATACAACAAGACTAAGCTCGCCGCCGCTGGCGTTGCAATGGTGTTGTACCCACTTAGCGCTTTCCGCGCGATGAGTAAAGCAGCCGAAACCGTGTATTCGAGCATCTTGGCTGATGGCGACCAGGGCTCTGTCGTCAAGCTCATGCAGACCCGGGCCGAGCTGTATGATGTGCTGGGTTATCATGAATATGAGGATAAGTTGGATCAGTTGTTTTCCAAGGAGTGAGGGCTTAAGAAGGGTTTAGGGGTATTTTTGAGGTGGGCTCAACTGTTTGAAAAAGAGTTTGCTGCTTTGTAAGAGAGCCATGTGGGAGCTAGTTTGCTGCTTTATAAGAGTCTTATGTAGGAGCCCCTCCAGTGCTTTGTAAGAATGCCATGTGGGAGCGGGCCTGCCCGCGATTCTTACCACCATTTGTGGAATTTCGCGGGCAGGCCCGCTCCCACATTTTGCACTGTTCTAGTTCAGAGTAGCTCCCACATTTTGCACTGATCTAGCTCAGAGCTACTCCCACATTTAGCTCAGTTCTAGATCAGGGTAGACCTCACTTAAAGTACTGGTCTAGTTAAGAGCCACCCCTATACAAAGAATTTATCGATTCACAGGAGATTTTTCATGGCAAGCAAACCCCTCAGCGGCGCCGGCCTTCGCGGCCAGGTCGCAGGCGAAACAGCGCTTTGTACTGTCGGCAAAACCGGCTCTGGGCTCACCTATCGCGGCTACGACATCAGCGAGTTGGGCGAGAAAGCCAAGTTCGAAGAGGTGGCGTTCTTATTATTACGCGGGCATCTGCCAACGCGCCAAGAATTAGTTAATTATTCAATTAAAATCAAATCACTACGCAGCTTACCTCAAGCATTAAAAGAAGTTCTAGAGCGCATCCCCGCCAGCGCCCATCCGATGGATGTGATGCGCACAGGCTGCTCGATGCTGGGCAATCTAGAGACCGAAACCAGTTTCGATCAACAGGACGATGTCATCGACCGACTCCTGGCCACCCTGCCCTCGATTATTTGTTATTGGTATCGCTATTCCCATGATGGCGTGCGCATCGACACAGACCTGATGGACGATTCAATCGGCGGGCATTTCTTGCATATGCTCAGCGGCGAGACGCCTAATGACCTGTTTACACAGGTGATGAATGTGTCCCTGATCCTGTACGCCGAGCACGAGTTCAATGCCTCGACCTTCACCGCTCGCGTCTGTGCCTCGACTTTGTCTGACATGCACTCCTGCGTCACCGCGGCGATTGGCTCCCTGCGTGGCCCACTGCATGGTGGTGCGAACGAGGCGGCCATGGATATGATTCAGCAATGGCATAGCGCCGATGAGGCCGAAAGCGAGATCATGGGCATGCTAGCGCGCAAAGAGAAGATCATGGGCTTTGGCCATGCGATTTATGCCGAATCCGACCCGCGCAATGTGATCATCAAGCAGTGGTCGAAGAAGCTAGCCGAGCATGTGGGCGACACCGAGTTGTACCCCGTCTCGGAGCGCTGTGAAGCGGTGATGTGGCGCGAGAAGAAGCTGTTCTGCAATGCCGATTTCTTCCATGCCTCGGCCTATCATTTCATGGGCATCCCGACCAAGCTATTCACGCCGATCTTCGTGATGTCCCGCCTCACCGGCTGGGCCGCGCATGTGAAGGAGCAAAGAGCCAACAACCGCATCATTCGCCCCAGCGCCGATTACACCGGGCCGGCGACGGCGGATTGGGTGGATATTGATAACCGCTGAGCTATTAATGGGAATGCACTTTAGTAAGGGAGCTGGGTGGGGGTTGGCTTTGTACTCGGTAAGAAAGCTGATGGGGGATAAGTTCTTTACTCTGTAAGAGGGTTTTGTGGGTTGGCTCTGTACCCTGTAAGAAAGCCAAGTGGGATTGGCTCTGTACCTTGTAAGAGAGCCATGTGGGATTGGTTCTGTACCTTGTAAGAATGTCATGTGGGAGCGGGCCTGCCCGCGATATTTCCACAAATGGTGGTAAGAATCGCGGGCAGGCCCGCTCCCACATGACTCTCTTACAGGGCTCTTGAGCAGGGTTCTACATCAGATATTTCGAAGTACTGAGCTAGATTCCACCCAGCCTTCTTACTAAGCTTTAGAACTCCTCAATTACTTCTATAGAGTTCTAACAAAGCCAAAATTAGGTTGGGGGCAGCATGGCTGCCCCCGGTGGGTCGCGCATTTTGGGAAGCAGCCCGGACACGACCCTGCTCGAATTCCTTTTCGAGCGGCTATCACACATTCCTTGTGCTCGACTTTAAACGTAGTCCAGCTTTTTGAATGTTGCCAATAATCCATTATTTTATGCGCCATTTTCCGCTAAAATAGCTGCCCACCCTTCCAATCCCAAGAGAGATCGCATGTCAGCCACTGTTGAAATCAACGAAAGACCAGCCCCAGACCAAGAACTCGTCGACATCGCCAAATACGTGACCGACTACGAAGTCACCTCAGCAGAGGCCTACGACACCGCCCGCAACTGTCTTATGGACACACTCGGCTGCGGCCTACTGGCGCTGCGCTTTCCTGAGTGCACCAAGCTTCTTGGCCCACAAGTTGAAAACACCATCGTCCCTAACGGCGCGCGCGTTCCTGGCACACAGTTTCGCCTAGACCCGGTCAAAGCGGCCTGGGACATCGGCTGCATCATTCGCTGGCTCGACTATAACGACACGTGGCTGGCGGCAGAATGGGGCCACCCGTCTGACAATATGGGCGGCATCTTGGCGGTAGCAGACTATCTTTCGCAGAAAAACGTGGCCGCAGGAAAGGCACCGTTATTGATGCGCGACGTATTGACGGCAATGATCAAGGCGCACGAGATTCAGGGCGTCATTGCCCTTGAGAATAGCTTCAACCGAGTTGGACTTTGCCATGTATTGCTTGTTCGGGTAGCCACCACTGCTGTAGTGACGAAGATGCTTGGCGGCAATGAATCGCAAATTATCGATGCACTGTCACAAGCCTGGCTCGATGGGTCGAGCCTACGCACCTATCGTCACTCCCCCAATGCTGGCCCTCGTAAGTCTTGGGCAGCCGGTGACGCCACCTCACGCGCAGTACGATTAGCAGACCTAACGATGCGCGGCGAGATTGGCTACCCAAGTGTACTAACAGCACCGAAGTGGGGCTTCTATGACGTGCAGTTCAAGGGCAATAAGTTTTCGTTTTCAAGGGATTACGGCAGCTATGTGATGGAGCAGATTCTGTTCAAGATCTCCTTCCCTGCCGAGTTCCATTCGCAAACGGCAGCCGAAGCCGCAGTGCGTTTGTACCCACAAGTCAAAGACCGCCTAGAAGAGATCGAGCGCATCGTCATCAATACGCACGAGTCAGCGATTCGCATCATCAGCAAGAGCGGCCCATTGAACAACCCAGCCGACCGCGACCATTGTTTGCAATACATGACCGCCGTGCCATTGGCATTCGGCAATCTAGTTGCCGAGCACTACGAAGACGACTTCCACAACGCCCACCCCATCATCGACCAGCTACGCGAGAAAATGGAAGTGGTCGAAGAGCCGCGCTACACCAAGGAATACATGGAAGCTGACAAACGCTCCATCGCCAACGCGCTGCAAATTTTCTTCAAAGACGGCAGCTGCACCGAAAAAGTGGAAGTGGCTGTCTCTTATACACATCTGACGCTGCCGACGA
>CAJXSF010000029.1 GCA_913061515.1 uncultured Gammaproteobacteria bacterium | reverse complement strand
AATCTCTACTTTTTAAAGAACTCTTTTCCTAAACCTTCGTGGTTAGGAGGAGGCGCATTATAGGGCAAATTTTTGACCTTGCAAGCACTTTTTTAGATTTGTTTACAAAACAACAAAAGACTCCAAAAAAGTATTAAAACACTCAATTGGATGTTGACAAATTGATATGTTTCGAAGCATTTCTGACGTAGCGCCTATACACCCGGTACGCCAATAACGGGAGGAGAATACTAGCATAAAATACAGCTTCTGTAAGGTCTGTTCGCAAAATCCAAACTAAATGTATTAACGCCAGTATATTGATGAGGTAAACAAGCTTATGCAATTGCATCCAGCGGCGCCCTAGACGGCGCATCATCTTCTTAGTGGAGGTAAGCCCCAACACAATTAATAGCAAAAAAGCAGTGAATCCGACTGTGATGTAAGGGCGCTCTAACACATCCTCAAATATTTCCGACCAACGAAGTTGTAGCAGAAACACTATATACACAAGAAAGTGGACCGAGGCATAGAAAAGGGCAAACAATCCGAATGTGCGCCGATAAGGAAACACCTTTGGCCAGCCCGCAATAGCTCGCAATGGCGTGATAGCCAATGAAAGCAAAAGAAAGCGAAAAGCCCACTCCCCCGTTTCTGTCGCTAAAGTATCCGCAGGGTCAGGCCCCAAGGTATTAGCAACAGCCCCCCAACACAGCACCGCAAACGGCAACAAGGCCAGAAGAAAGATAAAATACTTAACCGCTCTCGTCATCCCAGAACACCAACCGAAGCCCCACTAACTCCTAATAGAACTTAGCTAGATCCATTCCTTTATATAAAGAGGCCACTTGTTCGCCGTAGCCATTAAATGGAAGCGTATCGATGCGCGAGCTGCTAAATAGTGTCTGAGGCAAGCGTGTTTCCATGTCTTGTCGCCACCTGGGGTGATGAACTTCAGGGTTTACATTGGCATAAAACCCGTATTCTCTGGGCGCTAGCAAATTCCAACTCGTTTCTGGCTCAGTCTCTGTAAAGCGAATTTTCACGATTGATTTAATGCTCTTAAAACCGTATTTCCACGGCACGATAAGCCGAAGAGGCGCGCCGTTTTGCGGCGGCAGGTAATTCCCATATAGCCCTGTAGCCAATAGAGTAAGCGGATTCATGGCTTCGTCCATTCTTAGGCCTTCACGGTATGGCCAAGCAATCGTAGTAAAGCGAGAACGTTGACCTGACATGCTGTCTGGATCGAATAAGGTAAAGAACTGCACATATTTAGCTTTCGAAGTGGGTTCGAAACGTTTAATAAGGTCTGCCAAAGAAAACCCAACCCAAGGAATGACCATAGACCAACGCTCAACACAGCGTAGTCGATAGACTCGCTCTTCCATGGCATGAGGCTTGAGGATGTCCTCGAGAGTATAAACACCGGGTTTTCCAACCTCCCCCTCAATCGTTACAGACCATGGGTCAGCCTTGAACTCTTGAGAGTTCGCTTTCGGGTCGCCCTTGTCGAGACCAAATTCGTAGAAATTATTGTAAGAGACAACATCGCTATAAGGCGTTAGCGCTTCATTTGTATAAAAGCCACCTGATCTCTGTGCTGGAGTAATCGCCTCAAACTTAGCCTTCCACCAGTCGGCAGGCGCTGATCGCTGCATATCGCTTGGCGCACGCGCTCGCAATGAGTCTCCCGCAGCAGCATGAGACAAACCGCTAAACCCTGCAGTCGCTAAACCGAAGGCCGCCCCCAAGCTACCGGTAAGGAATCGACGCCGGTCTTGATACACTGACTCTGGTGTAATTTCAGAAGATAGCACATCGGATTTCGACTTCGACTTAATTAGCATGGAATGCTCCTCGGTCTATTAAGATTAAGAACTCGGGCTTTATTACCCTTTAACAATTGGACCTTCTTAGGCGGCCTACGTTACAAGTCTCTATTCTTTGTAAAACGCTTATGTCGATAGTTTACGCTGTGGAATCATTAGCAGATTTACGCGGCTTCGCCCTTAATCGGCGATAGATCCAAATGATCGGCCCAGTCAACGCATAGGCTAAACACATCGTCAGCAATACTTCATGCGGGCGCTGCGCAATAACTACTAATAGCACTACCGCCATGAGGAAGACCACATAAGGCACGGTTCCTCGAAAATGAATTTCTTTAAAGCTGTAGTAGCGATAGTTTGAAATCATCAAAATGCCAGTAAACGTTGTCAAAACCGCACCGCCAATTGCTATTAATGGCGTAATCTCAACATCGTACTTGAATCCTACCCACGCCACAAAGGTCACCAAACCTGCTGCGACAGGGCTCTGTAACCCCACAAAGAAACGTTTATCTACTGTATCTAACTGTACGTTAAAGCGCGCTAAACGCAGGGCCGCGCAAGACATATAGATAAAACTTGCGGCCCAGCCGGCTTGCCCTAAGGACGACAAAGACCAACTAAATATGATCAAAGCGGGCGCCACTCCAAAGGACACCATATCGGAAAGGCTATCAAACTGTGCCCCGAATGCGCTCTGCGTATTGGTTAGGCGTGCCACGCGACCATCTAAACCATCTAAAACAGCGGCTATGAGTATTGCCCACCCCGCCTCGTTAAAATCTCCACTCATGCCTGCAATGATTGCGTAAAAGCCTGCAAACAAGGCACCAAGGGTAAGCAGATTCGGCAATAGATATATCCCTCTTCGGCGGACCTTCTTCCCATCTTCGGAGACCAGCTCCTCATGCTCATCGATAGGAAAAAGACTGTCTTCCTCATCCAGCTCTTGATCATTGTCGTTGTCAATATTCATCAAACAAGGTTACCTTCAAATTCATGGGATAAGAGGCGATCATTTTGCGCGAATTATACACAGAGTGTTATCGATTAGCTGCGAACAGCATGCGTACCAGCCGCAATATGATCTTGAGACAGATCCCAGAATGCCTTTATCAACGGATTGTTAAGTTTGCGTCGCAATGCAACCAAGCCAATCGTAAATGGCTCAAGCTGAGTTTGCACGTTAAGAACTTCGATTTTTGAACGTATAGGGCTGTTCTCCACGACCAATTGTGGCACCACCCCCACCCCAAATCCAAGGCTTACCATGCTTACTATAGCCTCATTGCCAGCAACCTGAGCGTAAATATTAGGCTTAATTCCTTGCTCTTGAAACCAGCGATCCACTCGTTCACGAGCAATGCCGACTTCCGACAAAATCATTGGCACCAGCTCCCAAGGTAAATCACGCCCCTCTTTAGCACTTTGATCTAACAGCTCTCTCAAAGGGGAGGCCGCTGTCGGGGCGATAAATATAAGTGGAGAATCCCGAATGGCGCGGAAGGTTAATTTATCTGGCACCCTGTTCGGCCTCGCCGCGATCCCAATATCTTCTTGCTCATCAAGAATGCGCTGAATAGATAGAGACGTATCTCCTGTATGCAGCTGAATTTCCACTGCGGGGAAGCGCTCCCGATACTGATCTAAAAGCTCATGAAGAAAACTGTAGCTGGCCGTCACAGAACAAAATATGCTTAGTCGCCCGCTAAGCACCTCTTGCTGTTGATGCAGGTCTTTTTGTAGCTGATCCCAACGTGCCAGTGTTTCCGCGGCATACTCGCGAAAACGCTCACCAGATGCAGTGAGCCGCACGGTACGACTATCACGCTCAAATAGAGACGCACCAACCTCGTGCTCGAGCTTCTGCACTACCCGAGTAAGACTCGAAGGACTTAAATGATGCTCTCTGCTTGTGTTGCCAAAATGCAAACTTCGACAAAGATGCAAAAACAACTGAAGCTCTCGCAATTCCACGGCACTCAACCACCCATTCATTTCATATAATGAAATGTATTGTTGCATATATAGCGTTTTACGCAACTAAGCATTTAACCTATCATGCCCACCTTATGAATGACTGCCAATCTCAAGAGTCTTCAAAGAATTCACATCGCTTATAAAACTCACTGGAGAAACCTATGAATTACTTCAACACATTGCCGCTTAGGCTGCAGCTCGAGCAACTTGGCAAATGCCGTTTTATGGACAAGAGCGAGTTCGCTGATGGCGTCAACAAGCTACTCGGCAAAAAAATAGTCATTGTTGGCTGTGGCGCTCAAGGTTTGAACCAAGGTTTGAACATGCGCGATAGCGGACTTGATATCTCTTATACGCTTCGCGAAGCTGCAATTGCTGAGAAACGTCAATCTTGGAAGAATGCGACCGAAAACGGCTTCACAGTCGATACTTACGAAGCGCTCATCCCACAGGCTGATCTCGTTCTAAACCTCACTCCAGATAAGCAACACACTCCTGTTGTCACTGAAATCATGCCGCTAATGAAAAAAGGCGCATGCTTGGCGTACTCGCACGGCTTCAACATCGTTGAGGAAGGCATGCAGATTCGCCCAGATTTAACAGTAGTTATGGTCGCACCGAAATGCCCAGGCACCGAAGTTCGTGAAGAGTATAAGCGCGGTTTCGGCGTTCCAACGCTTATCGCTGTACACGCAGAAAATGATCCAAATGGCGACGGTCTAGAAATCGCTAAAGCTTACGCGGCTGGTACAGGTGGACATCGCGCAGGTGTACTCGAGTCATCGTTCATTGCAGAAGTGAAGTCTGACCTTATGGGTGAGCAAACGATTCTTTGTGGCATGCTGCAAGCGGGCACAATCGTCAGCTATGAAAAAATGGTCGCCAATGGCATTGAGCCAGCATACGCCTCAAAATTGTTGCAGCATGGCTGGGAAGTCGTATCAGAAGGTTTGAAGCACGGCGGCATCACAAACATGATGGATCGTCTGTCTAACCCAGCTAAAATCGTTGCTAACTCGCTAGCTGCTGAGCTGAAAGAAATTCTTGCACCACTTTATCAAAAGCACATGGACGACATCATTACCGGTGCATTCTCTAGCGGCATGATGGAAGACTGGGCAAATGACGACATTAAACTTTTGACTTGGCGCGCCGCTACTGCCGAAACTGAATTCGAAAAATCAACAGCCGGCACCATGGACATCAGCGAGCAAGAATACTATGACAATGGCATTCTTATGGCTGCAATGTTGAAAGCAGGCGTAGAGCTCGCATTCGAAACAATGACTGCAAGTGGCATTATTGAAGAGTCTGCGTACTACGAGTCTCTACACGAAACCCCACTCATTGCGAACCTAATCGGTCGTAAGAAGCTATATGAAATGAATAAAGTAATTTCAGACACAGCGGAATATGGCTGCTACTTGTTCTCACACGCAGCAGTTCCAATGTTGAAAGACTTTATGGAAAAAATTGATACTGACGTTATCGGTAAAGGCTTAACATTGGTCGATAACCATGTAGACAACGCTGAGCTGATCGCTGTGAATCAAAGCATTCGCAACCACCCAATCGAAGTTGTTGGTAAGAAGCTACGCTCTTACATGACTGACATGAAGAAAATCGTTTAATCGACTTTCTTTAATGGATGCATAAAAAAAGGGCCTTCTGGCCCTTTTTTTATTACTAAATAACACCGAACTTAAACGCTCAGAACTTTCTCACCTCGTGAAACCCCAGAGACACCAGTACGGGCTACCTCTAGAATTGTCACGCCACTGATAGCGGCTATAAAGGAATCAAGTTTTGCCGATGTACCCACCAGCTGAATACTATAAATAGTGCTGGTGACATCAACAATTTGCCCTCTGAAGATATCAGCAGTACGCTTTATTTCATCGCGCTGTGAACCTGTCGCTTTTACTTTGATCAACATCAATTCGCGCTCGATATGTGCGCCTTCTGTTAGATCGACTAATTTAACCACGTCGACCAACTTATTCAGATGCTTAGTAATTTGTTCGATCTTGCGATCATCACCCACTGTCGTGATCGTAAGACGAGACAAAGTATGATCATCCGTTGGAGCAACTGTGAGCGATTCGATATTGTAGTTACGCTGTGAAAACAATCCAACTACTCGCGACAATGCCCCAGGTTCGTTTTCAAGTAAGATAGAAATTATATGTCGCATCTTAAGTCCTCTCCGTCTTACTCAAAATCATATCTTTCATTGCACCGCCCTTAATAGCCATTGGATAGACATGCTCCATTGGGTCCACCAAGACATCGATGAACACTAAGCGGTCCTTCATAGCAAAAGCTTCAGACATTTTTTGCTTTAGCTCAGAAAGCTTTTCGATTCGTACACCAACATGCCCGTAGGCCTCTGCAAGCTTTACAAAATCAGGCAAGGATTCAGCATATGTGCTGTGCGAATAACGCCCGCCATACTGCATATCTTGCCACTGCTTCACCATACCCAGTGCTTGGTTGTTCAAACAAACAATCTTGACTGGCAAATTATATTGTAAGCAGGTCGCTAGCTCCTGAATATTCATCTGGAAACTGCCCTCACCTGTCACACAAACCGACACGGCATCAGGAAACGCTAACTGCACACCCATCGCTGCAGGAAAACCAAAGCCCATCGTGCCCAAACCACCAGAGTTTATCCAACGTCTCGGTTTGTCAAAATGATAGTACTGCGCGGCAAACATCTGATGCTGCCCAACATCTGAGGACACATAAGCGTCGCCCTCAGTAATGTCATACAGTGCCTGTATAACTTGTTGCGGTTTAATGACATCGTTTTCTGCTGGAGTAACTTTCAAACTGTCTTTTTCTCTCCAGCCTTCGATTTGCTTCCACCACAGCTCTAGCGCTTTGTTATCCACTTTCGTTTCTGAGTGTTTGATAATCTCTAACATTTCTTCAAGAACACTTACTACAGAACCTACGATAGGAACATCCGCAGCAACGGTTTTCGAGATCGAGGCCGGATCTATATCAATGTGAAGAATTTTTGCGCCTGGGCAAAACTTCGCAATTGAATTTGTAACCCGATCATCAAATCGCGCACCAATCCCCAACACAACATCGCTAAAATGCATCGCCATATTGGCTTCATAGGTGCCATGCATTCCCAACATGCCCAAAAACTGTTTATCAGTTGCTGGGTAGGCACCTAACCCCATTAGCGTATTGGTAACTGGATACCCTAGTTTATGCGCAAGCTCTGTAAGTAATGCACTGCCTTCGCCTTGCACCACCCCGCCACCTGTATAAAGAATTGGTCGCTTTGCCGCTAGCAGAATTTCGACTGCCTTTTTGATTTGTCCGGTATGCCCTTTCGAGGGAACTGAATACGAGCGCAGTTTCACAGACTCGGGGTACGAGTATGGGTACTTTCTCGCAGGGTCAGTGACATCTTTCGGAATATCGATTACCACTGGACCAGGCCGCCCTGTTGTAGCAATATAGAAAGCCTTTTTGACAATCATCGGAATGTCTTCAGGGTTCTGCACCATAAAGCTATGTTTAACGATCGGACGGGAAATACCGACCATGTCCGTTTCTTGGAATCCGTCAGAGCCAATTAATGAACTATCGACCTGACCGGAAATCACGATCATAGGGATCGAGTCCATAAAAGCAGTTGCGATCCCTGTCACGGCATTTGTCGCGCCAGGACCTGAGGTCACCAGCACCACTCCGGGACGACCGGTTGCTCGAGCATAGCCATCGGCAGCATGAGTTGCCGCCTGCTCGTGACGCACTAGAATATGCTCAACTTTGTCTTGATTGAAAATTGCATCATAGATATGCAATACAGCCCCGCCTGGGTAGCCGTAAATCATTTCTACGCCTTCGTCGTGCAATGCTCGAATGAGCATGTCACCGCCTGATAATAATTCCACTTTCTTAGACCTCTGTACTATTAAACTCACTTCCGTGAGCACCGATCGTATAGCAATACGAATAGGTCTGCTCTACGCAAGCCAATATAGTGATTCAATGTGATTCAGGGAGTGTCAAAGCCGACCGATGTTATTGAACAATGGCCCAGCTTGACTCTTGTCAGCCCTTAACGCGGTAACGTCTTGGAGCCTAAGGTGGACGTGTTTGACACCTAAGTTCTTCTCGGCACTCGATATTTTTGTCGAAACGCCTCTGAACAAGACCGGATGAGGTGGTGGTATGTTCAGTCTGCAAGTAAACGATGGCAATTTTCCCAACATTTCCCTCAATGTCAAGCATATGTGGGCTTGCAGACTGAAACGATAGGCAAATAACGCCTACTTTTTCGAAAATTCGAACACATCATCCACGACATTGATGGTGATGCAATCGCCAGGAACATAATCCCCTTTGATCATTTTCTGTGCCAGCGGATTCTCGATCCAGTTTTGGATAGCCCTTTTTAGGGGTCTAGCACCATATACCGGGTCATACCCAAGCTCTGCGAGCTTATCGAGCACCGCCTCTCCAACCTCCATTTCTAGATCATTGTCTTGTAATCGCTTATTCAGCAACTCAATCTGCACATCGGCAATGCCGCGAATCTGATCCCGCTGCAATGGATGAAACACGACAGTCTCATCGATCCGATTCACAAACTCAGGTGAGAAATGACGCACAACGACAGAAAGCACCTCATTCTTTACACGCTCATAGGCCTGCTCATCACTGACATTGTCTGACATTAGCTCTTGAATGCGGTCCGAACCAAGGTTGGAAGTCATCACAATAACAGTGTTGCGGAAATCGACAGTGCGGCCATGCCCATCGGTTAGGCGCCCATCATCCATTACTTGCAACAGAATATTGAAGACATCTGGGTGCGCCTTTTCTACTTCATCCAACAACAATACCGAATAGGGGCGGCGGCGAACGGCTTCGGTTAGGTATCCACCCTCCTCATAACCTACATAGCCAGGAGGCGCTCCAATTAGTCGTGCGACAGAATGTTGCTCCATGAATTCTGACATATCGATACGCACCATAGCATCTTCTGTGTCGAACAAGAATTCAGCCAACGCTTTGCACAGTTCTGTCTTACCGACACCCGTTGGGCCTAAGAATAAGAAGGATCCATTTGGGCGATTGGGATCCGACAAGCCTGAGCGAGAGCGACGCACAGCATTCGCCACCGCGTTCACAGCCTCATCCTGTCCTATCACTCGCTTGTGAAGTGCCGCTTCCATTTCCAAAAGCTTTTGCTTGTCGCCCTGCAACATCTTGGCTACAGGAATTCCTGTCCAACGTGAGACGACTTCTGCGATCTCTTCTTCAGTTACACGGTTACGTAGAAGACGCATATCTTTGGTATCGGCTTGCGATGAATTTTCCAAATCGCGCTCAAGATTCGGAATAATTCCGTACTGCAATTCAGACATTTTCGCTAAATCGCCAGCACGCCTTGCTAGTTCAAGTTCATTGCGGGCCTTTTCCAGATTGCTCTTAATCGACTGTGCGCCCTGCACAGAAGCCTTCTCTGCTTTCCAAATTTCTTCGAAGTCAGAATATTCCTTTTCAAGCTTTGAGATTTCTTCGGCTAATTTTTCTGTACGTTTACGAGATGCATCATCTTCTTCCTTCTTGAGCGCTTCACGCTCGATTTTTAGTTGAATCAAGCGTCGATCAAGTCGATCCATATCCTCTGGTTTCGAATCGATTTCCATGCGAATAAGACTTGCGGCCTCATCGATTAAGTCAATTGCTTTATCAGGCAGTTGGCGATCGGGGATATAGCGCTGGGATAAGCGCGCTGCGGCAATAATGGCCGCATCCGCGATCTGCACGCCATGGTGCACTTCGTAGCGCTCTTTCAAGCCTCGCAAAATCGCAATGGTGTCCTCTTCGCTGGGCTCTTCAACCAACACTTTTTGAAAGCGACGCTCTAGCGCCGCATCTTTTTCGATGTATTGTCGATACTCATCTAGGGTTGTGGCCCCAACACAATGTAACTCTCCTCTGGCAAGTGCTGGCTTTAACATATTGCCGGCGTCCATTGAGCCTTCGGCCTTACCTGCACCTACCATGGTATGCAATTCGTCAATAAAAAGAATAACTGACCCTTCCTGTTTAGAAAGCTCATTCAAAACGCCTTTTAAACGCTCTTCAAACTCACCTCTAAACTTAGCACCCGCAATCAGAGACCCCATATCGAGTGATAGGATTTTTTTATCCTTTAGCCCTTCAGGCACTTCACCATTGACTATACGCTGAGCGAGACCCTCCAAAATTGCTGTCTTGCCCACACCGGGCTCTCCAATTAGCACTGGGTTGTTTTTAGTGCGCCGCTGCAGAACTTGAATAGTGCGTCTGATTTCAGTGTCACGACCAATAACGGGGTCAAGCTCACCGTTAGCGGCTCGTTCGGTTAGATCCACACAGAATCGAGACAGTGCCTGCCAAGACTCTTCAGCCCCGGCATCATTCACTTTGTCCCCACCACGCAGATTATTAATAGCATTCTGGAGCGCGACAGCACTCACACCATAGGAGTTTAAAAGTTTTCCTAATGCGCCTTTGTCATCCATCGCGGCTAAAAGAACGGTCTCACTGGAAATGTATTTGTCTCCGTTTTTCTGCGCGAGTTTATCCGCCTGATTCATCAAACGGCCTAACTCATTTGAGAAAGTAACATCGCCGGCATGTCCTTCCACTTTTGGCAAGCTCTCCATAATTTCCTGCAGCTGCCCGCGCAGCGCGTTTATGTCGAACCCTGTTTGTGAAAGCAATGGGCGAACAGATCCGCCTTTTTGATCCAGCAATGCGATTAACAGGTGAACTGACTCAATGAAATTATTGTCTTGACCTACGGCCAGAGACTGCGCGTCTGAAATCGCAGACTGTAATTTGCTTGTTAATTGATCCATGCGCATGGTGTTACCTCATAAGAGAACGTAGTGCTCTAAACGCTCCTTAGATGGAGCGACACTAAAAGCATTGTATAGTAGGCTTAATGCGGACAGCTTGATGTATTTCAAGCTAAGTAGAGTAGATATTTAACTTAATAGACCAATTACGCTGGCGAAACGCCCGGTGCGACTCTCGCGCCGAAAAGAGTAAAAACGCTCCTCGTCACAGTAAGTGCAATATCCACCGCCATGGATAGAACACACTCCGTAAGCCTTTAACCGCAGCGTTGCAAGCTGATAAAGATCAGCGAAAAACTTACCCTCGGTATCGCTCGGCCTGAACGCCTGCGCAACGCCTTGTTTGGACGTGCTTGCTTGCAAAAACGCGTCGCGCACCTCCCCCCCCACTTCGAAATGGCATTGCCCAATTGCTGGGCCCAGCCACACGCATATCTCCTGCGGAGCATCAGGAAATCGCTTTAGAGTATTCTCCAACACGCCATCGAGTAAGCCACGCCATCCAGCATGTGCAACAGCTACTCGCGCACCGCTTTTGGATGCAAAGAACACCGGCAAACAGTCTGCTGTCATTACCGCAGCTGCAAGGCCGGGTTTATCGATATAGGCCGCATCACCCTCCCGCACAACACCATCGTCCAGTGCATCGATAACGCAATTGCCATGCACCTGTGTCAACCATTGAGGGGATGCGTCAATTGGCAAGCATTGACTTAGTTGAGCTCTATTGTGTTGGACAGCATCAGCGTCATCGTCCACATGCAGGCCAAGATTGAAGCTGTCATAGGGCGCCTTACTCACACCACCAATACGAGTAGTAACATAGGCAAAAACAGTGTTTGGCGCCGGCCACTGGGGAACCAACCAATGTTCTAACCCAACACCTCTTTTCTTGCTAGTTTGCCCCATTTCCGCCAACCTGATGTGTTACATGTCGTCTCGTAGGACTTCTAACAAATGCGCCATATCTTCGGGCATTTCGGCCTCCCAGCTGCACATTTCACCAGTACGAGGGTGCTCAAACCCCAGACGGCGCGCATGCAACGCTTGTCTACGAAATGCCTTAAGTTCGCTTGCCAATTTGCCACTGCATGCCTTGGGGATTTGTAGCCGCCCTCCATACATTTGATCACCCACCAATGGATAACGAATGTGGCTCATATGCACTCTGATTTGATGGGTTCTGCCCGTCTCTAGTTTGACGCGAATGTGGGTATGCGCGCGGAAACGCTCCTCTACTCGATAGTGAGTTACTGAATCCTTACCATTTTCGATTACAGCACGCTTTTGCCTTTGTACAGGATGGCGACCAAGGGGAAGATCAACTGTGCCTCCCGCTGTCATCACCCCAATAACCACAGCCTCATACTCTCGCTCGACATTTCGACGCTGTAATTGCTTTACCAGGATTCGGTGTGCCTGCAGATTCTTGGCAACTACCATCAAACCCGTCGTATCTTTGTCCAAGCGATGCACAATTCCTGCGCGCGGTATTTCCGCAAGGGAGGGGCAATGATGTAGCAGCCCATTTAATAGTGTCCCAGTGCGGTTTCCTACTGCAGGGTGTACGACTGTATTCGCCCCCTTGTTTAGAACGATGACGTCTTCATCTTCGTAGACGATATCAAGTTCTTTAGGCTCTGCTGCATGCGCCTCTTCGGAAACCAGCTCAGCCTCTAAAGTAAGAAGATCGCCTTCGTTGATCTTATCCTTGGCTCGCCATTGTTTTTCGTTCACACGCAGGCTGCCTTCTTTAATCCAAGATTGGAGCCTTCCACGTGAATATTCAGGGAACAGAACGGCCGCAGCTTGGTCTAAGCGATTACCACATAATGGTTCGGGTACTGTTGCCTGCATTGAAATCTTAGTAGTCATATTACCTTGTGTTCTAGAGCATTACGGCCTGTCGCGCCGGTTTCAAAAGCATCCTAAGACAAATTTGAGACATAAGTGACGGTAAAGCGATAAAGAAAACAGCTTCACTTTGGTATAAAGTGCCTGCTGTGGTTAAATACCCCGTTCTACACAACGAGGCTGACTAAGCATTATAGAGCTTAGCACTGAAGATAACTTTACTATTTTTTACATGCCAATTTGGCAAGAGGTTGTAGTCGCGTGAGAATCCTGTTCCTGTTAACACTTTGCCTGGCCATCACATCCTGCTCGATCTTTGACAGTGAAGAACGTGACGAGTTTGCTAGCCTAAGTACTGAAGAGCAGTTTTACACTACCGCTCTGCGACAGCTCAATGCGCGAAATTATCGAGCAGCGATAGCGACTTACCAAGCACTTGAGTCTCGTTTCCCCTTCGGCCGCTTCGCCGCACAAGGCCAGCTTGAGCTGATCTACGCCTACTATAGCAACCTTGATCTAGAAGCTGCCCGAGCGGCGGCTGACCGCTTTATTCGCTTGCACCCAGACAACTCCAATATCGACTACGCCTATTACATGAAAGGCATGGCATCATTTGCAGAAGATTCAGGCTTCATGGCGCGCTTTCTCCCAACCGACCCTTCTAAGCGCGACCCTGGTCGTGCGCGCGACTCTTTCGCGGAGTTCTCGCTTTTACTCGCGCTCTATCCAGATAGTGAATACGCCGCAGATGCCCGCGCCCGCATGATTTACTTGCGTAATACTCTCGCGGCCTATGAAGTGCACGTCGCTGAGTATTACCTCGAGCGTCGTGCTTATATGGCCGCTCTTAATAGAGGCCGCTATATTGTGGAGAACTTTCAAGGTAGTCCGATCGTAGCAGACGGAGTCGCCATTATGGTCGAGTGTTATCTGCGTATGGGACTAGACGACCTTGCAAGCACTTCTCTCGCCCTTTTGAAGGACAACTATCCTGATCACCCAGCGATTGACCCAGCGGGCAATTTTATTGTTCGCAGCGATGTCACCAATCCATCTTTGCTTTACACAGTCAGTTTCGGACTGCTTGGAGATAACGTCGATAATACGCCGCTAGCTCCTACAACACGGCCATTTCGACCAGAGACTACGCTGGAAGGCGCCCCTAACCAATCACGCAGTCTATTAAGCATTTTGACCTTTGGAATTTTCGGCTCGTAGGCCTTAGTAGTTCTCCGGGCAGAATTCCCGCTCAATAAGCTCGATGACCGTGTGAATAATCTTAATATGCACTTCCTGCACACGGTCGGCAAAGGCGCTTTTACCCGCGCTGACGTCGACGCTAGCGAGTTGCCCTAATTTGCTGCCCGGCTCCCCCGTTAAACTAATCACTTCCATGCCGTTAGCTTTCGCATACTCAGTGGCTTTGATGACATTGGCGCTGGTACCACTTGTGCTAATCGCTAAAAGACAATCCCCTTTGCGTGCCCGCGCCTCTAAGTATCTCGAAAAGATATGCTCGTAGCCGAAATCATTTGCTACACAGCTAATATGACCGGGATCACTAATAGCGGCAGCGGAGAGCCCGAGCCTGTTTTTACGATATCGGCCTGTTAACTCCTCTGCAAAATGCATCGCATCGCTCATAGACCCACCATTGCCGCAGCTATAAATCGTATTGCTACGATGAAGTGTCGCAATCATCAAAGTCGCCGCCCGAGCAATTGCCTCGATATTATTCGGCTCCGACATAAAGCGATGGAGATAGTCTCTCGAGTCACCCAATGTAGCTAGAATATGTTCTTTCACCTATGGCTCACCTTTTCCCTATATAAATTTATGTTTTGCTCACGACGCTACTCGCCTAGCTCCCATCCCGAGGTTATTGGATAACGCCGATCACGCCCAAAGCCTCGTTGCGTTAATCGGACACCTACGGGGCTCTGTCGACGCTTATACTCATTGATATCCACTAAGCGTAGCACTCGGCGCACAGTCTCTTCCAAGTAGCCTTGCGCAATAATATGGGCCGCACTTGCATCCTTTTCGATATATAGCTCTAAGATCGCGTCGAGCACATCATAAGGGGGCAAATTGTCTTGGTCTATTTGATCAGGCGCTAGCTCTGCCGAGGGCTCTCGCTCTATGACCTCCACGGGAATAACCGGGCCAGCTTCCGGCGTCTCTAAGCTGTTGCGATAGGCACATAATCGATAGACCATCGTCTTCGAAACATCTTTGAGCACATCAAAGCCACCGGCCATATCGCCATACAGCGTGCAATAGCCTACGGCGATCTCGCTCTTATTGCCCGTGGTTAGGACTAATCTGCCAGTCTTGTTTGAAATTGCCATCAGAATCACGCCGCGGCAACGTGCTTGAATGTTCTGCTCCGTGACGTCTGTTTGATAGCCTGAAAATTCAGACTCCAACGCTGCCTCAAAACTAGCGAATGACGCGCTAATAGGAATAACACTGTATTCTACCGCCAAGCGAGTCGCCTGCGACTGCGCAAGATCCAAACTCAGCTGTGATGTGTAATCAAAAGGCATCATGACTGCTTTCACGGCATCGTGCCCTAGAGCATCTACGGCAACCGCTAAAGTTAACGCAGAATCGACGCCGCCAGATAAGCCGAGCACAACGCCCTTGAAGCCATTCTTATGCGCGTAATCTTTAACCCCTAGTACCAAGGCTTTGTAGAGGCTTTCTTCAACGCCATCTACAGGCTCTAATTGCTGCGGCAATTCCTCAATTTCCATAGCTCCTTGGGAATTTTGGACTAATGAGACTGGGAAAAAACCCTCTTGAAAGGACGGAGCGCGAACGCGACACTCCCCGTTGGCTGCTACTGCCATAGAGCTACCATCAAATACCAACTCATCTTGCCCACCCACAAGGTTGGTATAAATAATAGGGCACTTCACAGTTCGCGCACGCGTTCGCAAAAGCGCTAAACGTTCTGACATTTTTTCGCGATGAAACGGAGACGCATTGATGTTGATCAATAGCTCTGCCTTAGCCTGAGCAGCTTGTGCCGTCGGCCCTTCTGACCACATATCTTCGCAGATGGTCAGTGCCACCCGAACCCCTTCAATTTCGGCGACCACCACCTCGACTCCAGGTGTAAAATAACGCCTTTCATCAAACACTTGGTAATTAGGCAAATGCTGCTTTCGATAGATGTGCAGTAACTCGCCACCCTTAATTAGGGCCAATGCGTTGAACAATGTTCCGTCTTCAAATAAGGGGAACCCAATCACCACGTGGATGTCCAACTCCGCGTCTTTAATTCTCTGCAGGGCTTTGTCGATTCGCAGCTGCAAGCTTGGACGGAGCAATAAGTCCTCTGGCGGGTAACCGGTAAGGGTTAGCTCAGGATAGACGATGATGTCGGCACCGTAATGACGTTTTGCCTCTAAAGCCCCTTCGATGACCTTGGTAGTGTTCGCCTGGATATCTCCAACCAACAAATTGACTTGCGCCATCACAATTTTCAACTGCTTGGGCATACGCTCCTCATAGACCTTTCAATTACCACAAGCTCGGCGGTAACAGGGTAAAATGTTCGATAGACCACTAGCAGACGTGCACATGGCTATTGTTTAATAAGTGCGATATTGTCCGACAAACCCACTGTATAAGCAAAAAGCAAATCGCTTAGTTACCCTACAAAAAGCCTCAAGCTCATGGATGCTACTATTCAATCCGACCAAAACATCCGCATATTGCAGATTTACAATGTCTATCGATTCTTCTTGGCGTTGTTGCTTCTGCTCAGCTTCTTAACTGGGGCGACTACTACTCAACTTGGAAACCACGATCCCGCCGTTTTTTTATATACGACTCTGACTTTGCTTGCGTTTAGCTTGTTCATCATTTTTGTATTAAAGCCAGAGCACACATTTACACGCAGACAACGATTACTGAGCACTTTGTTCATCATCGACATCTTATGCATTGCCTTGCTCACCTATAGCTCAAGGGGCGTCTTAAGCGGGCTCGGGCTGCTCCATCTAGTCACGATTGCAGCGGGCAGCATACTAATTGTCGGTCGCATGAGTACTTTTCTTGCAGCAATAGCGAGTATTGCGACTATTTATTCAGAGGTGTACCTCAGCTTCACGCGCAATGTCGTTGCTAACCAATACATTCAGTCGGGTCTACTCGGTGCCCTTTTATTCGCCGCTTCATTGTATCTGCAGGGGCTCGCCGTCAGGATGCGGCGCAGCGCACAACTTGCCGCCGAGCAAGCCTCAAATATTTTGAGCTTAGAACAACTCAACCACTTAATTATTCAAAGAATGCGCACCGGAATTGTTGTGGTAGGCGCTACAGGTGAAGTCATTACAGCCAATGATGCCGCCTATCAAATGCTGGCAAACCACTCAGTTCAAGACACCATGCCTTCAGGCTCTGCAACCCTTAAACTTCCGAACACATTGTTGGAAAATTTAGCGCAATGGCAAAGCAATAATGACCTGCGTATTCCCACATTCAAGACACAAAAAAATGGACCACAGCTTCAAGCCAATTTTGCATATTTAACCCCGCAGACAAATTCTAGTGTTTTAATCTTTCTCGAAGATAGCAGCCAAATCATCCAACGAGTACGTCAAATGAAATTGGCATCATTAGGACGCCTGACCGCAAGTATTGCTCACGAAATACGTAACCCATTAGGGGCGATTAGCCATGCAAGCCAATTACTTAAAGAAAACGAAACCTTAGAGCCAGCCGACCAACGACTGTTAGAGATCGTGTTGTCCCATTGTGCGCGTGTCAATCACATCATTGAGGACGTTCTGCATATGTCGCAGCACAAAAAGGATAATACTGAGCGCATCAATCTCGATGATTGGGTCAGCCAATTTGTTGCAGAATATTGTGAAGCTCACCAAGTTAAAGGGACTATCACGATTGATATCGAGCCGCGCGACATAGAGGTCAGAGTCATTACAAGCCAGTTGCAGCAAATTCTCAATAACTTAGTAGAGAACGGGCTGCGCTATAGTGCCAAAGCCACTAACGAGGAAAACCTGCTAATCAAGGGGAGGCTCGATATCAAAGCCAATACTCTGCGCCCTACATTGCAAGTAATTGATAACGGTATTGGCATCGACCCGCAGACGGAGGAACATCTGTTTGAGCCGTTCCATACAACTGAATCTACGGGTACTGGGCTAGGACTTTATATATCAAAGGAACTATGCGAAGCTAATCAGGCTCAGCTATCTTATCGTCGTACTAAAGATGATAAAAGCTGCTTCAGCATTCACTTCGCACACCCAGATAGAAATATTGATTAACAAGCCGCAATGCCAACCTCGGAGTATCAATGCCTGACAAAGTCCTCATAGTCGATGATGAACCAGATATTAGAGAACTACTGGACATCACTTTAGGGCGCATGTCCCTCGTAACCGAAAGTGTTGGTGATCTCGCTTCTGCTTACGAACTTCTCGAGAAAAAAACTTTCAGTTTATGCCTAACCGACATGCGCCTCCCTGACGGTGATGGCATCGGCCTAGTAGAACATATTCAAGCGCATTTTCCTCATATGCCGGTGGCCGTCATTACGGCTCACGGCAATACCGAAACAGCGATAAAGGCGCTGAAATCAGGCGCCTTTGACTTTGTCTCCAAACCCGTTGATCTGCAGAAATTGCGCGACCTTGTCAGCGCAGCATTGCGCCTAACCGGCCAACAAACCAACGCCAGCTCCGAGCCCAATACGGCACAGCCTTTCCATGTCAACATAAGCGGCCAATCAAGTATTATTCAAGAATTGCGCGCACAGATTAGTAGGCTTGCACGCAGCCAAGCGCCTGTTTACATTAATGGCGAATCTGGAAGTGGTAAGGAACTGGCGGCGCGCTCCATCCATTTGCAGAGTGCTAGGGCGCACGGCCCTTTCATCGCAGTCAATTGCGGCGCCATTCCTGCTGAGTTGATGGAGAGTGAATTATTCGGTCACATCAAAGGCAGCTTCACTGGTGCTGACAAAGACAAAACAGGGCTTTTTCAAACCGCCGCCGGGGGCACATTATTTCTCGATGAAGTGGCCGACCTGCCCCTGCATATGCAAGTAAAATTATTGCGAGTTATTCAAGAGAAGTCGGTTCGCCCGGTGGGCTCACAGGTAGAATACCCAACCGATGTTCGTATATTGAGCGCAAGCCACAAAAACCTTGCAGAAGAAATAAATGAGCAACGCTTTCGGCAAGATCTATACTATCGAATCAATGTCATCGAATTAAGCGTACCAAGCTTAAGAGAGCGTTGTGAGGATATACCTGACATCGTCCAGCAACTCTTAAGTCGTTTTGCCATCGACAACAAACTCAATGAAACGCCAGAAATCAGGGCTGATGCCCTAGACATGCTGTGCAAATATAGCTTTCCTGGCAATGTGCGCGAACTCGAAAATATTCTGCAACGGGCACTGACCTTAAGTGAGAACAAACCTATAGTTCCTGAGAACCTTGACCTTTCACAGAAAACAACAGCTGCGCTTCCAGTCCAAAACCTGCAGCAGACTACTCAGACGCTAGTCTCAGACCCTACAACAGAGTTTAAACTGGGCGCAGACTTTTCATTAGAACAACATCTTGAGAGCATCGAAAAACGGGCTATCGAACAGGCCCTATTAGAATCACGATGGAATAAGACCGCAGCGGCACAACTGCTTGGCATGAGCTTTCGCTCCCTCCGCTATCGAATGAAAAAACTAAATCTAGAATAAACCTAAGCAGATCGCTCTGGCTTGTACGGCCCAGGATCTATTGCCGTTTCTCTCTTCAATAGAATATCTGCTAGTAGCCTTGCAGAGGCTGGCGCTAACACCAGACCATTTCTAAATTGTCCTGCATTGACGCTTAAATTTTCATAAGACTCGATACGCCCTATATAGGGAACCCCATCAGGGGAGCCAGGACGAAGGCCTGCCCAATGCTTAACGACGGGATACTCTTCAAGCAGTGGCAGCATTGCAATGGCTGATTGTCGCAAACTATGTAGCGCATCTTCGGAAGTCGATTTATCGAAACCCGAATACTCTAAAGTACTACCCAACAAGATATGATTGTCTCTACGTGGTATTAGATAACGCCCTTTCGTTAGCACCATTGTCTGCAGCAAACGTCGTGGAGGTTTGAAGAGTAACATCTGCCCCTTAACCGGCTCTACAGCGAGATTAACTCCGAGCGGCTGCAAGATTTTCTTGGACCAAGCACCAGCCGTAATGACAAACTCGCCTGCTTGCAATTCGGCTGTCTGGCCTTTGCTATCAATGGTCGCACGCTGTACAAACGACTTGCCTGCTCGCTGAGCAATTTCAAACCCTTTAACTTGCGCGTGTTCAATGAGATTAACATTCGCACTTTTACGCACGCTTTCTATAAGCGCTTTTAGTAATTGCGGGTTTCGAACATTTGCAATATTCGGCATCCATAAACCTTGCTTAAATCCTAAGGCTAGATCTGGGGCACGTTGATAAATAGCCTTACCATCGACTGACTCCATAACACTGTCGTATTGCCTTGCCCAAGAAAGTGCTTGTGGCGCGTCGTCTGCCTCGAGCATCAACAATCCTGTTTGTTCCAACTCTGGATCAATACCGGTTTCGTCTATAAGTGATCGTACAATTTGCGGGTAGCAACGTTGCGCCTCACTTGCTAGCGCTGTTACAGCATCTGTGTAGCGCCAAGGATAGAGTGGCGACACAATACCGCCACCAGCCCAAGAGGCCTCTTGACCACACGCTCCTCGTTCAACCAGGGTTACCGTTGCACCGGCACTCGCCAACTCTCTGGCCATCAACAAGCCAATGACACCACTACCCACTATCAGAAAATCAGTCATGCAATCGTCCATCAATCATCAACGTTTCAATTGTCGCGCAGAACTAAGAGTTCCGCACTATAATTACAAGGAGGCAACTTTAGCACAAGGAGGTGGTTAAGATGCATTCGCTACAAGGCTTCACATTGCTCGAATTATTGTTCACTGTGTTAATCATGAGTTTATTGATGACTCTCGGAGTGCCACAACTGTCTTTGTTTATCGATCAAAACGAAGCATCCGCATTACAAAAAACGCTGATTCAACATATCGCTATAGCTAAGAGCTCTGCCGCCAATAGTGGGAGAATAGTAACGTTGTGCCCCAGTACAGCCTATTTAGAATGTGAAGGTTCTTGGACGCAAGGCAGCATGGTATTTATCGATCGCAATTCAAACAGAAAGGTGGATCTCGACGATAGTGTGATACGAATTAGAAAGGATGATCTTCGACTAGGCGAGTTGGAGTGGAGAGCGTTCGGCAGACGCAAATATTTACAATTCAGTCCAATGGGGTTTTTACTACACCAAAGCGGTAATTTTACCTACTGCCACCACGATGGTAATGCCACTCTGGCTAGGCAATTGATCGTCAACGGTACCGGGCGTGTAAGGATTGCGATCGATAGCGATGGTGACTCTATTCGCGAGGGCAGTAACGGAAAACCCATTGCCTGTGCTTAGCGCCAGCAATTGGCAACAGTATCCCCAGTCGCGCCTTTCAGACCCGTATTGGTCAGCGTTAGAGTCGTGCAAGAATCAGCTGTTTGCGCGCCTTGTGGCGTCGCTGTGGCAACAAAGCAATTGGCGATAGTGCCTGCGCCGCAGGCTGCGACGGCCACTTGATAAAGCCCAGCCTCAGTCGTCAATATAGCCACCGCAGGGTTCGATAACGGGTCAGCATTCGCAGAGTAGGAATTATTGTCTGAATAGAACCGCTCTTGATTTGCCGCCACTTGTAGCAACAAGCTCTGTGCTTCGGCTCTAGCGCCACCGCGCACGCTTTGCTGATAAGCAGGCAAGGCAACCGCTACGAGCACCCCCAATATTGCCACGACTATCATTAACTCTATGAGAGTAAAGCCATTGTGCCGTTTATGTCTAAGCTGTGTTTGCATGGCGTTCGCCTAATTTATTCATTGACTAAAGCATAGCCGAGAAATAGTTTTTATACCATTGCACTGAAAAGCCAAGTGAGGTCGACTAATTTTGTTCTAGCAATTGCAGCATATCACTCGGCCCTATTATTTCGATATGCAGCAAGACACCTTCATTGTTGAGTGTGTATCGCACCACCATGCCCACATCCATAGTTTGCGCTCCAACTAAACGCTCACCAATAAAGACCTGCGTTACTTGGTCCGAGAAGCCGTGACGCTGCCCAGAGATACTCACAAACCCATTATCTTGGTCTAAATTCTCAATCGTGCCAGTACGCTCTTCCTGCGCTAGGGCAGCATTGAAAAGCAAGAAAAGGAGCAGCCACGCTGCGCAAAAAGATCGCCTAATTGTCATATATAAATCCCATTCATTGCGTCAATCGAGTTGACGCCACGATTGCCTGCCGCTGGTGGTAGTTCCTGTATTCAACTCCATGACGTCGACATCGCCGCTACTACCGCTACCGAAGGCAATATCTCTATCTGAATCTGAAAGAATGCTAAGCGTTGGGACTATTCCCACGTCTGACATTCGGCCAGAAGCATTAGTATCAACCTCATCGAATACTCCGTCGCCATTTAAATCGAATGCCGGGAAGCCCAATGCACCGCCATCGCGATAATCGACCTGCATAACAAAACTACTGCCTCCGAAGTCACAGGGCTGCTGTGATGGAATTAAGGTAGTAAAAATCACTCGACCATCGCGCACAACAGCATTACTGACTTGCCTCTCACCAAAGTTATTGGCATTAGCGACGCCTTCGACTGCCTGGGGTTGCAGATTGATTTTCCAGCCCATCGAGCTCGCAAAATCAAGATCATTGTCAGACATTTCTCGTAGTAAATAGAAAGCATCATCAGAGCCATCATCGTTTGTATCGAAACCATCTTCGTACTGATTATTGATGGTTTGTACAACAAGATCATCGCTATCAAAGGCTGTCAAACTATTAAGATTCTTATCCCAAATACCATAGAAAGCTTGCGTAGACTGCGCAATGGGATCGTTATCGTCTATTTCAAGGTATTTTCCAGTTCCAAAATAAACCATAAAACCGTCGAGTCCGTCTGGGTGAAAAGCGACTTGCGGCTGCGTCGTAATAGGCTGATTGGCTTGTGTCGTAAACAGTGGGCGCGGGGTAGACCCTGATTTATAGTCGCTATCCCATTGCCCCGTGTTTGCGTTTGATACATCAAACTTCCACAGATTCCCCAGTTGATCTCCAGCGTAGATAATATCTACAACTAAATCACCGTTGTAATCAACCAAGGTAGGGGTTGCTAAACCGTTTGGGGTTCCGACCGAACCCGCTTCAGTATCTAGCTTTTCTATCACTTCCCCGGTTTCCAAATCGACGATGTAAAGCACCGCGTGACCAGTGCTACTGGCATTGCCGTCCGCCTCAGTGCTGTTATACCCATTACCGAAGACAGCTGCCCATCGTCCATTGGCCATCTTTGCGATTTGCGGCTTCCCAAAGGTATACCCAAGATCTGCATCATCGCTGTCATCGAACTCCCATAGCACAATACTCGCCGCATTCGATTCATCAAAAGTAGCTGGGTTGGTGACATCCAAGGCAAAAACGGCTTGCCCTCCGCCACCCAAGCCGGCAGTTAATACACTGCGCCACAATCCGTCGACAGCACTGTTTGGATCATCCATTGTCGCAAGATAGGCATCTACGATAGTAGGCCCCGCATCTACGAAATATCGGTGTGAGTAGTCGGGCCGCGAAAGCGAGGCTATGTTATCGAAAACTGCATTCGGCATATACGCGATTTTCTCGCGCCCATCGGCCTCTGCAAATCCATGGAGCATTCCGTCGTTGGCACCAACATAGACCATTGGCGCGCGAGCAGCGTACGCCGATTGGAAGGCCGAGTATGACTTAGGAGCGATACTTTCAGGGTATCTAAACTTCGGTGCGCCAACGTAACGAGGGTCAGAGTTAACGATATCACCAAGAACTGAGTTACGGGTTCTAAACCCGTACCCTACTCCCTCATTGCTGCGCTGACCGCGCAGATAATTGGTAATGGCAGAGCCATAAGCCTGATTCGCCGCTAATTCAGCTGCATCCCCTGTGCCCGAAGAATAAGGAGCGAAAAGCAAAAGATCGTCAATTTGAGATGTCGACATATCGGTTAGAGCATCGGGTGAGTTGTAAGAAGCAGGCCATCGAAATGCCACCCCCTGTCCCTCGACATCTCCACCAGGAATCACATCGGCATCGGGATTAAAGGTTAAAATTTCGCGACCTGTATTGTAGTTTTGAGTGTCAATGACGTCACCGGCATTCCAGTCTGGCACCGGGTCAACGCTACCATCTGCCCCGATGCTAAACGCTAACAACTGGCCACTCCAATCAGCGCTGTCAAAACGAGCCTGAAAGAGATAACTGCCCGCGCTCAAGGTTCCAGAGTTCGTCGCGACAGAAGCGGATGAACCGACGCGATCGGCAATATTTGCAAGTGCGCCTTGAATTGAGTCGACCACTTCTTGTGGCGATTGTGCCGCAACAAAGACCCCGCGGCTATTGAAAGCAGCGTGCCATAGATCGTCAATTTTTTCTGGGTCACTATTAAACGGATTCCCCCAGTTACTGTTAGTTTCTAATGCAGGGTCTGGCCATCCATCGTTGTCCGTATCGACTAGCAAACCAGTCACACCGAAGGCGACAGTAAAGGTCACCATATGCTGTCGATTATTGCCATCAAGAAGACTTGTAGGAACTTGATCGGGTAAAGGGCTCAGGTCATTGTCGTAATAATAGTGAGCGACATCGGCCAGTGTCCGAGTACGATTGTCGCCATCGGAGTTCCCTATCGCATTATTAGGATCGCTGCCATTCCAGTAACCGTCAGTAAACAAGACTGAAAAGTTTTGTTGACAGGCAGAAATAATTGGGTCTGTCATGCCTAGCACATTGTCATAATAGCGCCCGACCCTCTCCAAACCGCGCCGCAAGGGAGTTCCCATTGCCGGCCAATTGTAGCCATACAAATCATCTAATAACGCGGAATTGTGAGCGGAATACTCAGTTGTGGCAGCGCTAGGAACTTCTGCAAATAATGTCGCATATTGGTTGATAACACTTAAACCAAAACGAAACCCTGGAGAGGCCGAAATAACCGCAGCGATTGCGCCTTTGGTTACAAATGATCGCCTTCTGGAATACTGATACCAATTAGCAATATTCTGCTTGGTCTCCGCCAGAGTTCGACCATATTCATCCACCGCCGCGCCACTAATCGTAGTGCTTGACGCAGTCGTTCCAAAGCATGATGAATACGGTGTCGCCTGCTGGGCGTGTGCTAAGGTGCAGTTTGTGTTTAGTGCATCCATCGCTGCAGCTGAGGGGACCGTCAGTGCTCGGCGCGTTAAGTTCGCAAGCCCAACCGTATACTCCACATGGGAGTCAAACAAGTCCACAATATCATTTGGAGTGTCTGTAGCATTCGATGGACCACTAGGACGAGTGCCCGTATAACCATGATCATCTATGGCCACTTCGTAAATGAATCCTGTAAGGTCACGCGTGACATTGTATCCACTCGAACCAGGTTGAGGATCACTGCGCGCCGAGACGAAAGATGCTTCAGGCATTCCAGGCCAGGGGCGGTATTCTAATGCAGGATCATAGTAGAGCAAATTGAAGTCTGAAGAGCGCGCTCGCCAATCCCGCTCGAAGGCTTCTGGCTGACGCTCCGCTTCAGGGTAGCTACATGAGTTATAAGCGTTATCACTGTTGTCATACATAAACGTATAGGATCGACGACCAGTGCAGCTACCAGAAGAAGCAAAGGTCAACCATAGTCCATCCGTATTACGTGCAACGCCACTATTGTCCCAATAATTAAGGTAGTAATCGTGCGGCTCAGTCAGCACCTCCCAATCCATGGAACCTGAGTCATCAACCATAAAAAATACGTTAGGATCAACACTGACACCGAGAAACAAAGGGCTATTGGATAGCGTTAGTGGCGCGGCGTGCCCACCGACAGAAAATGAGAGACCGATGACTGAGAGCAGCCAACACCCAAGGACTTTATTGATCTCATTCATTGTCATACTTTGCCCCAACTTGTTTTCAACGATAAACGGCTATTCATAAGTCTTCACAAACGTAGACTGCAACTGCACAACAGCCGAGTCACCCACCCCGGAACCACGCGCCGTAATGCGGTGAAAAACTCGAACGCGAGACTGCAACCCTGACCCGATGCCAATGGATTGTCCGCTTGTGATTGTCGACATTTCCTCAAGTACATAGTGCGGGGCTGTGGCAACTCCCTCTACGTCACTCACCTCTATGGCATTGTCACCCCACCAAGACGATGTTTGCCGTGTGCTATCTTGCCACCAATGCAATGAATCGCTCGAATTAGGATCCATAGAGTCACGACTCCAAACTGTCGTGCTACCGTCATTGCTTGTTGCAGGCCAAGTGATCTGATCCATCAGCCAAGTCTCTCCTACTTGCAATGATGCCTCCGCTGCTTGAAACGCTGCATTATAATCTTGCAAATTGCCCGCCATACGCTCTTCCAATACTGAGGACTCCATACTGGCGACTCCCATCATCGTCAGCACTAGTAGAAACACCAAACAAAATATTAGCACCGCGCCTTTTTGCTGCTTGGGTTGCGCAATATGGTGCATGCCTTAACTCCCTACCGCGCGATTGCGCAAAGTAATCGTTGAAGTGAACACTCGACGTAGTCGCCTATCCGCTGGCAATGCTCCATTTCCGGCAGCACCATCATAGCGAACGCCATTAAAGGTATAAGCTTGCGGGGCAGGCAACATATTATCTTCGATTGATTGCACCAGAACGCTGACGCGAACACTGATTACGCGTGACCAGTCGCCCACAAGATTCGCCGTCACATAGGAATCGACAGTTTTTTTATTATCGTTATCGGCATTAATACCATAAAGTATTTGTAGGTTTTCGATTCCTTCTACCAATTCTTCAGCATTGCCTAGGCCTGCGTTTTGACTCAACTGCCTTCTGAAAAGAGCGGGAGGGTTGGTCGCGACATCTGCGCGTTTGCCGATATAGTACATAGTGCCTTCCAACTTCACTAACTCACCACCTGCCTGGGTTCTCATGACGGCGGTGACATCATTGCCGGGCACACAACCAGCTGAGAGAACGGAGTTAATACTTGCACCTCCACCGATATCTTGAACGTTGCACGCCTGCACCCAGTCGGCTCTTTGGCAGTCACTTAATAGCAAAATATCACCGTCCTCGATATCAGTAAGGCCAGAGTTCACGACAGTCATTCCCGCACCGGGACTGATTGAGTTAATCGTGGCACCAGTGCCTGCAGCGTTCCAGACCCTAACGATATCAGTAGCGGGCACAACATTTGTGGAATCTAAAACATTGCCTCCTGAACTCGTCCAGCCGCCACCACTCGTATCGGTAGTAGCTACATTATTGGCGCTATTACTCACTACCCCCAGCCCGGTACCATTGGCTTCCCATCCTTGAATTCCGACGCCCGGCTGAAAGGAAGGCGGTGGACCATCTAACGTGTTATTGATTGAGTTTTCATCGATTGTGGAAAGGCAGCCCAAATATCCCGCCATGCGTAGTTCATTCGCAAGATAGGTAATTGCGAAACGGCCGTTTTCTTGCATACGCGAACGCGCCTCTTGATCGCGTTCAGTTTGTGTATTTCCCACGTAGACTTGCATCACCCCTGCGGTCAAGGTCAAGCCCATCACCATTGCAATCAAAAGCTCAATCATGCTTAAACCGCCCATCTTAAAAGGCGACATTGCGATATTAATGTTAAGTCGTTCTGCTCTCATACTTCATAACTCGGTTTGCGCTCAGCTCTAGGGTTGAAAACTCAATGCGAATCGCTTTTCAGCCGCGCCATCGCGATCTTCATCCCACCAAATCTTCACCGCGTAAAGTGTTCCTAATCCATCGCAGGCCGGAGCAGCTGGGGTACCGTCAGCCGGAGTCGAATCCGCGCACACAGTGCCCACGCCAGCAGGGAGATCTGCTGCAAGTGCTACTTTCCATTCAGCAATGTCATTGGCGGCTAGTTCAGAAAAATTACAGCCTACGGCAGTATTGCACGCTGCCGTCACCTCCCCATCAATATTGTTATAACTGTTGGCCTCAACACCCTGAAGATTGGCCCGCACTCGCTCTACAATGTCATTGCTAGCGATACTGGCTTGAGTCCTTAGGTAGGCACTTTGGGTACTGCGCAAACTGACAGTCTGTAATCCCGACATACCCAATAGGCCAATGGCTAAAATAAGGAGCGAGATTAGGACCTCAATTAAAGTGGTGCCTGCCTGCATAGGCTTGCGTGCTGGACTTGTTTGGCTCGCTGCAAATTTTTTGTTTTTCATGAGCAATCTAAACCATCATGGATACGTCGACCCCTGCCAGTGATTGAGATCTCAACAGATTGTGCGTTCGCAGAATTATCATCTTCAGGACACAGCAAGAATGTCCTGACACCAGCGTTAGTGCCAAAGCCACGCGGATCGAATTGTTGAATATCTGCACTGAAGGTCAGAGAATTGCTGCCCAAGCCTTGATAAACTCGTAAGACTTCATCGCCTACATCGACAGACCCTGCTGCACCATCCGCATCGCCATTGTTGTCAACAAACACTAGCCAACCGTCACTCCAAGCATCTGCAGCACAGTCCGTGCCGTCGGAGCTGGCGCATATGGATACTAAACTCCCGCGCTTAATTGCCTCACTACGTGCAAAGTTCAGGCTAGATACAAGGGTCTTCGCTTGGGTATTGGTTGAAATACGACTAATCGTATCCTGCAGACTAGGTAAACCGACAGCGAGCAGAATCCCCATCACGCCGACAACTATCATCAGTTCGATTACAGTAAAACCCTTGATTTTATTAACATTCATCATTAAATTCACAGCAATTTTGACACTTTGGGTAGCCATTTGGCACTATTGCAGATAAATATTACTCCAGCAAGAGTTGCCCCTTTGGGGACAGCGTCAAGATAGACATTCGCTAGCGTCAAGTATGTGATGTATATAGAACTTTAGCAGATCAACGCTTATTGATTTGCTACACTGTGACGCCTTTCACGCTTCCCCGTATACTCGAGCCACCGTTTTTATGGATTACAATATACCGCTTCTCTTTTTGCTCGCTGCGATGGGCTTGCTCGCTGGTGGCATCAACACAATCGCGGGGGGCGGCTCAAACCTCACACTTCCTGTGCTCATGTTACTCGGTTTGCCTGCCGATGTGGCGAATGGCACCAATCGCGTTGCCGTCGCTCTCCAATGTGTGGTGGGCGTGCGTGGTTTCCAGAAATACGACCGTTTAGATACTCCTGCAATTGTCCCGATTATCATCCCGACACTATTAGGGGGGGTTATAGGCTCGTTTGCTGCCGCGTTAATGCCTACAGTCGCGCTCAAGCCAATACTGCTGGGCACCATTATTACTATGTCGGTGATTATTCTCGTGCGCCCAGGGTTTATGGCCCCGCCTGACGGCACACCTGTGAAAAATGTGCGTGATAGCTCCGGTGCTTGGTGGGCCTTATTTTTAGCAGGTATCTACGGCGGTTTTGTGCAAGCTGGAGTAGGCTTCATTCTTTTAGCCGCTCTTGCCGGCGGGCTACGCTATGATCTGGTGCGTGCAAACGCCTTAAAAATGGTGTGCTCACTCGGTTTTACAGTAGTTGCGCTAGGCATATTTATATATTTCGACCAAGTCCGTTGGATCCCTGGTTTAATCTTGGCAGTAGGCACCATGATCGGCTCTTGGCTGACGGTTAAATTTGCCGTGCATGCAAAACAAACGACCATTAAGTGGTTTTTATTCGTTATGACTCTTTGCTCTTGCTTGGCGGCTTGGCTGTTCTAGTGCTCGCTATCAATTGCTACCCCGATGAAAATTTCGCAAAACAAGCTCCACACGTGCACCGCCCGAATCGTTGCTAGAGACGTTAATCTGCCCACCGTAACTATTCATTATATCCGCCACCACTGCGAGCCCAATCCCCTGCCCTTTTGCTAAAGTGTCGACGCGAGCACCACGTTGCAACACAAACTCTTGATGCTCATCTGATATGCCCGGACCATTGTCGTCAACGATAATATTGAGTTGAGACACGGGTGAAGTGCTAACTTGTGTAGTGATCGACAATGCACTTCCACCATATTTAAATGCGTTGTCAAGGATGTTGCCTAGCACCTCCATCAAGTCTCGTTCATCACCTAAAAAATATAGCTCTGAATCTAGGTGTTTGCTCACCGTCATTTCTTTGCTTGCGTAAACTTTCTCTAATGCTCTTAATATTTTTTCAACACTTTCGGCGACATTTACGCGACGGGCTAGGCTAGAGCTACCATTGCTTCTCACGGCTCGCTGCAATTGGTAGCTGACAATTTGATTCATCCTTTCTAGCTGTTCAGTCACAGTATTGATTTGCTCTTCCGCATCGATCTGAGTATTTTTCACAAATCGTGCTGACAGGTTTTGCATTGCACCAGCCACGACTGCTAGCGGGGTCTTTAAACTATGAGCAAGATCACCCAAAGTTTCTCTATACCTTGTCATTTGCTTGCGTTCGCTTTGTATAAGCAAATTTAGATTCTGTGTAACGGCCTGCAACTCCTTAGGGTAGTTCTCTTCTAACTGTGCGCTATTGCCACTCTCTATCAGTTTCAAATCGACGGCCAATCGGCGCAAGGGAGACAAACCCCAGCGCATAAGTATTACCTGTAGTACTAGCAATAACACCGCGACCCCACCGAGCCACGACCAAAGGCTAGTTCGAAAATTACTAAGCTCTGCTAAATAGGTGCTTGTGGATTCGATCACGACAAAATCGTAGGTCGCGGCGCCACCTTCCCAAACCACCCCATAAGCCGCCACAAAATACTCATTGCCATCGTTCGCGGCGGCGCGTGAAAAATAAAAATCCCCTCGACTCACGTCCTGCCACATTGTGACAAAATTCATATAGTCAATTTCCAGTGCAGAAGGCGTGCGCAACACTTCGCCAAGCTCAGAATTACTGACTAGGCCATATAAGCCAGAGTTAAGCTGTGTAAAGCGAGGTTCCCTTAAATCTTGGAGAAAATAGAACTGGCCGTTGTCTTCTTCAACTGCTGATAAAAGCACATAAATTTGAGCACGCAGTTGTTCAGCCACTCCTGCCTCAACACTACTGCGAAACGCTCTATCAAGAACGACACCGGTTAAGCCTAAGAAAATAGTGAGAAGGATACTCATTGCCACTAGGAGGCGAGTTTGTAGGGAATAGGGAGCGGAAGCCACTTCGCTGCTCATGACGGGCTCATTGATCGGCTCGGAAACGATAGCCTTGACCTCGAATGGTCTCGATTGGCTTTAGAGTATCTTCAGAGTCGAGCTTCTGACGCAAGCGCCTGACAAATACTTCCAACACATTACTGTCTCGGTCGTAATCTTGCGCATACAAGTGTTCGGTCAGTTCGGTTTTAGATATCACTTGCCCTGGGTGCAACATCAAATACTCTAATAGTTTGTATTCATACGCAGTGAGATCCACACCAGTGCCATTTAGGCTAACTCTTTTAGCACTGATGTCTAGCACAATAGGACCGAACTCAATCAACGATTTTGCAAAACCAGCGGCCCGTCGTAGCAGAGCATTTAAGCGGGCAAGAATTTCTTCGATTTGAAACGGCTTCACAACATAGTCGTCCGCACCCGCATCCAGCCCTTCCACCTTATCTTGCCAATCCCCTCGTGCGGTAAGAATCAAGATTGGAAACGTTTTCTCCAAACTGCGTATTTGTTTAATCAAAGAAATGCCGTCGATCAAAGGCAATCCCAAATCGATGATGGCCGCATCGTAGTCAAATTCCGTTGCGTAATATAAGCCCGCCTTGCCGTCGGCTGCATCGTCAACAATGTAACCGTTTTGACTAAGCCCTTGTACGAGAGTTTGGCGCAAGAGGCTTTGATCTTCTACTACGAGCAATCGCATCGTTATTGCTCCCTAGTAATAGCGCCAGTTTGAGCATTAACATACACAGTGTAAATATTGCCTTCATTGTCCATACGCACTCGGTACTGAAGGACTCCCCCTTGCTGAACTTGATTAATACTTACGACATTACCAGGGAAGCGCGCGCGCACCAGCTCTAATGCTCGACGCTGCGAAACAGCAGCAGCCTGGGCTGCCGGCTCATTCGCCTGAGCCAAGATCAGGCTTTGCGCAGACGCCGTTTCTTGATTCGGCAAACCTAGCGCTATCAATAGCATGACCGCCAGCATCCCGATTCGGCTTGTCAGTGATTTTGACTTCAACTTGAACCCCTTTCAAAAATACGTGATGGAGTACAGCCTTCGCATCAAATCAACTGACACGCTGTCTTAAAATACAGGCTGTATATTAACCTTAACGCGCACTCTATCGCCGGGGTCGCTATCCATTCGCACAGAATATTCTTCATTGTTATAAAGATACTGTACTTGATACCCGATGATGCGCTCTTCTTCATGGTAATCGTACACGGTTTCACATTGACGAACTGTCTCGTAATGCACCGTACGATCGCGTCGATTGTTGGCGACTATATCACGTCCAATAGAGTGTCCCAATACTGCCCCAACTACTGCGCCTACACGTTTGTTCGACTTCCCATTCCCCACCGCATTGCCAAGTGCCCCACCGATGATGGTTCCCAATAGCGCGGGGGTTCGGCTATTGGCGCGATCATTGTGTGTATGGGCGATCTCTTCGTTCCAACACTCCTCACGAGGCGTTGACACCTCCACTGTGCGGTAGACAGGAGTGGAGTCTACAACTTGCGCGTAGGCATAGTGTGTTTCAGCCAACACTGGCGCTGACATCGACAAAGCAACAATTGTAAATACGGCGCTAGTGACTAAATTTTTTTTACTTTCAGGGAACTTCTTCATAAGTCATCGACCTCAGTATGTATAAGTCACGTCAATTTGACGAAAACGAATGCTTAGGTAGGCCTCGTCGGGAAAGCGCTAACCATGACGCAATACTGACACCGCATAACTGAATAGAGGCTTAATCACAGGAGAAGCAAAAGTGATTTAACAGCGCCTTTGACTTCTGCATAAAGCTCGTTAGAATTAGGGGCTGCCGACAAACCCTTTAATTTTGTGGGAAGCCGGTATGTACATAATAATTATAAGCAATTAAGAGAGTCTCCATGTCTTATATCAACAAGTCTTTTATTATCGCTATTGTTGCCACTTTGATTATTGGACTACCCGTCCTAATCATCGACCTTCAATTTACTTCCATACAAATGCTTATCGCCACCTTTCTTATCAGCCTTGCCTCCGCTATGGCGGCAACGAGTAATACCAGCAAAGCCCGCAGCAAAACAAACGCAAACGATAATCGCAGCGCGTTTAACCAGTCACAACGCGAAAGCGGCAATGTGAAATGGTTCAATGCAAGCAAGGGTTTTGGCTTCATCACACGAGATAGTGGTGACGATATTTTTGTACACTTTCGTTCAATTCGAGGCGAAGGCCACCGTGTTCTCCATGATGGCCAACGTGTTGAATTTGCGATAAGTGAAGGCGACAAAGGCCTTCAGGCAGAGGATGTCGCGGCTAGCAAATAGCGTGGCAATGCCACCACACTACTTTATTTAGTAGTGTGGTGGACGTTCATCCTGCACGGCCCCTTCCGCCCCTTTCTCGGGCAAATTATCCAGCACATGGATGATTTTATCTCTGTGCACAGCCAACTCACGCTCCAGAGCATCGATTTGCGCTTGTTGGCGAGTCACTATGTTGTTGAGCTCGCTTAATAAAACTTCTTGAAATGCAAATTGTGTCTGTAAATCAATCAATTGGGCTTTGCTAAACTCTTCGCTCATATCAGTCATATCTCGAATAATCGCCCCTATTTAAGAGGCCAAATTGGTGGAAAACTTAGGAAGATCTACCCAATAAAGGCAACGTGACTTTTGGCACATCTCAACAATCATGCAATAATTTCAGAGTTTTCGTTGTCAAACACGTAATATCTTAACATTGACCACAAACTGCTAAGAGAGCAATTATGCCGAAAGCTCCAATTAACTGGACTAATACTATTCTATTTACTCTGACCCCGTTGTTCGCGGTAACGCTGGTGCCCTACTACGGCTTCACTCATGGGTATGGCCTTTACGAATGGGTCGTGTTCGTTGTGCTGATGGGCTTTTGCGGAATGTCGATTACCGCTGGTTATCATCGCCTTTGGTCCCACAAAACTTACAAAGCTCACCCCATTGTTCGCTTTGTTTTAGCGTTAGGAGGCGCCTGCGCCCTGCAAAACGATATTTTGCACTGGGCCTCTGACCACCGTCGACACCATGCCCACGTCGACAATAACGACAAAGACCCCTATTCGGCTGGACGCGGCTTCTGGTACTCGCATATGGGATGGATTTTACGAGACTACGAAAGCGGTAAGGAAGACTTCTCCAACGTCAAAGATCTGCGCCGTGACCCAATCGTTGTTTGGCAACATAAACATTATTTAGCGTTAGTGTTGTTAATGAATATCGGTCTCCCCGCCTTCTTAGGTTACTTGGGCGGCGATATCATTGGCAGCATACTTCTAGGCGGCTTACTGCGGCTTGTGTTAAGCCAACACGTCACGTGGTTGATTAACTCGCTTGCGCATATGTGGGGCAAGCAAACATATAGCGATGCTAGCTCTGCCCGTGACAACCCCTTAATTGCATTGATCACTTACGGTGAGGGCTATCACAATTATCACCACACCTTTCAGTGGGACTATCGCAACGGCATTCGTTGGTGGCATTACGATCCGACTAAGTGGTTCATCAATGCTTGCTCTTATATTGGTTTAACCAAAGACTTAAAGCGTTGCTCCCCTATTGCAATCGAGAGCGCGCGGCTAGAGATGCAGTATCGCCTTGCAACAGAAAAGTATTCCACTTTAAACAACGCGGATAAATGGCTGCAGCGTTTAGAGTCTGAATATCAGGAGCTCAAAGCCTCATTACAGCTATGGGCGCAACACCAACAGTCTTGGTATGAGGCGAAATCATCCGAACTACACGAAAAGTGGACGCATTGGGAAAAATTAGAGCTGCGCGATAGTTATCGAGAGGCGAAGTTCAAACTGAAGGTGCAACGCCAACGGTGGCGTGACTTAGTCGAGAATTATTCGACACTGTCTGCAATAAACCCTGCCTAGTGCGGGGTCTTGTAGTCATCATTCGTTATTTAAGGATATCCATTAATGTTTAAGACTCTGTGTGCATTGACTGTTTTTGCTACGCTGATTGCGCCAAGTGCCTACGCCATCGAAGAGGGTGATCTCGCGCCACAGTTCACTTTACCTAATATCCACGCGGGACAGCCTGCGATTAGCTTGTCGGACCTTCGCGGCAAGACGGTCTATGTCGACTTTTGGGCATCATGGTGTGCTCCCTGTTTACGTTCCATGCCGTTAATCAACGAGTTGTATAACAAATACCAGGATCAAGATTTCGAAGTCATCGCTATAAATGTCGATGACCCTATTGAAGATGGGCAAGAATTCTTATTGGACACCCCGCTAGACTACTTAATAGCGGCCGATACCGACAACACTGTCCTCAATGAGTTTGGTGTGACGGGAATGCCGACCTCCTTTCTCATCGATAAAGACGGTGTCGTTCGCATGGTCCACATGGGGTTTCGTGGCAACGATATCGAACTGATAGAAGCGGCCGTCACGCAGCTTCTAGAGTAAGTACCTAGAACAGGCGCAGCGGCGGCTCATCAAGCGCCGACAGTTGTTCACGCAGCTCTAGAATGTGCTCCGCCCAATAGCGTTGGGTGTTAAACCAAGGAAAGCTCATAGGAAACGCTGGGTCTTCCCAGCGCCGCGCAAGCCAAGCGCTATAGTGCATGATTCTCAATGCGCGTAGCGCCTCCACCAAGTCCAACTCCTTTGGGTTAAAATCGAAAAACTCATTATAACCGTCAACGATTTCAGCAAGTTGCCCTTGCCTTTGCAGACGATCCCCCGACAACATCATCCAAATATCTTGGATCGCAGGGCCGGTGACCGTGTCATCAAAGTCGACAAAATTAGGCACCTCATCGCGCCAGAGGACGTTCCCAGGATGACAATCGCCGTGAATGCGGATTTTTTTGATATCTGCATTACGTGCAAAAATCTCTTGTAGCTTATCGATTAAATCTTGCGACAAAGTCTCATAGGCGGGAATTAGGCTCTCCGGAATAAACGCATTTTTTAGCAAAAACTCCCGTCCCTGAATAGCCAATGTATCGACGCTTAGGTCAATGCGGTGTTGAAACTGTGCAGTACTGCCAACAGCATGGACGCGAGCAATGAAACGCCCCATCACCAGCAAATTATCGAGATTATCTAGCTCGGGGGCTCGCCCAGCCAAGCGTTCGAAGACTGAAAAGGAGAAGCCATCAAATTCATAAAGCGTATCTACAGAGTTCAGCGCCAGCGGCGGCACCACGGGAATCTCTAAATCAGCTAGCTCCTGCGCAAAGCGATGCTCTTCAAGAATCTGCTCCCGCGACCAGCGTGCTGGGCGATAAAATTTCACGATCAATGGAGGGCCGTCCTCAACCCCAACTTGATAGACCCGATTCTCATAGCTATTGAGTGCCAGAATACGAGCATCAGTTTGTACGCCAACACTCTCCATGGCTTCTAATACACGCTCAGGGCTAAGTCGCTGATAAGGATGCACTAACATACTCGGCGGCTCTTTCGCCTCATCACTCTCTTCCTTGTCAGAAAAAAGCGTATTGCCATTGCAAAGAGCATCTTCGTCGAGCTCGTCGTCTTCAGTGTCGTTTATATTGACCATGTAATTTGCTTAGTCCTAATCGAGTTTGCGCGCAGTATACTGTAAAATAGTGCTCATCGTTTGTGGAGCCGATGACCATAACGACACTAATCACCCACTCTTATCAGCAAGGAGTTCTTCTTGAACGATCAGCAATTGCAAGCAAGACACCAAGAATTACGACAACAGTACCAACAGGTCAGCGAACAGAAGCTCAATTTGGATCTTACGCGCGGTAAGCCAAGTACCGAGCAACTCGCATTAAGCGATGCTCTGGACGGTATATTAGGCAATAACTATCTTTGCGAAGATGGCAGTGATAGCCGTAATTACGGCGGCATTATGGGCATACCAGAGGCCCGAAAATTTGCCGCACAGTATCTAGGCACAACCACAGCACGGGTGATGGTTGGCGGCAATAGCAGCCTGCAGTTGATGTATCAAACGGTGACCAATGCCTTCTATCACGGAGTGCGAGGTGCTGACTCCTCTTGGTTGATGGAAGCCGCGCGAGCTAGCGGGCAGGTCAAGTTTCTTTGTCCCGCACCTGGTTATGACCGACACTTCGCCGTCTGTGAAGCACTCAATATCGAGATGATTCCTGTCGCCATGACCGCCGAAGGCCCCGATATGGATCAAGTCGAGGCACTTGTCAAAGCAGACCCATTGATTAAAGGCATTTGGTGCGTCCCTAAATATTCGAATCCCGACGGGATCGTTTATTCCGATGCTGTGGTCGCCAGAATGGCCAACCTCGGCAAAATCGCTGGCGCGAATTTCCGCATTATGTGGGACAACGCCTATGCTGAGCACCACCTAGTCGACAACCCACCCGAGCTCGCGAATATTTTGGAGCTAAGTGAGGCGGCTGGAACACTCGATAATGTTGTCGTGATTGGCTCCACGTCGAAAATCACCCATGCGGGTGCCGGCATCTCGTTTATTGCAAGTTCAGAGGCCAATCTTGCCGAATTCGGCAAACAGCTCGGCATCTCAACAATCGGCCCCGATAAAATTAATCAATTGCGCCATGTACGATTTCTGAAAGACATGCCGACTTTGCGTGCATTAATGCAAAAGCACCGAGCAATTCTTCAGCCTAAGTTTGACAGTGTCTTGCAAGCCTTAGAGACAGGGCTGAGCGGTAAGACGGTAGCGGGCAAGCCCCTTGGGACTTGGACTAAGCCACAGGGTGGATATTTTGTTTTGTTTGATACGCAACCAGGGCTTGCCGATCAAGTCGTTAAACTGACTGCGGCGGCAGGTGTAAAGCTAACGCCAGCGGGTTCGACCTACCCCTATGGCAAAGACCCACAAAACACCAATATTCGTCTTGCGCCATCTTTCCCTAGCGTTAAGGATATTGAAGCGGCAATGCGCGTCTTTGTACTTTGCGTGGAGTTAGCCACGATAGAGAAAGCTCTAGGGCTATGATTGTGCGGATGGGCAGTGCGCAATGCGCTGCCCATCCTCGATCATTCAGACTTATGCGTGTCGGGGTTACGAGCCGCTAAAAAAGGAGATGGGAATGGTGTGATATTGTCTCCGTTGGAGATTTTGCTAACCCCACCCTTTTCCACTTCATCAATCCGCACAATCGCTTGGATAGGAATAAAACTACGCTTCACGCCAAGAAACTCTGCTTTTAGTTTCTCTTCGCTTGGGTCTACAACCACTTGGCTGCGTTCATCGAAAATATAGTCTTCAACTTCGATAAACCCATAAAGCTCGCTTTGGTAAACCTGTTTTGCAAACACTTCGTAAACTTTGCCTTTGTTTAAAAAGGTAACGCGATAGATCTCTGGGGGTGTGGCCATGCATTTACTCTCATTAGGTGTTATTGCCTGGCAATATCTGGGCTTCAAAAATGTAATTCAAGAGCACTTTAGAAAGAACCGCCAAGCAGTGCAGTAGTTTAGCGCAAATACGAGCCTCGACCCCAAGCTTATTACAGATTTCCTTGACTGGTTCTTTGCTCGCCACAAAACTGCTACAATCCGCCCTCTAATTTTTCGCCCCATTCATCGCCTTTAGGCATTCGTGCCACAGTATTGACTATGACCATGACTGATACGCCAAATTCTGGAACGCCCAACAACACCGCCGTTGATACGCCTCAGAGCGAAAACACTGTCTCTAATGCTGCTGTTAAGAAGGTGTTTATAAAGACTCACGGTTGCCAGATGAACGAATATGACTCATCTCGCATGCTCGACCTATTGCGTGAAACCCAAGGGGCAGAATTGGTCGATAGTCCTGAGCTCGCTGACTTGCTACTCCTAAACACCTGCTCTATTCGTGAAAAAGCGCAAGAGAAGGTCTTTCATCAGCTAGGTCGGTGGCGCTCACTAAAAGACAAAAACCCTGCCTTACAGATCGCCGTGGGCGGCTGCGTCGCAAGCCAAGAAGGCGCGGCGATCGGCAAACGCGCCCCCTACGTCGATGTAGTCTTTGGCCCACAAACCTTACATAAGCTGCCACAAATGTTGAACGACGCCAGTGGGCGCAATACTGTCGTGGACATCACCTTCCCCGAAATTGAGAAGTTCGACCGCTTGCCAGAGCCTAAAGTTAACGGCTGTGAAGCGTTTTTAACTGTCATGGAAGGCTGCAGCAAATACTGCTCGTTCTGTGTAGTGCCCTACACGCGCGGAGAAGAGGTCAGCCGACCACTCGATGATATTCTCGCCGAAGCCGTTCACCTTGCAGAACAAGGCGTGCGCGAGATTAACTTACTAGGGCAGAACGTAAATGCCTATCGCGGGCTTAGTTTCGATGACAAGATCACGGATTTCGCAACCTTGATTCAGTATATTTCTGCCATAGATGGGATAGATCGCATTCGCTTCACCACATCCCATCCCACTGAATTCTCTAGTAATTTAGTCGAAGTATACCGTCATATCCCAGAGCTAGTTGACCACCTTCACTTGCCTGTGCAAAGCGGTTCAGACCGCATTCTTGCGGCAATGAAGCGCGGACACACAGTGCTCGAATACAAATCGACTATTCGCAAACTCAAAGCCATCAGGCCGAACATCAGCCTATCATCGGATTTCATTATTGGCTTTCCTGGCGAAACACAGAAAGATTTTGAAGATACGATGAATTTGATTATCGAAATTGGCTATGACAATTCGTTTAGTTTTATCTACAGCGCTCGCCCAGGCACACCAGCGGCAGATCTTAAAGATCTCACCTCTGAACAAGAGAAAAAGCATAGGCTCGCTGTCTTGCAGGCACAAATTAGCCAGCAAGCAAAAGCGATCAGCGAGTCAATGGTTGGTAGTGAACAACGCATTCTCGTCAACGGTGTCTCGAAAAAAGACCCTGGTGCCCTACAGGGGCGCACAGAGAACAACCGTGTCGTTAACTTTCGCTGCGACGATGCCAGCATGATCGGGCAATTTACAACGGTAAAAATAGTCGATGCCTACACTAACTCCCTATTTGGGAGCTTATAAAGGCACTATCCGAACTTGTTAGTGTGTCTTTGCCTTTAGCAAAGATACTTACAAGTTGGGATAGATTGGTATACTAGCGACAGACATTGTTTAAATGGAGGCTCAAAAGCTGTCTTAATGACAACCCCAAAATACACCCAAAGGCTTGTTTTAGAGCCAGATAATACGCACCGATTGGCCAATCTTTGTGGCCGCCTCAACGAGCACTTGGTGCAGATTGAGAAATCGCTGGCAGTTAAAATCCAGAATCGTGGCAACGAGTTTAAACTTACCGGCTCTAAGCAAGCCGTTGAGAGTGGCAACTTTGTCCTCAATAAACTGTATGAGTCCACAGCAGACAAACAAGTCCTCTCCCCCGAAGCTGTGCATCTGCTGTCTCTTATACACATCTGACGCTGCCGACGAGCGATCTAGTGTAGAT